>DASWUM010000145.1:0-64974 GCA_036401595.1 Pyrinomonadaceae bacterium
CCCTCGGCCTGGCACACAATATTTCTAAGAATGACGTTCTCGAGTTTGGCGAATACGATTTCAAACCAAGGGCGGCCACGGAGGGCCGCCCCTACAGTACGTTCCACAAGCCAAACACCCAAGCTGCAATTTTCTGCATCAAACCCGCCAGTCAATCCTCGGCTCGTCCTTTGTTAGTTGAGAACACACGATGGGCAGAAGCGCCTTTTCTCTCGTAAGTATTCTGTTATTTGCGCTCTTACTCTCGCGCAGTGCACACGCGCAGGAAGTGGCACCACAATCGTATCTATTCGTGGAAGTCGCGGACGCAACCGGTGCGCTCGTAAGTGGCGCCGATGTGCGCGTGTCTGGACCAGACGGGAAGGAACTGGTCAATCTTAAAACCGAGAAAGACGGAACGACAGGCAAGTATTCCTTTCGTGTGTGGCCTATCCATCACTACAATTTGCAAATATCAAAACCCGGTTATTTGACTTACGAATCGGTTCTCGTATCAAACATTCCTAACAATCGTTACTTCGCGAGATTGACTGATGAGTTACCGGATATCCCTGAATCAACCGGTTCTGCAAATGTCCCACCAATCAAGATCACATTACAGAGAATTCCGACAACACCCCGCGAGATCAAAGCAGCAGAGCTTGATACAAACAAACGCCAGTTACTGATGGCTATTAAACGCGGTGACAAAGCCACGGTGGAGAAACTGCTTCAACAAGGAGCCAATGCCAACTGGACTGACGCTAAAGGTGTGCCCGCAGTCGCCTGGGCCACGTTCGCCGGCGATCCGGAAGTGATCAAGCTTTTATTGAATGCTGGCGCAAACGTTAGAAACAAGGCGAGTCTCGCGCACGAGGCGCTGTTGATTTACCTCGCCGAAGGTGTGAATCGCAGTCCCAATCGACTGCAAGTCGAGATTATCGACAAACTACTTGCTGCTGGATCCGATGTTAATGCGTTCAATTCGTATCGAGGAAGAGTCCTGAACAAGGCGATTCTTCACGTTCCACACTCACTCTCACTCGAGACGATCAAAGCGCTGATAAAAGCAGGCGCGGACGTCAACGCAGCCGATGCCTCCGGACTAACCCCCCTCATGATGGCCGCCAGTCAGAATCAATTCGAGCTGCTTAACTTACTGCTCAGCGCCGGCGCGAAGCGTTCGCTCAATGCGAAGGACACCACCGGTCACTCGGCATTCATCTTCGCTGCCGGCGGTTACAAAGATTCGACCCTGCCCATTGTCAAAGTCCTGCTCGCAAACGGCGCGAACGCAATCGAAGCTGACGAAGCCGGAGAAACTCCGTTGATGCTGGCCGCGAAAGGCGCCTCCAACGAGACACTCGAGATCCTGCTCAATGCTGGAGCGTCCGTCGATGCAAAAGACAAGCAGGGACAAACAGTCTTGATGTACGCGACGAGAGATTCCTACACGCCCGAGCGTGGCGCGGCGCAAACAGTCAAACGGCTGCTGGCCGCCGGAGCAAAGGTTAACGAGATCGACGGGTACAGACGATCGGCCCTGATCTATGCGGCATACAGCTCTGCTGCTAATTTGGAAGTGGTGAATTTGCTCATCGAGAACGGCGCAAACGTCAATGTCGTCGATATAGAAGGTCAAACAGCTTTGCTGTTAGCCGCGCAACGAAACGCTACGAACGTGTCCCAGCGACTGCTGCAAGCGGGCGCCGCCGCCACTATCAACACGAAAGACAAGAATGGACTAACGCCCGTGCAATATGTCGTGGATTGGGGCCGAGAAGAACTCTTCGCCGCCTTGTTGGCAGCAGGCGCGTCTGTCGATGTCGTTAATGAAAAGGGAGAGACGCCACTGATTAGCGCCGTGCAGAGAACACGCCCCACGATGGTAAAGTTACTGCTCGCGGCGCATGCTTCGGTAAATATTCAAGATAAGAGTGGTAACACGGCTTTGATGTATGCAAAGTCGAGCGACTCTGGTCCAGATGCGGAAGTCTTCGACGCGCTGCTAGCTGCCGGAGCCAGTCTTGATAGCACCAACGGCTTTGGAGAGACCCCCTTGATCCTCGCCGCCGCGAAGATGGGCAATGTTGCAGCAGTGCGAAAGCTACTGGCTACAGCCGCGAAAGCAACCATCAATGCACGAACAGCAAACGGGCAAACGGCACTGAGCTACGCTGCGTCTTATTCCGATCCGGAAATTGTCGCGGCGTTGCTGGCTGGCGGCGCGAAAGTTGACGAGGCTGATCAGAATGGGCGAACACCTTTGGCGGCTGCAATCATTCGATATCAACCAAGCATCGAGATCGTCAAGATCCTTCTCAATGCCGGAGCTGACGTGACCATCAAAGATAAAGAAGGCCACACTCCGCTTTCATTCGCCCGCTCATTACCCCAGGCTGAGATCAGAAAATTGGTCGAAGAAGCGCAAAAACGCCCCTGACTTTTAGCCAGAGATGAACGCGGATTACACGGATCTGTATTGGCTCCGCATTGTTGTTGTCGTCGCATTCCTGTGCGGGATCGTGATGTCGCCGCACTTGTGGTTCGACTTCGGACGCAGTTTTCCGCGCGCGCCGATCGTTTCGGGGCTCATGCTGCGGCAGGATTTTGTGATTTCGATCGCGCTGGTTGTCACGCTCGTGTTGGCGGCGATCATGGCGCGAGCGCGTTGGTATCTGGTCACGAGTGTTGTGCTCACGATCGTGCTGGTGGGTTTGGACCAGACAAGGTTGCAGCCGTGGGTTTACCAGTACGCAATCATGCTTGCGCTGCTTGGCTTTGGAGGGGCGAATCAGAAGGCAGTTGTGGCAGTGAATCAGATTGTCGTTGCGACACTGTATTTCTGGAGTGGTTTACACAAACTAAGCTGGAGCTTTGTTCATGACGTCGCGCCACGACTGATTGAATCAACGGGCGTTCACCTGTCGCCGAGAACGCTGATCGTTGTCGCGCTCGCGATCGCTGTCTGTGAGACGCTGATTGGGTTCGGTTTGTTGATGCGAAGAACGCGGCGGATCGCGGTTGTAATGGCTTGTGTCATGCACGCGGTGATTCTCGGCACGCTGATTTGGTCTGGTCTCAACACCATTGTTTGGCCGTGGAATGTCGCGATGATTGCGATCACTGTCATACTGTTTTATCGCCGCGATCAGTCGCCGGTTGCATCTTTGAGATGTGATTATTTGCTGAAAGTGGCGCTGTTCGTTTGTGGTTTGCTGCCGGCGTTGAGCTTTGTTGGTTGGTGGGATCTGTATCTATCCGGCGCTCTCTATTCCGGAAAGTCGCCTGTTGCAGTCATGCGCATTGGTGAAAGTCTGCGCGATCGTTTGCCTGCAACCGCGCGGGAAGTCACGTTCAAAACCAGTCGTGGTGAATTGATGCTGCCGCTGTTCGAGTGGTCCTCATCGGAGTTGAACGTGCCGCCGTATCCCGAGCTCAGAGTTTACCGCGAGATCGCTCACCAACTCTGCGCCTCAGATACCAATACAAACGCAAACGCCTTGATCATCAAAGGACGTCCCGCCCTGACCGACGGCAGCTCACAGGTTACTATGACTAGTTGTACAGAACTCCTTAACAACTCTCACTAACGCTGCAGCCTCTTGAACGGATCAAACAGTGAGTGATGTGATAAACTGCGTCACATGGCAATAAAGAAAGTTACAAAATCTCACACCTCAACTCGCAAGAAGGCTTCGGCGTCTCCTCCGACCAAGCAGCGCACGAAAAAAGCGACCAAAAAAGCATCTGCGAAGAAATCCAAGGCCAACGGAAAATCGTCTTCCAAGCGAAAGCTTTCCGAAGCTGAATGGCGAAAGTTACGAGAACGCACCTTGAAGATGTTTCAGATGGTTTACGATAGCTATCAGCAGGGCAAATTCCAACGGATTATGTAGTTTCACCTCACAACCCGGAGAAAAATGATGGCGTACTTCACCTACGACACATCGGTATGTATTTCCAGAAAGCTAACGAACTTCGACGATATGCCGGAAAAATTTCGGATGTCTGCGGTCGTGATGATGGAATTGTTTGCCGGTGAAATTAACGATTCCTATCGACGATTCTACGAAGGAACATTTGCACAGTACGCGAAGAACAACTTTCTCATCGTTCCGAACGAGGACGACTGGTTGCTTGCGTCCAAAATCCTTTACCTCCTGACTCATGCTCGGAAACGTTTGCATAAAGGTAAGCTGCAACGCCTGCAGCCTGGGGCCTCGCAGCGCATGGCCCTCGACGTTCTGATCGCAGTTAGCGCAAGGCGATGGGGAGCAGCAGTTGTGACTGAGAACTGGGTCGACTTCAAAGCGATTCAGCGTTACTGCAACGTCAGAATCGTCAGGGCCTCCAAGTTTTTCAAGAATTAGTAACTAATAGTTCGTCAGGATCTCGTCCGGCTTGAATCCCATCTTCCCCAGTCGCTCGCGGGTTTGATCGATCATTTCGCGTGAGCCGCAGATGAGCGCAACAGGTGAGGACAGACTGGGAAGGACGTTGTCCAACAACGACTGTACATAACCCGTGGGACCGGACCAGTCGTGACCATCCGGACGAGAAATCACCTGCCGGAGCTCGACGCCGGCATCCTGCCACGCTTCAGTTTCATCGCTATAGCAAAAGTCATCCGGCGTTCGCGCGCCGTAGAGCACCACCAGTTGTCCGAAATCCGTTTTGCGTTTCAAGACGTGCCGCAACGCCGAACGCAACGGCGCAACCCCCGTTCCCATCGCGACAAAAACCAGATCCCGTCCAGCCATTTCATCGATCTTGAACCCGCGACCGCAAACGTCGAGCAGTTCGATCTTATCGCCGACACACATATCGTAAATGACGCGACTCGCGCCGACTTTCTGTTTCACCAGCACTTCCAGATCGCGATCCGCAGGCGCGCCGGCGAAAGCAAAGTAGGACGGCTCTTCACCTTCAACACGCAATATCGCAACTTGCCCGGGCGTGAAATCAACCGCACGCTCGGCTCGCAGATCGAATGATCGAGTGAGCCTGCCCTGGTCGCGAATGCCTGAAATGACGAGTGTCTGCGCTGTGTTGGGTTCCATCAGTCCTCGCAGTTTAGCAAATCAATCTTCCCAATCTCACTGGTTCCCGTTTACAATTCACGCCCACATGAAATATCGCCTTCTCACAGCCTTTGTGGTTCTTGCACTTTGCGTTTTGACCGTCCACGCACAGTCTGGTCGAAGGCAGAAGCAACCTGAACCCGCGGCGCCAGTGCCGACGCCAACTCCCGAACCAACTCCCACGCCGAAAAAAACCGATACCAAATCCGAATTACTTATCTTCATCGGAGCTGACAGAAACGATTCATACTCGACCTTTCCTTACTCGTATTACGACGTGGCGGTGCGTAGTTGCGCAGACCGGCTGCGGTCGAGATCGTCAGCAGACGTGGACATAACCGATCGATCCTTAACGAGAGGCGAAGCGATCAAGAAAGCGAAGGGGGACGGAACAACGTACGTCGTGCAACTCTCGCTTAAACTCGACTCAATGGCTCGTTCGTACGACGATATGGTGCTTGAGTTTGTGGTGTTTGCCCCCGGCACGGCGAAGATCGTGACCAACGGACGCAGCTACATGAACAGCAATCGCGCCGGACCGATCTCGGTGCCTCGAACCGGCGGTGGGTCAAGCGCTCTCTATCTCGAACAGATGTTGAAAAGGGCCGGTGAAGATGCTGGCGACCGAATTCTGAAGTCTCTGCACCTCGATCAGGTTCCCAAAATTCCCTGAGACAGATCACTCCTCATAAAGCTTCTCAATCACATCTCGATACTTCTCATCGATAACTCTGCGCTTCACTTTCAAAGTCGGCGTGAGCTCACCGCCTTCAATCGTGAATTCATCCTCGAGCAAAGCGACCTTTTTGATTCGTTCATACTTCGCGAGGTTTGGAGTCAACGCATCAATCTGTCGCTGAATTAGATCGACGATGCGCGGGTGATGACACATCTCACTCCGGCTTTTGACTGCGATGCCCTTCAACTTGCAATACGACTCTAGTTGCTCCCATACCGGCACGATCAACGCCGCCGGAAACTTGCGTTCAGATCCAATCAGCACCACCTGGCTCACAAATCGCGAACCTTTGATCGCCTGTTCGATTGGTTGCGGTGCAATGTACTTGCCACCCGACGTCTTAAACAATTCTTTCTTGCGATCGGTGATGCAAAGAAAGCCATCTTTGTCGAGCGCGCCAATATCTCCAGTCTTGAACCAGCCGTCGCTGGTGAACACGGCACGCGTTTCGTCGGGCTTGTTGTAATAGCCCTGCATTATATTTGGACCACGCACTTCGATCTCGCCGTCGTCGGCTATGCGAATATCGACGTTCGGAATTGCCTTACCAACTGTTCCCGGTCGATTGTCTTCAATCTTACTCGTCGTGATGACCGGCGAAGTCTCCGTCAAACCGTAACCCTGGACGATCGGAATTCCCGCGCCGGTGTAGATGTACGACATATCCTCCGGCAAAGCGGCGCCTCCTGAAACCAGCAGACGCATGCGCCCGCCAAACGCCCACTGCCATTTTGAAAACACCAGCTTCGAAGCGATCCAATGCTTAAACTTAAGAAACGCGGGAACCGGCCGATGTGCGAGGGTGTGTTTTGCATGCTCGCGAGCCACGGAAACGGACCACGCCAGCATCGCGGCGCTTAGTTTGCCCGCTTCAGCAGCGCGCTCGCGAATACGCTCGTAGATTTTTTCGAAGATGCGCGGCACGCCCACTAGCACCGTCGGACGCACTTCGCGAAGGTTTGGACCAACCGTCTGCAACGACTCAGCAAAGTAAACCGCCATGCCCTGATGCAAATACATGTACATCGCCTGGCGTTCGAAAACATGCGACAACGGCAGCACTGACAGCGCGATGTCGCGCTCGCCGAAAGAGAGATGTCCGGACGAATCAATCAGATTTGAGACGAGATTCGAATGCGTCAGCATCACGCCTTTTGGTTCGCCCGTCGTACCCGACGTGTAGATGATCGTCGCCAGATCGTCGGGTTTGATCTTCAGTACCGATTGATCGATATGCGCAGGCTCATGTTGTTCGAGCTCGCGTCCTTTTTCTTCGAGCTGGGCCAACGTCATGCCATCCGCAGAGTTGATTCCTTCGGGCTCGAAGAAAACGACATGCTTCACCTGCGGACATTCGCCTAGCGCGTCTTTCAACTCATCAAACTTTTCTCGATTAGCAAGGAAGAGAACGGACGCGCCCGAATCGTTCAGAATGTAACGGACTTGAGCTGGAGTTAACGTCGGATAAATCGGGACGTCGATCGTGCCCGCGAAGATCGATCCGGCATCGGTTAGAGTCCATTCGACGCGGCTTTCAGAAAGTATCGCAACGCGTTCGCCTGGGCCGGCGCCGATCGCATGCAGCCCGGCCGCAATCAGCTTCGAGCGCCGCAGCAGTTCATCAGACGAAATCGAAAGCCAGCGTCCGCCGCTTTTGTAGTTCAACGTGTCGGGTCGCTTGTGCTTGCGTGTAACTCTCTCAAAGACGTCAACAAGCGTGACCGGCTCGTCGGCAGAGGCTGGTTGGCGAGCGGGAGTACTTGAGCGTACATCCATGTACTCGATCGCTCGGTTCACTGCGTCTTCACTCCGTTAAGAAAGATGTCCAAAACCTGGTCAGCCATCGGCGCCAATTTGTAACGACGTTTCGAGAGGATCCAATTGGTCGCCATCTCGTCGAGCGCGCCGAAAAGAATCTTGGCAACTACTTTGGCGTTTAGATCGGCTCGAAAGATGCCTGCGCGCTGTCCTTCTTCAAACGTAGCACGAATAAGACTCAGATACTCTGCGAAGCCGGCGGCGGAAAACTCTTCCATAAACTTCGTCGAGCCACGCAATTCGACCTGGAAGACGACCGCGAGATCGCGGTCAGCGCCGAGCCGTTCGAGATGCAAAAAGGCGATCTGGCGAAGTTTTTCTTTAGGATCTGCCACCTCGGCAACTTGCTTACGCGCCGCCTCCAGTGCTTCTTCGACGCTGCGATCGAAGATGGAGTGAAGAATATCTTCTTTGCTTTTGAAGTAAAGATAGACAGTACCGTCGGCGACTCCGGCTTCGCGCGCGATGTCGGCAACCTTGGAATTGAAGTAACCACTATGCGCGAAAACACCGATCGCGGCACGTAGAATAGCTTCACGCTTGTCACCGACATTTAGCGAACGAGCTGTGCGCATCGAATGAATGATGCCTCACTCAGTTTTGTTACGCAATATCTGCGACAAAAGTATTACTGATCGACGTTCATCCGCGTTTATCCGCGGCTGAAAAATCGTTGTCATTTAGAAGACTTGGTTCGAGGTTGCGAGGCATGCCTTTCAATAAAAATTCCTGGGTCGGATAAGGAATCCGAATCAAACGCTCACGAAATAACTCAGCGATGCGGTAGTTGATGTCGCTGCGGATCTGCATGTGCCGGCGCGGCTGGTTCGTCCAAACCAGCAGACGAAAGTCCAGCGAGTAGTCGCCAAACTTGAGAAATTGAACGCTCGGCGACGGATCCGTTAAGACATTCGCTACGTGCCTGGCTGCTTCAATCAACGTATCCGTCACGAGTTGAATATCCGAATCGTCCGCCACTCCGATCGGTATCGAGATCCGCGCTCGTGGATCACCATACGACCAGTTCACCACCCGCTGGCTCACAAGTTTCGAATTCGGCACGATGATCGCAATCCGATCGTTAGTGGTGACAATCGTCGTGCGCAAGTTAATACTCTGCACATCGCCTTCATCTTCACCGATGGTGACTCGATCCCCGATACGTATCGGTCGTTCGAACAACAGGATGAATCCCGACGCGATATCCGAAGCGATGTATTGCAGTCCAAAACCAATGCCGACAGACAGCGCCGTAAAGATCACTGCAATCGATGTGAGATCGATCGCAAACGCCTGTTTGAGCGCCACCAAAACACCGACAGTGATGACGAGGTATTTGACGAGCCGGCAAATCGTGTAGCGCAAACCCGGATCGATATGACGGCGGTTCGCCATTCGCCGGTCAATCAGCGCACTGGACCATCGCGCAGCAAGCAGGGTCACCACCACAACCAATACGCCGACGAACAAACTGGAAACAGAAACTGTAATCCGACCAAACGTGAACTGTTGCGTTAAATAACTCCAAATTCTCGCAATTAAACCCGAAGAATCCTGCAAAACCAGCAATATGTAGGCGAACTGAACATTCATTGAACTCAGCATAGCCCGTTAACTGTTACAAAAACGTTGTAACCATGCGCAGTTTTGCGAACGAGGGCCAATCAGACATAAAACTCGCAAGAAAGTTTCATTGACACGCTCTGAACTGGTTAATAAGATGTCCGACCACTGGCCCGATGTACAAAAGCAAATCTGATCCATCAGCAACAACCCTTCTCCCGAGAAGTTTGAGACCGGCCCAGAAACTTGAACATACCCAAGCAAAATCTGAAACGAGTCAACACACTTGAATATAGGAGATCACTATGCGGACCCCCGTACTTAGCAGTATCCCCCGATTCTTTACTTTCGCAGCGAGCCTCATACTCACGCTGCTGATCGCTCAATCGATCGTTGCCCAAACTCAAATCACTACCGGCACGATCCAGGGCACCGTTATCGACGCGAATGGAGCAGTCGTACCCGGCGCGAACGTCGAAATTAAGAACCTCGGCACCAATTTTTCGCGCACCCTGACCACTGATGATGAAGGACGCTTCGTCGCGCCCCTGCTTCAGCCTGGTAACTATTCCGTCACTGTTTCCAAGACCGGCTTTGCGACCACTGTGCTCGAGAGCACTGTGCTGACGGTGGGCCAGGCGTTGACGATTCCCTTCTCCTTGAAGATCTCGAGCGTCGAAGAGCGCGTCACCATCACGACCACTCCAACTGTCGACACCGTCAAGACTGAAGCCAGTACCACGATGAACGAGACCGCGGTACAAACGACGCCTGTTCTCGGCAGAAAATTTGAAGATCTGCTGACACTCACGCCAAACGTGAGCATCACACAGGGTCCCGACGGCGATGAAATCAATTTCGCGGGCCAACGCGGAATCTTCAACAACGTCAGCCTCGACGGTGGCGACTACAACAACGGCTTCTTCGGCGAACAACTCGGCGGACAACGCGCCGCAATCGACATCACGCTCGAAGCTGTTAAAGAGTTTCAGGTGGTGGCGAGCGGTGCGAGCGCTGAGTTTGGACGCACTGCCGGCGGCGTCATCAACGTCATCACGAAGTCGGGCACCAACGACGTTCACGGCAGCGCCTTTTATTTCCAGCGTCTCGAAGCGCTGACGGCAAACACATCCGACGGCAAGTCGCTCGATGGTTTCAATCGCAAACAGTACGGCGGCACGATTGGTGGTCCAATCAAGAAGGACAAGGCGTTTTTCTTCTTCGCCTTTGAAGGCATTCGTGAAAAATTGGAGCGCGGGAACTTGAGCGACCAGATCGGAAGCACGCCGTGTCCGATTGCTTCGCCGACGATTCTCGCAAACGAAGGGGCGATCAACGGTAACGACGACTGCGCGCGTCTGGCCCTAATCGGTTTCATTCGAACCACACGCAATCAGGAAGAAGGACTGCCGGTCGAACACAAGATCAATAATCAGGCATTCTTCTCGCGCGTAGATTTCGATCTCAACAGTTCAAACCACCTTTCCGTGTCGTACAACTTCGACCACTCGGAGAACACGAATCAAACGTTCGACGTTGCTACCTACGGAAACTCGGCCAACGGCATTGAAGGTCCATCAAAGATCAACGTGGTGCGCACCAACTTGTTCACCACCGTTTCGCCCACAAAACTAAACGAAGCTCACTTCTCTTACAGTCGCGAGTTGCGACCGCGCGCGGCAGTGGCTTCAAACGTTCCCGCAGACACTGCGATGGGGTTTGCCACAACGTTCCGATTTGGCGCACCGTTCTTCCTTGAACCGAACGTCGATGAACTACTCTGGCGCACACACGTCAAAGACAACTTCTCGATCATATCGGGTGACCACAACGTTAAATTCGGCGGTGAGTGGTTGCACACGCTGAACGATCAGGTTTTCCGCGGCTTCTTTACGGGCCGTTACATCTTCGACAGTCCTTCGGGTTTTCTGCGTTATGCATCAACGCCGGCCGCGAATGGCTTTGGACCAAACGTCGGCGAGTGTTTCAACGGCGCCGGTGCTTTCACCGGATGGATCACTCAAGGAGCACCGTTTAATCAGACTTGTGCCGCCGGCAGTAGCGTCGGTGGACCACTGCTGCTTTATTTGCAGAACGGTATCCCGACGGGGATCCCGGGCGCTCCGCCTCCGGGTGCATCCACCGTCAAGAATGAAGACCTTGGGCTGTTCGTCCAGGATCGCTGGCAGCTCAAACCAAATTTCACTTTGAGCTACGGCCTGCGTTGGGAAGCGCAAATTTTCCCAGAGCCTGTCGTACCGCCAAGTCAGACGGTTTACGCTTCGCTGCTAAACAATCCGCGTTTTCCGTCTGACGGCACGTTGCACAGCGCCAAGAAAGAATTCCAGCCACGTCTCGGTTTTGCCTGGGATTTATCCGGCAAGGGTAAATCAGTGGTGCGCGCGAGCGCCGGAATTTTCTATGGCCGCCAGAACATGCTGTCACAGGTCGGCTCGATCACTGATAACGGCGTGCAGCAGTTTGGTATCGCCTGTGGTTCGTCGTTCGGTTGCAGCAACGGTCAGGGCTTGCCATCGTGGCCGGGTATCGTGAATGTTCCACCGTTAGGCGGTCTGCCTGCATTCGCATCGATCCGAGTTTTCAGCAAAGACTACGCGAACCCGAGGATCTACACGGCAAACATTCAGTTCGAGCAGCAGCTTACTGAAGACTTGTCCTTGTATTTCGATTTCACGCATTCGAAAGGCGTGCATCTCACGCGCTTCATCAACCTGAATCGAGTGGGACTGTTTCCGGGATTTGGCGACGTCTTCGTAACCAGTGCGGTCGGCAGATCGGTGTTTGACGGCTTTACGGTTGGCATGAGAAAGCGGTTCACCAAGCGTTATCAGTTTGAATGGAACTACGCGCTTTCGAAAGACAAGGACGACGATTCGAATGAACGCGACCCGTTTACCGATCGCTCTTTCGATCCGCTCAACCTCAGTCTCGACTACGCGCTCTCGGATCGCGATATCCGTCACAAGTTCAACTTCTTCACCTTTATTAATATGGGTTGGGGATTCGACGGAAACTTCCGCGTGCAGGCGCGTAGCGCCCAGCCGATCACGCCGGCAGTTCGCACTGCCACGAATCGCAACACCCTGCGCAAGGACAATGCGTATTTCTCGTTTGACTGGCGCATTCAACGACCAATCAAACTCAACGAACGCTTCTCGATCATTCCGATTATCGAGATGTTCAATACCTTCAACAACAAAAACAACGTCAACCCACTCGTGACGCCGGGACTATTCAACTTTGACGGTTTTCTGCGGCAGGGTGTGGGAGATCCGCGTCAGGTGCAACTCGCGGTTAGGCTCACATTCTAACCACGGATTGCACGGATAAAACGGACGAGCTTCTGCGGATCGAGGGCACCCTCGGTCCGCAGTCCGCTACAAACATCAATTCCAAAAGGCTGCACTTCGCGAATGGCTCTATCGACGTTTGTGGGGTTCAAACCACCTGCAAGAAATAACGGCACCTCAATCGATTCTCTGATCTTCCGACTCAGCGTCCAGTCGTGTGTTCTTCCCGTGCCGCCGAGTTCCTTAATCGCCAGCGATTGATTGCCTGAGTCGAGCAAAATCGCATCGACTTGCGACGCGACTGAGATTGCTTCATCGACAGATTCCGGACCGGTGACGTGTATCACCTGGACCAGTTTGATGCCCGGCAGTGCGTCGTGAATTTCCTGATAGGTTCCGCTCGTCAGTCGATCGACAATTTGGATTGTGTTGACTCTGAGTCGACGCTGCTGATCGATGATTGAAGCTGCGTCTTGTAAAGACGTGAGCAGAAACGAGCTCACACCGGGCGGCACAGTCGCGGCGATTTCCGCGATCAGATCTTCCGGGATCGGTCCCGGTCCACTCGGCATCGCCGATACCAAACCAATCGCGTTAGCCCCCGCGTCGATCGCCATCCACGCCTCTGCCACGCTGGCGATGCAACAGATTTTTATTCGTGGGCTAGTGGTGGGTTTCATTTCTTAAAGAGGATTTCTCACGCCACGGCGCAACGGCGCAACGAAAACCTCCTCGATACGCGGCAGCGCGTTGCGCCGTGGCGCCGTTGCGTGAGAAATCTTCATTTCTTGATCACCGGTAACTCGATCATCGAAAGTGCGCGGGTGTTTCGTTGTACCGCGATTGTCGGCACTCCCTCGACCGGAATGCGAATGAACGTATCCTTGTCGTGCCCCGCAATCGCGACGCGCAGCCGGTGTCCTTTCTTAACTATCACTGAAATGGGTTGCAATCCAAACTTCAACTCAGCAACTTGCCCTGGCACGAGCGGCATCGCGTCTTTCTTCAAAAACGAATGATACGGAATCGGCAGCTTCACCGGCGACTGCTCTTTCGAAACGCGCCGATGAAGCGCGCGCAGTTCGCCTTCAGTCAGGTACGTAACCTTCCCGTTCTCGTCGATCTCTTCAAGATAGACGAAGAACGCACCGTCAGTGTGAGTTGAAGTGATAAAGAGACTGACAATCGGATGTCCCGTGATCTCGACATCGGCCGCGAGCGGCTCGCTGGTGTAAACGAGCAGCTTCTTGTCTTCTTCAGCACGATCCGGATAAACAACATCGCCGCCAACCTGCGTGTGCCAACGATTCTTCGCACCCGTGGTCGCGTCGAAATTGATCGTGTAGCGATCCTCGCCTGACTTGCCGTTCGGCGCTTTCGTCGTCAGCGAATTGTTCTCACTGAAATACCACGGCGTCATTTGCGTGCCGGCCACGGGCCATGTGTGCGTTACTTTCCACTGTTCTTCTCCGATCGTGAAATAAAACAGACGCTTCTCCGCATCAAGACCAGTGTCGATGCCTTTCAGATAATGATCGAAAAACCGCAGCCACTCAAAATTCAGCATCACGCGCTTCGACGCCGGCGTTTGATAAGGACTGGCATTCTGTGAAGCGCCATGATTCCATGGTCCAATCACGGCGCGCTGGTAATTCTTCAACGTTAGAAACGTCTTGATCATTGCCTCGGGCGTGGCGGCATCAAACCATCCGCCCCAGTTGTTGATGGCAACGCCGGATTTCTCGATCTGCGCGCTGTAACTGTGCACACTCAATTCGTCGAGCGAGTATCCAAACGCACGATCGTCACGGAACGTCGTCTTCAGTGCTGCAGCGTAAACATCCATGTTCTCGCCACGTAGCTTAGTCGCCTCCTGGTAGAGTTTTTGATCCGCATCGTCGTCTACAAGCCGCACGCCGGGATTTGTATCGAGCTGCCGATTGCCTTCGTTCCAGGTTTTGACCATCCAGTCAGTCAGTAAACCGCCGGGATAAGGAGTTTCGTCGTAGAGATCAAATTCGTAGTGACGTGGAATGACGGCCTTCACGGCTGGGTTCATCGTTGACGCAAGCCAGAGCGCGGTGTTGCCTGTGTATGAGTTGCCAATCGCGCCAACCTTCCCGTTGGACCACGGCTGCGCAGCGATCCAACTTGCCACCTCACCGTAATCCTTCACTTCGTCCGGACTGAATGGCGCTTTCCAAACTCCGAACGACGCCCCAGTGCCACGAGCATCGACGAAGACCATCGCGTATCCGTGACCGGGGAAAAACAGATTCGGTTGTCCATCCTGACGCGCGCGCCAGTAACGAGTCATGCTCATGATCGCTGGAATCTTCTGAGCGGCCGGGAGATCCTTTGGCAACACTAACTGCACCGCAATCTTCACACCGTCACGCATCGTCAGGTAGAACGAACGTTGCGTGGCCGCTTTGAATTGAGGTTCGACGTAGCCCTTGTATCGCTGCTGATCGCGTCCCGCGGGCAGCGTCGAAAGCAGTAGGTTGACCTCGTTCGACTGCGCCAGCACACAGGTACACAAGATCGATAGGACTGTAACGACACGAGTGATTCTCCTGATCATAGCGACTACCTCACTTATCCACAGATTACACAGAAATAATCTGCGTAATCTGTGGATTGCAGTGACCGTAAGCGACAACAAATTGACGCGCTGTGCCAGCCGGATGTTAACTGAGAACGAATGAACCGAACATTCACAATCCAGGCGCAGGCCGTCGAAAAAATCATCAGATTGGCGGCCGCTCACGGCGTGAAACCTGAAAGCCTCTACGAAGCTGTAAAGCTCGACGAAGGCGTCTTACTCGATCCGGACAATCGCATTCCCTTTGCCCAACTCGTCGCGCTCTACGAAAAGGCTGCGGAGCTCACCGGCGACGACAACTTCGGACTGCACCTCGGCGAAAGTATCGATCCTTCGGCGTTTGATGTCGTCGGTTACTCTGCACTCAACAGCCCGACTCTCGGCGCCGCGTTCAAGCGCGTTGCACGCTATCACTCGATCTGGACTGACGGCGCATTGTTCACACTCGAATTGTCAGACGATACGAGTGCCATCGTCTATCGCTACGCCGACACGTCAATACACGAGCACCGCCAGGACAGCGAGATGACGCTCGCGACCGTCGCGACCCTCTGCCGCAACATTGCTTCGTCTGACTTCACACCAAGCGCAGTCGAGTTTCAACACGAAGCGCCGCCAGATATCTCAGAGCACTTGAGACTGTTTCGCTGCCCGGTGCGATTTGGTTCAACCTCAAACCGCTTCACGTTCGCATCAAACCTGCTATCACTTCCGATCGCAAGAGCAGACGCAAGTCTTTGCGCCGTTCTTGATCGACATGCGGAAGAAATGCTGGCGAAGTATCCACCACGCGATTCGCTCGTGGATCAGGTGCAGAGCATCATCGCCCATGAATTTCGCGGCGGCGATCCTTCGCTCGAACGTGTCGCAGATCAACTAAGCCTCACGCCCCGTACACTGCAACGCAAACTGCACGAGCTCGGTACCTCACACAACGAGCTTCTCGATCAGATGCGACGCCAACTCGCCATGCGATACCTGCGCGAACCGGAGATGGCGATCTGCGAGGTTGCGTACCTGCTCGGCTTCTCAGAATCGAGCTCCTTCCATCGCGCCTTCAAACGCTGGACGGGTCTCACGCCAAGAGATTTCAGAGAACACAGATGAACGCGGATTTGTGTCCGAGGCTACTTTGAGCAACCTCGCTGCATCTTAGGGTCCAGCTTTACGGCTTTACCCAGAGATCACGCCTCGATCTCGATTCGAACAAAAGTGTGGGTTGATTTGTGCGGCGACCACAGCCGCATTGTCTCGAAGTGTGCCTGCCAACGAGCACACGAAATTGCATAAGGAGATTTTCCCATGAACCAATTGCGTTCGCCGGCGTCCCGCATGACGCTCGCGCTCATTCTGCTCTTCGCCGCCGGCGTTTCCGGTTTCGCACAAACTGGAACAGGCGCTGCTGACGGGTGGGTCGTGCTCCCCGTGAGTGAATACATGGCTTTGAAACGCGCTGTCCAGCCGCCCGAACTCGAGCCTCCTGAGCCGCCCGTCGAAGCGACATTGACTCGCATCGACTACGACTTGAAAGTTGACGGCGATCTCGCTACCGGCGAAGCACGACTTACAGTCGACGTTATCAAGAATGGTTGGGTTCGCATTGCGATGCCCGACGGCTTGATCGTGCGCGACGCAAAACTCGACGGCCGGCCCGTCAATCTTGCGATGAACACGACTGACAAGGGTCCGGGTCGCGCCGATCTGCTGCTGTCAAAAACCGGGCGCTCGGTATTGACGATGCAAATCGTCGCACCCGTAACGACGGTCGCAGGCACTGACATTTTGCATCTTCCGGTGAGTAACTCAGCAGTTTCACACGCGATCGTCGAGCTCGTTCGACAAGGTGTCGACGTGCGCATCACGGGTGGGTTGCTGCTCGAACATCAGGAACACGCGACCGGGAGTCGCTGGGTTGCAAACGGGCGCGGTGGCGAACCGCTGACCTTTGCGTGGCGACGGAAAGTGGACGACGTGCGCGCCAGCCAACCGCTGCGAATGCGCGGGTCGGTTACACAACTCGTGGGATTGGGAGAAGACGCGGCACAGATTAACGCCGAAGTTCAGGTTGAAGTTGTACAGGGACTGGCTAACGAAGTTCTCGTGCAACTTCCCGAACAGTTAACTGTCAACCAGGTGTCGGGCGCGATGGTCGCCGACTGGGACGTTGCGAACCACGAGCTCAAAGTGTTGTTCATCGAGCCGGTTCAAGACACTGTGCGTTTCGTTTTGAGTGGCGAGCTGCGTTTACCGCGCTCGGGAAAGTTTGACGTTCCATTGCTGCGGCTTCCGAGTGCAGAACGTGAAACCGGAGGCGTCGGCGTTGAAGTGCTCGGGGCAGGCGAAATCAAAGCGCGGCAGCCGAATGGACTCGACGAGGCTGAAGCGGGCGAGTTGGGCCCAATCATATCCAATCGCCAGTCGCCATCGTTGTTGGCATTCAGGTTTCAACCGGCCGATGGAAAGGCGCAGCGTTCGCTGTCGCTCGACGTTGCGCGCTACACGCCACAGGCAGTGCTCACGGCAAACATCGAAGAGGCGGAGTACAACACACTGATCTCCGCTGACGGAAAAATTCTGGTCCAGTCGCGGTTTGCAGTACGGAATAATCAGCGCAACTTCCTAAAACTTACGTTGCCGCCGACGGCGGTGCTGTGGAGCGCATCGGTTGCGGGACGTCCGATCCGTCCTGGAAAGACACCCGATGGTTCTTTCTTACTGCCACTCGAAAAAACGCGCTCGGGTGAAGAGTCGCCGGCTTTCGTCGTCGAGGTTTCGTATTTGGATCGTGCGGCGTCGTGGGTTGATCGTGGACGAACACGAGTTTCGCTCGTCGCCGTTGATCTGCCGATTTCAAAGTCGCACCTGTTGCTGCATCACCCGCCGCTGTTTCGCGTGACGGCCGTGCCGGGACTGTCCGGCAACTTCCGCATCGCAACCTACGCTGCCCCCGAATCCGCTGCGTTGCGTTCTTCGCAAACGAGCTACTCAACCGAACAGCAGCGCGCGGAAGGTGAAATCCCCGCCGACCAGGCCGAAACCAAACAACTCGTTGCCAAACTTCGCGACAACCAGAAAGGCGGGCGACCCACTCGCAATCTGCCGCTGCGCGTGATGTTCCCGCACTTTGGACCATCGGTGTTTCTCGTTTCGGAACTGACCGCTGAGAACCAAACACCGGCAATTGAGTTTGACTTTCAACGTGAGAGAAAGAAAGGTGCGAAATGAGAGCACTAATATTAATTTTGTTGCTGACAACCGTCGCTGTGGGCCAACAGCGAAACACCACCATCTATACGCCGTTACCAACGACTGGCGCACCCGGCACCGTCACACTTTCACTCTCCGAGTATAACCGTCTGGTTGAGCTCTCAACGCGGAAAGCCAAGACACCCGATGAAGTTCCACTTCCGTACGTCTTGTCACACGCTGTCTTCAAGTTGCGCGTCGAGAACCAAACGCTCGTGGGCACAGTAGACATCGATGGATCGTTGCTTCAAAAGGGACCGGTGAAGACTCCGCTGACCACGGCGCTAACAATCCTCGAAGCCAAACAGTTGAACAATCCTCTGCCGTTGTTGCGCGAAGGAGCAAACCACGCCGCGATTCTCAATGGTCCAGGTCCATTTGCAGTCTCGCTCGGAGTCGCCGCACCTTTGGCTATCGAAGCCGGTCGGGCCTCGTTCATGTTGCCGGTGCCGCTCGCCAGCAGCTCGACGCTCAGCCTCGAACTACCCGGCAATCACGCGAATGTTCGTGTCGAACCAGGTTTGGTAACGAGCCGCCAGACTGCAAATGGCAACACGGTGATCGAAGCCGCACTCGAACCCGGCAAACCGGCTCGGATCTGGTGGACCACGCGCGAGATTGCCGCACCAGTGGCGCAACGCGAGATCCGTTTTCTTTCCGACATCAAACAGGTCGTCTCTGTTGGTGATTCGCAACTGCGACTAACGGCATTGTGTGACGTCAACGTGATCCAGGGTGAAGCAGCCGAATTCAAGATGACCTTGCCGGCTGGTTTCGAATTAACTACCGCTTCCGGCAACTCACTCGAGTCGAGTGAAGTTTCCGGCAACACACTGACTTTGCGAGTGCACGATCCGGCACGTCGCAACCACCAGTTTCTGATCGCAATTGAAAGAAGCAATCGCGAAACAAAAGTCGATGCGCCGATGCTCGCTTTTGAGGGAGCGCAACGCGAAACAGGTGAGCTGCTCGTTGAAGGTGTGGGAGCGATGGAGCTGGAAGCAAAAGAGACGGGCGGGCTGCGTCGCATGGACGTCCGCGAGGCGGGAGCGATAACGCGCTCGCTATCGCATTTTCCATTGCAGGCGGCGTTTCGTTACAACCGTCGCGGCAGTGATGAGCCGAAGTTGCAGCTCGAGTGGCGACAGTTTCTCGATGCGGATGTACTTTCAGCGGTTGCGGAACGCGCGACAGTCACGACGCTCACAACCGTTGAAGGACGATCGCTGACTGAGATCTCTTTACGAGTTCGCAATCACGCGAAGCCGTATATGAAAGTCGAATTGCCGGCAGGCGCACAATTGCTCTCGTCGGAAGTTGAAGGAGAGAGAGTGAAGCCCGTCGAGGGTGTTGATGGAACGCGCGTGCCGTTGTTGCGTGCGGGACTCGATTCTTCGAAGGCTTACACGGTGTCGTTTGTCTATATCAGTTCGGGAGCACGCTTTGCCAAGAGCGGCGCTTACAACATGGATCTCGCGAAACTCGACATTCCCGTCAATGTTCTAACGTGGGAAATTTCGCTGCCCGATCGACTGGTGGTGAAAGAATTCGGCGGCAACGCGCTCTCGGCCGATCTGGTTCCAGAGTCCATCGCGAACAACTTCACTCTCGATGGTGAATCAGCCGATCAGGCTTCCAGTTTTGCGGCGCCTGAACTCAGGACGCTCGGGCCGGGACAAATTGGAGGCGTCATCGTCGATCCGGCGGGCGCAGTTGTACCAGGCGCGGAAGTAACGGTGAACAACACACAGACCGGAGCCAGTTTGACTACGAAATCCGACGACAACGGTCGTTGGTCGATTGGCGGTATGCAGACTGGTCCAGTAAGCGTGGTTGTGACTTCTCCGGGATTCAAGAACTGGCGCTCGGATCTGAATCTGCAAGCGTCGCAGCCCGCACAAATGGCAACCACGCTCGATGTGGGTCAGGTTAGCGAGACAGTCACAATTACAGATTCAGCGTCGCCGATTAATAGTCGGCAGATTCGGGATTTACCAGTCAATGGGCGGGGTTTGTCGAACTTGTATTCGATCTCGCAGAACGTAACCAGCCTGCAGCGTCGCGTCGCGGGCATTCTGCCGGTTGCAATCGAAGTCCCGAAGTCTGGCAAAGCCTATCGCTTCGTCCGACCGCTTGTTTTGGAAGAAGAAACACGAGTCACATTCCAATACAAGTCACGCTAAATTAAGTGGGCGCTACCTTCCGAGTAGCGCCCAACTTTTTTGTGCTTTTTGTGCTCTTTTGTGGCTAAGAGGCGTACCACAATACCGCGAAGAAGTGGCACGTCGTACCGGCGATCACAAAGAGATGCCAGATGAAATGGTTGTAACGAATTCGCTCTAAAGCAAAAAACGCAAGCCCGCCAGTGTACGCAATGCCGCCTGCAAAAATGAGGAGAATACCCGGAACAGGTATCAACATCACCATCGGCTTCACAGCGACGATCGCAAGCCACCCCATAATCACGTACAACACGATCGTGATCCGCGAATGACGCGTTCGTTTTCTGATCTTGAGAGTGATACCGACAATCGCAAGGGTCCAAATAATCGCCAGCAGCGACCAGCCCCATGGGCCACGCAACACACCGAGACTGAACGGCGTGTAAGTCCCGGCAATCAATAAGAAGATCGCAGTGTGATCGAACACCCGGCAAAGTGCCTTCGCAGTTTCGTGAGTGAGCGAGTGATAAAGCGTCGAAGCCAGGTAGAGCAACACCATCGTGCCGCCAAACACACTAACCCCGACAACAAAACGCACATTGCCGCCGCGGAGCGCCGCAGCGACGAGGATCGGAACGGCCACAATTGCCAGCACCAGTCCGAGTCCGTGACTGATGCTGTTGGCGATTTCTTCACGTAGGCTCACGTTCTCCATACTCACCGCATTGTACACGCAGATCGGCATTTCTCCGCGAAATTCTGCGGCCTGATAACTGTCTTGTGATATTGTTCGCGCCTGCATGGAGCAACTCCTCGTCCTGGTCCTTGTCCTGTTCCTGATTGCAGCGGTCCTCGTCGGGATCGCGCTGCCCATTATCGCCCTCGCTATTTCTTCAGGTACCAGGAAACGACTAGTAGAACTTCAGACACGCCTCGATCGCATTGAGAAGACTCTCGCCGCGCACTCGATATTCCCGAGCGCCGCGAGACCTGAACCACAAGCCCGGCCAGCGTCTGCTCCAGAGCCCGAACCGGTAACACCGCCACCACCAACCATCGCGCCCGAACCACCGCCTCCACCAGCAACACCAACGCCATCACTCAGCGCTTATCAGCTTGAATCGATAATCGGTCGACGTTGGGTTGGGTGGGTCGCGGTGGTGCTGATCCTCTTCGCCACGGCTTTCTTTCTGAAATACGCATTTGACAATCGCTGGATCGGAGAGCTCGGACGAGTATCGATCGGAATCATGTTTGGCGTCGCGATGTGTCTGGGCGGCTTCAAGTATCAACGAAAAGGCTGGCGCATCTTTTCGCAAATTCTCACCGCCGGCGGAATCGTTCTGCTTTATCTCTCAACGTACGCTGCCTTCGGTTACTACCATCTCGTCGGCCAAAGGACTGCGTTTGTTTACATGGTCATACTGATCGGCGAGGCGGCGGCACTTTCACTCGTCTATAACGCGCCCGCGATCGCGATCATGGCGCTGATTGGCGGCTTGCTTACACCAGGTCTGCTTCATTCAGATCGCAATCAGTATCGAACGTTCTTCATGTATCTCTTCGCGCTCGACGCCGGCGCGCTCGCGCTGCTCAAACACTGGCGCGGCCTCAGCTCGATCGCCTACTTCGGCACGCAACTACTCTTCTGGCTCTGGTACAACGAACACTATCATCACCAGCTACGGGCTCCGGTTCTCATCTTTCAGACCGCGATCTTTCTACTTTTCCTTTTGGCTCATCTGGTAAGAGAACTGATCCGTCGCGAGGCGGCGACTCTCGAAGACGCGCTGTTGTTGCTGGTTAACCCGTTCGTGTTCTTCGCCACCAGCTTCCACCTGCTCAATCCGACGCATCACGATTGGATGGGCGCGTTTGCGATCGGTATGTCGCTCCTTTACGCGAGTGCCGCAAAGCTTTTGTTGTCGCGCTCGATGCAAAGCCGGCGCGAGATACTGCTGCTCATCGCGGTGGCGCTCACGTTTGTGACGATTGCGATTCCGATTCAGCTCAGGTCCAACTGGATCACCATCGCATGGGCAGTTGAGGGACTCGCAATTCTCTGGGCCGGGCTCGAGATTCGATCCGTGCGCTTGCGCACTCACGCGTTCGCGCTCTTCGGCCTCGCATTCATCAAGTTTCTCTTCTGGGATACGCCTTACGGCTACCGTCCGGCGTTTACTCCCGTTTTCAATCGTTACTTTCTTTCGTCGCTCTTGATGATCGTTTGTTTTCTCGACGCGGTGTATCTCTATCACCGCGCTGGGCAACGAAAACTGATCGACGGCCGGGTAACGAAGATCATCATCGGGTTGGGCGCTGCTCTCGCATTCTGGCTCTTGCTTTCTATCGAGACACACACGTTTTTTGTCGCTCGTGCGCTCGTGCAGAAGACGGCGGAAGATGCTGATCATCAACGCTGGCTCGGTCAGATGGCGCTCTCGGTTCTTTGGGCCGGATATGCTGCGGCACTTGCCGCATTGGGTTTCGTGCGGCGCATCGCGGCAGTTCGCTGGGCGGCACTCGCACTTTTTGCTTTAACAGTGATCAAGGTGATGCTCGTCGACATCGCACAACTACAGCAGATCTACCGGATCATCGTCTTCTTCGTGCTCGGCATACTTCTATTGCTCGTGGCCTGGGGTTATCACCGGGCATTTCATTCGCGGGAGTCAACAACATGAAACTCGTTGGCTTGTTACTTCTTGTCATCGTCGCAGCGTCGGCGCTGGTTTTTTCTGTGTCCGCGCAAACATCTCTGTCGGTCTGGCCTTACTACGTTGAAGTCAAACCGGCGCAAACCGACGCGGGTGTTTACGATCTCGTCGTGCCGCTGCCGGTGATGGACAAAGCGCGTCCGGATCTTGCCGACCTGCGACTGTTTGACTCCAACAATCGCGAGATTCCTTACGGCATTCGCGTTCGTCGAGAAGTGGACGAAAAACGAGAGATTCCGGTTCGTATGTTCAATGCCGGGCTGGCTGGCGCGGCGACGAGTGAAGTTTCTGTCGACCTCGGTGAGAGCCCGGGTGAACACAACGAAATCGATATCGAAACGAGAGGCACAAACTTCAGACGCCAGGTTGCGGTTGAAGGTAGTGATTCGGGAAGAGAGTGGCGCACACTGAACGGAGACGCCGTGATCTTCAGTTTCACATCACAAAATACTGTCGCTGAGTCACAGCGGGTGACGTATCCGACGAGTCGTTACCGTTATTTACGTGTGAAAGTTTCGCTCGATCAGCTTACCGACGACGAAACGCCGACCGTGACGAACGTAAAGGTGCTGATGGCGGTACGTGAAAAAGGCTCGCTTTCGACGTGGAGCGTGTTTGTGCCGTCGTATCAATTACTGCGGAATCAGGGCGCGCACGCGTCCGCCTGGCTTCTCGATCTCGGTGCGAAAGCGCCGTGCGACCGGCTAACTCTGGAGGTTGGTGACGAATCGTTCTCGCGTCCATTTCAAGTGGAAGCAGTCGACGACGATCAGAACGTGCGGCTGGTGGCGAGTGGCGATTTGACTCGGCATGCGGGTGAGGAGCCAAAGCCGCTCGTGATCTTTTTCAATCAGGAAGAGAATGTCCGCAAGTTGCGACTACAGATCACTGACTACAGCAACCCGACGTTGAACATCCAAACGATCGAAGCGAGCGCACCCGCGCGGCAGCTTGTGTTTGAGCTGAAAGAACCGCCGTCGCAACCGTTACGACTCTTCTTTGGAAACGGCAGCATCACCGCGCCACATTACGATTTTGAAAAAGAGATCTCAGCGCGTCTGGCAAAGGACCCGATTCATGCAAGCGTCGGTAATGTGCTGGCGAATCGTGAATACAAACCTGAGCCACTGCCACTAACGGAACGTATTCCGTGGCTGATCTACGTCGTGCTCGCAGCCTCGAGTATAGCGCTCGGCTTCATCCTCTTCAGCCTCGCCCGAACAGCCACAAAGTTAAATCCAACTTAGCCACAAAAAAGCACAATTTTGTGCCACATTGTGGCTAATCGTTTATGGCACTGCTGTGAAGCCTTTTAGTGGGTTGCCGTAAAAGGCGTCGGTTTGCCAGGCTGTCTTGTTCCAGATGCCGTCCTGGTCGCCGATGATCGTCACGGGATAAATAACGCGATCGCTGCCGAGTTGATTTGAGGTGGCGATGCCGTTGTCGAACTTGCCGCCGGGCTGAACGGTGAACTTTATCGACCGCGCCAGCTTGTTGTTCCACAGTAGCTTGAACTCATATTCACCGGGATTTGCGGCGAGGGTAAAGATGTTCTTGGTTGTGTCGTCGTTCGTCGTGTTGCTGCCCTTGATGTTTGGAAAGTCGCATTCAACACGCGCCCATTTTGCTTTTTGCGGCACCGTCTCTTCGACGTAGTGCGTCGTATTGATCTCGACTTCCGCCTCGCAGCCGGCTTTTCCGATCTCCATGCCATCCATGAAAGTCTTCCCAACTTCCTTGCCCTGGTAAAAGAGGTGCGGGTCGAATTTGTACGCGTCGCCCCGAACCCAAAAAGCTACGTGAAAATCGGGAAACTTCCAGCCGTACACGTCCGTCGGCGTCAGATAAACGTAACCGATCGGCAAGTTGAAATCGTGGTCCACCCAGTAAACAAACTTCTGCGCCGCCTTCGGACCAGCCTCGTTCGACTTATTCTTACTGACTTTCATCTTGCCGGTGAAGAGTGTTGAGTCAGTGCCCTGAAGCTCGTTACGCATCTTGATGACGAACGACACGGGACCGGTGTAAAGACTGCCCTGCGCCTCGTCAATCTGCCGGCCGCCGCACTCGGTTTTCCACCAGTAACCCTTCTCGACGTTATTAGTCTCACAGTCAAATTTCACCCACGCGCCCGTGGGCAGCGAGAATTGCACGTAAAGCTGGCTGCCACTCGCGATGGGACCGTTGACGCGAAACTTCATCTCCGGCACCCAACTCCAGACGTCGTAGTTACCTTTGTAGACGTTGAAGGTGAAGGCTCGGATCTGGATCGAATCCTTGGCGATGGTGGGCTGATCCTGATTCGCTGAAGTTTTGAGAACGGGAGCTATTCCGATAACCAGAAACGCGACGATGAGGGCGTAGATAAATCGCAATTTATTTCGCACGGGGAACCTCCTGGATGTTCGGGGTCGATTCTGGGCAAAGCGTCGGCAAGTTTACAACAGGACTTCGAAGTGTGGATACCCACAAACCCGCCACCGGAAAGCGCGCTAAACGACTGATGAGCGGAACGTGTTCGGCTAACCTGTGAATCGCGATACTGCGCGTCACCGCACCTTCAGGGTGACACAAAATGTGCTCAGCTCCTGCTTTCAGACTGCTAACGTCGCGATTAGCTCGCGTGGTTTATGCGAGTGTCGTTCTCGCGTCAGTTTCCCTCGTTTCCATTTTTTACGGCAAGCCGCACGTTTGGGCAGTGGACGAAGTTCCGGTTGCGTTCTGGGCGTGGCGAACCGAAGCGCCGAACGCGGCTGACATCAATGCCGCAGTTGAAAAAACCCACGCGCAGGTTTTCTTCCTGCGCGCAGGACAAATCGACGCTCAGAGCGGTAGTTTGCGTCGAATTCGTCCACTCGCCGGATCGCTTCCCAAAGACATCAAGCTCCATCTCGTTTACAACACGACACGCGCGGTTCTCGATCAGCTCGAGAGCCTAAATTCACAAACCCTCGCCGGCGAAATCGCGCGTGACTATCGTGAAGACGCTGAGCGAGCACGGTGCGATGGCGCAGACTTACGCGGCCTGCAAATCGATATCGATTTTCCGACTCGGCTACTCCCGCGCTACGAACAAACACTGATTGCACTTCGCAAAGAACTTCCATCCGGAACCGAACTATCGATCACCGGCCTCCCGACCTGGATGGAAGCACCGGCGTTAGCTCGCGTGCTTGAGAACGTCGACTTCTGGGTGCCACAGTTTTACGGTGGCGAAATTCCAACACGCTTCGGCCAGACGGTTCCGATCTCTTCTCCGGAAAGCATTACTTACTTCGTTAACAAAGCTCGTCAACTCGACAAACCTTTCTACGCTGGTCTCGCAGCCTACAGTGTGACCCAGGTTTACAACACTTCCGGCTCGCTCATCAGCTTGCGGGGCGACATGAATCCCGCACTTATCGCGTCCGATCCGAATCTGGAGTTGACCTCGCAGGAGTCGATGGGATCAGCCGAACGTCGCTATGTGTTTCGTGCAAGGGCAGCCGGCGTTACCGATGGTCTCAACGTGCGCGCCGGCGATGTGCTCGTCGTCGATTTGCCGAGTTCGGAGACTTTGCGGAGTGCAGCGCGAATCACTCGCAAACTGGCAGGCAAGCGACTGCTGGGAATCTGTGTCTTTCGACTGCCAATCGGCGACGACCCCGCCACACTGACCATCGAGCAAATGACTGCGGCACTAAACGACCGCGATTCCCACGCCGCGATCGACGTTCGCCTGAAACGAGATACGCAACACGAGCTTGTGCTTGAGTGCAGGAACGACGGCACCGCCAGTCCAATCATCGGCTCGTTGAAAGTGGATTTGTCAGTGGCACCCGGAAGCTTCGAAGCGATCACCCCGCAACCTGGAATATCGATTCAACCGCTGTGCAGCTCTGTCAATGGTCCACAGCCGTGCAGCGAACGGCGCGCGGACGTGCTGCGTGTAAGCGTTCAGTTCCTTGCGCCCGGACAAGCTCTTACCACAACGCTACTGCTTAACCGCGAGCCGCCGCCAACGACAAGAGTGTCAGTCGGAATGCAAACGGACACAGAGCAGTCATATTCAGCCAGGAGCGAAATCCGGATCGAAGCTGGAGTGAGTAAATGAATTTTAGATTTCCTACCCGCAACGCTATTCATCTGATTGTGTTCATGGCCGCGCTCGCCGCGACTGCGCTAGGTTGTGTTTGGATCGGAACACCCGACTCAGTACGTTTCAACGATCACCTCGACTATAACGAGATGGGCCGTTTGCCGCCGTTGCCGGCCGAGACAAATGAGTCCGAGGAAAAGACCGACAAACTGGTAGCAGAACGCAATCGATTGCTCGACTATTTGAAGCGCAACAACCTGACTGACGACGTTTGGTTCAATCCCGACAATCCGGATCTAAAAACCAGCGCCGGAACAGACAAACTCGACGCGCTAACCGCGCTGAAACAGGGTTCGCCATTCGCGAACGTCGAAGCATACATGACTGCGCGCACGCTTCAGGATCAAGACAGACCAGCCGAAGAAGTTAAACAGGCGCTCGCTCCAGCCGCATCCGACATCAATCTCAAAGACAATATCGCCTACTTGAGAGCAGCCAAACTTTATCGTGAAAGCGATTTTGACGGCGCGATTAAGGCCTTCGACGCCATTGTGCGCAAGTATCCACGCAGTGAAAAGCGCCAGGCGGCACTCTTCATGACTGCACTCGCGACCATGAAAACCAGTCTTGCTTACACGCCGACCAGCGGCGATGAAGCACATCTTCACGAATACGAGGACAAAAACGAAAAGCGCGATGAGGTGATCATTGACGACGAGTGGCGTGCTGCACTCGCCGGTTTCAAACGCGTCATGTCGGAGTACCCGCAAGGGCGTTATTTCAACGATGCCAGAGGCTGGATCGCCTATCTCATGCTACGCAAAGGCGACCGCGCCGCAGCCCTCATTGAGTATTACCGCATGCTCAGCGATCGGAATGATCAGGCCGCGCAGCTTGAAGCGGTTCTTTCACTTGAAATGGTCCGCCACCACGCCACCGACGACCAACTCGCGCGTGTTGAAGCACAACTGGCGAATGAACCGCAGGTCGCACTCACTTATGCGTATCACACTATCTACAACTATTCGATCGATCCGGGCGGCGATCCCTATCCGGACTGGGAGACGGTGGACGATGCGGAAGGAAACTACGATGCTGCGGCGACGAGCCGGCTGAAGAACCAGAAAGTCCAGGCCTGGCAGGAGAAGCGCAATCAAGTTGGACGAAAGACACTCGAACGGGTGCTGGCGTTCAGTAGTCGATTAATGAACCGTTATCCGAACCTGTCAGTTGGTGGCACGTTTGCCTTGCGAGCGGCGGAAGCAAGCGTGGAGATTGGCAAGAACGACGACGCCGTGCGCTTTGCAAAACGCGCGTTGCAAAGCGGTCTACCCAGCAACGAACGAGCACAAGCGCTCTGGACCATCGGCGTTGCAGAACATCGCCTTCAGCACTTTGCCCCGGCGCGCAAAAATCTCGAAACACTGATACGCGATTATCCTGATTATGAGTTGACCGCCGGCGCGCGGCGTTTGCTGGCGATGGTGGCTGAAGACTCGGGCGACATCGACGCCGCACTCGAACAATACCTTAAGCTGAATTACACGGTTGATGTTGCCTACTTTGTCGATACGTTGATGACGACCGAGCAACTAGCTCACTTCATCGACCGCCATCCCAACCTGTCCGAGAAAAACGATCTCACCTACTCACTCGGCGTTCGTTACCTTCGTGCAAATCTCTGGAACGATGCGCGAGAGACGTTTGCCAAAGTAAATGCCGCCGCAAATCCGGATTCCACAGTCTTCGGTTGTCTGGGTGATAGTGACGAGTGCGCCGATCCAAAGCGACCACACACAAATTATGACAACCGGCCCCTCGTTACGCATCAACTGTTAATGCTCGATATTCAAACCGCGAATGATCTCGAGCGGCTGGAGCAAAACGTCACTCGCGCGACTGACAATGAAGCAACCGCGGAAGCGATGTACCAACTCGCCAGTTATCAGTACGACGCGAGCAGTTTGCTGTTTTACAACCCTGTGATGTGGAACGGTGAACGCTACTGGGATCTCTCGAATTTCGCTCTCGATGGCAGGTATCGCGCACCAAATGAGCCGGAACGGCTTTTAGCCTACATGGAGGAACACGATACGCTCGCGCGGGCCCTGAAGATCTATCTCAAGATCGTCGAGTTATATCCGCAGACGCGTGCCGCTCGCGACGCCTTGTACACAGCGGCGGTCTGTCATGAGCGTTTGTCTAACTTCAATCCATACTGGCGCGATATTTACGGCGCCGGTCTTCATGCCGGCCAACGGATGGTGACTTACAACGACGTGAAAGCTGCTTATCCGAGTTATCAACTGCCACGCGGAACTTACGGCTGGCAAGCTTCGACACGCACCGTGAATGATGGACCAGGCTGGGCGGCGCCGCCCAAACCTGCACCCCGGCCTTCTCGATTTGCGAGAATCAGAATGGCGTTCGAGCCTTTACTCAATCGCGCGTGGGTCTTCTACGAGAAGGTACGTCGCTGGATCACGTTTATCTTTCTCGTCTTTGGAGTGGGATTTACCGCACGCATCGCGGCACAGAATCGGAAACTCTTGCGACCTAAACTTGTGCGAGTACGACTCGCGGCGCCAACGCGTTTCGTCGAGCTGCCCTGGAGGGAGTTGTTACGTGAACGAGGATTCGAGTTTTGGGAGCTTGCGCGTGATGGACGAAGCCGTCCGATTCTACTGCGAAATATACTGTCGCACTCGTTTCTGGCAGTTCTCGTGATCAGCCTCTTCTGGTTTCTGCACTTCGGATAGAATTAGCCACAAAAGGCACAAAAGCACCGAGAATGGTTTTCCTGTTTTGTGTTTATGGTGCCTTTTTGTGGCTACTCTGGAGGAACCGGACGGCTTCTTCGAGGATCTCGTCACGACCGTCGATTAGGCCGCGGATCGTGGGAGTTACTTTGATCGTTGGTTGGATTCCGACACGCTGCAACTGCCGGCCATCGGCGTGTCGCACGTTGTGGCCGCTGAAACTGATCGTCAAGTTTCCCGGCAGGACCATGTAAGTGATGTCGCCGTTTGCGCCCGCGGTCGGAGTACCGATAAACGTGACGTCAGTCGCAGCCTCAAACATCATGCAGCTATGTTCGGCCTGGCTGATGGCGTCTTCGTTTATCAGCACGACGACTTTGCCTCTGTACACATCGCCCGGTCCGTCAGGAAGTCTTTGCGAAAAGGAGTAGCTCGGCGATTCGGCGAGCTCGGTGTCTGTAAGACTCGTCGCTTCGAGAATCGGCCTCGAGAACAACGCCGCCACGACATTCCCCTTGTCAGTCAAACGCGGCGCGATGGACCAGGCAGTGCCGTTTGGATAGCCACGCATGTCGAGAATTAGCGCGGGTGTGCCTTTGATCGTCTCGAACATCTTATCGATTTCGGCAACCTGCAAACGATCCAGATCGACATAACCGAAGCCGCTCGGCAGCACCTGCATGACCGGCGTCGTTCGTTTGAAAATGCCCATCAGTCTCGGATCGGTAAAAGACAGTGAACGAACGAGCTCGACGTCGCGGACTTCTCCCGATGGCCCACGCACTTTAAGCTTCGCTACACTATCTTTCGGGCCAAAGAGCAAACGCGCATTCACATTCCGCAGCAACCATTGCTCTGTTGACGCGGCCGTATAACGCGCCAGAAACTCGCGCTTCTTCTCGACGGGGTCGTTATCCACGGCGAGGATTACATCGCCAACTTTGACCGGCAGCTTGTCGTCCAACAGCTTCGTGATCACCGACTGGCCTTCGCGATATCCGGCGACGACGGGCGGCAGGAACGTGCCGAGTTTTTCACTCGCAGCATTCGCGTTGCGAAGCACGCCGTGTGAATCGTGCATTTCAGTAACCAGCTCGCGCACAGTCAGTTGGTAGTCAGTCGCGTCTTTGTTGGCTTCAAACTTGGGAATGTAGCGCGCCAGAACGGTGTTCCATGAATTGCCGATGAGGTGTTTGTACGGAAAGAAATTGTTGACCACGTTCCAGTAACGAAACAACGCCAGCAGCCGGTATTCGACATTTGGAAAAACCATGTCCGCGTATGGCTCGTCCTTCTCGGTTGTTTTCGTTTTTCGCGGGCCGGCGTCGCGGGTTGGTTTTTGAGCGATGCGATTTTCCGTTAGCGCTTTTAACGCTTGCTCAGTCGCTCCGCTAGCGACCGACACGTCAGGCTGCAGCTCGATTGAACCATCAGGATTGACCAGTTCAGTAGTGCGCATCTCGACTTTGACGCCGTCGGGCAGCGAGATCGCGAACGTCTCCACCGCCGGCGCTCCGCCTTCCTGAACGATCAACGCGTATCCCGTTGACTGCATGCCACTCAGAATGTCGGCAAACGCGGGCGAGTGTTCGTTGATGATAAAAGCCAATGGAGGCGGTTTGGTGCTGCTTCGTCCGGCGATGGTCTGCGGCGCTGAGATGACAACGGCTGAGTAGTAGGAATTGTAACCACCACCGGTTTGCGTCGCGTAACCGTTATGCATGCGATAACGTGTTGAGCCAAGCACCACGGATTTATCAAGTATGGTCTGAAGCGTTTGGCGTATGAAGACATCGAAGTAATATGCCTCGAGCTCATCCAGTTTTCTGGCGGCGCGCGCGTCGACGATCACGCTCTTTGCGGTTGCGGACGACTTGCTGATGTTAGCGACAAATCCATTGAGCGTTGAGACGTCTTTTGCAACTGCCTGAGCTACCTGAACAGCGTCGATGGTGAGAACACCAAATTCAGTTCGCACCGGTTTTGATGATGTCGATACTGCAGACGCGACTGGTTTATTGTCTGCGACGATCTCTGCGCGAGTGCTCTTGTCATCGAGAACTGCGAGCATCTGATTCAGGGCAGACTGATACTCCTGCGGCGTCTTTGCAGCGTTGACCTTTGGTATCGTGTCGATCAGCGCCTTGTCCCAATCAATCTCGCGCTGGGCCAGATACGGATGGAAGTACTTGATCGTCCCCCAAACCTTCGCCAGACCGGCAAGCTTCGCGATGCGCGCGTCTTCCGCGGTCGCAGTTTGATTCTGCGCCCGCGCGTTCGTGCACAGCACGGAGAGTGCAACGATAAGACTGAGGACGAGTGAGAATATCTTTTGGTAGTTCATGCGAGTAATCTCCGGATAGTTAGGAGTCGCGCTGATGATGCCAATTAGATAAGTTGAGAAATCAGTTGCTGTATTACCATGACGCCATGATGGTCGAATACTGACACCATCGGATGAGTTTTGTCATATATTGCAGTCGTTATGTCCCTCATTTCAATACCGCACAAGCTCAGAAGCTTCGTCCAGAGCGTGCTTACTCCGCGCAAGCATATGGAGGCGACGTTTGCACCGTTCTACACGGAGAATCGTTGGGGCGATGAAGAATCGCGGTCAGGACCGGGATCGAACCTTACACGAACAGCAAAACTCAGAAACGAGTTGCCCGGTCTGCTGCAGGAGATTGGTGCGCGATCGATGCTCGACGCGCCCTGTGGCGATTTCAACTGGATGAAAGATACGTCTCACGGGCTCGAGCAATACGTTGGCGTCGATATCATTCCCGATCTCATCAATCACAATCAAAGCCTCTATGGAAACGAGCGAACGCAGTTCTTATTGCTTGATTTGATTCGAGACAAACTTCCGCGCGCCGATGTGATTCTCTGTCGCGATTGTTTTATTCACTTCTCTTACCGGCACATCGCTTCGGCGATCGTGAACTTCAAGCGGAGCGGAGCTACTTACCTTCTGACAAACACGTATCCAGACTGGCGGCAGAACGAGGACATTCGCACCGGAGACTTCCGTCACCTCAATCTCCTGTTGCCACCCTTCAACTTCCCACCACCAATTCGGCAAATCGATGAGAAGACACCGGACGAGCAAGCGCAGTTCTTCGGGAAGACGCTCGGGCTTTGGAAGCTGGCAGACTTGTGAGAATTATCCACAGATTACACAGATTATTAGAGCTTGCGGACGAGCGAGCGCAGGAGTGCGCCGGCGACGGGCAGATTAAGTAGTCGCTGGCGGAGGCGAAATGTCTGCGAGTTCAGCAGAGTATTGCGTTGGTTTTCGAGATGGATTGCGAGTTGTTGTAGATACGTCGCCTCCGCGCGTGCTTCAGCATCGAGATCTCGCTGAGTCGTTTCAAACTCGCGGACCACGTCCCAGTACAACGCTACGATCTGATCCATCGCCTGCTCGCGTCCGGCGCCGGCGCGGATACGTCGCGTCACTTCTGCCGCATCGCTCGGATCGTAGCGCGCGATCTCTCGTTCCAACACATCCGGATCCACGTCGCCGCGCAACGCACGGACGCCAAAATTCAAACGCCTAAGCTGGTCCATCTCGCTCGTGGTAACCATCGGGCCAACGCCAACCGTATCGCAAAGTACAACAGCCGAACCGACTGCCAGCGCTTCGAGCGCACAGCGCGCCTTGGCAAAAACAATGTCGTACTGCCCCAGCAGATCCTGAGGTCGCATCGCGATATTGCCTGAGTCCGCCCCAATTACGTCGAGCGTTAATTGAGTTCTCAAACATGCTTCACGCACCGCGACGATGTGTGTCGACTCACTCGCACCATTGCTGAAGACAAGTGCTCGCGCCGGCTTGTCCGGAAGCGGTGACCGCGGAAGAAACTGTTCTGTTTCCACCGAGTTGAGTATCACTGAAACGCGTTCTTCAGGCGCAGCGTGTTCCCACAACAACCGATCGCGACAAGTGTCGTCGACGGCAACGTAATGCAGAATGCGCGGATGCTTTGGCGGCGTCTCTTCCCACGGCAACCAGCCATGACAAAAGAAAACCGCAGGCGTGTTGGGAAAACGAAGCAACGCCGCCATCGTTTCGACGTGATGCTGACCGTGAATTAGATCGGGTGGAGACGCAATCGCATCGAGATTATCGACCACGGGCACAGTCGTCTCTCGCAGTTCGAGTGCGGTTGGTCCAAGCTGAGGACTGTAAACAATCGGCGTGTATCCGCGCTGAAGCAGGCTCGTGGCCAACTCACAGACGTAAAGTTCTGAACCGGTTCGGCCGCGCAGGAAGTGGTTCGTGATTAAGACGCGTAGCGCGCGCAAAGTTCTTCTCTTTCGGTTGTTGCCCGAATCGCGCGAGCCAACGGAAGCATGTGCTCGCGGTAGCGAATTACTTTGTCATAACGACCAGCAGCAACGAGCTTCTCGCCGTAGAGTTCATAAAACAGAGGCTCACTGCTGGGCCAATAGTCACCCGAGTCGTTGGCAACGGGTCGAAGACACTCAACGCGAAACGCATCCAATGGCACGCCCTCGATTATGTCCCGGAGTTTCGCTCTGAGTTTGGGATGTGGTTCGAGTGCGTCGAGAAGCGCTGTGCTCACCTCGACGTCAACTTCACCGGCAAGCTGTGGCTCTGAAAACCGGCGCACGCCCTGAAATGGCTCGCCGCCGAGCGCGGCCTCGACGTCTCGAGCAAGCTTTGGCGAGTAAGCAAGTGCGGCCTTAATCTTTCTTGCGAATGCGTCGTCGTCGAGGTGTATTGTGACGGCGTCGTCGTCCTTTGATTCCTCCGGCCGTCCGACGACCGGAAAGTCGAAGTTCGCAATCGTGTGGCCAAGTCTATACTCAGCGAGATCGACGGCAGCGCCGATCATCGTGCGACAGATGTCGTGGGCCACACTGTAACCTTCAGCAGCATCGCCGACTACGTAGTCAATCCGCTCTGCGACAAACGCGTCGCACAACTCTTCGACGAGCGCTGCGAATAGTTCGGAGTCACCGTTTAGTATGGCGGCGTAAACTTCGAGATCGGAGAGTCGACCGTAAATCGTGCCCAGGGTTGCACCGGTGCGATCGAGTACCTCGGGTGTTCTCGAAAGTCGCGGTTCGTCCTCGCGCCCACCGCCGTCTGTCAAAACACAGACGTATGGGCGAGTTTGTTCCAACCATCCATGTATTCGTAATTCGTGACTTGGGTGCGCTACGACAAGAGCAGCTCGTCCCGAGCGCGGTGTGAGTTGCATTTTTACTTTGTATCGACCGCAGAGATGTTGGAGCAGTCTTAGAATAATAGAAATGCGTGAATCAGAAAAGAAAATTGGAAAGTCACTCATCCACAGATTACACAGATTTTATAAAATGAGTCGTGTAATCTGTGTAATCTGTGGATAAACGCCTATGCCTCCTTTTGAGATCGAGTTTGCGATCATCCAGCGCACCTTAAATGACGATGCGCATATTGCCGAAGCACTCTTCTTCCCCGAAGTGTCGCGCTACGGAGACGATCCGGAGAGATTGAAGCGCGCGATCATCAGGAACTGCATTCGGGCGTTAGAAGAGCAAAGTCCGAATCTACTTTTCAGACGAACACTTCCTGAGGCAATCGAAACCTTCGAACTCAATCTGCAACTCGATCCACCGGCGAGGGGTTTGAACTGGCAACACCCGATCGATCTACGTCTCGACGTCATGCGCTGGAGTCACGGAGAACATGCTCACATCGCATTCATCCCCGCGCTCGGCATCGAGGTCATAAGCAACAAACTCGACGAACTCGCTGCCGGCGCTTCGATGCTGGAGAATCACGTTCGTGCCGAGCTGATGCGACGCCGCGCGACCACCAATCTTCTGCAATTGATGATGCTGGAACGCACCCGCGGACTCAGCGTCGCACGCGTTCGTTCGATGGCATCGATTCGCACTCCGAAACAGATCGCGCTCAGTTCGGGTCGGCCCGAAGAGAAAAAATCGTCAGCCCTCGAGCAGTCGGCCCACGATCTGACTAAACAGAAATTCCCGCCCGCTTACGAAGTGGACGACACCGTCGCAAGACTTGCCGAAGCTCTGACCGGCAAATCCGGACGCAGTGTGCTCCTGGTAGGCAAAGCAGGCGTCGGGAAAACAGCAGTTTTCCATGAGTTCGTGCGGCGGCGTGCAGATCTGAGCCTCGGCTCAACTCCGTTCTGGGCCACGAGTGGCTCGCGTCTGGTCGCCGGCATGAGTGGCTTCGGTATGTGGCAGGAACGCTGCGATGCACTGTGGCGCGAAGCCGAGATGACGAATGCAGTGGTCCACTTCGGCAATCTCGTCGAGTTGATGGATACCGGAAAACACGAACATAACGCGCAGGGGCTCGCAAGTTTCTTTCGCCAGCGATTCATGCGCAGCCAGGCCCTCGCCGTCGTCGAATGCACGCTCGAGCAACTACCGCTCATCGAACACGAAGATCCCGCTCTGCTGAAAGCGTTTGTTCAAGTCACTGTTGACGAGCCATCGATCGAAGCCGGCCGCAAAATTCTCAAGCAAGTCGTTGAAAATCACGCATACGAAATCGCGATCACCAACCGCAAAGAGTGGCGGCGACAAGTTCGTCAACCGCAGCCAATCATTCCACCGATAACGGCTGAAGGACTCGATACGCTCGATCGCTTGCACCGGCGCTACGCAGGTTACTCGGCTTACCCAGGCCGCCCATTACGCTTCATGCGTGGGTTGCTTCAGGATCGCGCCACTGCCTTTACACAGCCGCCACCATTCGGTGCGAAAGAAGTGACGGAAGCTTTCGCGAAAGAAACAGGACTGCCGCTATTCCTGCTCGACGATGCGACGTCATACGACAGTCAACAGACATACCGCTGGTTTGCAGAACGTGTGATCGGCCAGGAGAAAGCCGTCGCGCTGATCGTCGATCTGTTAGCGACGGTTAAGGCTGGTCTGACTCGTCCGCGCCATCCCATCGCCTCACTGCTTTTCGCTGGTCCAACAGGTGTCGGCAAAACGGAAATGGCGAAATCGCTGGCCCGGTTCTTCTTCGGCGACGAGGGAAGAATGGCGCGCTTCGATATGAGTGAGTATGCGGATCCGTTGGCAGTGACGCGACTGGCCGGAGGTGCAACTGGCGGCGAAGGCACGTTAACCGCACGCATTCGCGAGCAGCCTTTTTCCGTTGTTCTTTTCGACGAGTTTGAAAAGGCGCATCACTCGTTCTTCGATCTGTTGTTGCAAACACTCGGCGAGGGTCGCTTGACTGACGGGCGTGGGCGGCTCGCAGACTTTTCCAATTCCATCATCATCATGACTTCAAACCTCGGCGCCGAGCGCTTTCGACGCTCGCGTCTCGGCTTTCGGTCGCGTCATGCGCCTGATGATCCGGAAGCTGAGCAGAAACATTTTCTCGCGGCGCAGAAGCACTTCACACAAGCCGTCCAGGACTTCTTGCGTCCGGAAATTCTTAACCGCATCGATCACATCATGCCGTTCCTTCCGCTCGCTCGCGATACGGTTGAGCGCATCGCCGAGCGCGAGTTAAAGATGATCGAGCAACGCGATGGCATTCGCTTGCGCGGCGTCACGTTACGCGTTGAGCGGACAGCCGTCGAAAGTCTCGCGCGTCGCGGCTACGACAGCCACTATGGCGCGCGGCCATTGAAGCGTTTAGTTGAGCGTGAGTTGCTCTTACCGCTTTCGAAGCAACTGAATTCTCGTCCGCCAACCAGGAAAGCCGAGCGACTGCTCGCCAACGTCCGCATTGAAGGTACGCATCTGCGAGTCGATCTTGCCGAGGAAACTACAAAGCAACTAGTTGTTTACGATGAGTCTCAGGCAGCGCGAGTAAGCCAAATCGCCGATCTTCGACGTCGCGTACAACGTCTGAGTCGCAGCCCGGCGGCGATCGAGCTCAACAACACAATTTGGCGACTGATACAAATCGAGAAGCGCATCGCAAAAGCGGCTCGTCGCGCAAAAGTGAGTCGACGTGATGCCGGCAAACAGTACAGCAAACAGTTTCCGTGGGAAGCCGGCGCGCTAGCGCGATTGCCTGAGTATCAAAGAATTGCCGGCGAGCTTAAGCGGCTTGAAGAAGCAACAGCCGCCGCTGAGGACGAGGCGTTGCTTGTTCTCTACGGCGCTGCAGAACCGCTGCACGATTCAGCTTCGGTCGCGGCGCAACTAGGAACCGACCTCCACCATCTGCTCTGCCAGTTGCTGGACATGCGTTACATTCATCCCAATCGGATCACGCTCGCGATTTACAGTGAGAATCGGCGCTCACTCTTTGACCTGGCACATGGTTATTTCCTTGCTGCTCGCTCAGCATCGATGGACGTCAAGATCGGTTACTACACCGCAAACATACCGCTGGAATTAATCGAGGAAGAAGCAAACACTCTTAAGAAACAAAAACGGCCTCCTGAGAAATCGACGCTGAATGAAAAAACCGGTGGTGAGAAGATACTTGAGCTGCTTGGCCTTCAGGACCCTGACGTCGAAACCCCTGCGGGGAAGATCTTTGAAATGTTTGGCCGCAAGGTAACGCGCATGGAAGCGCCGGCACCGGAGGCGTTCTTTGCAACTGCTTCTGAAGGTATCACTGGAATCGTTCTTGGCCTTGGGGGCCAAAGCGCGTACGCAACCTACGAAGGCGAACACGGGCTGCACGCCTTCGCCGAAGTTAGAGATGTGCACAATCTATTGATTGAAACCAGTGAGGTCGGCTTTCAGGAGTACAAAGCACCTTCATCGCTTACGCGCCGCGCTTCCATCAATCCGGGCAATCACGGTGAACGCCGCCGTGTGTACCATCGCTCCGAAGGCTTCATTGAAGATCGAGTACTCGATGAACGCAGAGCCTGGCAGGCAAATTCCTTCGACGCAATCCGCAGACTCGCGGCACAGCTCAAGGATCTGGTCGAGATGCAATACAAGCGTACCGCAGAGAAACTGATAGTTGAATGAAGCTCGCCTTAAGAAAGGCCGAGACCGTACTTGGAGGGGGTCACTCGCAGTACAGGATTCCTGCTTGGACGGGGTCAGTACCGTCCGCGGTAGCGGATGGGTAGGCGATTAGCATGTGATATCTCTTAGGTTATTGATATTCGAGGTGACCCACCCGCTACCGCGGGCGGTACTGACCCCGTCCAAGTACGATTGCTGGTCCAAGTGGCGATTGAAACTGTTAGATAAATTGTCGAGTGAACATCAACGTTCCCATTTACGCTGAAGAGCAGGCCGCAGGCGAGACAAGCGCGCGTCGCATCACGCTGCGGCCACTCTTCGTCGACTATCCGCGCGAACAGGACGAAAGCATCCAGCGCGGCATGGCACGTCTTGCGCGCGAGTTGCGCCGCGAGTTGACGCAGCTTGCGCGCACTGCTCGTCACGAAGAGTTTGCAGCGTATGCCTTTTATCCTTCGTTGGAAGATCGGATGTTGAGATTCGATCTTGTTCTCGGAAACCGTCGCTTTCCCGTGCGTCACCTGTTCGTCACGATTTCGGCTTTTGGCCGCCGCTTCGCGTGGACGCCAAGCATACCCGTCTTGTGGTTCGAAGTTTCCCGTGGTGAAACACTCGAGCAGCGCGCTCATGAAGTCCTGACCGAACATTACAAATTACTCGAGCGTAATTTCGGCGCGGCTGTAGCTCCAGATACTGCCAGCATCAAAGGTAAAGCATGGATCACATCGATCGAACTCTCGATCGATGTGCCTAGCGTTTACATACCACCCGCCGACAACATCTTCGCCCTCCTTGGCTCGACCGACACTTCCGATGGCGCCGGCGAGTTGGAGCGAGTGGGACGTTCACTCAATTCACTCTATCCCGACGAACTCGCACGCGCGTCTAATCGAGAAGCGGAAGTGACGGAACTCACGCGCCTGCTCGGCGGTAGTGATAACCAACCAGTAGTTGTGACCGGCAAACGTCTGGTCGGTAAATCAGCGGTCATCCACGAGTTTGTGCGACGACGCATGGACCGAAGACGCGTATCAGAAGCAACAATGCACGTCGGTTCAAGCGGAAGCGTTGCCGACCTAGCGGGCGACGTGTGGTTAATCTCGCCGCAGCGGCTAATCTCCGGAATGTCTTACCTCGGTCAGTGGGAAGCGCGGCTGCTCGCGATTCTCAAGGAAGCCAAACGCAAGCATCACACGTTGTACTTCGACGATCTAGTCGGACTCTTCTCAGCGGGCCGCACGAGCTCATCGACCCTCAGCGTCGCAGACGTGCTCAAGCCGTTCATCGAAAGACGCGACGTTCGCGTCGTTGCCGAAACGACTCCCGAAGCCCTGCGCATGCTGCAGGAGCTCGATCGCAGCTTCGTCGATCTTTTCAAAGTTCTACCAATCAAAGAGCCGACCGAGAACGAAAACCTGCTGACATTGATTGGCTACCGCCGCGTGCTGGAACAACAACGTCGCTGTCATTTTCATCCGGAAGTGCTGCCTACCGTGATCGATCTGACGCGCCGTTACATGTCTGACGCTGCGTTTCCGGGCAAAGCGGCGACGTTGTTACAGACTTTGGCAACGAAGCACAAAGAGTCGGATATTGCTCGCGACGATGTGCTTTCGGAGTTTTCCGATCGCAGTGGTTTGAATGTGCGCTTCCTTGACGATCGCGTCGCACTGAGTCACGAGGAAGTAGTCGAAGCTTTACGCCGCGAAATCGTCGGACAGCCGGCAGCAGTCGCAGCGTGTGCGGACGCAGTGACGATTGCGAAAGCCCGGCTCAACGATCCGGTGCGACCAATCGCTTCGTTCCTTTTCCTTGGGCCGACCGGCGTCGGCAAAACACAATGTGCAAAGTCGCTCGCTAAGTATTTGTTTGGCGTCGATCGTTTGCAACGATTTGATATGAACGAGTGTGCGAGCTACGCGGCGGTGGCGCGCCTGGTCGGCACATTCGACGCACCAGAGGGATTGCTGACGAGCGCGGTGCGTCGCGAGCCATTTGCCGTCGTGTTGTTTGATGAGATCGAGAAAGCACATCCGGCGTTTTTCGATCTGCTGCTGGGCGTGATGGGCGACGGGCGTCTCACCGACGCACGCGGGCAAACTGTCGATTTCACGAACACGATCATCATTCTCACCTCAAACCTCGGCGCCCACGAAGCCTCGACCGAGCTCGGGTTTCGCCAAACGAACCACAGCGACGCCTCCGTCTACCGGCAGGCTGCGGAAAAATTCTTCAAACCGGAATTTTTCAATCGACTCACACGCGTGGTGCCGTTCGAACGCCTGCGTCGTGAAGACGTGCGTGATATCGCCAGCCGCTTGATTCAGGATGTGTTCAAACGCGAAGGTTTGCTGCGTCGTGGTGTCAAGCTCGTCATCGAAACTGAGGCCCTGAATGTTCTTGCAGATGCGGGTTACCATCCACAACTTGGCGCCCGTGCGATGAAACGCACGCTCGAGCGACAGGTAACCGCGCCAATAGCAGCGCGACTTTGTGCTACAACGCCGGATCAACCGGTGATCATTTTTTTGCGCGCCAGCGAAGGCACGATCCGCGTGGATGTTTCGCAAATGACGCTTGCCGATACGGACAAGGCGCCGTTAATGAGCGCTCCGCTTGATGACACCAACGAGTTGATGGACCGTATCGAAGACAGTCTGCTGCGAATCGAGATGGAGACTGAAGGCTTGCGTCCTGCCGGCGAAATCATCATCGGCGATAGCAAATCGACCGACGCGGCGAAACAGCTCCAACATTTCTTTGTGCGCGAACAAACTCGCCGTGTTTCGCGCATGCTTGACCGCGCCGACGACCGGCTCGCACGAGAAGCGACAGGGCGTGGCGGCACACGTCCTTCTGGTCGCGCAGTTCCGGCGGTGAGTGGCAAGAGTAAACGTCAGTTGGCGAAGTTCGATACGACTCCCGTAATCGACGACGCGATGCTCGGACAGAATCTGTATCGCTTCCTACAAGATTGCGCTTCGACGAGCATCCCTTACGGCGAACACGTTGGCGATTACTTGCAGGATCTCATCCGCGAAGCGTCACTGCTCGACGCTATCAGCGCCATGATTCCAGTTGAACGAAGCGCAGAGAAAACGTGGTTGACGATCGCGTCACTCGATGAGCGTGGGCGTGCCGCCTGTATTCGGCTTCGCGATCTGTATCGATCGTTATTCGAGCGAGAATTCGGTTGTACTTCGTCTTTGCCCGACAGCTCGCAGACTGCTCGGTTACGAGAAACGGTTGGACCACACGGCCATTTCGAATCGTTGACTCTCAATGGACCTTTGGCGAGCGTGCTTGCTCCGCTCGAATCCGGCACACATCTATTCGTTTCCGCCGATGAAGGTTACGCGCCGCTCGTCGTCAGTTCGCACACGGGAATCGGCTCAGTCAGCAATGACGGCTTGCCGCCTGTGTTGCGGATCTATTCCGATCCTGGCGCGACGTTCGACGTCCGCTCTCGTTTGCTGGCTCGTGGCCCGCTGACCAAAGCAGAGCTTCGCGCTTTTATTCTTTCGGCGCTTCCACCACCGCGTGAGTTGAACACGATCGTGGCAAGGACTGTGTGACATGGCAACGCATCGTTTCCCAGTGCTGGTTTCGGAAGATTTCTCAGGCTGCTACACCGGGCGGCTGCTGGACGATGAGCAGGACGCAGTAACTCCACTCGTCGGCATTGGCGGTTCGGTGCGCGAAGTGCTGCTACAACTCAAGGAGTATCTTCTCTGGTCCTTTGAGCGCGAACCGTATCGCAGCGTGCCGGACTTTCGCGAACCGCAGTTGTTGGAACTCCGTGTCGACGTGCGTCCCGAATACCGCGTCAAGGCGCGCGTCTATCCGTGTGATGAATCGGTCTCGCTGCGTGTGGCTTGTGTTCACGGTCGACAGGAGAGCGGCATGCTCGTCTGCGCGCTGCCAATTCTCGGTATTCAGTTTTACTACTACGAGTCGAAAGCTTTGCGCGGGCTTGTGACCACTTACGTTCAGGAGTCGCTCAAGAATCACACGCCGCAGCAACTTTCGCGTTACCTGCCTGCGAAGAGTCTTCACCTCGAAGAAATCGTTGTTACAGATGCGAAGCGACGGCTCATCTCTAAGCCGGATGTTCCTGAGTTGAAGCATCTGCGAGTGGTGGCAGATCCACTCGGTTCGGATGCGATGCGTGTCAGTTTCTCAGGTGCGCACACGCGCGAGCGCAAGGTTGCTGAGTTGACGCAGCTGCTCAGCAGCGAGCGTGCGAATGTGCTGCTTGTCGGCGACACAGGTGTCGGTAAGACTTCGGTGCTCGTCGATAGCGTGCGTAATCTCGAACGCGAACTCGCGAAGGAATCCGACGAGAGTGATGCGTCCGGAAGTTCGTCGCACAAGTTTTGGGTGACGAGTGCGGGCCGGCTCATCGCGGGAATGAAATACCTGGGCCAATGGCAAGAACGTTGCGAGCTGATCGTTGAAGAGCTCGCACGTATCGATGGCGTGCTCGTGGTTGAAAAACTGTTGGACTTGCTGCTGACCGGCGGAACTTCGGAAACGGACAGTATCGCGTCGTTTCTACTGCCCTTCATCGAACGCGGTGAGCTGCGAGTTGTCGGCGAGGCGACGCCAGCGGAACTCGACGCGTGTCGCAGGTTGCTTCCCGGATTGGTGAGTAACTTTCGCATTCTTCATATTCCGTCGTTTACCGAGGCCGAGGCTCTTGCGGCGTTGAAGGCTTATTGCGCCGGCATCGAGCGCAACAGCGCCGCTCGCATCGACACCGAGGTCCGCGCTGTCATTTGCGGTCTCTTCCGGCGCTTTCTGCCTTACGAAGGTTTTCCGGGCAAGACTGTAAATTTCACGGCGCGTCTGTACGAAGTTGCGAAGACAAAGTCGTTGAAAGAAATCGGCAAGGACATGGTCATTGGTGAGTTTGTGAAGCTCACTGGTTTGCCCGAGATCTTTCTGCGCGATGAGGTAACACTCGACGAACACGACGTCAGAGAATTCTTCGAGACCGAAGTGATTGGCCAACCGGAAGCGTGCCGCGCTGCGACCAGCGCAGTGCTCACGTTCAAGGCTGGGTTGAATGATCCGGGACGACCGTTGGGTGTGCTGCTCTTCACTGGGCCAACCGGTGTCGGCAAGACAGAACTGGCACGCACACTCGCGCGCTTCTTCTTTGGTGAAGCAGAGCTCTCGGAACGCTTCGTCCGGCTCGACATGAGTGAGTACTCGCTGGCAGGAAGTGCCGAGCGTTTGATCTCGAAGGCGACGGGCGAGCCAAGCGAGTTCATTAATCGTATGCGTCGCCAGCCACTGTCGGTGGTCCTGTTGGATGAGATCGAAAAGGCGGATGAAGGTGTGTTCGACGTTCTGTTGAGTATCTTCGACGAGGGCCGGCTGACCGATCGCTTTGGCTCGACGACCTGGTTCTCGAGCGCTTTGATCCTGATGACTTCGAACCTCGGCTCAACGAAAGGCGACCAGCCTGGTTTCGGCAGCAGTGACACGTCGTACGCGCCTTTCGACCGCGCCGCGCAAACCTTCTTTCGGCCGGAGTTCTACAATCGCATCGACACCGTTTTGAGTTTCCGCGCACTTGATCGCGAGAGTGTCCGCCGTATTGTTGAGAAAGAACTCGCCGCTCTTACGAATCGTGAAGGCTTGAAGAAACGCGGTATCAAACTGAGTTGGACTCCGAACCTCGTAAATTATCTCGCACGACAGGGCTTCAACTCCCGCCTCGGCGCCCGCCCCCTGCAACGAACCATCGAATCCCAAATCGTCGCCCCGCTAGCCTCATATCTCAATCGCGCACACCCTCCGCTCGGCTCGAACTTGCATCTCGACCTCGACAACCACGACCAGGTAATCATTCTCTTATCCACAGATTACACAGATTAATAATCGGATGGGTTGCGGATAGGCACATTTGATAGAATGGCGGGCCATGTTAGGGACCGGACCGCACAAAAGATTATTGGCGACGCTCTTGCCACTGTCGTTGTTGTGGGTTGTGGTGGCTTGTGTGGAGCTTTGTGAGCGTGAGAGTTTCCACAACGCGACGGAGCGCGTTGTCTCGGTCGATATGAATTCGATCGGAGGCGCGTCTGATTGCGACGGGTGTCCGCTCAGTTTCTTCCCGAAAGCGATCTCGCCCGAACAGACCAGGCTCGTTATCAATCTGGAGGCGGCGCTACCAGGCTCAGCGATCGCGACCCAGCCAAATCACTTGAATCCTCTCATCTCGAGTGACCGGCATCACCGCGCTCTGCGTGCTGTCAGTCCTCCGCTCGAACTTCTCTCTACCCTTCGCATTTAGCAACTTTCACTTTCTGAATCGAGATTACAAGACACCGCCGCGAGGTGCGTGTCCTTTGCTGTGGTCTTCTCAATGGAGAGATGAAAGTGAAAAGGCAGTTACTTCTGTTTGTCGTGATTTTGTTTACGGCGCAAATCTCCTTCGCGCAAAGTACGTTCAAACTCACGATCAAAGACGACAATACTAAAGAGCCGATCGCGGGCGCGACGGTGACCATCAAAGACTCGAGTATTTCAGGAACAACCGACGCTCAAGGTGTCGCTCAGTTGAGTAACGTTCCTGACGGCGAGCAGATCATCACGATCTTTTTTCCCGGCTACGAAGCGAAAGAGTTGAAGTTTACTTTTCCGCGGGCCGACCAGACTGAGACCGTGATCTTCATCCGAGTCACTAACGAAGTTGGCGAAGTGACCATCACGTCTACACGCACCGGACGCGAGATCGACGACGAGCCCACCCGAGTTGAAGCAATTGACGAGGAAGAAGTTGAGGAGAAGATCAACATGCGTCCGGCCAACGTCTCGATGGTCCTCAACGAGAGCACCGGAATTAAAGTGCAACAAACTTCGGCCACTTCAAACACACAGAGCGTCCGCATTCAGGGACTTGACGGAAGATACACGCAGATTCTTAAAGACGGTTTTTCAGCGTTTGGCGGATTCTCCGGCAGCATCAGCCTGCTCGACATTCTTCCGCTCGATTTAAGGCAGGTAGAAATCATCAAAGGACCGTCTGCGACATTTTACGGCGGTGGCGCGATTGCCGGCGTCGTGAACTTCATCAGTAAAGAGCCCGAAGATAAACCTGTCACCGCGATGATCTTTAATCAGACCACTGCTCTCGGCACGGACGCGTCTCTGTTTAATTCGCGAAAGTTTGAGCGCTTTGGTTATACGTTCTTAGGTTCGATCAACTATCAAAAGGAATACGACGTTGACGACGACGATTTTACGGAACTGCCGCAAACAACCTCATTCACTTTGAGCCCGCGCCTTTTCTTCTCGTTGTCGGAGAAGACTCGTTTGATAGTTAGCAACACCACGTCTTACCAGAATCGCAAGGGTGGCGATGTTTTTGTAATTCGCGGGCATGCCGACAATGTTCACCAGTACTTCGAGCATAATCACTCGCTGCGCAACATCACGACGGTGCAGTTTGAAAAAGAGTTTGTGAATGGGAGTCGCCTCGTTGCGAAGCAGAGTCTGGCTTTTTTCAACCGCCAAATCGAGATCCCGAATTACCTTTTCGAAGGACGCCAGTTTAACTCGTACACAGACGTTTCTTACTTCAAGACTGTCAACAACCATGCGCTGGTTTTCGGCCTCAACGCAGTCTATGACCAGTTTCGAGAGAGCCGCAGTCTACTCCCGCGCGACGAAACGCGAACCACTTTCGGCGCTTACGCGCAGGACAGTTTCAACATCACGAACAAGTTCCTTATCGAAGCCGGTTTTAGACTCGATCGACTGAGAGACTACGGAACGTTTCCCCTCCCGCGTGTGTCGGCGCTTTATCGATTTACGAATAGCCTGAGCAGCCGTTTGAGTCTGGGCCTTGGTTATAAAGCGCCGAGCGTCTTCACAGAAGAAGCCGAGACTTTGCTGTTTCAGAACGTGCTGCCGATTGGGAACAGCTTGAAAGCTGAGCGCAGTCGCGGCGGGACGCTGGACGTGAATTACAGAAACCGTGTTGGCGAAAAATTCTCGTATTCGTTGAATCAGATGTTCTTCTACACGGAGATCAAAGACCCGCTCGTGTTGCTGGAAGATGCAGTTGGTGTATTTCGGTTTGTGAACGCCGCCCAGCCGGTTACGAGCCGCGGGTTTGAGACGAATGTGCGCGCATCGTACGACATCGTGAAACTGTTTGCGGGTTACACGTTCACGAGTGCGAAGGCGAAGTACTTGTCCGGCAATCAGACTCTGCCACTCACACCAAAGAGCCGTATCAACTCGGCCTTGCTCTTCGAAAGAGAGGCGAAGTTCAAGACCGGCATCGAGGCGTACTACACGAGCAGCCAATTCTTGACCAATCGTTTCCGCACCAAACCGTATTGGGTGTTTGGAATCTTCGGCGAAAAGATGTTCGGCAAGTACAGTCTCTTCATCAACTTTGAAAACATCACCGACATACGCCAGGGACGTCTCAGTCAGGTCGTCTTCCCACCGCACCAGACGCCGAGCTTTGCTGAGATTTATGCGCCGACAGAAGGCAGGGTTATCAACGGCGGCATCAAGATCCGGCTCTAGTCAGTTGGGAAGCCGCGGATGAGACAGATCAGTGTAAATCCGATTTGCACAGATCCGCATTATCCGTGGCACCAATCGCCGGTGTGATGAATTGAAGAATCAAGCCACTACCCTCCGGAAGCAGAAATCTCTTCGTCCGGGAGTAGCTACATGGGAACTACAACAATCAAACGTTTCGAAAATCATTCGAGCAATTCTATCTCACTCTTAAACCTTGAATGGCCTATCAGTCGTGGGCACGGAGTAGTCGTTCCTCCAGGTGGAAGTATTACCGTCGACATGGCAATTCCATGGGCCAGTCAGGAAAACTTCGCCACAAAACACCTGGAAATAAAAGTCAACGGCACCACCCGTTTTTGGATCTGGCAAGCAAACAACTTCGACGGCGACTTCATTCGCTTTTCGACCGACGGCCAATGGCACGACATGGGTGACCATGTGCACGGTTATGCCGGAACGGCCAATAACATCTTCGAGGCAGTCGCCGGGTTATTTACCAATAGCGACGACCCGCTGGCTCAGCTCGTTCTCGGCGAGCGCACCATAGTCGTGCTGGACAGCCACTTCGAATGCATACCGATCTCACCCAAACCACCGCTACCGTTTACCTTCATCAAACAGATTGAAAACAAAAGCAGTGGCACAGTTAAGCTGCGCAATTCGCGCTCGACCGCGGAAGTGGTGGTGTCACCGGGCGAAACCAAGCCGCTCAATTTCTCTGTGCCCTGGGCGTCAAGCCAGGAGGCATTCAACACCGAACACCTTGACCTTCAAATCAACGGTCAACCACGGTTTTCGATCTGGCAGCATGATAGTTTCGCAGACGGTGATTTCGTGCGCTTTTCAACCAACGGAAGCTGGAGCGCGACCGCGACCCGCGTGAATGGCATTGCTGCGACCGGTATTTCACCCGCGGACCTTGTGTTTACCGGCGATCGTACCCTCGCGGTCGATGACAACAAGATCGAGCTTTGGCCCAATCCACTTTTGCTTGATGGTCTGATGGATTTCGTGCAGGGCTTTCTGCGTGTTGCCCAGAAAACCGGACAGACGCAAATGGCTCCGATGCCTTCGTCACCCAAGAAGTCTGCGGTGGCTTTCAGTATCCCGGGCCCGTCATCCGACGCATTCAAGAACCACCAGCCTAATGCCCGGTTTCTCTACAACGACTCAGGCAAACGTTACGAATTCAAAATCGATCCCACCGGCAAAGTAATCGCAACTCATCCTAATGGGACAACCACGTTGCTGGATAAAACACGCTCTTACACCGAGAAGCGTGCAGGTCAGGACGTAGCGACGCCTGCATTCGATCTGATTGCGGCGAATGGTGGTCGTGTCTTCGCGAAGGCAAGTGGCTCGGATGATTTTTATTGGGCCCTGATGGACTACCACTTTATTCACTTGCCTCCGGGAGCAACCGATGAGATCGAAATTCCCAGTTTCTACTTCAAACTCGATCCCGAGTTCAGTACGGCGAACGGTGATGGATTGCTGGCTACAACTGACGGCATTAACACGACTCATCCAGCTTCTGAACGACTGCCGGTCTTCCGTCACGTACTTAAACATCACCTCAACGACATGATGATTGGACGTGCGAACCCTGAAGTCTGGCAAAAACTCGACTTCCGACCGCCGCAAAACATCGTCATGATGGCTCTGCGGGATGTGATCGTGCAGTTAATGCCAATCGCAATTGCCGTGGTTGGCCTCGCCTCCGGTCTTGGGATCTTGATGTTATTAGCTGAGGCTGCTTACTACGTCTTCTTCAAACAGCTTCTCAGTCAGGCTCTCACTCAGCAAATTTCAACTGATCCGCCATGGTGGGTGGAAAAACATTCACCCGTAACATATCGCAGGGACACCGGCGAGGAGATCAAGCCCCTGGTCGTTAAATACGACAAGGTGTTGGACATTGGTGTCGGACATGTACACCTGCATCAGCAGTACATGCATATCGTCGGCGGGGAGATGCAGGCGCAGTTTATTGAATGGCTCACTTACGTCTACCGCTTCTTTAATGGCGGCGTCTGGGATGGCGACGGTTACGTAGACGGAACCAGTAACTATTACGCTCTCGTCAAGTACACGCCAAAACCGGATCCAAAACCGGACGATCCTTTTCGACCGCGTTACGGAATACTCTTCCAGGATGAGCAAGCCTACTTCTCTCAACGATGGCGAATCGTTGGACCAGACGACATCAATGGAACGATGTTCTCGATTGCGGGGGACCTCTCACGGCCGGAATACTCGTGGGACAGGAGCAGATTCTGGGATCCGTTCTGGGCCGATCACATCAACGACAATAGTCGTATGGCTGTCTCAGCTCAGGTTCTTCTCGTCACGGGAACGGCGCCGAACACAAATTTGTGGCGGATCTACAGCATCAACTCCAGTTGGGGAACTATGGACCGGAGTTGGCGCTGGCGTGACTTTCCACCAGGCACTACCGTCAGTGAAACCGATAAACTGGTAACTGACGACACCATACCAGCGAGCGGTAGTAATTGCGTTTACCCGCAAACCATCAGGTTGCGAGACGACATGACGCTTCACGTCAAAGGTTACGGGATGGTTGGTGGCAATCAGGTGTTAGGCAACTGGTATCAACGCTATTTACCTGCGGACAATAAACCCTTTCCGGTCGCCTTGCCGAAAGACCAGATGCCGCCAGTTGGTTATCCACACAAGTGGAAGTTTCTCTCCAAGGACGTTTTCCGTCTCGCGGATAACTTCAGTCACTTCGGCGTCTACGACCAGGTCGATTCTCGTCTTCGTTATTACAACGTGACGCCGATTAGCCAGGCAGATGCAGACACACTCGCCGCGGCGACTGGACCGGAGCCATGGTTCGACGACGCACACCAGCTCTACATCTCCCAGTGGAAGTTTCGCTGGGACGACCCGCGCCATCCGGGCGCCTTCCCGATCGAAAGACCTTCGCTTTTCAACGCTGAGACTCGTCTGAAGATCGTGAAACGCGGTGACCGCTGGATCGCAATGATGTGGGATAAGCGCGACGACGATCTGGTCGAGTTCGAGCGTTTGCCGAGGACCGTTACGCTCAAGAGGGTTAAAGACGGCGTTACAAAGCAAGTGCAAGTTACACTGTCCGGACATCACCGGCTCCTCGATCCGCCGATGGTCCGTAACGCTTATTTCTGGTGGGAGCCGGATGGTAAGGCAGGTATTGCTTTCGATACTACATCCGAAGCGGTCAGCTTCATGAACGAGAATGTCGCGAGAGTCCGCATGGGGGTGATCGAGCCAGTCCCAGGTAGTCCGACTCGCGTCAATCAGGTCATCAAGATCTTCGATAAAACCACTGAGGGAGTGTTCTCGAATCCGGGCCGCAAGGTTTATGAGTTTCGCTGGACTCCAACCGCCGCGGAAAGGACCTTGTTACAGACTTACTGTACCGACGATGCAGAGCGTCGGCTTGGCGTCAGCATGTGGTTTGAGAACATCGTCGGTAACGTGGCCCCACCGGAGCAGATCCGCTGGATGCGTTCGCCGATAATTGCGGCGACCGCAACACCTTCCAACATTCCGTTGGGTGTTCCGACGCAAGTCACCGTTCGCATTAAAGACGCGCGGACCGGCACGACGCTCTCAGGCGGCACGGTCAAGATCGACGGGCAGGTTGTCGGCGCCACCGACACACCTTTCACGTTCATATTCAACAGCCGTGTTGAGCAAGTGTGGGATGCGGAACTACATCAGTTTGTTCCGGGAGATACGATTTTTCCGGCCATGACTGTTTCTGTTCCGGAGTATCTCGAAGGTGACGTTCCACTGACATTCTATGCACCGCAATTGGTCGTCAGTATGCAGCCGAACATTGTGGCGAATGGTCCAGTGTCGCAGGTGACGGTTCATGCCGAAGACTCAATCAGTCATGCACCGGTTGCCGGGCGTGTGAGACTCAACAGTGTGGATGTCGCGGCGACTGATGTGCCGTTTTCGTATCCGTTTGGCGTAGGCGTGGCTGGCTTGGTAACCGCCACTGGTTATCCGAGCAAGACTATTCCCTTCGGACTGTACATGCCACAAATGGTGGTTTCGGTTCTGACGTCTCCAATTGCTACGGGCCGGCCCGTTTCGGTTACGGTTCGCGCAATTGATTCGAGAACTGGGGCGCCGGTTAATGGTCGTGTAAAACTCAATGGCGTGGATGTTGGTGCGACGAACACTCCGTTCACATTTACGTTTGGTCTTACACCGCCGAGCGGAATCGTCAGCGCGCAGTTCTACACTGACGTTCCGATTGTTTGGCCACCGTTGAGCGTCTCAACTTTGTTGACCGATATAACTCCGTTTCCAGTTCCGATGAATAAGTCGGTCCAGGTAACGGTCAGAGCTGCCGATTCACAAACGGGAGCGCTGATTGCGGGACGAGTGAAGATTAAGAACATCGAGGTGGCGAATACGAACACTCCATTCACCGCCACGTTCCGCACGACAAAGACGGCTGAGGGTGAAATCGTTTTCCCGTGGGTGTCGGTAACGGCATTCGGGTACAACGAAACTGAGGTCGGTCTTGGGGTGGGATAAGAGGTAATTACCCGTTGGTCCGCTACGGCCCGGAACTACCGTCCGTAGCGGACCAGCGTTTTTTCGGAGATCTCACTCAGGTTTGGGACTTCCCGGTGCTACTAATTCGAGGGTCTCCATCGTTTTCGCCATCTGATCCGTTAAGGACCGGTCGGAGCTATCATGGCCTGATGGATCGCCTCGTAGATGAGGTTGCGCAAGGAATCGAAAGCAGACGAAGTGTCGACGAGGTCGGCGCGGAAACCCGGGTTCAACTCAAGCTGGAGTCCGGCGTTACTCTTCGTGCGGTTGACAAGGTTATCGCCAGACAGGCCGCGTATTTCGTCAGCGCCGCAGTCGGTGCCGTCGGCTGCCGTGGTGGCGTCAATTGGCGTCAAAGGGTATGTCTTCGAACCCATGTTCCAAGCCGCGGCGTTATTCTTGTCATTGACGTAAGAGATGAAGGCATTGCGCGCGGACACGTCGTTCCCGCCGACGCAGATCACGCCTTTCGCCCAGCCGCGCGAGTCGCTGTACCCATGAAGCGCCACAGCTTTAGGCTGCGCGCTCACGAGCGATACCGCTTGCGGGTCGTCAAAATGCGTCGAGGTGATGTGCAGCTTGTTGCCTTGGAAGGTGCCCGCGCCCACCGATGTGCAAGCGCTTGTAGCGTGCGCTTTGAAATCGTAGCGGCTCCAAACGTACCGATTGCTCAACTCGTTTGATATTTCGCTTGTGTTGGGCTCAATATTTCCGCCATGGAATGAGAGGACGGTCACGGTCGCGTCCTTACCGGCGGCGTCTTTGGCTATCACGCGTGTCACGCTATAGTCTCTGTTTTCCAGGCAGTCTGGGGCGTTCGATAGGGCGGGCGGTGAACAGTTGCCCGCCTGATAGCATTGGTAGAAGTCGCTCGTCTCACCAGTGGGCGGCCCGGACGGGCCTCCTCCGCACGCAGCACAGAAGATGAGCAGCCCTATGCAGAAGGTCTTGCGAAGAGTCATTAGTTGGTCTCCTCAAACGGTTTCGGCTAAGAGAATTCGGTCACGAGCCTATGGTGGCGAAGACTTGAATAAAGCGCCTCGGGATAATTACTACCTTCCTACCATTCTGCATAAAACACCAGCGTCTGGTCTCCCGGAAACGAGAATGACGAATTTGACTCCTGGTTCAAGTAACAGAGGAGGTGTGCGATGACGAAGGGACTTGAACAACAGAGATGTAGTTAGCCTTGCAAGCCACTGCGCGAACGTAACTCATATAGTCTTCCCGCAAGCCAAGCGATCGGCAATGAAATTGCCACGAGTGTCCAGGCGTACCACGATGGTCCAAGGTTCATGTTTGCTGTGACAATCGCGCCTACGGTGCTCAAAACCACGCCCAGAATTCCAAGCACAAGCGCGTGTTTCATTGGACTCGTAGGAGCGAGCAGCGCCGTGATGTAACACCCGATGAAACTTAAGACCGCGCGGTAGCCAATGACAACGAGGATCAGTCCTGTCCCGACATGTAGATTACCCTTTGGTAACACTCCAATACTTTCCAGGATGGCATCTGTTGCGGTATGTGTAACGCCAATGAAGACAAGTCCAGCCAGTACCGCACCAACACTCTTTAAGATGTCTCTAATCATCATCGTATAACTGCTCTGGATTGTTGCAGCATTCGGCTCCGCTGGAGCCGTAATTACGTCGGCGGCGCGTGCCTATAAATATTTGGTCCCTCCGGGACCCAAGAAATGTTTGAGCAACACACAATTTCCCCACCACCCAAAATCAAGTGCGACGCGCTTCGACTTAGGGTGCGTGCAAACACTAATCCTTTGGTTGCGCTACGTTACTAATCGGAAAGAGAGGGGCTTTAATCTTCGTCCTTTTGAGCTTGTTTAGAACAACTACCAAAGCACAATGATCAAAGTACAGAAGAATATGCTCAGCGAAACTTATCAGGATTTGAAATATTCACGTACTCCCTTGACTACTCTGTCGGGTTCGGAGAACACCAGGACAGCGCGATCAAGAATCGCGTGTCCTGGTGGCTCTCTTATTCGAAACGAGATCAAGCGATCGAAGAAGAATCGGGTAGTGAGGCCCCGTGAGTGTTCTTCACTCAACCGCTCGTGCGGTCTTAATGCATGTGGCCGGCCGGCATCGCCTGCTTGCTTTGCTTCACGGGTCGCTTGGTGCTAAATGCCACGTCGGGTTGCGTGACGCCGTTGACCGACCCCTTCAGCGGAGCATCCATCTCCATCCTGATGACCGTGGCGATCCATTTGGGCTTCGAGCCACCGGGACAGTGAGCCCACCGCGTTAGCGGCTCTGTGCCGATCATGATCATGCCCGAGTGGTTGTTTCGATCAGCGTCTTCCTTGGGATTGTTGTAGAAGAAGCCGAGCGACTTGCGCAGGTGAAGAATGTCCTCAGGTTTGCCCGTGAGGAACGTCCAGCCCGCTCCGTGGCGCTTCGCAAAGGCCTTGAGATCCTGCGGCTTATCCTCTTCCGGACTCAACGTAATCGAATAGAAGAAGATGTCATTGCCAACGCGTCTCTTCAGCAGTCGCTGCACCTCAACCAGGTTGTGCGTAATGATCGGACAGACGTCCTTACATTGCGCAAACATGAATTGGATCACCACGCGCTTGTCCTTGATCAGATCGTCATAGAAGCGGACCTTCTCGCTGTTCTGTGTGATCAATTCAACGTTGGGCAGGTGCCGCCGCTGGATCAGTTCGCGCGGCGACACGTTCTTGAAGTTGTAGTTGTGTTTGCTTGCGGGCGTTGCCTCCTGGGCTAACACTTTCTTTTTGCCGGCAAGAGTTGCGACACCCACCGCTGCCGTGGTTGTGCCGGCAGCCACCAGCCATTCTCTTCTTGTTATCTTCGCCATAGTCTTTTCTCCTTTCTGATTCGAACGTGTGGCGGCTGCCGCCTTAAGGTTCAGTGTTGTTGTCGATCACGTTAGGCTGCACCTGGAACAGCAGCATCATGGCGTGATCTTCGTGGACCACATTGTGGCAGTGCATCGGCCAATCTCCGCGAAAATCGCGGAAGCGGAAGAAGATGGTTGCGTCTTCGTCGAATTGCAGCGTGGTAACGTCCTTGCGCGACACTTCGACGTTGGGCACACCCGGCCGGGTCGTGCTGATTCCCGCTCCCCCACCCGGGAACGGGCAATTGTTGCCGAATTGGGTACGTGTGCTGGACCGACCGCTAGAGCTGCTGTAACGGCCGTTGTTATTCACACGACTGAGAATCTGATGTTCCTCCAGGTGAATGTGGATCGGATGCTGCCAATCGTCACGCGGATTCGTGAGCACCCAGTTCTCTGCGGAGTTCTGTGTCACCGTAAAGCGCAGGTCACCGCAATCTGCGAACTCTCCGTTGATGACCCATTGTCCGTTGTCGCGGTCAAATTCGAAGTGGCGCGTGATGCGCGGCGGGATGACGGACGGCAGCGTGTAGAACGAAGGGTGCGTGGCCGGGTCGACACTATTGTCTGCGACGGCAGAGCCGATCCGGAATTCAACGCAGTAGATGCCTGTTCCGGGCGCGGCAACGTTGCAAGTCGGTCCCTGGCCGTCGTCCTGAATCATCCGGTTCTCAAGCCGCACCGCGGTGTGACTACCGATCAGACTCTTGACCTGGTTGAAGTCGATGATGATGTCATAGCGTTCGGCCACGCTGATGCGGAAACTCGTTACCTGTTTCGGGGTGGGCAAAAGATTTCCGTCATTAGCGATCACCCAGAACGGAATGACCGTGCTCGGCGAGAGCGGATCGGTTAGGTAAAGCTCGTAAAAGCGCGATGGACCGCCGTTGAGAACGCGGAAACGGTACCTCCGTTTATTCACATTGAGAAACGGCTGAATTATCCCGTTCGCTAATTGGATATCACCGATCAGTCCTTTGAAGTCAAAGGTATCGAAACAGATTTTGCCGGTGCTCGGATCGAGCAGTTTGTCATTCAGGATGATCGGAATGTCGAACTGCGGATAACTCGGCAAGTGGAAACCGGTGGTCTCGTTGCCCGTATCGAACTGGTTGAAGATCAGGTGGAAACCTTCCAAGCCTTTGTAACTGTTTTCCGCGGTGTGATCGATCCGGTGATCGTGATACCACATCGTGCTCAGCGATTCATTGATATCGCCGTTGGGAGCATGGGTAGATGCAAACCCTGCCTGCTGCGCGGTGAAGTAGTAGTCAAAATACTGGCCGCGGAAAAACCAACGACACGGCCCACCGTCGCTCTCCGGAGCGCTGTGAAAGTTGTGCAAGTGAGTGGACATCTCCGGCACTCCAAAACCGCCGTTTTGGCTTTGCGTCGGCAATTCATTGAAGCGCCGAATCAGCCAGGGTTCCTGGTAGTGGCTGACGATCGTTGGTCCCGGGAATGTCGCGACATCTGTTGCGACGCTGCCGCCCAAATTGAATCCCCAAATCAACTGATTCGGAATATTTGTATCGGAGCAGATCCGGAAATTGCTATTCGCGCGAATGCGCTCAACGAAATACTTCTGCACCGGATACTGCGTGAAAAATTGGAAGCAGTCGGTGCCTGGCCGCGGGAGGCCTTCAAACTGCCCCCGACCTTCAAAGGGAAGATTGTTGTTGGCAGGATTGGGCGCCGTGTTGGGGCATATTTGCGGCGGCGCCCCGAATTGCAGACCCGGATCAGTCAACGGACGCGATGGAAGTTCCGGCGGAATCGGCATCGGGTCGACGAAAACCTGAGCCGGCTGCGGACTATTACCAAAATCGCACTGAGTCTGAGTGCTGCTGCCGTAGTCCCGAGGCGGCCCAACTGACGGGTGAGTCAAACCGACTTTAGGAATCAATACCCCCGCGCCGGTCATTAGCCCCATGCTGATCAAGGCGCGGCGAGTGAACCCCTCTTTTACCAGCTCGAGCCGGTTGTCGAGGGCTTGTTGCTTTTCCCTTTCCCATCTCTTGTTTCTTTTTGAGATAAACATCATGGTAGGTCTCCTTTGTGAACTAGACACACCCCAAACGTCGGGCGACTTGAAGCGCATCTTTTAAGGTCCTTGATCAGGTCACAACGGCTTAGGCGCGCGGCGATGATCTCGCGCCTGTTCCGGGCGGCGTTTCTGATCTCCCTTTCTCGCCTCCGGTTTCTTTCGAAATGTAGGCCATAGGATTCTCCTTTGAAGGTTCGGCAGAAACACTTCCAGCCGAACCGGATGATGACCCATAGCTGCCGCTTAAGTTGGGAGCCTTAAACGTATCGGCATTCTGTTATGGTGTGCAGGCTGGTCGAATGCGCGGTGTTACTAACTAGTGCAATGGCGGCCAGTTCAAACAGCCAGTAGCGACCTCAGCGGGTTTGGTCCGACTCTCAGATCGGGTCTGAAACGAAGCTCGAATAAAGCTGGTCGAGCAAAAAGCGATTTGCGAGTGGACGCAATCAATGCCACGTTGAGCCAAGGTCAAGTTTATTGCCACAGGTTTATTGCCATATTGCCAGTGACTCGAATTGTGAAGCCAAGCTGTCACCCGAGTTCACCTGAGTCAAGGCGCTTGCATTGGCGGTTCTTGCTGTTCGTTAGCGGAAGTTGCTGGCTATGGCTTGGCAGTCTCTAATGCCAGCCACATGAGGACGGCTTTCAGATTGTTTTTGCGCCGCAAAGGAAAGCGGAAGGGGGCAATCAACGTGAAGCTGACCAGCGTTCGTTGAACTCTGCTTATCAAATTATTTCGCGACCTTCGCATAGGTTGATGAGTTCCCTGAGAACCAGTACCTGAGCACGCCGGCCACTGCCTGGACGGACAACGTGCAGGATTCCGGCATCCTTGAACTTGCGAAGAAGGCTGTTAATCATGGGGTATGTTGGCATCTGCGGCAGATCCTTAAAATCGGGCGGCGTAAAAACTGGCGTTTCAAACATCAGATCAAGCATCGGCAGGGCAAATGGTGAATGGGTGAGATCGAGCACCCTCGCTTTCAAGGAGTTATGAAGGCTAATTACGTCACGAGCCTTCTCAGCATTTATTCGTGCTTGCTCTTGGACCGCTATCAAGAAAAACGTGATCCAGTCATTCCACGCATCTGCGGTCTTCCCAATCATCCTTAGCTTGCTGATGTACGCCTCACGATGCAATGCAAAGTAAGCCGACAGATAGAATCGTGGGCGAGACAGTATCTTCTTTTCGAAAAGAAAGAGCGGTATTAGCATGCGGCCTATGCGACCATTGCCATCGTGGAAAGGATGGATAATTGTAAACTGTGCATGAACAACAGCCAGTTGCACAATCGCATCAGGCCGCTCCATATGATAGTACTCTTCCCAATTTTCTAAGTATGCGATTAGTCCTTCGGGTGATGGCGGCGTGAATTTAGCCTTCTCGATTGTACCGCGCGGACCAATCCAATTTTGAATTGTACGAAAGTTCCCTCGCGACACGTTGCGGCCGGGCAAGCCGTCTAACAGAATTGCGTGAAGTCTTTTCAGCAGGTCCAATGTAAATGGTTTTTTCTCGATCTCAGCCTCAGCCGCTTCCAAGGCTCGTCGATAGTTTAAGATGGCTAAAATGTCTTCTTCGCGCTCCGGCATTGGCAGGGGCTCACCAGGTTTAGATTTCAGCACTTCGCCCAAGGTCGCCAGGCTACCTTCGATGCTTGAAGAGAAAACCGCCTCTTGGGTAGCCATAGTCGAAAGGAGCAATTCGGGATTTATAACGGCTTGTAAAATGCCATCGTAATAGGCGAGGGCACGATTCGCGCTCGCTAAGTGTGAAATCAAAGCCTCCCATTTGATTTCAGACAAGGGCAGCGATTGAGGTACAAATGGTGTCATGTGGTGTAAGGCGGAATATAGCTGAGCCAGGTTGTCTAAAACAATTAGGCGAATGCTTCATGCAAAATTGATCGCCTATACTTGACTTGACTTTACTCGGCGACGGGTTCGAGTCGGTAGAACTCGCGCGCCGCTTTGAAGGGCCGCAGCATCCAGTGAGTAGTTTGTACTTTTTTGAAGAGTTGGAAAAATTGGAACCAACTAATTGCCGGAGGCTATTGGAACCATTAAGTTGCCGGAGCGGCAAATTGATGGTTCAAGTTACATGAACTAAGGTACGTTGTTCAAAAGAAGTGGCGGAGGGGACAGGACTCGAACCTGCATAGCCTTTCGGCCGGCGGTTTTCAAGACCGCTGCACTACCATTATGCGACCCCTCCGCGAGGCTGGCTCAGAGAATATAGCGCACCCGCTTTTTAATGTTCAAACCCCGCAGAATTGCTTTGCCGATGCGGATGGTGCACGATCTGGCTGATGCGCGTCACTATCGGCCAAATTAACACCATCAACGGCGATTTCGAGGGCAATAGCGCCAGCATAATTCGCGGCATCGAACAGGCCAAACGTGAGAACTCAAACCTCGTCGTTTTTCCCGAAACCTGCATCCAGGGATACACATCGCTCGACTGGTTCCTCGACCGCGACGTGCAACGCTGTGCACTCGAGCCGCTGCAAAAGATCGTCGACGCAACACAAGGCATCACCGCGATCGTCGGCACTGTAAGACCGTCGAACCTTGCAACCGGTCGCCGTCTCTTCAACTCCGCCGCCATCATTCGCGATCAAAAATTGCTCGGCTTCTCAGACAAGACCTTGCTGCCTGAGTACGACGTCTTCGACGACCCACGCTACTTCCAACCCGGCTCAGAACGCCACCTGTTCTCGCTACCAGAAGAAAAACTCGGCGTCGCAGTCTGTGAAGACTTCTGGAACGACAAAACGTTCTGGCGTGAACGTCTCTACTCAAACGATCCGGCAGACGAACTGATCGAACTGGGCGCTGAAGTGCTTGTCTCGATAAACGCATCACCATTCAACAAAGGAAAGATGGGCCAACGATGCGCGATGGTATCGCATCGCGCCATGACGGCGAAGATCCCGATCGTGTTTGTGAACCTCGTCGGCGGTAACGACGGCGTCATCTTCGACGGCGCGAGTATTGTCGCCGACGCGAAAGGCAAAATCATTCTCCAGGCGCCGCCGTTCGAAGAATTCATCGGCACGGTCGATCTCGATTGCGATCTGGAAGATCAGCGTTGCCTGCCCGGCGAAGACGTCGAAACGATTCACGATGCCCTCGTGCTCGGCATTCGCGACTACGCACAGAAGAATGGTTTCAAACGCGTCGTGTTGGGATTGTCAGGCGGAATTGATTCAGCCGTCGTGGCAACGCTCGCCTGCAAAGCGATCGGCGCCGAGAACGTGCTGAGCGTGATGATGCCATCGCCTTACTCGTCGCGTTCGAGCATCGACGATTCCGTTGAGCTGGGCCGACGTCTCGGAATGCCCGTGATTGAACACTCGATTAGCGACGCTTACGAAGTGTTACTTAAGCAATTAAAACTGTCCGCACCATCGGCCGACAGCGGTTCCATCGCCGCACAGAATCTCCAGTCGCGACTGCGCGGCAACATCTTAATGACGATCTCCAACTCCGAAGGCCGCTTGCTATTGTCGACCGGCAACAAATCCGAGCTCGCGCTCGGCTACTGCACTTTGTACGGCGACACGAACGGCGGACTCGCAGTGATTGGCGACGTTTTGAAGACCGAAGTTTACGCGCTCGCGAATTATCTCAACCAGGTTGAAGAGTTGATTCCTCGCGCGATTATCGACAAGCGCCCATCTGCCGAGCTCGCGCCGGGACAATTTGACGATCAGTCGCTGCCGCCGTACGACCAGCTCGATCGCGTGTTGCGTTTGTACTTCGAGCAGAAGGCCACTCCAGGTGAAATCGTCGCCACTGGATTCGATCAGAGTTTCGTATTGGACATTCTGAACCGCGTTGAGTCGCCGGCAAATGAATTCAAGCGCCGCCAATTGCCGCCCACACTGATCATCTCGAGGAACGCGATCGGTATCGGACGCCGGCGTCCGGTAACTCATCGCTACCGACGCGAACGTTTGAATTGTTAGACCATGAACCCGCGCCAACACAAACTCGCAAAAGTCGTGGTCCAGGCTTTTTGTGTGGTTGTGATCTTGAACACAGGCGTCCTTGCGCAATCACAAAACGAAGCCGACGCACTCGCAGCAGTCAAACTCGCTACCAACCCAACCACTAAACTCACTGCCGCTGAAGACTTCATCGCGAAGTTTCCAAACAGCACTGCGCGACTGAGTGTCGCAGAAGCAATCGCTAGTGAAATCCCGAAGATCAAAAACGGCAGCGTAGCGCTCGCGCTTTTGGAACGTGCACAAGCAATCTTCACGTTGGACAACGAGCGTGAAATTCTCAAACCAGTGGCCCTCGCGGTCTACGCGATCGGCAATCGACCGGACGACGCGTTTGCTTTGGCTGCCGAACTACTCACGACGAATCCTGACGATACTCGCCTGCTGATACGCATGACTCAGGTGGGCACGGAAGAAGCGAGAAAGAGGAATCGCAAGTTTGCCGACGTCTCGCTGCAATATGGATTGAAGGCAATAGCGCTGCTCGAAGCGAATAAGAAGCCTGCAAACATCGACGATCAAACGTGGGCGTTACAGCGCGGAAGTCTGGACCAACTGTACCAGCAGACGGCGATTCTCTACCTCGCAGCCGGAAATGCGCAGGAAGCAAAAACACGTCTTGCCAAGGCCTCGGTATTGTCGCCGCGCGATCCCGCCAACTTCGCCCTCCTGGCAAGAGTCATCAACGCCGATTACCTCGTGCAGAATGAGGCCTATGAGGCAATGACCGACGGGAAGTCGAAACAGGAAACACGGAAGAAACTCGACACGCTGCTGGATTCAATTATCGATGCCTACGCGCGCGCCGCGGGCCTCGCGACGGGCCGTGTGGAGTATCAGGCGCTGCTGCAACAGGTTATTCCTGACCTGACGACATACTACAAATACCGAAATCAATCGACTAAAGGGTTGAAACAGCTCATCGATCGATATCGACTGGCCCCATAAAAATGCCGAATTAGGCCACGGATCTATTTTCCTGGATTCGGTGCTTGACTAACGGGATTATTAGCCTAATAATCGCGCGTCAACCCACTGGGTCAATTGGCCCGAAGCGCTCGCGCTCACTTTACCAACCCAATAAGAGGTATTAGATGAAATACACAAAAAGACTCTCCCTTCTTTTGGTGGCTACTGTGCTTGTAGTTCCCTTCTTGATTGCTTATGCCGCAGGCGGGCGCATTGAGGGAAAGATTTCTGACCCGAAAGGTGCAGCAATTTCAGGAGCAACAGTCACTGTAACCAATCAGGTTACAAAGCAGGAATCCACCGCCGTCACCGACAACCAGGGAAAATACAAAGTCGAAGGATTGGTTGCCGGCATCTACACCGTGCGCGTGAATTCGAAAGGATTCAGCGAGGGACGGCGTGAGGAAGTGAAGGTCGAAGACAATGCTGCCGCGACTGTCGACGTGCGTCTGGAAATCGCCGCGGTTGAAGCGCAGGTCAAAGTCTCAGAAGGTGGCTCAAAAGCCAATACCGACCCGGTTTATCAATCACTACGACAACTCGGCAAGGGAGATGATTTCTCCGGCAATTACGCCGTGGTCAACAATCTCAAACTCAAACGAGATGCGGCAAATTTCACTTTGAAGTCAGGTGAGTTGTACTTCATCACACCCATCGAAGGGCGAGTGACAGCGGCAGTATTTATCGGCGACGGTGAGATGTCGCTGGTGCCTCCGACTGAGGTCGAAAAAAACAGCATCAAGATATTCACGGGCGAAGGCGGCATCACCGAACAGTTCAGTCGCCTCGTGCTGCGCTTCAGCGACAAGACATTCGACGAAATCAAATCGTCTCCGAACGCCACGATGAAAACGGGCGGACCATCAGCAAGCCAGGCACGTTCGGCCTTCCGCGATAATCAGGACTTGCTCAGAAAACGTCTGCGCGACAATCGCGAGTTGCGTACGCTGTTCGATGTTTACAACCCGAAACGTGAAGGATTCTTTACTGCCTTCATTGACGGCAAGCGCTTTTCGAAACTGGTCTATGTGGTCGAGCCGCTGGGCGTGCCCGGAGCGACCCCCGAAGAGGTCGCGTTATTCAGTTATGGTGAAACTGACGGCGGTATGTGGCTCGCTTTCCATCGTGAAGAGGAATACCAGAAAGGTATCGCCTCGAGCTCCGAGGATAATCGCCTCATTGACATCACCCGTCACGAGATCGACGCGGCCATCAAAGGAACAAAACTCGCCGCCACCGATAAACTTACTTTCAAAAACCTGCAAGCAGGAACCCGCGTTGTGCCTTTCGATCTTTATGGCCCACTGCGCGTGAGCCGCGTGCAGGATGCCGATGGAAACGATTTGAATTTTGTTCAGGAAGCAAAAGACGAAGACTCAGATTTCGGCGTCATCATGGCGAAGCCCCTCGAAGCCGGACAAACGTACACCATTGCAGTGCAGTATGAAGGTAATGACGCAGTTCGTGATTCCGGAGGTGGCAACTTCATTCTGATTCCGCGTTCAACGTGGTATCCCGGCAACGCGAATGTCCTTTTCGCCGAAGACCGCGCGATCTTCGATATGACTTTCCGTTATCCAAAGAACTATACGTTCATCGGCACCGGCTCACCAGTTGGACCCGATGTGAAAGAGGGCGATATAGCCGTGGCGAAGTGGTCCAGCGGGCAAACGGAACTGGCCGTCGCCGGTTTCAACTATGGCAAGTTCAAGAAGAAAGCCATCACCGACAAAGACAGCGGTTACGAAGTCGAGTCTTATGCCAATATCGAAGTGCCCGACGAGCTGAAAGACATTCAATCGCAAATCGAGCGGCTCGAATCTCAGGGATATAAGACCATGACGACGCTGGGCTCAATCACGACCACGTCGATGGCTGAATCAGCACTCGCCGATGCTCAAAACGCGAGCCGTATTTATAACAGCTACTTTGGCAAGCTGCCCTACGGTCGCCTGGCAATAACACAACAGCCGGCCGGTTTCTTTGGACAGGCATGGCCCACGCTGGTTTACATGCCTTACCTCGCGTTTATCGATCCAACCCAGCGCACTCAATTACTCGGCACGCGCGGAGGCACGGATACGTTCTGGCGCTACGTTGCTCCGCACGAGATTGCGCACCAGTGGTGGGGTCATATCATCGGTTGGGACAGCTATCACGATCAGTGGATGAGCGAGGGCTTTGCGGAGTTCTCAGCTTCACTTTACGTTCAGTTCGTCCGCGGTAACGACAAGTTTGTCGATTTCTGGGAAGACCTGAGAAAACAGGTTGTCGAGGCTACACCGCAGACAAAAGATCGTAAGCCGTACACGATTGGACCAGTCACGCAGGGCTATCGCCTCAATAATGGAAAGACGGGCGGCGCGGCGCGTTTCCTGATCTATCCGAAAGGCGCTTACATCCTCCACATGATCCGCATGATGATGTACGCGCAGAATAAAGGCGGCGACGCACGCTTCCAGGAAATGATGAAAGACTTCATCAAGACACATTTCAACCAGGATGTGTCGACTGAAGATTTCAAAGCCATCGTTGAGAAGCACATGACGCCGGAAATGAATCTCGACAACAACGGCAAGATGGATTGGTTCTTCAACCAGTGGGTTTACGGGACGCAGGTTCCGGCTTACAAACTCGAGTACAGCGTGTCGTCGGACGGTATGCTGAACGGCAAACTTACGCAGTCAGGAGTGTCGGACGATTTCAGAATGCTCGTGCCGCTCTACATCGATATGGGTAGGGGTTGGGCCAAGCTCGGCGCTGCTCGCATCACTGGTAATAATTCGATCGAGATCAAGAACATCAAGCTACCGGCAGCTCCGAAGCGAGTTGCGGTTTGTGCGATGAACGACGTGCTCGCAACGAGCATCGACAACAGCAAGTAAAAACTGTTCACGCTTCAATGAACGTACTGTAGGGGCGGG
>DASWUM010000146.1:0-10590 GCA_036401595.1 Pyrinomonadaceae bacterium
GCGATGAACCCTTTCAGGGTTAAGATTCTCTTTTTATTTGCTTACCCAGGGTTCTCGCTGCGCTCGAACCCTGGGCTCGGGTTAGCGAACGCCTTCGGCGTTATGACCTGGGCTAAAAAATTAGCCAACGCCTTAGGTGTATTTCAAATCGACACCTCGTTAATGTATCGTTGAATTCCGATACCAAGGTATGATGCAATCAAGGATTAGTGATGAACTTCGAACTCAAGAATCGGAAAGTTCAGCTGGTTATCTTTTGCGTGGGGGCCATGATCGCGCTCGTGGTAACACTCTTCGGACAAACGCCTGAAGCGCAGGTTAAGCAAGAGTTGAATGAAGCGGCTCGGGCGTATCGGGAGGGAAGGTTTGCAGACGCTCAGGCACATTCCGAACGAGCATTGCAACTCGATCCGCAAAACAAAACAGCGCCAATGTTTATAGCGCGCACTATTCATGCGCAGTATAGGCCGGGTGTGGCTACACCCGAGAATGATGCCAAAGCACGCGAGGCAATCATCGCCTATCAACGGATTCTCGATCGGGTTCCTACGGACGACGAAGCTTACAAAGCAATCGCATACCTGTACGGCGCTCTGAAGGAAGACGAGCTGCTGCGTCAATGGGTACTGCAGCGCGCCGGCAATGTCTCACTCTCCAACGACAAACGTGCCGAAGCCTATGTAGTTCTCGCGTCGAAAGAATGGGATTGTTCTTTCAAGATCACCGAACTACCAACTCACAAAATTACAACCGTCAAAGGAACCAAAGCTTACGTCAGCTATAAAATGCCTAAAGAGCGCGCTGAATTCGAACGCGCCACAGAATGCGCCTACCACGGCCTTGAACTGGCGAACATGGCAATAATCCTGACGCCCGAAAACGAATCGGCCTGGTCCTACAAAACAAATATTCTTTTGGAGTTGGGAAAACTGGCGGAAATGTCGGGACAGATGCGGCAGAAACGTGAATTCCAGCGACAATACGAAGAAGCCTTAAAGGAAACAACGAGGCTCTCGAAGTCTTCCCCTGATTCTCCCAACTAACCACCATCTCAAAACGAGTATGGCGGCGGCGGCTTAGACAGAAGGAGAGGCAAAATGAACAACGCTGAGGCTAGCGGAAAATGCGCTCACACACCGTGTAAGTGTGCGGCACAGGCCGATGAAGAGTATTGCAGCACACATTGCAGGAATGCAGCGGGTGGTCATGAGACAAACTGTAGTTGCGGTCATCCTGAGTGTCTCTAGTGCAGTAGTAAGCGACGACTGTTAGAGATATTTGAGGAAACTCACGACAGTTTTGAGAGAAATCAGAGCGAACTAGCGGGTATTCTTCGGCGAAATGAGTTGCAACCACGCCAAAGGAGAACCCGCAATGTTCCGGTCCCGACTCGATCAATACAGACTAGCCTTTGTAATCATCCTCCTCGCCGCTGGCCAGGGTTATGGCCAATCAAATCCGTCCACTCAGGGCTTCCGTGCCGGACAATCGATGTACATCGTCGCCTTTCGCCAGATCCAGTTTCCGATCATTCTGGAGGATCCGAACCCGGGCCGGCAGCCTGAATACATAAACAACGACCTCGATGCCGAGCGCAAGGTCAGAAAGCGAATTGAGGAGTGGCACTACTTCAAAGTCGCAGAAAAGCCGAGCGAGGCCGATTTCATCTTTCTGGTTAATCTCGATGAAAGTTCTATCGAGGGTCTGGCGATTCCGTTTGACGCGTATCGCCAGCATTTTAAGGACAAGTTTGATCTGGACGCCTTGCGAGATGCAGCTTTTGGACGTTATCTGATCGGACCGCTGAAACTGCCTACGCTTAGCCGGCTGTGTGACCGTTTGGTAAAGCAGTTTCAGGAAAAGCTCGGGCAACCACGTAAATGAAGAGTTTTCGTGCTCTAATATGAACATGATTACCAACGTTTACACAAAAGCGTTACTCTCCTTACCAGTCGTTGCTGCAATGTTTTTCCAGAGTGGTTCGTGCCACGAATCGAAGATGAATAAAAACTCCGCGAATGTGAATCAGACGCCGGCAAGCAGCACAGCCACGCCGCAGCGAAAGATGAGTGGCCTGTGGGGTGGCCAGGGGATTTCAATGGAAGTGACTGATTCTGGTGCGACGCTGGATTTCGACTGCGCTTCAGGCAGCATCACTGAATCGATCGCGCCTGACAGCAACGGCAAGTTTTCTGCTAAAGGTCGCTTTGCACGCGCACGGCCGGGGCCCACTCGTGAAGACGACGTTGAAGGTCAACCGGCAAACTATAGTGGAGTTGTGAACGGCGAGAATCTGACTCTGACGATCACGCTCGCAGCAAACGGAGAGAAGGTGGGCACCTTCACACTGCTTCACGGCAAGACCGGCCGCATCAGAAAATGCGGCTGAGCCTCGAATTCGAAAACGAAAAAGGGGCGCCGGCAGGAATGTCGGCGCCCCTTATTGTTTTAAACGCGATCGGCTCTAATTCCGGCCGCGTCCATCCAAAACATCCCGGATGAAGCGATAGGCAGAGTCATCGTTCCACTCTCCAAATACCTGGAACGATGCCCTGTTACCGGCATAAACGGGTGTAGTTGTCTGCAAGGGTGAGCCAATCACCGCAGCGCCGCTGTTATGAACGACGACCACCGTAGTTGACTTAATTGTTGTATTGCCGGCCGCATCAGTACACGTGACCGTAATTGTGTAAACGCGTCCGGTTCCCTTGCCCGAGCGTTCTGCTCTCAAACGAACGTGGTGATTGTCGATGATCTCCCAGTCAGGCGAAGTATCACCGTCACCAAGTCCATCGATAGCTTCATTACTCGTTACTGAGAGAACGCAATTATGTCCCGGACAATTATCCGACGAGGTGTAATCGACCGTCACATCACGCATTGTGTGATTTGGCGGCCCAATCGACGACGGGGTTGCCGACGGGTTACTTAACGCCGGCGCCTGAGCATCTTTGACAGTGACTGTAAAGCTGCTGGTAGCTCCGGAGGTTGATGTTGTCGTAACCGTTGTTGTGCCGACCGGGAAGAATGATCCCGAAGCCGGTACAGTGGTCAACACGCCGCAACTTCCCGTTGAAGTTGCATTCGGGAAATTCACGATCGCACCGCACTGATCCGTATCGTTGTTGACCGTGATATTGGATTGCTGATTGATTGCGCACGTCTGGCAAACACCTCCGCCATCAGCGCCCGTCAACAGGCCTGACACCGATAAGGAGTAGGCTGCACACCCCGCGTTGACGTTAACTTCATGCACCACGACCACAAATGTCTGGCCCGCGGGAACATTGAACGAGAACGTCCCAAGTCCGGCAAAACTCGAGCCGTTATCGGCAAGATAGTTCTGTTGGACGTTAGCCGGGTTATAGCTACCCAGGTAGGCGACGCCGAAGATGTTAGTACTACACGACGACGTCAGATCGACCTTCACGCATGCGGTCGCATTGCTCGTGTTGGTAAATGTATAGGAATCGTAGCGACGGTTGGGCAACAAGTCCTGCGTGCCGGGATAAGCCTTCGCGACAGCACAGGAACTGGCGACGCCGTTGCGAACAATTCTACCGGTCTGTGTGGTATCACCCGCGGCGATGCTACCGCTGAAATTCTGCGGTGGCACAACGCAAGTGGGTTTGGAGAAGTTGACGACAAACACTCCCTCCGCAGTAGTCAGCGTAAGGGTGAAATTGATTGTTGTGCCGCAAGAAAACGTGTTCGATGTACTGAACTCAAAAGGCACCGTATTGCTTCCACTATTGCCGTGCGGCATGTTCGGATACGGCGAGTTTGGTTGCTGCACAGTCACGCCCGGCGTCGTTGACGACAAAACTGCCGAGACGTTTGTAGCACCCGCACAACCGATATTCTTCAGGTCAACGACGAGAGAGTTACACTCGTTTCCGTTGATGACCGTGTCTCCATTGCCACCTGAAATGGTGCTGGAGTTAACGCTGAACTTCGGTGTTCCGTTCAAGCACGTGCTGTAGTTAGTAGTGTTGCCATTGCTGATTGAAATTCCTGCCGGTGCCGAACTCGCACAACTTACGCTGTCGGCGTTCACCTGGACGGTGTAATTTCCCGGCGCGAGTTTTATTGAGTAACTGCCATCTGCGAGAGTCACGCCGGTGTGTCCATCCGAAACCTGGACCAGGGCTCCAACCACCGGTGCTCCCGTATCGCAGTAAGTGACAGTTCCTGAAAGAGTGCCCATCTCAGCAGGTGTACACTCGGCAAATTTGAATCTACCGATTCGCGTTTGCCAGCCAACGGTGCTGGCTGCCTGACCTGCTGCTGTGTAGTACTCGGTTGTGTACCAGAAAGTGCAATCGTCCGCAGGATCAACCGTCAGCGAGCTGTAGTCTCCCCAACGATTACCGGTGCTGGTTTGTACGCCGGTGCCGGCGATCAAAGTCGATTCTCCCTGAGTCAGTCCACCGGCAGGATCAGTTGCGAGTCGACCGGCATAACGAATACCGGGAAACACATTTCCGCCGGCAGCACCGCTAGACGCGTTGTAACCGACGGCGAGATTGCCCTGGTGATCTTCAGCAGCACTTCCCAACCAGCGGCTGACGCCATCCGCCGGGGCGAAAGTCGCCTGCTCCTGTACGACGAAATTACCAGCCGGCAAAGTGCGGCGCAGTTCGTAATAGCGAATGCCCGCTCGGAAGGTTCCGAAGACCGTCGAGCCCGGAGCGCCGACGGTGTGAGTGAGTACGAGAGTCTCAAACCCACCACGGTTGCGATATTGCAATCGATGCATCAACCGATCGTTGATGGCATCGAGCGACTGAGTGACTCCGGCAGCGGGTGCGGGTTGCGGCACATTGCGTCGTCCTGCCGGTTTGATCGCGCTGAATGGCGCCACCGCGAGTGGAGCCGGATAGGTGCTCTCCGGTCGTTCTGTGAAAGTTGAGTTCGCTGGGGTGGTGAAGTCGGCGTGAAAATCAAACAGCCGCAAGCCGGTGGCCGGATCGCCGAAATCGGTAGTCGTAAAGTAAATGAAAGTGTTGGGCCTGCCCGGTGGTGGCGGTCTCAGGCCATCGGCGTCCGAAGGCAATGAGCCGCCGATTGCTTCCGGATGACTCGCAAGATTCAGGTTGAAGTAAATAAAGTTGGCAGTGGGATCGCCCGTCAGCATCTTGAGACGATTGAACGCGTAAACGCCAGTGCCGTTGAAAGGACCGCCCAAAGTGAACTGATGGACCATCATGTAATAGCCATCAGGCCACACGCCGAGTTTTGGATAATCGGGAAACTCATTACCCGGAGTTATGAAGTCATAGAGAAAATACGCTCCAGTTGGATCAGGCGTCTTTGAGATCGCGATGCACTGGTGATATGGCGGAGCATTGGTGGCTGTAAACGCAAACTGGCTCAGCATCCAACGGTCAGACAGTGGATCGTAAAGCACGATCGGATCGCCGGCATCCGGCGCGGCACACTGGCCACCCAGCGGAGCAAACAACGAGCTGAGTCTGAAGGGGGCCGTTAAGGGCGTTCCTGCTTTGTTCCAGATACGCACCAGGAGATTTGTTTGTTGGACGTAGTGATTAGGCCCGACATCGCCCACGGTGTCCGGAGGCGATAGATTGCCAAAACCAGCAGCAATATTTTCAGTACGGCCCAAACCCTCGAAAGTGAGCGAGGGCGCCGGGATATTGATGGTTGGCGCCTCCAACTGTACTGCGGCATCGCTTCGCAGCGCTTGCGAGGTCGACATTTGTCTGGCCCTGGCAAGAGCTGCCGCAGTCACTTCGCGCACGGCGCGATTCTCAGCCGACTCATCCTCTTCGTTACGCACGTCAACCTCAACCGTCGGACCGTCGCTCACGATGTCGCGCAACGGTGGAGACACGGCGAAGTTCTCTGCCTGAACAGAAATGGGTGTAGCAGGAATTGGATCCTCCAGCGGACGCGGTCGCGGTGCCGATGAGGCTTTCGGCGTTCCTGACTTCGATTTTTTGTTCGCTGACGGTCCGGTGTTCTCACGCGAAGGTCCACTTCGCTGGCCTTGACGCGCACGTTGCGCGTCGCTCACCGGAATCAAGAGGACCACGATAAAAAACACGAAGAGGGGTAGTAACAGTAGGCGAGTTAGCTTCATAGTCGGAGACATCCTTTGAAACTGATTCTTTAAGTGTTATTGCAACGGAGATCAGAGGTGGTCGCTTGCGAATTGCAGACCCGACTTCCGCGGCTTCAAGAAATCCCGAGACTTCCCTTATGTTCGCTTACTTAGAGCAACTGCGAAACGCCGCACGTTTCTTGAGTTACTGATGAGGTCAACGATCTGAGTTCAGGTCGACAAATGTAGTGAATCGCGCAGCACAGTATTAGAAATTGGGTCTACTGTCAATGCTAGTTGGTATCCTAAGTTGGTATCCTGTAAAACCCACTTTCGGGATCACGCGTCGCTGGCCTCAGGCATTTACCACCGAATGAATTCGGTCTATTATTCGTCCACTCCGACGCTGTTCCGTTAGATCCCGTCCGCTGGTTAAGCGTTCTCAAACAACTCAGTGGCTCTGTTACGGCTAGAACTCAGCCACAATTCGCCATCTGGCCCCCCACAAAAGGAAATACGCCATGAAATCCAAGCTGACCGCCATTCTCGCATTAACGGTAGTCCTTCTGTGTCCGCACGTGAATCGATCACAGCAGCCACAGCAACCCATCAAACACTTTGGCTACCTGACTGTCACAACTGACGCCGACCTGAGTAGAGTCCGCTCATATACGGATTTCACTTACCTCGATGGAGACTACAGCCAGTCGATATACAACACGGCGACGCGCGTCAGAAACAACGGCATGCGGGTAGTCGTTGATCTGGGAAAAGTGTTTTGGTGCCCGGATACTGCCAACCCTTTCGGCAGTTGGCACCTCTGTGGTTATTCGGAAGTTGACTTCATGACTCGATGGAACAATTGGACTGCGATGAATGCCTCGGTTCTGAATAGCGACTATGTACTTGCATTCTCGGTGATCACTGAGCCGAGTTTGCGGGGAATATCATCACTCGAGGTTGAGTACGTCATCAATCTGGTGAAGCAGAGATACCCGCAGATCCCAACTATGGTGGCTGAGTCGTATATCAGTGTCGATCAGCCGAGCTTTCAAGTTCCAAGAAATTCGGATTGGGTCGGAGTTGCTGCTTACTATATCCATCCAAATCTCGACTACGCATTCAAGGAGAGCGTCAGACTCTTAAAACTCAAGAAACAATCCTGGCAGCGTTTGGTGTACACCCTGGACGGCTTCCACGGCTTCCCTCACGATCAGGCCGGTATCCTGCTCAATGACATGGATACGATAGCGCAAGAGTGGTACACGTACGTGAGTAACGATCCGGAGGCTATCCTTGTTGGCGTGTTTTCGTGGCTGGATGTGCCGGACGTTAGCGGTACTGGCTCAAAGAATTTGCCCCAGCATGTTCTCGACAAGCATGTCGCAATTGGCTCTGCGATATTCGCCGGACGGACTCCCGGGTATCAGGGATTCTTTGAGACTATAAATTGCCAATCGCTTGGTGGCTGGGCCTGGGACTCAAGTGAACCCAACACGCCGATTTCTGTCGACGTCTATGAAGGTGTTCAGCGAAGCTTTCACAAGATTGCTACGGTTCGCGCAAACCAGTTCCGGTCGGACTTAGTAACGGCGGGGATTGGAAATGGTCAACATGGATTTACATTTAATCTTCCGGCAATCCTCCACGACGGACAGAGTCACTTGATAACCATCGACTATAGCGGTCTGGACCAGCAACTCAGCTTGAGTCCACAGACAATCACCTGCTCGCCTTAACAATCGAATCGCGTGCGGGTGCGACGTCTTTTCGCTACCCGCACGATGACTCTCGATCACTCTACGATTTCGTCACTGCGGTGGCTCGGCGCCGGTCTGTTCCGCGGCCATGTACGCTGCGTACCAGTCGGGCCAGTTCTCGTCGCGCTGTCCGAGGAGTTTCTCGTGCTCGCCATGTGCAGTTTCTGCACGACGAAGCGCGGTGGCGAGGTCGGTGACGGAGCCGTAGGAAGTCTCGCCGGAGTCGATGCGTCCCGGAAGTCGCGTCGTGATTTCCTGAAGTAGCCACGTATTGCCGTCCGGATCACTGAACGAAGCAAAGGAGCCGTAGCTGCGATGCTGCGGATCCGGACCACTCTCCGGGCCGTTCTGTCCGAAGTGAAAGACTTCGCCAACTTCGATGCCATCTGCGATCAGTTCATCACGAGCAGCTTGAACATCGGAGACGATCAGGTACGTTCTCTGGACCGAACCCGGCGCGGCTGACGTAAGACTCGTGCCGAATTGGACCGAACAACCCGAACCAGGCGGTGTGAACTGAAAAATACCTGGTGGCGTGACGTCCTGTCTCCATTTTAACTTTCGGTAAAACTCCGCTGCTCGTTCGACATCCGAGACAGGGATGACAATCGCCTCGAGCTTCATGTCGACTCTTGCGGCTCCTGGCCGTGCGGCGTCGTTATTCGGGATATCAATTTTCGGACTTGCCATGTTCTTACCTCCTATTTTAGACACTTGCTACATTAAGGTGTGTAACGGGTGAAGACGAAGTCGCGCCCTGCAACTGCCTGATGGCACGGAAAGCATTTCTTGAGATCCGATTCGGGTCCAGGTTTGCCGTCCTTATCAAACTGAGCGTATCCCCACCCGCCTGTCGCTGCATATTTCTTCGAGTCCTTAACCATAAATTGTAGGTACCACGGCGGCGCCTCGCCGGGGACGAAAGACTGCGCACGGCCAAAGACCTTGTTGTTCTCCTCCGACGGGACGTGACGCCAGGCAATTCGGCCAATGATGGCGCCTTCCGGAAACGACTGCTTTCCTTCGCGATAAGACGTGATCGCTATGTCGTTGCCAAGAATAGCGCGAATATCGTTGAGCTGCCCTTCTTCGTGGGCCACCGAGACGAGTCGCCAGTCGCGATAGCCTTTGGGAATCTCAGTTACGAAGATTGGCGAGATGTCCTGAGCCGTGTTTCGAGTCGCGGTTGCTGTGAAGCCGACAAGGCCCGACGACACTGCTCCTGCGATCAGCAAGAAAGCGATCCGTTTCATAACTCTCCTCCTTCAAATTCTCGCTTCACGTTAGCGAAGCGATCGAAATGCGTTGCGAAGTTCTTCAGTCAGGAGTTGCGGCTGTTCCCACGCTGCGAAGTGTCCGCCTTTGTCGAGCTTGTTGTAGTAGATCAGTTTGGGATACGCGCGTTCAGTCCAGCTTCGCGGTGCCTGGTAAAGCTCATCAGGAAAAGCACTGACGGCGGTCGGAATGGCGACGTGCTTGGGTGCGAAGAAAGCTAACTTGCTTTCCCAGTAAAGCCGAGCTGAAGAAGTTGCTGTGTTTGTAAGCCAATAAAGGGTGATGTTGTCGAGGATGTCGTCGCGAGTAAGACCCTCAGACTTACCGTCGAAGACGCGCGCGATGAGTGCGTAACTCTGTCCGTCGTGGTCCATCATCCAGGAAGCAAGGCCGATTGGTGAATCCACCAGGCCGTAGAGAGTCTGCGGGCGGTTCGCCATCTCGTTGGCGTAGCCCAGACCGTGTGTGTAGAAATAGGAAAGCTGATCCCACGCATGCTTCTCGTCGGCAGAGAGACCAGCAGGCGGCGGACCGCCGGGAAGTGTCTTGGCGACATCGTCCGGAATCGTAGCCGGCATGTTCGTGTGAATCCCGATCAATTCGGGAGGCTGAAGCAGCGCCATCTGTTCCGTTACTGCGTTACCCCAATCGCCGCCCTGGGCCACAAAGCGCGTGTATCCGAGACGCTTCATCAGTACGACCCATGCGCGCGCAACGCGAATCGGATCCCAACCCGTTACCGTCGGTTTGCCTGAGAATCCGTAGCCTGGCAATGAAGGAATAACTACGTCGAATGCATCTTCGGCGCGTCCACCGAAAGCAGTAGGATCGGTTAGTGGTCCAATCACTTTCAGTTGCTCGATGATCGAACCGGGCCAACCGTGCGTGATGATCATCGGCAGTGCATTCGGATTACGAGACTTCACGTGGATGAAGTGAATGTCGACACCGTCGATCGTCGTGATGAATTGCGGCAGGCTGTTCAGTTTCGCTTCAACTTTGCGCCAGTCGTACTGCGTCTGCCAATAGTCCGCGACCTTTTTCATCGTTGCCAGTTGGACGCCCTGTGATTGGTCGTTAACCAGTTCGCGATCGGGCCAACGAGTCGCGGCGATGCGCCGGCGCATATCGTCGAGGTCTGCTTTCGGAAAGTTGACACGGAAGGGACGGATTGCGTCCTCAGTAATTTCTTTTTGAGCAAACACGTTGACTGCCAGCGTGGGCGGCGTAGTTATGGCAAACAACACTATGAGAGATTTCAATCCGCACTTTGCAATCTGATTCACGGGCGTGGCTCCTTTGCTTGATGTGGTGGGATTTTGCGCTTAATTCTGTTTTCTCGAAACCCTAAAAGGTACGAAAGAAAGATTACTCAAAGGAGTTATCGCTTAGTAACCTTAAGTCTCTCTAAACAAGGGCGGCCACGGAGGGCCGCCCCTACAGTACGTACCATCGTGTCCCTAATGCTTGAGCACGTGGGCGATGTGGAAC
>DASWUM010000147.1:0-13379 GCA_036401595.1 Pyrinomonadaceae bacterium
CCGCCCTTGGCTTTGCTCGGGCCTGATTCGAAACGCGCATGAGCCAATCCGAGGGCGGCCACGGAGGGCCGCCCCTACAGTCCGTCCAATACGCGCTCATTCTTTCTTCGGTAAGAATTCAACGGCTTTCAAAACGCGCGCGATGCCACGATTGATATGAGCTCCGAGCGCTACCAGACCCAGCACTACGATCGTGTAACAACTCACCGTCGAAATTAACAACAAGACGTGAACGCGATTTGAAAGATCTGCGAGCAGGAGGAAGACAATAATAAACGCGCTTTCCACTAGCGCGGCGCCGATGAATGCCAACTTGAAATTACGCTCGCTGCGATCGATACGCGCTAACGCAGCAGCCCTCACAGTATCGAGATTTACATTTTGCGCCATTGCAGTACTCCTTTATTTCTTTGTCGCGTAAAACATTACAAACGCAGTCACGATAAATTCGACAATCGCAAAAATGATTACGACACGCTTTATCTGTCGTTTTGACTTTAGAGAATCTTCCAAACTGTCCTGCATTTCACTTTTCCTTTCCTTCAAAAGTTCGGCGCAGTTTCTCGAGACCGTACGCAAGACGGGATTTTGCAGTGCCAACTGGAATGTCCAACACCGCCGCTGTCTCAACGAGTGAGAGTTCGTGCAGGTAGAACAAGATCACGACTGCGCGACTCGCGGGTGAAAGACTGCCAACTAACTGCGGCAAACTCTCGATCAACTCCCGCGGAAACTCTCGCGGCTCGTTAGCCGGCAGCGCAGCGAGCGTCGTTTCATCTCTGACCTGCTCGCTCCAGCGCCGTTCACGATTCAAATATCTAAACGCCTCACGCGAAGCGATCTGATAGGTCCAGGCACGAAACGCTTCCGGTTCGCGCAGCCATCGCAGTTTGCGATAGATCCGGATAAAGACTTCCTGAAGAATGTCCTCAGCCAGATGCTGGTCCCTCACAAGACTGACGACGTAGCGAAACAACGGCTCCTGAACACTCTTGAAGAGCTCATTCAAAGCTTCGTGGCTGCCGGACTGTGCCTGCAACACCCACAAGCTTTCGCGCTGCGATGCCGCCTCATCGGCCATGCATTTATATGACCCGTAGAAAGTGGATTAGGTTCGAATCAAGCAGAAATAATTTCTGTGCACTACGCGCGCCCTTGCTCTGACGGAGCAAATCGCTTATAGCTCACCCAAAATTCCTGTTCGAGGCGCGCTTATGAACACACCAACTCTTTCGCGTCGCAGTTTCTCGAGATTAATCGGCGCCAGCGCAGCGTTGGCGGCATTGCAGCCACGCGTAAGGGCGAAATCAGCTTCGGCGATTACCGCGGGCTCGCCCATTGTTCGACTCAGCTCAAACGAGAATCCGTATGGGCCGGCGTCCGCGGCGTTGAAAGCGATGACCGACGGCTTCAGTCTCGCATGGCGTTACCCGGATGAGTACGCCGACATGCTGGCAGAAGAACTGTCGCGACTGCACGGTGTTTCCGTCGATCAGATCCTGCTGGGCGACGGCTCGGGAGAAATACTGAAGCTCAGCGCCGCGTCTTTTACCGGCAAGGATCGGAAGCTCGTTATCCCGAATCCGACTTTCGAAGCGATTGCGCGTCATGCCGCTGTGGCCCAGGCCGAAGTCGTGAAGATCGATCTGACTTCGGATTACCGCCACGATCTTCAGAAAATGCTTGCGGCCGCAAATGGCGCCGGACTTATTTATGTCTGCAATCCGAATAATCCAACGGCCAGCATCACGCCAAAGAACGAGATCGCGCAGTTTCTGGCAAAGCTCTCGCCAACCACAATCGTTCTCGTTGACGAGGCTTATCATCACTACGTCGAAAGCAAAGACTACGAGAGTGTGATTCCACTCGTAAAGCAATATCCAAACCTGATCGTGGCTCGCACCTTTTCGAAAATTTACGGCATGGCCGGACTACGTTGTGGTTATTGCGTCACGCAACGCGGGAATATCTCGTCGATGAGGACGCACCAGGTGTGGGACAGTGTGAATATCATGGCGCTCGTCGCCGCGCTCGCCAGTGTGAAAGATCCGGATCACGTCAATCGCGGACGCGCACTGAACACTGAGGTGAAGAAGAACGTTTGCACGGAGCTCGACACACTCGGCTATCGCTACATCCCGTCGCATGCAAACTTCATGATGATCGATCTTCGACGCGAGGTTAGACCAGTCATCGACGCAATGCGCACACGCGGCGTCGAGGTCGGCCGTCTCTTCCCTGCCCTGCCGAACTTCATGCGCGTAACGATCGGAACCGCGCCGCAAATGACGCAGTTTCTGTCAGTCTTTAAGGAAGTCATGGTGTGACAAAGGAACTTGCAGACGGCCAACGGTTGATCGACGCGTGGCAGACAAACAACCGCGTGACGATGTATCTCATCGAGAACTTGCCACCAGAGTTGTGGTCCATGACCGTTCCCGGCTCGCGTCGTACTGTCGGATCTGTCGCCGCTCACTTACACAATGCTCGCTGCATGTGGATCAAGATGATCGGCTCGCGTCACGGCGTCGTAGTCCCGAAATCCGTCGCCGGGCGATCGGTAAAGCCAGCAGAGTTGTTGCGCGCGCTCCCGCGAAGTAGCCGTGGAATGATTGACTTGATCGAGCTCGCGGTCGCTCGTGGTGGATCCATCCCACCCGCAACCTGGCAAAATTTCCCCACGGACGTCGTGCACTTCCTTAGTTACTTCGTCGCACACGAAGCACACCATCGCGGTCAATTATGCATGCTGGCGCGACAACTCGGACATCGCTTACCTTCCGAAGTAACCGCTGGCCTATGGCAATGGAAGAGGGCCACAAAAGGCACAAAAAGCACATAAAGCACAAAAATGATTGATTTCAATTAGGCCCAGTCATGCCTAACTCTTTTTTGTGCTTTTTGTGGCTTTTGTGCCTTTTTGTGGCTAAGCTGGTTTGAGGCCGAACCATTGAAAGGCTTTGGCAGGGTTTCCGTTCATGGTCACTACTTCGACGTCGTCGAGGGCGACGTTGTAGAAGTGGCTGGTGAGGGTTTCGATCCATTTTGGATCGTGGTGTCTGACCGTCACACCTTCCGGAAGGTCAAACACGCCGTACGTCCCATACTTCGACTCGTCCCGCGCATACCGAGTCAGGTTTCGCTCATCGTCCTGCAACCACAAGTCGCTGATGTACAGGAGCCCGCCTCGTCGCAGCACACGATGCAATTCGTTGACAATCGCGCGCTGTCCCTCATCCGTCGGCACACACGTGAGGACACTGAACAAAATTGCCGCGTCGACAGACTCATCCGGTAGCGGAATCTTGTCCGACTCAATCTGCTCAAATGTGATCTCGGGAAACTTCTCGCGGGCGGCCTCGATCATCGCCGGTGAGAAATCGAGGCCAATCAGTTTGTCGTAGCCTGCTTCGGCCAACTCACCCAATACACGACCGTAACCACAGCCGAAGTCTACGACAACGCTGTCGAGAGACATCCAGTGAGTCATCCGTCGAATGTTCAGCGGATGTGCGAAGGTTTTCTGTGTACCCTCTGTATTCCAATACTCGAGTTGTGAATCCAGATCGATCAGAAACTCTCTACACCTCTGAACCCACCCTTGGCGGTCTTCGCGATCCAACCGAGGACGCGCGCGGTGTCGTAGCAATAGCCCAGGATGTAGTTACAGGTTGAGAGACAATGCTTCGTGCATTCAACCTTCATTTCATCGAGCTGCTTCACATCAAAATTGTGTTTGCCGACAACGCCCCAGTCATGCGTGGCCGAATACATCGGGAAACACGGAGCAAGACTGCCGTCCGTGCGGATGATCAGTGAATTCTGACCGGCTCGGCACTGCCAGGGTGGAACCTTACCGCGCATCAGAAGCTTCATGTCTTCCATGTGCTGGATCGGGTTCACCATCTTGTAGCCTTCGTTGCGGCGCTTGTCGTTCAGGTAATCCAACAACGCATCAACCTTCGGCCAGTCTTCTTCAGTCAGATAAGTTTCGTTTTCGGCAAGATGCTTGAAGTGATCCTGCTCGGTCATCGGAGTCTCGTTGATGTGATAGTCAGTCGCGATCCCGTGGTCGTGCGCGATCTCGGTCAACTCCACCACATCGTCCATGTTGTTGTGGCAGATGTTGATGTTGAACATCACGGTGTAACCGTAGATCTTTTGCTTCTTGACGAGGTACTCGAAGTAAGGCCGAATCGGATCGAGCGCCTTCGGCAGAGAGGCTCTCTCTTTCACCGAATCCACCGCCAGGTTGACCGTCGCGAGACCGGCATCGCCGAGCCGATCGATCACGTCCGGTTTCATCAACCTTCCGTTTGTCGGCAGATAGACAAAGATGCCTTTCTGAGCACTGTAATAAACAATCTTGTGAATGAAATTGGGTCGCAGCAGCGGCTCGCCGCCCATCAGCGCGAGCACGCGCGAACCAATCGAATGCAGCCAGTCGATTGAACGCTTGGCCACGTCCTCGGTCATTCCCTTAACCTTATTGTCGTACGACCAGCAATAGTGACAATCGAGATTGCACTTCCAGTCGGTGAACAGGTACGGGATGATCGGTCGGAGCTCTTTCCTGTTTTTCAGCGTCCGTGACTTGAAATACGGCGCACCCCAGGTTTTCCACATGCGAACACCATTCAACTTCAGGTATTCCTTGTGGGTCATTTCCTTTGCGTCGGGTCGCTGCGGGTACGGCGGCTCGGGCAGAACGTCCTCAGTTGGCTCTAACTTGTCTCGGCCGGGTCGTTTGTAGAGGATTTGATGTAACTGTGGCGCGATTCTATATGGTGGCGGAGTGGTTCCTGGCTCGCCATGCGGGACAGTGCTCATCGAATTGGTCCTTTGCCTCCTGTAGGAATGGCTATCGGACGCTAGTTTATTCGAACAGATGAAACTGTCAAGCGAAGTCGCAGCCGGGATTTACGCGGGATCATCTCGGGTCGTCGCTAATCGGCCCCACGAGGATTCGGGCTTTATTGCTTGTTAACCCGTGCACTTTGAGGGTAATCAGCACGTCGCCGGCGCCGTCAAGGTCTCGATCGAGCCTGATCACGACCTGACTTATGTCAGGCAAACCGGCCAAAGCACTCACAAATTCCACTCTCAATGGGTGCAGAACCTTCTGAGAATCTTCGGCTTCGGCCGTTAAGGCTTCAATACCCTCGCCGGGCGCCAAGCCAAGATCTTTTGCAAAAATGATGACACGAGTGCGGTTACGACCCGCGGCCAGGAGCGTCGTCGTGATGGAGAAGGGTTCCGGTAGCCATTGCGTCAGCTCCAAAGCGACAACGCGGTCGGAATCTGGTTCGGTCAACAACACCGGCAACTTCGCCGCTTCGAAATTGGCAATCGCATCCGCTGAGAGATCGTTGAAGGTCTGAGAATCAGGCGACAATAGATAGTTCTTTTTATTAGCGCTGACGGTCCAGTCTGCGCCCGCGTCGAGGTTCGAAAATGAGTAGGAGCCGTCAACTGCTGTCGTCGTGACGCTGTCTTCTGGCCCTGTCAGCGTCACGATTACGCCCTCGAGCGGTGCACCAGCAGCAGTCGCGACACGGCCGGTGATCGAATACTTCGTCAGTGTCGCAGTGAAATCGATTTGCGCGTCGGCTTCGAGATCGCTAACTGACATTGTGACCGGGCCAAAAGTGTAGTGCGCCATAACTGGCGTCAGCGTGTAGTCGCCGCCAGTCTGCAATACAAATGAATAACTGCCGGTTTGGTCAGTGACCGTTGTGCCAACAGCAGATCCGGAAAGCGAGACGGTGGCGCCCGGCAGAGGATTGCCACCACTTCTGATCGTTCCCTTCACCAGGTGAGTCTTCGGTTTGGTGGTGAAGTTGACAGTCTGATCTCCGCTCGGTGTGACGATCGTGGCCGAGTCGAAAGCGTAGTCGTTTGTTGTAGGTGTTACCGAATAGCGACCGCTCGTCGGCAGATTCGTAAAGATGTAGTTGCCATCGCTGTCGGTGCTGGTTGTGACGGATTGAGATCCGCTCAGCGTCACAGTCACACCTGCAAGCGGAGCGTTGTCTGAATCGACGATGCGACCGGAAAGCGTGAATGTCTGCGCCGGATTACTGGATAGATAGCTGTTCAATGCCTGCTTCGTACTATCCTGACAGGCTGAATCCTCAAAACAATGGACCAGCAAGTCTGACCAGTAATAATGCGCTGCGGGATCGGGTTGACGATTGAGTACCGCAAGGAACCGGCTGCGAACATACTGCACCGGATCTGCTTCGGGTGCTGTATTGATCGTGACAGTCGACTGAGCAGACGAATCGAGGTGCACGTTGGTCGAGTTAATGACGGTTAACTCACGCGTATTCGAGTCGGCAAGAATGTGATCCGCATCTGCCTCGAGTTTCAACTGATCGAAGATAGCGGCGCCGATATTATTCAATGAGATCGCTGCCGTGGCGTTGTGGCTCCATCCATATCTCGACTTCTCGATAAACACGCGCTGGGCGTCGTAGAGTTGATGCCCAAACACACCGAGGTTCGAGACATTCATTTCGAGATTGCTGACGTAAACAAGATCGATCGGCGCACTGAGAGGCGTGTAACGGTAAGGAAGACAGCTCAACCCCCAGAAAGCTCCTTCGTCAAGAAACACGTTTCGCAACACGACTTCACGACGCGGTGAAACGTTGCTTGTCTGTGCCGCATTGCCGATGTTAATCCACGAGATCGGGGCGGCATAACCCGTCTTGCTAAAGAGCTCGGGTCGCTGTCCGTAATCGAGGAATGTGGTATCTGTGACAGTTATTCCATACCACTCGAGGTTTTGAACGATCGGAATATACCAGCCACTGGTCGCAGTTGAACCGAGAAATTTGGATTGACTGATTTCGAGATCGCTTCGTACCGCCTGAACGATTCCGCCACCGGTTAGCGTAGCCAGACCATAAAATTCGCTGTGCTTGATCTGAGCTTTTTCGATGTCTTCCATCGCCAGCGTGATTTGAGCATCGGTGATGACAGTCGAGGTACCGACGAAGGCGATATCTTTGACGACAAGCGAGCGGAGTCCTTTTATATAGATCGCGATCTTCTCCTCGCCGGTGCGCGGATAAATTTCCGTCTTCAGATCCAAACCTTTGGAGAGCTCCGAGCCTGGCGCACTCGGAGGTGCGACGGGTGTCAGTGATTCGACGCCGATTATCGTGATGGACGACGCGAGTCCGGTGAAGTTTTTCTCCACCGGTGTAGCGATCGAATATTTGCCTTCGGGGATGAAGAGCGTGCCGCCACCTGCGGCAGCAAGCGCGTCGAGAGCGCTTTGCAAAGCTGGACCATCGTCGGCGACACCGTCGCCAACTGCACCGAAGTCGCGCAGATTGAGTGGCTCGGTCCCTGTGGGGTGAGGTCGAGTTCTGCCGAAAGCGACAGTGTTAAGACACAACAAGAGAAAAGATAACCCAAGAAAATAAAGGACTATTCTTGTCATGATTGCAGTTCGTTTTTCTAGTTAGTTCTTGCCGGGACTAAGAGAGTATCGTTGTGAGATTGGGGGACAAGCGCCGCACCCGCTTGTAATACTTCAGGCGTTGGACCACGCCCTGATTTACTCTAACATAACTCGACGACTGATGGTCCAGAACTTTTTTCGTTGTGACCTAACTCAAGGGGCGTTTATCCACACAGATTCTGTTAATCAAATCTGTGTAATCTGTGGATAAGTCTCATTTACACAACCTGACCCTTCTTGTATGCTGAGCCTTCAGAAACCGAGTCCTCATGACAACAGGAGATTTAAATAAATGCCTTCCCCCCGCAATGCCCAGATCATTGCCGTATTCGCAAGCGTTTCATTGCTGTTAGGACTTCCACTCAGCAGTTTTCAATCACTTCGAGCTCAAACCAAAACTCCGCCACCCGAGGCCGCCAAACAAAAACCGGATTACTCGCAGGAAGCCGTAGTTATAGAAGACCTGCGCACCTCATATAGATTTGATCGCGACGGCACAGGTCAACGTGATCTGACTTTCCGCGGCAAGGTTCAGAGCGAAGCGGGCGTGGAACGTCTGGGCCAACTAGTGATTGGCTACAGCGCCGCCAATGAAAAGCTCGACATGGATTACGTACGCGTGCGCAAATCCGACGGCACTGTCGTAAATGCCGCGGCGTCCGACGTCCAGGACTTAACCGCACCCATCGCTCGTGAAGCGCCGATCTACACAGACCTGCGCCAGAAACACGTAACCGTTCCCGGACTGCGTCCCGGCGATACGCTCGAGTATCGAATGGTCTGGACCATGCATACGCCTCTGGCACAAAACCATTTCTGGGTCGAGCACAACTTCATCACGAAAGGCGTGATTGTTCTCAACGACGAGTTGACCGTAAATATTCCGGCCACCAGCAAAATCAAACTAAAAAACGAACCCGGCTTTACACCTGAAATCAAAGACGAGAACGATCGGCGCGTCTATCACTGGAAACACTCCAACCTGAAATCTGAGAGCGAAGACAAAGACAAGGAAGAAGAAACAGAGAAAGAGGCCGACGAGTTTCATCCTGACGTGCAACTCACGACTTTTCAGAGTTGGGACGAAGTGGGCCAATGGTACGCGGATCTGCAACGCGATCGAGTTGTGCCTGACGAAAAGATCAAGCTCAAAGCCGCAGAGCTGATCAGCGGACAAACGACGGAAAAAGATAAAGTCCGCACGCTTTATGAATTTGTCGCCAAGAACTTTCGCTACGTTAGTCTGTCGTTGGGCCAGGGCCGTTACCAACCACACGCCGCCGCGAGCGTGCTGAGCAATCAGTACGGCGACTGCAAGGACAAACACACGCTCCTTGCTTCGATGCTCGCTGCCGCCGGCCTGCGCGCATATCCAGTGCTGATCAACTCAACACGCAAGCTCGACCTCGACATTCCTTCGCCGGGCCAGTTCGATCACGTTATCAGTGCGATTCCATTAGGCAACGAAACTCTTTGGGCAGACACGACGGCGGAAGTCGCGCCGGCCGGTTTGTTGTCTCCAAACCTGCGCAACAAAAAAGGCTTGATGATTCCAGCCAGCGGTCCTGCTCGGCTGGAAATGACGCCGGCGGAACCGCCGTTTCTCTCGTCTGAATTACTAAAGATTGAAGGCACGGTTGACGATCTCGGCAAGTTGAACGCGCACGCCCACATGACGCTGCGCGGCGACGCCGAGATGTACATGCGGTTCGCGTTCCGCCGCACACCGAAGAGCAACTGGAAGAGTCTCGGATTCTATCTCGGCATTGGAATTGGTATTGAGGGTGAAGTCACCGACATCAAGACTTCGGATCCGGCCGATCTCGACAAACCTTTCGAGATTGAGTTCAACGTTGCGAAGAACGACTTTCTCGATTGGTCCAGCAAGAAGTTGAAAGTCGGCGTGCCACTGCCGGCGCTTAACCTGTCGCAGTTCAAAAGTCGAAAAGCAGCCAGCACTAAACCACTCGAGCTCGGTCCGCCGATCGATATTTCTTACAACCTGAAACTCACGCTGCCGAGCAAGTATCAAACGCGTTTGCCGCTGCCGCTGAAAGTGTCGCGCGATTACGCGGAATATGCAGCCAACTACAAACTCGATGGGTCCGCACTCGTCGGCGATCGCACGCTGCATCTGCGACAACGCGAATTGCCGGCAGAGCGTTTGCAAGACTACCTGGCGTTCACGGCTGCAGTGAAGTCTGACGAAGCACAGACGCTTTCGCTGGAGACCGACGTCGCCGGCACGCCCACAATTCCCGACTCCGTCAAAGTTGACGATCTCATCGCGGCCGCTCAAGCGGCCACCAAGAACCAGAATTACGCAGTTGCCGAACAACTGCTCAGACGTGTTGTCGAGAAAGATCCGAAACACAAGACCGTGCGACGCGATCTAGGCTTTGTTCTCGCCGAGCAGAAGAAGCACACCGAGGCGATCGAAGTTTTGCGTGAACAGACAAAGATCAATCCATTCGAGGATTACGCGTACAGCCTGCTCGGCCGCGTTTATTGGGAGGAACAGGACTACACAAATGCCGAGGCGTCTTTCCGGAAGCAGATCGAAGTAACGCCATTGGACCAGTACGCTCACGCGAGTCTTGGGCAGATGCTGGTCGAAGCGCGCAGGTATAAAGAAGCCGTTCCCGAACTCGAGCGCGCGATATCACTGACGCCCGAAGCAGAGATGCTGCACGTGAGTCTCGGTCGCGCGTATCTGAATCTGAACGAAACGCAGAAAGCGATCGGCGCTTTTGAAGAGGCCATCAAACTCGAACGCAGTGCTGAAGTATTAAACGATGTTGCCTACTTTCTTTCCGATAAAGGCGTTCAACTCGACAAGGCACTCCAGTACGCCGAGTCTGCGGTGACGACAACTGCCAGCACGTTGCGAAATGTCGAGGTCGGTAATGTGACGGTTGACGATCTATACGACGTCTCCGCCCTCGCCGCTTACTGGGACACGCTCGGCTGGGTCTACTATCAAAAAGGAGATCTGGATACTGCGGAGAAATACATCAAGGCCGCGTTTATGTTGGAGCAACATGGCGACATCGCTTATCACCTCGGGATGATTGCGGAGAAGCGTGGGAAGAAAGACGAAGCAATTCGTCTCTACGCTCAGGGCACAGCGGCGTTGAGATCGGCGCCGGAAGCGCGAGTGGGTCTGGTGCGATGGGCGCCGGCGGCAATGATCGATAAGCTGGTCGAGACAGCCAAACAGGAGTTGCGTGATTACAACGTCATCAACATGGGCCAACTCGTGCCGAATCTGAAGGCTCCGACGCAGGCCGAGTTCTATATTGTCTTTGCTCCTGACGCAACGCGGAATGCTCAGGTGATCGACTTAAAGTTCATCAAAGGCGACGATAATCTGAAGTCAGCAACGCCTGCACTGAAAGCACTGAAGCAGTCGTTTGTCTTCCCCGACAGCGCGCCGACAAAGATCATCCGGCGCGGCGCGTTGCACTGCGTTCCCAAACCCGGCGGCTGCACGTTCACGATGATCAGTCCGGATCTAATCACATCCGTGGATTGATCCGTCTAATCCGCGGCTAAATGATCAGAACGACACACGCAACCCAAACTGAATTTCGCGCCCCGGGGTCGCCGCTTCCGTGATCGTGCCGAACTGCGGCGTGTTGACGAACCGGTTCGGAGTTCCGAGGTTCGTGTGATTGAGCGCATTGAATGCCTCGGCACGCACCTGCACCTTGATCGTCTCAGTCATCGCAAACTCTCTCTGTAACGCGAGATCGAGTGTCTGCCGTCCTGGTCCATAAACCGTATTCCGTCCCACATTCCCGAACGTGAACGCCGCCGGCGTCGCAAACGCAGCGGTATTGAACCACCTGTCTGCCGTGTGACTATTCGCATCGAAAACAGGTTGGCCCGTAAGATTGGCGCGGATCGGATTCTCACCCAACAACGTGCCCGCGTTGGCAGTGTCGCCAAACACGGAGATCGTGAATGGAAAACCACTCTGCGCCTGATAGATCGTCGAGAGCCGCCAGTCCTTCGTTACGGTATTGACCCAGCCACTCTTCTTCAATGCTGGTATGCCGTAAACCATGCTCAGCGCGAAACGGTGCCGCACATCGCACGCCAGTCCCTTTTCGAGTGTCAGATTCGAATTGTTCTGCGGTGCCGCGGATTCAAACATCGGCGAGCGGAAATCAGGAGCATCGCTGAGGTTCTTCGAGTAAGTGTAATTCGCAAGGAACGTCCAACCGCGACTAAATCTGCGTCGCAGGTTGACGTACCCAGCCTGATACCAACTCTGCGCGGAATTCTCGAGCAGATTGATGCCACTCACAGGAAACGTGGTACTGCTGATCGCGATGTTGTCAGGCAGAACCATACCCGGCAGGAAGCTCAACCTCAAGAACGGCCGCCGTGGTCCAATCGCTCCGGGCCCCGGAGGCGCATTGTTGATTAAGTGCGAACGCTGCAAGTGCAAACCATGCGAACCGAGGTAGCCGAGCTCGAGAGTAGTTTCGGCACCGAGACTCTTCTCCACCGATCCACTCCACTGCTCGATGTACTGCGGCGGTGCGTTAGCTTCAAAAGCAGCGAAACTGACTGTCGTCGTCCCCAAAACTGCGGGCGCGAAATTGAAGTGACTCGCGACGATTCCTGCCGCAGGAGTGAAATTGTCGCTCTGCTGCGTTTCCGGAAACACGAAAGGCACATTGTGACGCTGGTTGCACCACGTGTTCATATCAACCGGCGTGTAAAAGATTCCGAAGGCCGCATGCAAAACGAGCCCGTGCTTATGCATGTTATGAGAGAGACCGAAGCGCGGCGCAAATTTTAGTTTGTTCGAGTAATTCAAACCTTCGGGAAAACCCTGCTGCCCGCCGATAAACACCTGCGGCACACCGTTTTGAAATGTCAGATTGGTGTTTGCGTAACGAATGTCCACGAGCGGACTCATGTATTCATAGCGCAGACCGATTTGAATCGTCGTGTTGCGCGCGATCTGAAAACTGTCCTGCACAAAAGCATCGGCGTACCACTGGCGCAATTGCATTTGTGGAATGCCTGCTTGTCTCTGCTTCACCGCAGGCAGACCGAGTAGAAAACTCGCCAGCGCCGATCCGGTGCCATCGTTGGTGGCAGTTTGTGTAGTGAAGCCGTTAGTGAACTGGTAATACCCGCGGTTCTGAAAGAAGCCCCACATGGGCCAGATGAATCGACGGAAGCTGGCGCCAAACTTCAAGCTGTGTCTGCCAACCTGCCAGTTCAACGAATCGCGCGCTTCGAGAATCGTGTTCCACATTTGCACCGGCGTCGCGATAAAGGTGTCGCCCATGCCTGAGTAACCCTGAGCGTTGAACCATGGCGCACCGAATGCACCTTCGCCGCCGAAGCCAACGCCCGTGATGCCGAGTTCCGACACGATGTCGTTCGTAAAACTGTTTTCTGACGTGCGATGCATCGCGAGACGTGAAACAGTGATCGAAGCGAGATTCACAATGTTAGGACTGACGACGCGCGTCCAACCGATAGTTCCGTTTTGCGCCAGGTTGTCGTGATTAGCGCCGAAGCCCGGCAAGTTTTGCGGTGTGAATCCTCGTTCACTGCTAAACGAATAACGACCAAAGAAGCTGTCGCCGCCGCTCAGTGTTTGATCGAAGCGAACCGTTGCCTGATCGGTGAGGTGATGCAGGTTGCGCACGTCGAGATAGTTATTGCAGTCCACGCCGGCGCCGACGACTGTAGGCGCGCCCATCATGGTCATGCCGCAACCCATCATTCCCATTTCCAGATTCGGACGCGGGATGTACTTGGTCAGGAACAGCTTTGCTTTCGGATCGATCATGCCCGACGGAATCGTGTTATTCGGGAAAGGATCACGAATGACCTGAGGGTTGGCGGGACTAATCGGTTTCGTTGGATCGAAATT
>DASWUM010000148.1:0-16508 GCA_036401595.1 Pyrinomonadaceae bacterium
CCGCCCCTACAGTACGTTCGATGGATTTAATTGTCGTCGTCCGATCTCTTTGATCCGAGTGTCGGGCCATTTCTCGAGGTAACTGTATTCAGGATGGTTGGGTCTGCCCTTGCACGGATTGCGCGCTGCGTTGTAGCAACAGATTAACGACCACCGCGGATTCGGACTCCGATTCGCGTCGGAACGATGCAGCAGATTCGCATGAAAGAAAAGCGCGCTGCCCGGCTCCATCTCACAATAGACAAGTTCGAGATGTTTAAGAGCCTCGTTTACGCGATCCATGTCCGCACCCGTTTGATCGCCCGTTTTGTTATGGTCTATACGCCCCATCAGATGTGATCCGCGAATGACTTGCAGGCAGCCATTTTCACGCGTCGCTCGATCGACTGCAATCAAACAACTCGCCATGTACGGGAAGAGACAATTGTTTGCATACCAATAACCGTAATCCTGATGCCACTCCCAAGAGCCTCCCACAAACGGTTCTTTCAACATCATCTTGTGATGGTAATGATAAACCTCTCCGCCAAGTAGTTGCTCGAGCGGATCGACGATACGAAAGCAGCGTACGAATGCGCTATAAATGTCATCTTCGAGTACATCCGTCAACCAGAGTTTGCTCGTCGCAGACTGTGCATCACGACGCTCGAGCGCTTCATGTTCGAGCCGCCGATCGTTTTTGGCAATGGTGATCAGCAACTTCATCTCTTCAGTGTCGAAGAGCGCGGGCTTCAGCAGGTAACCGTCGCGATTGAATTGATCGAGTTCCGGTTGGGTTAATTTCGTCATAACATCAAACAACATCTTCAGCCGTCGCGAATGGCCATTGTTTGGTTTGGCGCGACCAAACAACGAAACACAACAGTCCCAAAACCAGTGTCCCGAGGCCAAAAGCAATGATGGTCCAATTTGTGGTAGCAAACACAAACATCCAGCCGAACAACGCCAAGAGGTTTGGTAGTGGATAAAACCAGATGCGATAAGGCCGGTTGAGTTCAGGCTCATTCCGGCGCAGCAACGTCACCGCCATAATCTGTCCAATGAATTGAATGAGAATACGGGTCGTGATGAGGGCGTCGATCACCATGCCGAGTGAGAAGAAGCTGCAGACGATTGCAATCGTGCCGAGGATGATTAGTGAGACGTACGGAAAGTTCTTCCGTGGATGGAGCCGGCCAAAGATCTTGAAAAAGTAACCATCAATTGCTGCGGCATAAGGCACACGCGAGTATCCAAGTAAAAGTGCAAACACGGATCCGAAGGCCGTCCAGAGCACCATCGCCGTGAAGAAGGTGGCCACCCGGCCTCCATAAACACGCTCCATAAAGATAGAAACAATGAAGCTGGACTGCGGATGCTGGTCCGCCGGCACAAACTCGCGCCACGGTACCACTCCGATCACAGAAAAGTTTATGGCGATATAGATAATCGCCACTGCGATCACGCTAATTATGACGGAGCGAGGAATCGTTCGTCCCGGTTCCCTAACCTCGTCACCGATGTAACAGATGTCGTAGTACCCAAGGTAATCGAAAATGCCGATGCGTGTCGCAGCGCCCAGGCCGAGCAAGAAGCCGAGGGAAAAGTTGAATGCACCCGGAGGAAAATCAAAGGCGAGCGCTGAGCTGAAGTTAAAGATGCCGGTGACGATTACAGCCAGCGTTGTCAGTATTGTCCCGATCCACAAACTAACCGTCAGCTTACCGATGAACGTAATGCGTCGATAGAGCAGAGTGATATTCAAAACCCCGAGCACAATGACTACTGCGAGCGATTGACTGCGGCCTATGTCTTTCCAGATGTAGCCGAGATATTGCGTGAAACCGATATAACCGGAGGCAATCTCTAACGGTCCACTCAGAATGAACTGCCAGATAAATAAAAACCCCATCAGCCTTCCATACGTCTCGCGTCCAAATCCCTCGCGCAGGTAAACGTAGGAACCGCCTGAGCCCGGCATCGAGGCGCCGAGTTCACTCCAAATCATACCGTCCGAAATTGTTATTACTAACGCGACCAGCCAGCCGAGCATTGCCTGTGGTCCACCCAACGTTGATAAGAGCAACGGAATCGTGATGAACGGGCCGATGCCGATCATGTTGGTCATGTTGAGCGCCGTGGCTTCGAGCAATCCAAAGCGCCGCAACAGGTGTGGTTGTTCGGTCGTGTTTTCCGGCTTTAGTTGGTCAGCGTTCATCTGTCGTCGTCTGGTTGAGAGATGCCTCTCCCTTTTATCTGTGAATGCGCGGTAGCCATCCACGTCCGGTAGTCTGTTCCGGTTCCGCCGACAAGTTTTGGATCAGCTTTGCTGAAACCCGGCTCCCTGTTTGGATCGGCTAAACCACCAACGGGCACGTCTACCCCTCTGTTGAAATATGTGTTGTCGAAATGCTGGAAACCGTCGACTTTCACGCCTGCGCCTGTTACCTGGAAAAGCATCGTTTCATCAACGACGCCCGAGAGTATGAAGATATTCTGTCGCAGGGTGAGATTGTCTGTTTGGGTTAGTCGTACGGATCGTCCGCAGCCTTTGGCTGGGCTATCAACCTCGTTTCCGGGACGGATCAACAACACCCCACGTTCACCGATGCCGACGAATGTATTGTTCTCGATGATTGCGTTCTTAGCGGTCCAGATTGAAATCGGTTCCACGGGACGTTCACCGGTACGCGTTGATACTACGAGGTTGTTCCTCGCCGTCAGGTCATAAGATTCGTACTTCACAAATGAACATGGGTCACCGTACCGTCCGTCGATGAAAAGATTCGGATCCGTTGAGCCTCCGGAAAAAGCGCTGCCTGAATTGTCGACAAACACATTTGCCTCGATCAGGACACGACTGCTCCCACCTTTTGAGACGACCCCGCGATAAGAATTTCGGATGAGGTTTCTTCGGACAATCACATCATCTACGCAAGGCAGATCGATGGCAGGTTTGCGTTGATAGTTCTTACCATCAAAGAGCTCGTTGTCTTCAATAGTGATGTGATGCGACTGGTTAAACTTGATCAGATACAGTCGATCGTCGTCCTGCATCGGATCGTAAGTTGGTGTACATCCCGAAGGTGGGCACTCATAGTGGACTCTGCAATTGCGAATGGTGATGTGACTGGTCCAGAGGCTACGGTCATACCAGGCAGATGTGTAACCACCAGGCGGATCGTTCGTCTTTACGTGGTTGAATGAATCTTCCGGTTCGTAGACGCTGTCGCCGTGAATTCCGTTTCGGCGTGAATTGAGTTTCTTGCCGGTCGCGTCGCGATAATATGGATTCGGGATGATGTCGAAGCCATCGATGATGATGCCCTGCGCGAGGTGGAAACGTATGTGATCGACGATCACTCCATGCTTCGATTCGGCCCGGATAGTGAGCGGATTCTTTGGGTCGTAACGATAAATGCCGGTTGTATCGGGACGACCGGAAACAGTTGGATGCGGATCGTCAGGTTGTAATTGATCGTCAAGCGTCAGGGTCAACGTCAACCCGCCCCACCTTGCCCCAGCACCCGCTTTACGATAGTCGCCATTCTTTGCAACGATCGTGTCACCGCTCGTCACGTGCTGCAGAGCAATTCGCCACGATTTATACGGACGATCGTAAGTACCATCAGCAGTGCGTGTGTCGCGATCAAGCAGATCGACATAGACGGTTTTGGCTGAACTACTTGGTGTGATTTTTGTGTTCTCTGTGGCAAACCATAAACCAAACACCGACACACAGAGAGCACAAAGGTTGCACAGAGAAGCAGCAATCATCTGCTCTCGCCTTCGGCTTTTTGCCAGATGCCGTTGAGCATCACGCGCTTGATGCGTCGCATGTCGCTGATGTTCCTCGAAGGATCGCCTTCAACCAAAACAAGGTCGGCGAGTTTCCCGACCTCGACGCTGCCGAGTCGATCAGAGATGCGAAAGTAACGCGCGTTCTCCATCGTACCGGCCACGAGAGCCTGCATCGGGGTTAGACCAGATTCGACGAGTAGTTCCAGTTCGCGTTGATAAGCCCAGCCTCGTTTGGCATGCGGCACATCCGAGTGAGAACCAACAACAATTCTGGCCCCGGCTTTGTTAGCGAGTCTGACAAATGCCTCCATCTGCTTAAAGCCATTCTCATGAAAAGCGCTGGTGTCTTTATCGCCATGTTGTCTTTCGAAAACAGCAAGTGTCGGCGAAACAAACACGCCACTGTCGGCGATCAATTTGAATAGCGTACGCGCCTGTGCCGTATCAAGATTAATCGAGTTCCAGACTTTGTATCGTCCGTCACGCCGGGCATTGTTGTCGGCCAGCACTGATTGCCGATATTTTTCCGCTTCCCTGAGTGGCAGCAACGCGGTACCAAAAGACGTGGCATGCTCAATACCATCGATCCCCGCGTGAATGGCATCGCGCGCATCGACAATCTCGAGATGGCCCATGACGGGAACACCTCGCGCGTGTGCTGTGTCTATCGCAACCTTCACCAGCGCGAGCGGCAGACGAAAGTAAACTTTGATCCCGGAAGCACCGTCATCGACAAAACGATTTACAGCGAGTCGCGTCTCTTCTGCGTCGCGTACGATAAATGAGTCGGCCGGATAAGCCGGCGGTGGTGAATCGAGGTGTGGTCCACACAGAAAGAGTCTGGGAATCGGTGCGCCGGCGTTTCGCGCCGCGGCATACGCCTCGATCCACTGTCCCGGATCACGTAACGAAGTCACTCCGTGAGAAAGGTAGAGAGCCGGCAGTGGATCGTCACCGTCGATGTGAAAATGAGCATCGATCAATCCCGGTAAGAGCGTGAGACCTTTGGCGTCGACCACGACTGCACCGTTCGGAATCTTCACCAGACTTTGTTTGCCAACGGCGAGTATCCGATCACCCCGAATCACAACAACCGAATCCGAAACAACCGGGCCACCGCGACCGTCAATCAGGTTCGCTCCCACGATTGCGATAACTGATGCCGCCTGTGGCTGTGCAACCTGGTTGACCTCACGGAGAGATCGTTTTGTTGGCTGTGCGCAGATTTGTACACAAACCAGAAACAGAAATACTGCACTCAAGACTCTCATATAAATCCGTGTAATCCGTGGATTATCGACCAAGCATTCGCAGTCGCAGTCGTCCATCTTTTTGTCCCTTGAATGGCGCGTACAACACACCTGACTCATTCGCCGTTCCGACAAACTCTCCGCCGGGAACGCCGTTGAAAAGACCGCCCCGCCAGTTTGCTCGCCCACCAGTCATCTGTAGTTCGTACTTTGCATGCGGCTTCAGTCCGCTAATCAGCAAGTTGGCTGTCTCGACATTAGGGATCGTCACCTCAGCATCAATAACGAATCCTTCGCCGGTGGCAAACAACGTCACGGTACCGCCTTCAATAAGTGCACCAATCAAATTAGAACCATCAACCAACTCGACCTTTAGGGCGCGCGCGTCGGCTTTATCTCCGATTTCAAGAACGTTTAAGAAGTAATCTTCTCTAGCAGGTTTCGACGGCGACACTTCGACGCGCCATGCCGCCGGAACGACCGCACGCGTGTTCGATGGCAGGAGTTTCTCGAAATCTTCACCCCAGAACGTCTTCCACATCTTTCGCAGATATGGATCTTGCGTTAATGGACCCCCTGCCGGCGGATCGAGGGGCCAATTCTTGCCGGAACCCCACGCGCCACCAAATTCGTCTCCCGGCGTCCAGAATTCCCAACTTGGACCACCGCGCGTGATTAGCTCTCGTTCGCGTGGCAGTAATGTGTGGACGCGCAAACGTCCAGCGCCATCTTCATACGTAAAAGTTGTCGCGTTCGCGTATGCAGTGCCACCGTGACCCGCATCTTTCCCTTTATCGGCCGCTAACACTGAGGGTTGGCCGACGCCATGCAGCAACCACACTTTCTTAAAATTCGCGTCTGTTGTTCGCACGCGATCAAAAATTACCAGGACATTGTTACCTGGCGTGTAAGCGACCTCGCGCGTGAATCGCTCCATCTTTGACGGTTGATAAGCATTCGTCGCATTACCACGCGCGTAAACATACGACCCGTCCGCGATGTCAGTGGCCTCCATGTTACCGGTGGCCCACAAGTCACGTGTACGCTCGAAGTCTTCCCTGCTCCGGACCGTATTCCAGTAGCGTGACGAATCCATTCGCTGACCGCCATCATTAGCTGCCGGCCACAAGTTCTCGGCCCAGAAAAACTTCTCGCCCGTCTGATAAACGAGCATGGAGTTATGCGCAATCGTGCGACGGTAATAGTTGAGGTAGTGAGGACTCTCCGTGTCCGTGTAGTCTGCGCCACTTTCTGTCGCCAGATATCCTTTGTGATAGATGACGAAGTGATTCTGATCGAGGTGATCGTGCTTCGCGAGATACGGACCGGAGTTGAACTGTATCCACGTGGAGTCAGGACCAAACCCGTCGCGCATGATCAAGTGGCCGATTCCGCGAAATAGGTGCGCACGCGGAATTTCTGCGGCTGTGCTATCGGCTGGATTTCTTGGCGTAACGTTTGGGTCGTCCCACAAAAACTGTGTGATCGCGACGCGCCATTTTGGTTGCGCGGGCCAGCCACTCTTGCGCAGGAACCATGCGGCGTACGGATCCTTGAAGCGATTAATCGCGTAACCGAAACAGATGTTGTCTTCCCACTGTAAATACGGAAACTCGTTATCGTCGTCGCGAGCGGTCGTACCATCAGGCAAAACTTTGTAGAGATACGTGTCGGTGTAATGTTGAAAGAGCGTGTAACGCAGCGCCGGATCGCTGTTAGCAGTGGTGCGTAACAACTCAGCCATCATCGCGAGGGGTGCAAAGGTGATGCGCTGGTAGTCCATCGACTCGTAGTAACCACCGTCAGGCGTGAGGAAGTTCGTGAGGTCGAGAATGTGATCGAGAACGGCGCGTGAATGTTTACGCAGGGGTGCGGCGCGCGACTCAACCGACGGATGACCTTCGATCGCGGTCAAGGCAAAAATCGCCAGCGTCAAATAGCGAACGGGATAGTTGTGATACATCGCGAGCTGCACTTCTTTTAGCGACTGGTCCTGCAGCATCTTTTCTGCGGCACGCAACAACTCAGCGGCGACGCGATCTTTCAGTTCATTGTCAAAACCCGGATAGTTGTAGAGCCAATCGAAGGCGAGTGACCATTTGACGTACTCAGGATAGGTACGAGAACCGACTTGTTCGGGCGTGTGATTCGCGCGGATCTTTTCGACCGCTCGTTTTGCAAACGTTTCATCGCCGGTGAGGAGATAACTTAGCGCCCAGCCATCGATGTCATCCGAAGGTCGCGCACCGGCTTCGTACCGCGCACGCAAAACCTTGAATCCGGTTAGTGGATCGTTCTCGCCAATCAACATGCGAGGATGCGTAATCGTGGTTGATTGAGCGAAGGTTGTGGAAGCGTAAGCCTGGATGCAAAAAGTCAGAATTAAGACTATGAGCACCGTTGCGCGAGAGATTAGCTTCACAGGATGAACAAGATTAGCAGGATTAACAGGTTGATTTTGCATGCGCTCAGTTAACGCGTTCCTTTTGCCAGATACTTCAACCATTCCCTGGCCATTAAGCGGTGATAAGGTTCGGTCATGTGAATACCGTCAAGACAGATGAACTTCGATCGATCGGGAGCGTTCGCAAGGGTGTTGCCGACTTCGATCACTTCGATACCCGCCGAATCAGCGGTTGTACGTGCGCGCTCAACGGTACCGGGTGTCACCGCTGCCGGATCGTGCACCTCATCAAACATGTACGTCTTGATGCCGGCGGCGCGCAGACCTTCTCCCATCGACTTCAGAGCTTCGTAGTCTTCGTCAGTTCGTGTCATCACCACGAACAACACCTTGTCAGGCTTCCAGGCGAGCAGGTCTTTATAGAATCGTTTCTGCGCTCGCGAAGCAGTTAGACCTCCGGCGGCGAACTGTTTGAATTCCACTTTTGGATTCTCACGTCGAAACACATCAATAACGATCGGCACAAAACTGGACGGCGAAGACCAGTGCAAACCCATCGTGAATGAGTGGCCCACAACCGCGATCTTCTGAGCCGGCATAGAGCGCAGTTGCGGCTCGAGCTGTTTGACGTCTGACTCCTTTAGCAACTCCGCGGCGACCACACGCTCGTCGCGAATATGTAAATTCTTTTCGCCCCAATTCCAGATCTTTCGTCCAGCGATCTGCCACTCCGCGGCGGTGGTGCCAACGGGCGCCGCACACGATTGGCCTTCGAGTTTGCGGCCTACGGCGAGCATGTCGGCATCCGTTCCCGGTAAGCTAAACTGGCCGACGTACACCGGAAGACCAAGCCCGATGTAGAAAGCGAATTCTTCCTGAAGACGATCGCCATCACGCTCAACTTCGAGAACGGTTTGATACAGACTCGCAACAGCGCGCGTCTTGACATCGCTCGCCTTCGTGTTTTGTCGCAGGTAACGCGTGAAGACATTCACGGGCGCATTAACCGGAATCTGCAGTTCCGTAACAAGGATCGGCCGCAGGTCGTGCTCGGGATTGAATGTACTATCACGACCATCAACCCACCGGCGTAACTGTTTTAGATCAGTTTTGAGTAACTTTGCCTGATGCTCTGAGAGTGCATTCAGTTCAGTATCAGAAACGGTGTTTGCCGAGAAACACTCCATGCCTTTGCCCGACTGTTTCGCCAACAGCACCTGGTAAGCGTGAACAGCGATTACATTCGCCTCCACGAGTTTAGCCAGACGTTTTTCAGGAGTTTGTGCATGAAGCGATGTCGCAAGTATCAAGAGGGCCGTGATCGTGAAAAGAGATTTCTCGCGCAAAGGCGCAAAGGCGCAAAGCGCTGCCGCGTGGCGACGGATTTCCGTTGCGCCTTTGCGCCTTTGCGCGAGAAATACCAGAATGGGATTCATGTCAGTTCCAATTCGCAAGCAAGCGACTGTACATTCGTGTCGCAAGCTCAAGTTGTTCGACTGCAATAAACTCGTTCGCCGTATGTGCCTGCGCAATGTCACCAGGTCCGCAAACGACCGTTTCGATCCCAACGCGCGACAACTTGCTTCCGTCGGTCCCATAGTTGACCGCTGCCACCTCACCTACAAACCCGAGTTCCTCCTGCTGGGCTCGTGCCAGTGATTCGACGATGGTTGCTTCGCGCGCGGTCTCCATCGCCGGGTCGATCAGATAAGGTTCTTCGAAGGTAAATTGAACTGAGTCACCAAGACGTTTGCGCAAAAATTGCTGGCAGTCTGCGACCGCCTGTTTTCCGTCTTCACCGGGCAACAATCGTCGCTCCAGTTCGAGCACACATTTGTCGGGAACAATATTCACCGAGTGTCCGCCAGCGACTTTACCGACATTCAATGTTGGGTGGCCCAATCCTGGATGAGACGAATTCTTGGCGAGGTGTCGCGCGTATTCCTCGAGGGCAAGCGCCACACGAGCACCATCGTACACAGCATTTCTTCCTAACTCAGGTGTTGCGCCGTGAGCACTTAGACCGTGAGTCGCGATGCGCCAGCGCACGATTCCCTTGTGTGCAATGACGCGACGCAGCAGTGTTGGTTCACCAATCACACAGGCTGAAACAGGCCACGATTTTTCAATCAGTTTCCACGATCCGGAGAACGCAAATTCCTCATCCGCCATCGCAGCAAACACCGCCGGCCGCGGACGCTCCGGTTTTTGTGCATAGTCGATCACTGCCGACATCATGGCAGCCAAAGACGCCTTCGCATCACAAGATCCACGCCCGAAGACGCAGCCGTTTTCGATAACCGGGTCAAATGGTTTGATCGACATGTTATCGACTGGAACTGTGTCCATATGCGAATTGAGCATCAGTCCATTCACATCACTCCCGGTTTCATGAACGATCGCGATCACATTGTCGCGACCTTCAGCTACGCTTTGCCGTTCGCAATCAATGCCTGCTCGCGAAAGTATTGTCTCGATAAAATTCGCCATCGCGTTCTCGACATACTCACCACTATTCGCCCGCATCGGGTTCACACTGGGAATGGCGATCATGTCGCGCAGGAGTTGAAGCGTGTTTGGCATTCTAACTATCGCTCTTTCGATCTATTCGGAACGTACTGTAGGGGCGGCCCTCCGTGGCCGCCCTGACATTGAATCACGTTCGTAAAAATCGAGGTCGTTGACTTTTGGAATCCTGTTAGCTACACAAGGCCGGCCACGGAGGGCCGCCCCTACAGTACGTTCCGAGTAACGCTATTTGAGAAATTCATCAGTGACCCACACTTGAATTCGCGGTTCGTTTCAACTCCGCGAGTTGTGATATCGCGAGCTCGTTTTGGGGATCGATCTTCAAGGCTCGTTCGAGTGCTCCGCGCGCTTCCTCGTTGCGACCGAGTGCCTTCAACGCGGCGCCTGCGAGCACGAAGCGAATAGCCCCGGAAGGTGGCCAGGGTTCGGCATCAAGCATTTTTTGCTCGTCGTTCAGGCGAGCGAGTCGTTCGTAGAGTTTTCGAGCATCGGCGGCACGTCCTACATGTTCGAGAGCAACGGCTTTGTAGTAATAATTTTCCGACCACGGCTCTTCCGGTTGCGAAGGAGGGTTTAGTTCCTCAGTTGCGGCGCGTTGCCACCAACGTTCAGCTTCATCACGTTTTCCTGCCGCTTCATACTCGCGCGCTGCCGCCACGTAGTACTGCGCCTGCGACTGCATCGCCGGACGTCCGACTCCAAAATTCCGCGGAAACTCCGTGACTGCTGCAAACTCCGTTGCTGCTCTCAAATGATCCCCGGCTTCCCGATATTTGCGAGCGAGCCCAAGATGTGCTTTTCGGTAAAGCCCGAGCGCGGCGTCTTCTCCTTCGCCGGATGTGAAAGTTGTTTTTGACAGTAACGTCGCCGCGTCAGAGAAGCGACCGGCATCGATGTACGCACCAGCCAGCGATTGGACCGCGCCTGACTGAGCCAAGACAGGAGCCGGCGCACCTTCCAATAACTTCACGCGCCGGTCAGTTGCATTCATCTCTGCAAACAACTTGTCGAGCTCGATGTAGAGGCGAAAGTCGTTCGGAGAAACATTGATTGCTCGTTGAAATTGAGCCGCCGCTTCTTCTCGGCTTTGACTTACAAGCCACAAAGCTCGAGCATAATTTCGCTGAGCGATCGTGTTCCCAGAATCGAGTCTCACGGCATCGCGCCATGCAGCCAGTGCTTCCTTATCGCGATACTTTCCTGCGAGTACGTTGCCGAGGTAATAAGCAGCGCGGCCGTCGTTTGCGTTAGCCGCAATTGCCGTCTGCAGCACTTCGATTTCTTCCACTCGGTGAGGAAATACGAATGCGGGATCGCCCTTCGCGCCCAGTGCAAATTGAGTTCGCGCCCGATCGCGTTCGCCGGTTTTTTCAAACAGGTAGCCGAGTGTGTAGTAAAGCAGCGGATGAATGCGCTGCTTGTCGACGGCAAGATTTCCAGATGGTCCAGCTTTAATTGCATCCTCGAGCACATCGATAGCCTCACGATTTCGTCCGATGGCAACGTAATCAAAGGCGAGCTCGAGCACCGCATCCGGTTCACGCGATAAGAGGTGTCGCAGTTGTTCTGAGGCTGACTTCTCATTGACAGTGTCACCGGTAGCCTTGTTGATTAGATACTGCTCGCGAAGAGCCAAATAATCGATCGGTAACTCGCTCACTACCTGATTGATTCGTGTCCGCGCCGATTGGACGTTCCCATCCAATCGTTCAGCCACCGCCAACACGGTTCGTGCTTTCAAATCACGCGGATCGAGCATGACCGACTGTTGCAGATGCTCGAGCGCCTGCTTTGTGTCACCCTTCGCAAGGGAGATCTCTCCGAGAACGTAACGCGCCACCGACTCACTAAACCCGGAACGCACAAGCCAGAGCAGATGATCTTCAGCTTCCGAATATTGGCCCAAAGCGCGTTGTACCAGAGCAAGATAGTAATGAGCGCCGGCCGCGTCTTTGTTTCGCACGAGCGCTGATTCAAGGTGCTTTGCGGCAGTCCCATATTCACCGCTTCTATAAAAGGACAGGCCGAGGGCGATATGAGCCGGCGCAAAACCCGGATCACGCTTCAGAGCTTCGAAATAAGCAACACGGGCTTCACGTTCCTTACTCTTTTTGTCGAACGCGAGTCCCTCAACATAGCTTTGTTCAGCGCTTGCAGGATTCTTTGGGTCTGCGATCGGACGCGTTGCAGGTTTGAAATCGGGATTGTTATCGGCTGGCGAGTCGGTTCGATAGCGCAGGAGCAGACGACCATCCTTACTCTTAACTGTGACTTCAAGAGGCTGATGTGGTACTTCGATCGTCGTTGTAAAAACTTTCCCCGGATACAGATCCACCCTGGCGGTGTGAACCTGTTTGCCTTGATTGGCTACAGCAACCTCAGCCTGAAGAAACTTTTGATTGGGAGCGATTGAAATCGTCGCCCGACTTCCCTTCTGACTGATTCTCAGCGCGGCGTCACGCGTCGCCTCATTCCATGCGCCACCCATTTGATTGACGCCATACCAGTACTCAAAGAAATGTTCGACCCGATGCGCGGCAATAAACTGGTGCTCCATCTGAGTCTCAAAGCGTCCACCTTGAAACTCAACGTACTGACCACCACCGTCAGTTAACTTATCGATCCAGACATCGCCGTTCTCATCGGTTCCCCACGTCCACGTCTTCTTGCCCGGCAACTCGCGATGGTCCGCGACGTGGACCACACCCCAATCAGATTTCTCGTAGTAAATACCGAAGTAGTCGCGCTTGGAATCACGAGCAAAGAGGGAAAGGAAGTTTGGCACTTCACTGAAGCGACCAATATCAACGCCTTTTTCGATCGGAAACTTAAAAACGGGCCAGAACGCGTGCGGATAGGTTTCACGCATTGGATAGTTGAAACGTAAGTCAGGCGCGGCTGGCGCACCGGCAGTGGACCAGTACCAATAACGTCCCGGAACATTACGTCGATTATTCAAAGTGACTTCCGATTCGAGCACTCGGGTCCCAGGTCGCAAACGAAGGATCACCTGCCACTGCATTCCCTGAACACGCTCCGTGTCGCCCACGGCGACGGATGCACTGCCGTCAGACTCGTTACGAATCACATAATCAATCGGAGAGACCGTGGTAAGAGTATGTCCGTCGGGAAAGTTCCACTCGATGCCGCCCGAAACCCATGCGCCCCGTAGCGCAACCATCGCGTATTTCATGACCGGATTTGAGTAGAGTATGTCGCGGTTGAGGGTCTTATCGAAGATGCTGTAAACGTGACCGCCGAGCTCCGGAAGTACTGTCACCTTCAAGTATTCGTTCTCGAGATAAACGGCCTTCCAGGTCTTTTCTTTCTTTTCCGTACCGAGCGAGTCGAGAAATGCGTAGGGGTAAACTGGTCTCCACTTACGTCGCTGCGAGTCGAGCAAAGCAGGATAAGGATTCGGTGGATTGAGTTCGTAAGTCGGGATAACCAGCGGTCCTTCCCAAACGCGTGGAGCAGACTGTGCGGCCGCGACGCTCGCGATTGCGAGCATGATGAGGGTTAGCGATAGATGAATAAATAGACGTTTCATAAGCTAAACCTTTCAACGGCGGTCGTGTACCGATCAATCTTGTCGCTTGATACAGTGAACCCAGTTCCAACTCCCTGTGGCACTTCGATAAACCCTTTGCTGTTGATCGTGATTGCGGGCTCGATGACGTCGTCAACATACCAACGTGACGAAGCTTCGATGTCCGTCGGGAATGAAAATTCTGAGTGCATCGCCAGATGTAGACCTTGCGCAGAGGCAATTCCCAGTTCAGGCATCGTGCCGATCCAGCATTGAAGACCAGCGGCACGTGCAGCTTTTAGCATCAGCAGCGCTTCACTTAGACCACCAACACGCTGCACCTTGACGTTGATGATCTGTGCGGCTTTGTTAGTGACTAGCTGGTCTAACGCAGCCATTGATTCGGCGGATTCATCGGCGCAAAGCGGAGTTTGCAATTGCGACTGCAGCTCGCCTGCTGCGGCGACTGCCTCTGCAGTAAGCGGTTGCTCAATCATCATCAACTTAAACTGGTCCAACTCGCGAAAGGTCTCCATATCGTCAAGGGTGTACGCAGCATTTGCATCGACCATCAGTGGAAGTTCCGGAAAGCCAGCTCGTATTGTCGCCACTGGTTCGATATCCCAACCCGGTTGAATCTTGATCTTCACGCGTTGATAGCCTTCTTTGACGTAGTGGCTGACGCGCTCGGTCAATTGATCGATGGTTTCGAAGATTCCGATCGCGACGCCTGACGGTACCGCGCGTCGCTCAATGCCGAATAACTCATACAAAGGCTTTCGTGTCGCGTTGGCGCATGCATCCCACAACGCTCCTTCGAGACCTGCCTTCGCAAATGGATCGACGCGTTCCTCACGCAAAACTTCATAGAATCGCGTCGGGTCGACCGCTCCGCTGGACAACAAGCGGGGAACCATTTCATTAAGCGAAGCCCATGAACTGTCGGGTGTAGCAGCAGAGTAGAACGACCCGGACATCGGCGACGCCTCTCCCCACCCAACAACTCCGTCCGCCGTCGTAAGTTCAACCAGGATCGCTTCCTTCTCTGCAACGACGCCATTGCTGATCCGAAACGGCTCAATAAACGGCACCCGCACGCGGTGCAAAACTGCTGATGAAATCGTGATCAAATCCGTTCCCTAATCCGTGTCATCCGTGGCTCATGTCATCGTCGAGAGCATCTCAACAGTCACGCGATTCAACGGTGATTCACCCTTTGCAAACCGCACGACTTCTTCAACGGCGATTGCCCCCATCTCACGACGCATCTCAATACCGCCTGCGGCAATATGTGGCGTAAGAATAACGTTCGGCAATCGGCGGAGTTCGTGATCTACCGGCAATGGCTCCAATGGATCGGTCACGTCGAGTGCGGCAGTTATCCGACCTTGCCGTAACTCGTCGAGCAACGCATCCATATCGATCAACCCACCTCGCGCAACATTGATCAGGTAGGCGCCATCCATCAGCAGCGACAAACGACGCCGGTCAAACATTCCACGAGTGTCGGGCGTCAATGCCGCGCACAAAACAATCACCGAACACGAACCAAGCATCTCGTCGAGTTCGACAAACGTCGCCCCATGCGACGCAATCGACTCGCGGCTTGCATACGGATCATTCACGAGTACATCTACTCCGAGCGGCGGCAACAACCTTGCAAAGGCACGACCGATGCGACCAAATCCAACGATCCCTACTCGGCGGCCAAAAAACGTCTCGCCTTCGCTAACCTCTGCGTTCGTCCTGATTACTCCGTCACGCATCTCCGCTGCGTAATCAGGAATTCTTCGCACTAAGGTCAACGCCAAAGCCAGCGCCATCTCAGCCACGCCGCGAGCCATCGGATCGGCAGCATTTGTAATCGTCACGAATTCAAAAAGCTCCTCCGCAACACGCGACTTAACTTCGCCGCCGCAGTGCGCAATCAGCTTCACGCGTGGTTTCGAGCCCAACATCTCGGCAGTCAAAAATGGAGAGTGCCACGTCGTCATGAGCACATCGGCGCTGGCGATCTCACTTCGTAACTCTGCCGAATCCTCGCTTAACGTAGTTCTCTTCCAGCTCGTCACATCCGCGAGCTTCTGCAGCGATCTCTCGGTAAAGAAGTGCTGGAACAAGACGTCACTTGCCAACACCAGAACATTCGGTCGCGTCACTACGATCCTCAAGCAGATTGCGAATTGCGTTACTGAAGTCCGGCAGCGCAATGTCCGGCTCTTCGATTTCGGGATGCCAATACTTCTCCCATTCGAAACTGATATACCCGTCGTAATTCAATTCTCGAATCGTGGCCAGTGTTTCAGAGAACGAAATGCGACCGCTCCCGGCTAACACCGGTAGCCAGTGCTCAGCACCGTGGACGGGTTTCGCGTCTCGTAGATGAATATGAGCCAGATAGGGTTGAACTGTTCTGGCAGCGTCGCGGACGGTGTCGCCTGCGGCGACTGAATTTGCGACGTCCCAAATTAATTTTACTTTTGGATGATTCGCGAGCGTCGCGATCTCCACTGCACTTTCGGCGCGAGCGAAGTCACCATGTGTCTCGAGGGCAACATCGACATCGCGCGGCATGCGTTCCGCGATCTCCTGTAGGCATGAAACTATCCAATCGCGTGTTTCCTCACGTTGCGCGCCAGGTTGAATTCGATCGGGGAACACGCGAATGATTGGCGCACCGAGTTGGGCGCCAAGTTCAGCATGGGCCAATGCAAGTTGCACCTGGGCCGCTCGCTCACTCGTATCCGGCGAATGAAAGGTGCACGAAGTGTCGACGCAACAAACTGCAATACCCTGGCTGTGGAGATCAGCACGGGTTCTCGCAATCTCCTGCGCTGAAAACTCATGACGGTTGAGTAAATCCAAACTGCCACCCAGCGCACGCAACTCAACTGCGTCGTAGCCCCATTTGCGCGCGGCCGCGATGATTCTGGGAAGGTCCCAGTCAGGACAACCAAGTGTTGAAAAAGCCAGTTTCATAATCGTCGTGTTAAGCCGCTCCTTGGAGTGCGGCGGG
>DASWUM010000149.1:0-24014 GCA_036401595.1 Pyrinomonadaceae bacterium
TCTTCAAACCCTGAAAGGGTTCGCCTTGTGAGGAACCCTTTCAGGGTTTAGCGCCTTATTGTGTGCTAGTCCCAGGGTTGGAGCGGAGCGACAACCCTGGGTAGCAAATCAAATAGTCTTCAAACCCTGAAAGGGTTCACCTTGTGAGGAACCCTTTCAGGGTTTAGCACCTTATTGTGTGCTAGTCCCAGGGTTGGAGCGCAGCGACAACCCTGGGTAACAATCAAATAATCTTCAAACCCTGAAAGGGTTCGCCTTGTGAGGAACCCTTTCAGGGTTTAGCGCCTTATTGTGTGCTAGTCCCAGGGTTGTCGCTGCGCTCCAACCCTGGGCTGAAATTAGCCAACACCTTCGGCGTTAAGTTCAAACCAACACACTACCCGCCACTTCGTGGGTATGCTTGCAAGAAGGACGTTATCGCTTTTTCCCAACTATCGTCGGAAGGTGCGTCTTTATACTAGACGCACTTTCAAAAAGTTCGCACTTAATGAACGTTGCAGCGTTTAATCACTCTGGCAGGTGGTAGAATTTGAATTCCTTTTTGTAGGTGACGTTTATGAGTTGGAATTTCAGCAAGCCGCGGCTGTCTATGCTTGTCCTTTTTCTGTTAATAGGATCAAGCCTGGCACAGATCCCAGGTGGTCGGCGCCCTAAGTCGATCCTCGATTACTACTTCCTGTTACCACAGAAGTATTTACCTTATCTGACGGCAGATTCACGACCGGCCCGTGAGGCGGCCATCGAAATTAGCGACCTCGACGGCGGATTCCTCAAGTCCGGGCTGGCAACAGATGAGGTATCCACGGCCCTGGCGCTTTTTAAGAAATCTGATGGCAGTGACGTGATCGCAGTTGAGAATCGGGCATGTCCGGCGGCCTGTTCCAGTAGCCTCAACCTGCTCTCGTATGCCAATGACCAGTGGGTCGAGGTCACGCGTGATCTACTCCCCGCCATCGATCAAGGTAAGATCCAAGCGTCGCTTCAGCGGCAATACATGAGCCGTCCCAACGAACCGGCGCGTCAGTCGCAACTCATTTACACACTGCGAAAACATGGAGACGGTATCGAAGTGAATGAGCACTGGTCGGGTATGGTGCTGGGAGAATTTGAATGGGCGAATGATGCATTCACTTTCAAATCTGAGGAAGAGGTGGGCAGCAACTACCGTGTGTTGGCGGCGACCGACAACCCGGAAGGGGATCGCCTTCAGATCATCGGCGTCGATCCTGAATCGCCGGCGAGCTTGCCATTGAATGGACATCTGAGGATCAAGATTGCTTATCAACTCAAGTCAGCCAAATACTGTTTCATTTGGGCCAGACCTGTCGTCGTGGAAGAAAGACTACCGGACGAATTCACCAGCGGATCTATGCGGTATAAGTCCGGCTCCGGAGTCACAGCAGTTTATTTTGGATTCAATAATCAGGCCCATCTCGAACTTCTCAAAGTGACGATGGTAGATGAACAGCGGAAGCCGATTTTGACATTGACCTATCCAATCGACGCTAATTGGAAAGGGATGCGCGACTGTCCGAAGTTCCATGTTGAGTGCTTTCCGAATACTAATTCCTCGGGCGCCCCGTTAGCTTGTATGGTCTATCCCACCGGCGTGCTGCCGGGACAAGAGCTCACGTATCGCTGGAATCTGTCAAACGGTTTGATTGTGAGCGGCCAGGGTACGCGCCGGATCACAGTCAACCTGCTTGGCACTCGGGCAGACACTTTCAAAGCAAACCTTGAAATAGGAAATTTACCTCTCACCTGTGAGGGCAAGGCTACGGGATCGATCGGACCAAAAGAGTGAATTAGATTGAACGCCCCGCTTCCCTTCGTCGAAGGAGTTGGTCCAAGCTGCCAATGGTTGCCGGCAGGTCCATGGAAAACTGTCATCGACTTTTTCAAAGAAAAATATCCGCAAGTGCACGCCATGACCTGGGAGGCACGGATGGCGAAGGGTCAAGTGATGGATGAAACCGGACGCCGCGTTGATCCAGAAACAACTTTTCGAGCCGGCGCATGTATTTTCTATTATCGCGAGCTGGAAAATGAAAAAACGATTCCCTTTAGGGAACAGGTGCTCTATCAGGATGAGCACATCCTGGTCGCAGATAAACCGCACTTCCTCCCAGTGATTCCCTCGGGAAAATTTCTCCATGAAACGCTGCTGGTCAGACTGCGGAAACAATGTGCGACGGAGGACTTGGTACCTGTCCATCGTCTCGATCGGGAAACTGCCGGAGTGGTATTGTTCTCGCTCAACCCGAGAACAAGAGGCCACTACACTTCCCTGTTCAGGGATCGCAAGGTTCGAAAAGTATATGAAGCTCTGGCGCCAACTCTGGAGGAATCGAACTTCCCCATTACTCGGCGCAGTCGCGTTGTTCAGGGAGAACCATTCTTTCGCATGAAGGAAGTTTCGGGCGAGGCAAACTCCGAGACTGACGTCAGCGTCATCAACAATCTGGGAAACATCAGCCTATATGAGTTGCTTCCCCGCACCGGCAGGAAACACCAACTTCGGCTTCACCTTGCGGGCTTAGGAATTCCTGTCATCAATGACAAACTCTATCCCATGTTGACTCCGTCCGAGACGGATGATTTTTCCAGACCGCTCAAGCTGCTGGCGAAATCGATTTCGTTTCGCGATCCGATAAGCGGACAAGAACACTATTTTGAGAGTAGCACCAGACTATGAGCACACCTCTTAACATGCACGCGGCGCGTATGGCGCTCAACCGCGACCCGGAACTTCGTCAGTGGGCGGAACAATGGTTAAAGAGCAAAGAGCGAACCTTAAGTGGAGCTATGGCCGATGAGGAGTTTGAAAAGCACTGGCTCTACGTTCGGCCTGAGAGAATGCACGAGGGCGCTCTGGAAGCAGTGAGCGCGTACCATCAGGACCATGAAGGTTAGTTCGTCTCCAAGCCTATAAACTTCCACCTTGGCGCAAGCCTGTGCCATACTCCCGCCAAAGTCCAGATGCGGTTGGCTGGTTTCTTGTTTGTCGAAAAATCAGAGCCATTGCCCTTTCGGCTAACTAAGGCACTTGTCGTAGGTCATCATTTGAATGATTTGTCTCTTATCGCCGAAGGGAACGGGATAACCTCTGCTCGCATGCCGCATGATGAAGCGTTTCTATAGAAGTGTCTTGCAAGAGAAGTTGACTCCGGCGGCGGCGCTGAGAGCCGCACAGATCGAGATGCTCAGGAAGAGCCATTGGCAATCGCCTTATAATTGGGGAGCATTCGTGCTTCAGGGCGAATGGCGATAGCCAAAGTTGACGATCATTCATGGAACGGGAACTGACCGCGCAAGCCTTCATCAGGTTACTGGAGCGTCTCGGAGACGGCGAAGAACAGGCCGCCAAAAAATATGAAGACTTGCGTCACACCTTAATCAGGTCCTTCGAGTGGCGCGGAGCACCTTTCCCGGAAGAACACGCTGACGAAACTTTCAACCGGCTCGCTCGAAAGCTCGATGAGGGCGTGGAGATCCGAAATATCAGCGAATACTCCTACACGGTCGCGCGGCTGGTTTGGTTGGAGGCGCTCAAGGGAGGACATAAGCGCCTTACCCCGCTTGATGAAATCGAACATGAACCTATCGCGCCCGACACCTCGAGCGAAATAGCAGAGAAGGAACAGCGTCTGAGTTGTCTTGACGATTGTCTCGACGCACTTCCTCGTGAGAGTCGTGACTTGATAATGGAGTATTACGTCGACGAAAAACGCGGACGAATTGATCGCCGAAGAGATTTGGCGGAGCGCCTGGGATTACGCCGCGACGCACTGGCAAACCGTTCGCAACGCCTGCGCGACAAACTGGAACAATGCGTTACACGGTGTCTCCAGAAAAAACTAACGATATGAAGAAGAGGTTTTCGCCACTAAAAAGTGAACGCCTGACTTGTCAGGTTCATTTTGAAGGGAGAAGACCGAATGCGAAAGACTACATCACTCGCGATTTCTATGAGCGCGGCGCTAATCCTCGTTTTGTTCTCTACTGCGATTAGAACGCCGGTTGTGGCGGTGAAAGCCGTCGACGTTACTCTAAGTCCGGCGCCTCAGAATGTGTCATTCGTTTGGGCGCTGGCAAATGAAGAAGGTGATTATCCGGGTTATAGACGGGTTGAGGGTGGTGCGCTTGACGATGGGACCAAGCTGTTTATCTGCAGGGCCGGATATACTCCCGGCAAAGTCTACAAAGATCTGTGCCTATATCCGTATGGCGGTGGGGAAAGCACTTTTCGCCTTGGCTATTACCAAGTGCTGCTGACAAATGCTCAGTATCAATGGAAATCGACGGACGACGTATCCCGCGCTGACATCAGAAGCAGTGCCATTAAGGGCGGGTCTGACAGAGACGGCGCCGATACGCTCTACATTTGCCGCAAGAAGATGAGTGATGGTGTGCACCCTGGAAAATATTCCTGGAAGAACAGACTTTGCTACATAGCTTGGGGTGGCAAGGAATATCCATATAAGGGTAGCTTTGAAATTCTTTTCAGGTAATACCTCTTTCAAATGGACGAACTGAAACAAATCGCGACGCGCTACCTGCTCGGAGAATTGTCCGAACCGGAGCAAGCTGCGTTGGAAGAAAGATATTTCCGCGATCCGGTTGTTTTCAATAAGGTCTTGCAGGTTGAGAGCGAGTTGGTGGACGCCTACGCGCGCGGCCAATTGTCAACGGAAATGCGCAAGCGGTTCGAGGACTCTTACCTGAAGCATCCGGCACGACGAAACCGCGTCGAGTTCGCCCGAGCTTTAACGAGCAGGATCGATGAAAGAGAAGGCTCAGTAACCCACGCCGAGCGATCAGCTTTACATATCTCGTGGCACCAGAGATTGCTCGCTATAGTTGGCGGCCAGAGACCGGCGTTGCGATTCGCAACGGCGCTGATTGTTATCGCAATCGCGCTGGCCGGCATCTGGATTCTCATTAAGAGTAGGGGGCGCCAACAGCAAGGAGAAGTTGCACAAAGTCAGGCGCCACAGCAGCCGAGAGAAACGCCTCAACAGACAGACAAGCCGCCGCCACAAGAAGCGCAAATTCCGTCTGAGAACTCACAGCCCTCGCTGAGTTCCGCTCCTCAGATCGTTTCTCTGGCTCTAACTGTAGGTGGTGTCAGAAGCGCAGATGGTGGCGCAACGCCAACTCTCTCCATTCCGCATGACACGACTCAAGCGCAGATTGTGTTGGAATTAAAGGATGATAGTTACTCGCGCTACCGCGCTTCATTGCGAAAGATTGAAGGCTCGGAAATCTTCACGCAAACGAACCTCAAGCCGCGCCGGACAAAAACCGGCGCCAGGTTCGTCTTCACAATACCAGCCAAACAGCTCACGAGTGGCGACTACGCGCTGACGCTCGGCGGCATCACGCCGGAAGGCGAAGTCGATGAGCTAAACAAGTCTCTCTTCCGCGTCAAAAAACCATAAGTCTTCCGCAGCCACCTTTGAACGTACTGTAGGGGCGGCCCTCCGTGGCCGCCCTTGGTTGGAACAGCGCCCATGAATATGGTGCCGATCAAAACCGAGGGCGGCCACGGAGGGCCGCCCCTACAGTACGTTCCCAGATGTAAGTCCAACTCCACCAAAAGATTCTTCGATACGTTCATAGAGTTTTCGCCACTCCTCAATGAGCGCAACGATCTCTTAAGCCAGCGAACGTGAATGGGAGTTCCTATGCTGCGACTAACTGTGTCTGGAATCGTCCTTTCTTTACTGAGCGCGAGTTTTGTCTTTTTCGAGATAGGCTCATCGATGCCCATGCAGCAGAGTTATGAACTGCGATGTCGTGGAGGCGGATTGAAATTTAATTCAACGGCGGGAAGAACTTCATCCAGCGGCGAGCAGATGATGAACGTGACTATTGATTTCGCACCAGGCACGCAGGGCGCAGGAACTCGAAAGCCAAACTTGAATCCAGGCCAGTGTTCGTGGATCGATCGTGGATTTCGGCAAGGTGAGCCGCCCCAAATCCGCCTCGAGATGGTTTCCTTCGCACAGCAGGCACAAGCACGTCATGGCTCGCCCGTTGATCGATCACCGACTGCCGCCGAGCGTTATCCCGATGCGCAGAATGTTCCGCAGTACCTATCTAACTCAGACCGCTATTGGACCTTCTGGGTTTACAACACGAGCAACGGTTACCTGCAGGCCACCGGCAACAAATACTTCAAGCAACTGATCGTCATTGATCCCAAAGACATCAAGATTTTGCCTCCGGGCAGAGATCGACCGTCGAACATCAACCGCGATTAGTTATCCATCGCTACAGAACCACCCAAGCAAGTTAACGACACCATACGCGTGAACCTTGAATGAAGAGACGCGTGAATCTGAATTTTTGTGATGAGCGAGGTGAATAAAATGAAAAGATTTCTGCTGTTAACCGTCACCAGCCTGCTTTTGCTTGCAGGTCTCAACTTGAGTATTCAAGCTCAAGAGCCACCTAAAGGCTACCGTCCTAATCCAAGTGCGACTCCCCATCCCCCGCCAGCTCCTGTGGCCACACCGGACTATCAACCGATGTGGGCTGTAAACGGGAAGATACGTTGGAAAAAGGAATACGGCGTCGTTCCCGTCAGTTCCAATCTTCAAGACTCGCTTAACAATCGTTGCATCTCTTTTTACGTCGCGGCCCTGGATCCTCGCACCAATCAGCCATTGCGCGGCAATCATAGTCAGATGTGGAAAGCGGATGATGAAGGAGACTTCTACGTTTGCCGTTACGCATTGCAGTTGCCGGCAGGCCAACAGGTACGGGTCATCGCACAGATGGGAGGCGATGGTCTTTTACCAAATCCGGATCCTAATCCGCTCTTCCTCACCAGACCCTGGATTGGCGGAAACTCTTCTCAATCGCGACCACCAAACGGCGGCATGCGCGCTTTCACAGGTTCTAAGTACGTGACGCTGGATCGACGGACGCCACGCGCGTCTGTGGATTTCGAGTTGTATTACGCTTTGCCGCGAAGTGATGGTCCAAGGTGAGTCGAATAGAAAAGATCGAGTCGCTCTTTCTACCACAGTGGTTTGGCAACTCAGAAATTATTTGGAGGATAGAGTTATGAACTTTAATAGCGAAAGCGGAAACTCCGCTCGGCTTTATGCGGTGAGTTTGATCATCGCCGTGTTGCTGTTTTGTGCTTCGATCAGTCCTTCGTTCGGACAAGAAAGGTCAACCGATCGGGACAATCCCACACCGGTTACGGCGAATGTGATTACCGATGACCTCGATGGAACCAACAGCGCATACTTTTATAAGTTCACTGCTGGTCCAGGAAAGTTGACCGTGACAATCGAAGTCAAAGCTTCTGGCACAAACGCAGGCGCAATGCTCGACTTGTTCGACGCCAAGTCAAGACCAATGCTATCGGATGTTCTGGCACAAGGCGTTGACGGCGGCAGCGAGCGGATAGTCAATAGCATTCAGCTCAGCGGAAAACGGGATATCGTGTTGAGGATTAAAGGACTCAAGTACGGCGACTCCGGCGGCACGGGCACTTACAAAATTACGCTCGATGGGCCGGTTACCCTTAACCAAGCTCCTGCGCCGCAAGGTGGGGCCGCTCCGGCTAATGTTGGTGCTGCTCCGGCTGGTGCAGCTCCTCCAGCCGGTGGGGACGGGGCCGCTGCACCCGCCGGATCCAATACTGTTTCAGGTCAATTAGACCCGGCTGATGAAAGGACGCTTTTTCATTTCGTAAATGTTAACGGCCCCGGGCAAGTGACTTTTAGCGTCAGCGTCAAAGCTATAGACGCAAAGGCTGGAGTAAAGATTGGCATATTGACTGGGAGAGGAACCTTGGCTCTTCCCGCGCTCGAGGTGCAGGGCGGCGAAAGCACTTCGAAGCCCGTAACCTTCGACAAGGCTCAGACCCTCACTATCCTGGTCCAAGTCACTAAATTTCCTGAAGGCGGCGGTAAAGGCACGTATTCAATTCAAGTGAGCGGCCCCGCTACATTAATCAAGTGAGTCGGGGTTGCTTCCTGTGACGGCTTTGCACAAAACCCTCCTGTGACATTAGGGTCTGTGAAGGAGCTGAGGCGTTAAAAAGCGCCTCAGCTCCTGGTGCGTTCGAATTAAAAGGCGTTACTGCAGCGACACGTCGTCAACTCTGAATGTCGTTGGCAACGTGATGTCGTTAGTGCCGCGGAATTGAATGCGCACTGTCTGTCCCGCGAACGAGTTGAGATTGAACGGTCCTCTTAGAACGTACACGCCTGCCGTCCCGCTATTCTGATTACTAAACGTCGCCAGCGTTGCGAGCAACGTCCCGGTCGTACTTCGTACTTCAATGAAGAGTCGATCGAACACTGCTGCTCCAGCCGCTTCGCTGGTTGTAATGTTTAGCCAGAACTGCAGGTTCGTACAACCGTTAGTCGGAACCGTTACCGTTTGGAACAGAGTCCCGGTGGAACTATTCACTCCGTTCAGGATCATGTAAGCAGTTCCGCTGTGTGGAAACGATCCCGTGCTGCGGGTCACCTGGCCACTGATGGTCCAGGGCGTCGTGCCGGTTTCGAATCCAGGATTAACGATCGCGTTTGTACATCCGCCTCCAGCGCCGGCCTGTGTCACGCTGTGCGTCAAACCTGCAATCGTTAATGAACCGTTTCTTGAAAGCGAGCCGGTGTTTGCGGCAACAGAGTAATTCACTGTGCCGTTACCAGAACCACTGGCGCCGGACGTGACAGTGATGAACGAATTGTTGCTCACAGCGGTCCAATTGCAACCCGCTGTCGTCGTTACGGTCACGCTTCCGGAACCACCCGCTGCTGCAAAGCTCGCGCTCGTCGGATTGATCGAGAAGGAACAAGTGCCTCCGCAATCCGCGGGTGTGTCAGTTGCGGCAACGTGAGTTGTGCCGTCGTTACCCACTGCCGACACGCCCATGCCGTGACGTGCAAACACTGTCCAGATCGCGCAGCGATTTGCTCCGGCGTTCAGATTTTGATCGGCTTGAAGGATACCGTCGCGTGCGTTCAGGAATGATGGACGAGTAGGTGTGAACTTCATCCCGTTGAGCACAATACGGTCTGTTATTGTGGCGCCAAGCTGCGTTCGCAGGTCCCAAAGAGTTGCGGCCCAAACTTCGCCGTCGTTGTGAACTGACGTGCTTTGCAGATCAGCGTAAGAGTCGTGTACGGCTGCGGCGGGAACTGTATAGGCAGCACGTCGAATGCCGTTCGGATTGTTGGTGACGTATTCGCCCACAGCGCCATCGTTGTTGATGGTGGTGGCCCAATAGTCGGACCAACCTTCACCCATTGCGCCTGACTGTGTGCCGCTCAGTGCAGTACTGCCGTTGCCGATTAGCCGGTTTGAGATGCCGTGTCCGTATTCATGGAACACAACATCGCCGTCGACGGAACTATCACGGTCGGGAGTGGGCGAGGTAAACAAATACTGCTGCATGCGTGGACGCGAACCATCCGGCGGAGTCGCGAAGTTTGCATTGTTTGTTCCCGAGCCATCTTGAGCCTCGGCACGAACCGAGTCGTTTCCGGTACCGCCACGTCCGAAGTTGTTTACCTGGAAGTTGCGCGCTGTCTCCGTAAAACCGAGGTTGTAGGAGAAGTCGTGCATGATGTTGTTGTAGTAAAAAAGATTCGTCACCACAGCGGCCTGCTGCGTTCTTGGATCGACTGTGGTGGAGAAAGGAAAAGTGAAGTCCTGGTTCGCGGCTGTTGCGTGACCAACGGAGAGACCCGTGCCGTTGTTATTGTCCGGTGCGTTGTTGGCATCTGTATCAAGGTAGGCCTCGACGTTGTTACCGGTGGTTACGGTCGAAGTTCCCATCCAACCAGCCGCCGTGTTGATGGTGGTGTCTCCGACAAACGAAACGAGCTGGCGTGCGCCTTTGTCAGGCGCTTCGGTGTAAACCGTGCCCTGCGCTTCAAACAGATAAAGGTTGTGACGAAGCAAAAGCTCGCCTGTGTAAGCGTCGATTAGAATTTCATACCACTCTTCCGGGCCGACTTCCGCAAAAACGTGCCAGGCCAAACGACTTTCGCCGGCGACTCTCATCACGACCTGTTCGGAGAGCACTTCCTCGAGATTCAGATCCAGTGGATTAGCGAAGCGTGACTGTTCCGTCGTTGATTGTCGAGAATAGAGCGCGACAAAGTTCGGGAAGACAGTTCTGCCCGCATGTTCAAAAGCTTTCGCGATCGCTTTTGCTTCGCTCATGGCTCCTCTGCGTCGGATTGGTGGGCCATCGGCCAGAAATCCTTCGCGCACATTGAGTACTTCGCCGTTTCGGTTAACGACGACTTGAACTTGTCCTTCAAATACTTTTAGACCACCGACGGTCTGCGTGTAGTTGAGGAAAACAGTGCCCTGGTCGTTATCTTCGTTCTCCAGCTTCAACTCTTCGATACCAGCGTCTTGCAGTGCGAATAGTGAGTTGTGTCGCGCAAGGAAATTGCGGGCGATGTTATCGGCGGTATCTGATCGTGGTTCTGAAAGAGCGCCGCCGTCGATGAAAAAGTTCTTCATCGCGCCGGCCTCGTTAATTACTGCGCGAAGGTTTGCAGCCTTCTCAGTTGCGAGAGACGAACGGAATTGCCCAACCGCGGAAGCCCGAGAACTTGCGCGTGCGTTCTGCTGCGCGGCTTGTTTACCGGAAGTTGAGCTGAGGTCGATGTCATCAAACTCGCCCCGGCCAGCCAGCCGAACGTCAAAGTTTGGCAGGGCGCGGCGAGCCGAACCTTGTGGGGATGAGGTTGACGGTGCTGCGTCCGACTTCCATAACGGCGAGACTATGGCAGCCACTGCGGCCACGGAGAGAACTGTGAAGATCAAGATCTTGCGAATCATTTTGCGCCTCCTTTGGCTTTGGTTCGGGTTAAGGCAGCACTCGCCTGTTATCGTTTGGAAGGTGGAGGGTGGACCACCTCATACTTTCGATCAGGTGAGAAAGCCTGGTTTGTAATTAACTACTTTGGAGCGAGAACAATTGAGCCGTTGGGATTAGGACACCGGCCCCTCCAGTTTTAGCTATTCAATGTCGACGATATGAGACTCGCACGGGCTGAGTGAAAAACTGCGGGAGAATTGGGGGTTGTCGGAGCGCAGATTAGCAGATTGCCATGAGCGTGTAAATGAGATAACGCCGTGAGGTGGTTGAGTTTTAAATACGCCGAAGGCGTTTGCTAACCTCAGCCCAGGGTTCGAGCGCAGCGAGTACCCTGGGAAAGCAAATAAAAAGAAAATATTAACCCTGAAAGGGTTCGTCGCAAGGCGAACCCTTTCAGGGTTGAATCGCATGTGGGGTTGTATCCCAGGGTTGTCGCTGGCACTCCAACCCTGGGCTGAGGCTAGCGAACGCCTTCGGCGTTATGTTCTGGGCTGGGACTGGCGAGCGCCTTCGGCGTACTCAATCCTGAAAGCCTGATTTCTTTTCCTCCGCAGTCGGCTCGAAGGTTGGTGGTAGGAAGAGTTCTCCTTCCTCGAAATAGAACTCCCTGACAACTTCCACTCGCACAGTCCGCGGCGCGGCACCCGGTATTTGAAGCACACCGGTGTCGCTTACTTTTTCTTTGAGACGCTCTTTGGCCGTATTGCGGCGATTGGAAAACACGATACGTCTTCCCTCACGCAGCTCTTCATCACTAAAAGATTGGCCTATCGTTTTAATCGAGATGATTTGATCAAAGTCATTGGGCTTGGCGATCGAGTGGGCCAGGAACAATTCGGAACCTTTACCGAAGAGCAGATACTCCAAGGTAGGCAGCTTGGCTGCTTTCGGATCGAACTCATGGAAATGCACAACGTTCACCACGTTAACGTCAAAAGCACCACCTTCAGGAGGATTCTCGAAATCGCCGATAAAAGATTTACCGCCTCTTTCGAGATGACCGCGAATCAGCGCGCTGCCACGAAACTTTTTTAATGCCGCGCCTTTGGGATCAATCTGCGAGAGTACAAAAAGCTCCGGATTGAGCGTGTACATCTTCACTGACGAGTTTTTCATGCGATCTTTGAAATAGACATCCGTCAGATCGCGCTCGCCATCAGTGAAGGTGACCTCCAGGATTACCTGGAAGCGGTGCGGTGAATCAAACTCGGGCCCGGGACCTTTGTCGACGAACATGGGAAGGTGAGAAAGAAAGGCGGCTTTGGTTCCAACCAGCATCATGTTGTGCGTGTTAGGCGCATCTTCGCGATTGCCATTGATGACCAACGGCTGCGCCTTCAGGCCAAGGTTTAGACAACCCAAACCGACGACAGTCTTGACGCTGGTTTTTAGAAACTCTCTGCGGCTATTTTCTGCTGACTCTGGATTAGGCATCGTGATCTTGATTCTAGCACGCGATATGCCGAGACAAGTCAGGTTCACTTCGCAGCAAAGCACGGACGAAATGAAAAGCTACTTCACGACATATATGATAGGGTCAACTGTCAACGTCATTTCATTCGAGGTAACCGCTATGACCAACACCAACACTGAGCCAACCACACTCGAAAGCAGTCAACCCGTCAGCGGCGCTGCTCCTGAGCCAGCCGGTGGCCCACGCCCGGGTATCGCGCTATGTCTTTCAGGCGGCGGCTATCGAGCGATGATTTTTCATCTCGGCGGTCTCCTGCGACTGAATCAACTCGGATTTCTGAAGAAACTGGCGCGCGTCTCGAGCGTGTCAGGCGGATCGATCACGGCCGGTGTTCTTGGTCTCGCGTGGAAAAATCTTACTTTCAACGAAAACGGTGTGGCCGGCAACCTCGAAGACCTGTTGGTTAAGCCTATCAAACAACTGGCATTCAATACGGTCGATCAAGGCTCAATCTTTAAAGGCATCCTCTTACCACGCCGCAGCGTTTCCGATGAAGTTACACAAGCTTATCGCGACCATCTCTTCGGAAACGCAACGCTACAGGACCTGCCCTCCGATAGCGAAGGACCGCGATTCGTCATCAACGCTACCAACGTCCAGACAAAAGTTCTCTGGCGATTCAGCCGCCCTTTCATGGGCGACTACCGTGTCGGCCTGGTCAAGAACCCAACGACTGAGATCGCCGTTGCAGTTGCGGCGTCCTCTGCGTTTCCACCCTTCCTTTCCCCCGCTGAACTCAAGTTGCGTCCTTCAGACTTTGATCCCAACACGCCTGCTGTCCTTAAAGAGGATGCGTACCGGAGCAACGTGGTCCTTACGGATGGCGGCGTCTACGACAACCTCGGTTTAGAGACCGCATGGAAGAGTTACGACACGATCCTCGTAAGCGATGGCGGCGGCGCCGTAAACGACGAGACCGATCCCGAACGCGATTGGGCTCGGCACTCTTATCGGATTCTGAGCATCATCGATAATCAGGTTCGCAGTCTGCGTAAGCGACAAGTGATCGACTCTTACAAACAATCAGTGCGCAAAGGCACATACTGGGGCATCCGCACCAACATTGCCGATTACGGAGTGCCCGACGCAATGAACTGCCCGTTTGATAAGACTATGGAATTAGCAGCGGTTGCCACTCGCCTGAAGGCACTCGACGCAACGGTACAGGAGAAGATCATTAACTGGGGCTACGCAGTTTGCGACGCCGCCCTGCGCAAGCACGTGGATGGGACGTTACCCGCACCGGTCGCTTTTCCGTATCCGGCCGCAGGTGTGTGAGACAACCACTCAGTGTCAATCCATCGTCCACAACTCAGTCAGAATCATCACCCATAGCACGCCCATGGCCAGGAAACCAATCAGTGAGACTGACCAGAGCTTTTCCCGCTTGAACCCGATGTAAACCGGCACCAGTAGAACCAGAATAACGGGAACGGTGATCGGAAAAAACATAAAGAGGAGAGCTAGTGGATAGATCGCCCGGCCTAAAGGATTAAACCCACGCTCTCCCCAAGTCGAAGTGTCGAATGGCGAACCGCGATCCCACTGGTAAAATGACACGGCAATGCCGGCCAAGAGCGACAACACCAGAATTGCAAAACCCGATAGGAGAATTCGACGCTTGTGAGACTGCATAGACGGCTATTGCCTCCTCCCTTCTCTTCCGATCCACAGATTACACAGATTCTACTAATCAATCTGTGTAATCTGTGGATAAGAAAGTGGACAAAGCGGATCACTCTGGATCTGCCTGCATGGCCGCCAGTTCGTTGCCACCCGGATCCAGGAAGTGGAAGCGCCGGCCGCCGGGAAAGCTGAAGATCGGCTTGGTGATGGGCGCGCCGGTCGCGGTGACAGCCGCGAGCGTTGCCTCCAAATCGTTCACCTCGATCACGGGAAGAGGAGCTTTGGTCACTTCCTGTTGGTCTGCCTGAAGTCCAATGTCCACATCGCCGGTGAGTGTGCATGCATAGGTCGGCCCGAAGGCGGTCATCGTCATACCGAACACCGTTTCGAAAAAGGTCTGGCTCGCCGCGAGGTCTTGCGCGGGCAACTCGATGAAGTTTGGTCTAGCCACGTTAGCTCTCCTTGTGAGCGTACTTAAGTGTAAAAAAAATCGCAGAATGCGCAGTACCGCGTGAAAGCGAAGGCTTCACAAAAACTTTAATCACCCTATCGCCGCAGCTGCATCCATATGCATCATTACTATTAGATACCAGCCAAGCATAACCACCCAGGGCAGCTCCGCGAGATTGACAGTGTTCGGCTCAACATGGACCGTTGCAGAAGGGTGAATCAACCCTCCCGTCTTGAACTTGATCAAGGTAGCGCCCGATTCCTCCTGGAATTCCAGATTGGTCTGCCAGAAATTTGTGGTGGCAAAAAACTTCCGTGCGTCAGAGAGTTCCAACGTTCCTCCCCCACTCCAGGTATTGTTTTTAAAGCTGGCAATGTCGACATCGTCGCTGCAAGCTCGAACCGTCACTCTGGTTTGCCAGAATCCGATGCGCTTGAATGTCCAACAGCCATCTGCGCTTTCGCCGGTCGCGAGCGAGCCGAAAGAGCTTCGAAAGCGCAGAGTCGCGGCAAGTTCATCGCCGGCACGAAGCTCATATTGCATCTTAAATACGCTGGGTTGTACCCACTCTAATTCTTGGCCAACTACATCTGCTATTTTTCTCATTTACGTCCTCTTCTAACCCCGCCTGTCAAAGGTCGACTGAGCGATTCAGCTTGGCGACTTATATCACGCTTGGTCGAACAGGAATAGCTAAGTCTTTGTAAACTTTTGTGGCATCATTGCTTTAAAACGTAACAGTCGTTACACTCTGTCACACGTTACATATGTCAAATAAGACTCGAGCAACAAAGCCAGAGTGGATCTTGCTGATTCACCAACTCCCTCCCCAGCCGACAAACTTGCGCGTACGCATTTGGCGAAAGCTACAAAAGCTCGGCGCAATAGCGATCAAGAACTCGGTCTACGTGCTACCCGCAACTGAAAAGGCGCACGAAGATTTTCAATGGCTGAAACAGGAGATCGAGTCGGCTGGAGGAGAGGCGTCAGTTTTCAAAGCCGCCTCAGTCGAGGGTGCGACAGATCAGGAGCTCGTCGACGCATTTCGCAAAGCACGTGATGACGAGTTCGCTGCGGTGGCGGCGGAATTTGACGGTTTGACTGGGGCAATTCGCGAACAATCGCGCGGTAAACACTTGTCTGCCGGACGACTGGCGGTACACGAAAGCGAGATCGACAGACTACACAGTGAGTTGGAACGAATTGCCGGCAATGATTTCTTCGTTGCGACGGGACGTGTCGCCGCATTCAACGCCTTCGAGCGATGTCAAAAGCAACTGCGTGCTGCGCAAGGACCTAAAACTGACACGTCTTCGTCAGACAACAAACGTGGCAAGCTCGATGTGACAAACTATCAAGGCCAGCGTTGGGTGAGTCGTCGCAATCTTCATATCGACCGGCTGGCTTCAGCATGGCTAATCAAACAGTTCATCGATAAACGTCCGCGGTTTTATTTCATCGCTGAAGGCGAATCGATCGACGGCGCAATTCCCTTTGACATGTTTGGAGCTGAGTTCACGCATCACGGGGAAGACTGCACCTTTGAAACGATGCTGAAACGGTTTGGACTCAGTGAAAACAAAGGGCTACGCCAGATCGCGGAGATCGTTCACGACGTCGATTTGAAAGATGACAAGTTTCATCGTCTCGAGGCCGCCGGACTAAATACGATTATTAATGGACTAAGCAAGTTACTGCGCGATGATCGCAAGTTATTACAACAGACGGGCGTTGTTTTTGATGGGCTTCATGCTCTGCTAAGCACTGATGCCGTGAAACCACGAGGCAAGACAAAACGAGATGGAAGGAGTTCTAAAAAGTAGACCCGCGGGTTGGCGTGCACGAGTCGCGAAATACCTCGCCCTCGAACACAACGTCACCATCGCGTCCGCGGCAGTATTTCTTCTCGGGTTCGGCGAAGAACTGTGGAAGAAGTTTCTGCCGAAATATCTTGAAGCGCTGGGCGCAACTACGCCCATCATCGGTCTGTTCGGCACCGCAGAAGACTTTTTCGACGCTTGTTATCAGTATCCCGGTGGGTTCGTCGCCGATCGTTTTGGCCGGCGGCGTGCTTTCCTAATCTTCATCGCGCTCGCATCGGTTGGTTATCTCGTTTATCTCTTTACTACTTCGTGGCCGTTCCTGTTTGTTGGCTTGGCGTTAGCTATGGCCTGGCAAAGCATGGCGTCGCCCGCAATATTCGCCGTGATCGGCGATTCCCTTCCTCGTGAGCAGCGAGCGATGGGGTTCACGCTGCAATCGATCTTGAAACGTGTGCCTATCGTGATCGCGCCGATTCTGGGCGGTGTCCTGATCGCGTCGATGGGTTTGGTCAACGGTATCCACGTTGGTCTCTTGATCACACTAGCGCTGGCGGCGTTGACGATCATACTCGTACTCAGGCTCAGAACCTCTGATCAAACTCCGCATTCGATCAACATTCGCGGTGTCTGGCGATCATTTCACGGCGTACTAAAGCGTCTGCTGATTTCCGACATCATCATCAGAACCTGTGAGGGTATGACCGGTGTGCTGGCTATTCTCTACGTGACCAACATTCACGGCATTAGTGTCGCTGCTTACGGCACCCTTATCGCGATTCAGATGATCACATCGATTCTCGTTTACATTCCGGCAGGACGGATCGCGGATCGAATTGGACGCAAGCCTTTTGTCGTTCTGACATTCTTGAGTTTTGCGCTGTTTCCTGTCGCGATCATTCTCGCTTCAAACTTTGCATGGTTGACTGTCGCTTATGTGATCGGCGGGCTGCGCGAGATTGGCGAACCTTCAAGGAAAGCGATGATCGTGGATCTTGCGCACGACAACATTCGCGCTCGATCTGTCGGACTCTACTATCTCGTTCGCAGTCTTTCGATCACTCCGGCGGCCGCGATCGGAGGACTGCTCTGGAAGATTGCGCCGCAAGTGCCATTCGTCACTGCCGGTGTGATCGGACTGATTGGAACCTTTGTCTTCATCATGACCGTCGAAGAACGTTACGCCAGCTAGAAACGGAGGACACACAATGGAAGGCTTGCTTCGAGACATTCGCTACGCTGTCCGATCACTGCGCAAACGACCCGCATTTTCATTGCTCGTGATCTCCGTGTTGGCTCTGGCAATCGCAGCTAGTAGTTCGATATTCAGCATCGTGAACGCGGTGATTTTGAAGCCCCTGGCTTTCAAGGAGCCTGATCGCCTGGTATGGATTTGGGCACAACGCAAAACTGTCAATCGCGCGTTTTTCTCGATCCCCAATTTCATCGACACGCGCGATCAAAACCAGACGCTTGCCGAACTCGCGCCATTCGCGATTTGGCCCGCAAACCTGACCGGACAGTCCGAAGCTGAACGTTTGCAGGGAGTGCGAATGTCGGCCAACGCCCTGCAGATGTTGGGTGTCGAAGCTGCCGCAGGACGCGCGCTAACGCCGGACGATGACAATCCAAATAGCACTCGCGTCGTTATGTTGAGCTATGCCTTTTGGCAAAGACGATTCGGCGGAACAAGCGAAGCATTGGGGAAAACGCTGACACTTAACGGTGACTCGTACACAGTTGTTGGAGTTTTGCCTCCACGCTTCGTCATTCCGAACGCCGAGATCGAGATCATGGTCCCTTTGAGAATGGATCAGGATCCACGTCGAACCGAACGAGGCTCAAACTTTCTACGACTAGTCGCACGACTCAAACCGGGAGTTACTCCAGCTCAGGCCGAAGCCGATCTTGCCTCGATTACCAATCGTCTGCGTGATCTCTATCCGGATGACAACGGAAACATCGCGTCGCCGCGAGTGTTGAAGTTGCAGGATGAAGTCGTGGGCGGTTATCGCGAAGGACTCTGGTTGATCCTGGGTGCAGTAGTCGTGGTGTTGCTCATTGCCTGCGCGAATCTCGCGAGCTTTCAGTTAGCGCGCGCGGCGTTACGACATAAAGAGATGGCCATCCGTACTGCGCTGGGAGCAAAGCGCAAGATTTTGATCCGTCAGGTCCTGGCTGAAAGCATGCTGCTTGCAATTTTGGGCGGCGGTGTCGGGTTGTTGCTTTCCTTCTGGGCCAAGGATCTATTGTTGAGTATGAGTCCCGCGGATTTCCCGCGAGCCTCGGCAGTGAGTATCGACGGTCGTGTACTTCTCTTCTCGTTGCTTGTCACTTTGTTTGCAGGGTTCGTTCTCGGGATCGCGCCGGCGATTCAGCACACCCGAACCGATCTCAACTCTGAACTGAAGGACGGTGGACGCGATGCGACCGGTGAAACCCGAAATCGCGTTCGCAGTCTGTTTATTGTTAGCGAGATCGCCCTCTCATTGATGCTGCTGGTAGCTGCCGGCTTGTTGCTAAAAAGTTTCGATCAGCTACGCGGAGTTAACCCAGGGTTCGACGCCAATCGTGTTTTGGCGGTACGCCTGTCTTTACCTGCAGCGCGATATTCAAACGGTGCGTCGGTGAAGACTTTCTACGACAAAATCGCACCGCGCCTTCTTGCGTTGCCTGGGGTAGAAAGCGTCAGCGCCGCTAGTGCCCTGCCGCTGAGCGGATTGATTGCGCGGACTACATTCAACATTGCCGGTCGCGCTCCGGTCACCGCCAGTGAACAACCATTCGCGCAACATCGCTGGGTTGGCCCAGGCTATTTCGAAACAATGAAGATCTCGATTGTGCGTGGACGCGACATTACCGATAGCGACAACGAGCACGCGGCCGGGGTCATCATCATCGATCAGGCGTTGCAACGTCAGTATTTCGGCGGCGAAGATCCTTTGAGTGCGCATGTGCTAATCAACATGGGTGACGGAAACCCACCGCGAGAATACGAAGTTGTGGGGATCGTCGAAGACGTCAAGCACATGGGCTTGACCGACGAACCGATGCCGACACTCTATGGACCCATTCCGCAAGCGCCTAAATCCGCGGTTCCGTTCATGGCAAACAATCTCAGCCTCGTCGTCCGCACCGAGATAGAACCTGAAGCGCTTGCATCAACAGTGCGCAAGGAGATCCGCAATGTTGATGTGGATGTCGCGACAGCGAGGGTCAGGCCGATGCGCCAGTTCCTGGCCGCCTCGGTGGCCGGGCGCAGATTTAACATGGAGCTGGTTGCGGTCTTTGCGATAACGGCATTGCTGCTGGCAGCCGCTGGACTTTATGCCGTGATCGCCTATCTAGTGACACAGCGGACGAGAGAGATTGGGATTCGTCTCGCCCTCGGCGCAACACCGCGACGTATCCTGCGTTTGATGGTAGGTCAGGGGATGAAATTGACCCTGATAGGTGTAACGATCGGGATTGTTGGAGCGATCGTGGTCACGCGCTTAATGAGAAGTCTGTTGTTTGGAGTAGCGCCCACGGATTTAATGACATTTGGCGTTGCCGCAGTCGTTTTGATCGTCGTCGCATTCCTGGCCTGCTTCATACCGGCTCGGCGGGCAACGAAAGTCGATCCACTAGTCGCGCTTAGATACGAATAACTTTTTATAGACCAGGGGAGGTAAATTGAAAATGACAGCAATATCACGCCGTAAAGTAATTTCGACGCTGGCAACCGGTAGCGCGAGTTTGGCACTCGCAAGTTTCTTACCTGTGATCGAAGCCAGCCCACAAACCATTGGACCTGTGGCCAAAGCCTTTCAGGGACAACACACACCGAGACCGCTACCGTTCGATCCGGCAAAGCTCAAAGGCATATCTGAAAAGCTGATCCGTTCACACTGGGAAAACAATTACAGCGGCGCTGTAAAAGCATTGAACACGATCGAGCAAAGACTTGCCGCAATGCTCACAGACAAAGATCTACCACCTTACATTTATGGCGACTTGAAACGTGAAGAGCTCGTCCGCACAGGTTCCGTTGTGCTGCACGAAAACTATTTCGCCAACCTCGGTGGCGACGGTAAGGCTAGCGGTAAGGTCCTCGATCTAATCAAGCAATGGTTTGGTAGTTATGAGCAGTGGGAAGCAGAGTTTAAGAAGACCGCGAACGCGCTCGGCGGCGGTTCGGGTTGGACCATTCTTTCTTACAACCTGCACACGGGCGAAGTTCACAATTACTGGGCCTGGGATCACATGCATAACGCGCCGATGGGCTATCCGCTATTGGTGCTCGACATGTACGAACACGCTTATCACATGGACTATGGCTCGGCTGCCGCGAAATACGTCGACGCTTTCATGCAAAACGTGAATTGGGATGAGGTTAATCGGCGAGTGGAAGCAGTTGGCAGTCGAAAGTAGTCGCTGCCCGCCGGTAGAATTCGAGGTGAGAGTCAATGAGCGTTGTACTGACAGACCAGGCGCGATTGCTGACGCTGATTGCAGTGTGTGGTCTTCTTTGGGCATTGGAATCAATAATTCCACTTTACAGATTTCGCAGCAGTAGAGTGCGGCATGCGATGCCGAATGTGGTGTTGATGCTAATGCTTGTGATCACGAATTTGGGGTTCTCTTTTTGTTCGGCTTATCTGGCCGACTTTTCTGTTCGGAATGGAATCGGGCTGTTCTCTTTCCTCCGTCTCCCGACTTTGGGTCAAATCATCCTGGGTGTGCTGGCGCTTGATCTCTTTGCTTATTTCGCACACGTTTTGTTGCACAAATCGTGGCTTGGCTGGCAGTTCCATCGCGTCCATCATTCTGAGAACGCCGTTGATGTCACCACAGCGTTTCGTCAACACCCAGGCGAAACCATTTGGCGAATACTCTGGCAGTTAGCTGCAATCATGATCTTTGGAATTCCGCTCTGGGTCGTTGTGGTGTACTTGATCATGTCGGGCCTTAACGCAGAATTGGAACATGCCAACATCAGATTGAATCGCCGAGTCGATTGGTTTTTGCGTCTTTTGATCGTCACGCCAAATATGCACAAAGTGCATCACTCCCGGGACCAGAGAGAAACTGATTCAAACTATTCAAATATCTTTTCTCTCTGGGACAGAGTCTTCGGCAGCCACACTCCCGAAACAAACTTTCGCGAATTGAGTTATGGCCTTGATGGTTTTGATGGCGGCGAAAGGCAAACGCTAAGTGGTCTATTGAAAATGCCGTTCGTTGACTAGCGTGTGGACAAGAACATCGAGGCAAAAAGCTTTGCCTTACAGTCGGAAATCATTCTTGCCACCTTAACGCCCGTAAACAATCCAACCGACCACTGCCCCGCCAATAATCAACCACACCGAGTTGACGCGGAAGAAAAACAGAATGATTGCACTGAGCAAAGCGAGTGCGATCGTTGGTAAGTCAATGAGCGCTGCACGGCCAAGTTGAAATGTTACGACGAGCATTAATGCCAACGCTCCAGCATTAACACCGTCGAGAAATGCTCCAGCCGTTGGCGAACGACGAATTCGCGGGACCAAAGGTCCACTCACTGCAACGAAGAAGAACGCAGGGAGAAAGATCCCTACCGTCGCAACCAAAGCGCCCTTTGGTCCGCCCAACACATAACCAACGAAAGTTGCGGTCGTAAATACTGGACCCGGGGTGACCTGGCCCACGACAATTGCATCGAGCAGTTGTGATTCTGTTAACCAATGCCAACGTTCGACCAGATCCGCGCGAATGAACGCCAGCAAAACATAGCCGCTGCCGTAAAGGACTGCCCCCACCTTGAGAAAGAAAAGAAACAGCGGCCAAAGCCCAAAGGTACTGGTGGCGCCTGACGAAAGGAAGATGGCAAGAGGTGTGGCCGATAGCGATAAAGTTGAGCCACGACGTTGACTCACCAAACACCAGATTCCAACAAGTAGCCCAGCGCCTAATAGAACTAACAGTTCGTGAGTTCCAAGGATCGTCAGTATCAGTGCCCCAACTGCAATCGCAGCCAGGAACTTCGTTTTGATTGAGGTCTTTCCGAGGGACCACAAAGCCTGCAATACGATCGCGATAATGACCGGCTTAATGCCGTACAGAATTCCGGTGACATGCGGCACAGATCCGTAGCGCACGTATGCCCATGCGACAGCGGTGACGATTAGTACTGCCGGTAGGATGAAGCAGGTGCCGGCCACGAGCAACCCTTTCCAGCCTGCCCGTCGATGACCAATGTGAATGGCCATCTCTGTGGAGTTGGGGCCAGGAATGAGATTGGTAGCTCCCAGTAGATCGAGAAACTCCTGATGCGTCATCCACTCGCGGCGGCGCACCACTTCGTCTTCCATCAGCGCAATATGCGCTGCTGGTCCACCAAAAGCAGTTGTGCCCAAGCGCAGAAACAGTAACGCAAGTTCGAACAGGGATGTCTTATTGTTCTTGTGCGGCAACTTAACCATCGGCTCGGCTCGCCTTCAAGATCGACTACGTTCCACCACCAACTATTAGCGAGAACCGCGAATCCGGCAACATTGAAAGTCAGTGCGGGCTTCGTGGGCAACCTTCAAAACTCATCGTCGGTATCTTCGGCGCGTGAAAGCGCGGTAGAGTTCCAGCCATTGTTCGAAGCTCAACTCCGTGGGCGGCGCATTTAATGAAAACCTGAGATCGCGGGCCAGGTGTTTCCATTGTTTGTAAGTAAAGACGTGTTTGAATGCCAATTTGAGATTCGGTTTCCCGCTACCAAATCCGATTTGAACAAAGTTGCGGTAAGGAGCGACGTCTTGTGGTTCTATTAACGGGCAAGTGCGCCGGTTAATCGACAGCAGAACCGAGTCGACGCTCGGTATGGGCCAGAAGTCGCACCGTCTCAATCGCGACACAATCTGGAATTCAAAAAACGGCTTGGCCAGGATCGAGAATAGAGTCTCTCTGGGCCACCCGGAATATTTCTTCGCAGCTTCGAGCTGCAGTATCAAATGTGCCTCGTTCAAATTAGAACGCTCAGACAGGATCTTGCGCAGGATTTGCGCCGTAATGTTGTACGGAATACTCGCAAATATCTTGTATTCCGAAGTTCGTGTCTGGCGTCCCGCGAATAGCGAAGGCACACTTCTACCGCCTCGATTACGAAACGAATAAGCGAGAAAATCCCGTTCAACTATTTCAACGTTATTGAGCGGACGAAACCGTTCGCGCAAACGGCGAACGAGATCCGGATCCTTTTCAATCGCGACAACCTGTCGAGCTACACTTGCGAGCGCCGCGGTGATTATCCCGTTTCCCGGACCGATCTCATAAACCGTGTCGCATGGCCCAATCCCACTCATGCTAACCAGCCGGCGGACCAGGGTTGGACTCGTCAAGAAATTTTGCGCTAAACGGATTTGATTGTGCTGCCGTGTTTCCATGTTTCACCTCCGGAAGTGTGTGGTGAAACGAAAACGCGCTTGTCTGCGGGAGGTCGTCAGGCTCTAAAAGCAAAAGCCGCGAACCGAAGCGTTGTTAACGCTGGTTCACGGCACTTAAGTTCAAAAGTTTTAGAGTTGAAACTTAGGGATGTGTTGTTCCGCAAATCAGGTCGGTACGCTCGGCACCTTCCACATTTCGTTCGCGGATTCGAATCAACATGCGCGTGAGAGTATTCGACCCTCGGGAGAATTGTCAACTCAAGCAGACTGTTGGACGCATAGGACAGATCGACTTTGCGTCAAACTTTCGGGGCCGCTCTTGGACGGGGTCAGTACCGTCCGCGGTAGCGGATGGGTAACCGATCAGAATGGCAATCAC
>DASWUM010000150.1:0-18763 GCA_036401595.1 Pyrinomonadaceae bacterium
GGGCGGCCACAGAGGGCCGCCCCTACAGTACGTTCGTCAGGATCAAAATCGTCTCGTCAAAAACTGCGACGGAATAAGTAAGACATCTTGATAAAGAACGTTCTGCCGTTACGACGGAAGCCCGGTTCAATTTGCCCGGTAAATGGACTGAATCCATTTCGATTCAGATCGTCGTTGTAACCAACGTAGAACGCCGTGCCCGGATTCGGTGTCCATCCAAGCAGAAACTGTCCTTTCACATTCGAAGCCAGCGTGTCGTAGTCGACGCGGCCGCGTGCAAAGATGAAGCGCGTGAACTGGTACGTGGTGCGAAGCGAGATGATGTTCTCGTCGAATGCGAGCCGGCCGGTGTCGTAGCGCGTGAGTCGCTCTTTCGTGTAACTCAGTCGCGCGTTGAGTGCGCTCGTCGGTTGATAAGTAATGCCGCCGTCGAAATGCCAGAAATCGCCTGGTCCAGGATCCTGTGGTGCACGACAAACGGCGGGCTCCGGGCTTGTGTTGCAAAGTCCCGCGTCAGCAGCCTGACGTGCCGCGATAGCCGGCGGACTCACACGTAGATACTTCGGTCCGGCGCCGAAATCAAAATCCATCGCGCCCCAAACGTGACTTACAAAGTAGTTGAAGTTGTACTTTTTGCTCGGAGTTGATCCTCCGAAGAAATAGAGGCCCGTTGACGGCGCCGATCGTTCGTTGTCTTCACCGGCGAACGTACACGTGTTTTGGATCACGCAGTTCGAACCCGACTGTCGCTTTGCTCCAAACTCGCTCTCGAAAACGCGGTCATAACCTTTGTTCACACCGACGCCCATGTAAGTCTGCCGGCGCAGTTGCAACTGAAGCTGTGTTTCGTTGTTGAAGTTCTGCGAACGCCCTTGCCAGTCAAAGTTCGCGTTGAAGTCGGTGTAGACGCGCCACGAGATCAGTTTTGCTTTCGCGTTGGGTTCGGAGTTGTAGCGGATGAACCAGTTTGGGTTGTTGGTGTTGTTGCGTCGATTAAAGCCGACATCGGCAACGTAATAACGCGTGCGGCCGACCATTGAAAACTCGTGTCCGAAATGTCGCCCGCTCTGGTTGTAATCCACAGCGTAGATAAACCCGTTCTGCTTGCTGTCGCGGACCTTGCCTTCTTCAGGAAAGAAAAACTGATGACGGCTGTGTGTGCCGAGTACCTGCCAGCTAAACGTCGTCTGTTTGTTGAAGCGAAAGCGGCCGTCGAATCCGCCCAACTGGTTGTACTCATCGACAAAGCGACGGTAAGTCGTCAGAAAACCGATGAACGAGTCAGACTTTCCGATGTCACGCTTCAAGCGCAGAATGCCGACGGAGGCGTTCTTATCAACCAGCCTTTGAATCCCGGGAAACACATTCGGATTCGTACGATCCTCTTCGCCGAAATTTCCCGGAGCATTGTCGGACGCCAACAGCAACCCAAACGTGTTTCGATCGACCTTGCCCGTGAGTTTCACGGCGTAATCCGGATCGACGATCGTGCGTGTGTGAACGGCGGCGATTTGCGTGTTGAAGATGTCGTTGCCTTCGAGGAAAAACGGTCGCTTCTCTTCGAAGAAGATTGGAAAACGCTGATTCGCAGTGACGACTAGCTGATCTGACTCGACCTGGGCGAAGTCAGGATTCAGAGTGAAGTCGAGTGTGACAGTCGGCGTGAGCGTGTATTTGCCTGTTAACCCCGGATCGAATTCGATGGGTTCATTTACAAAGCGTCCGGGATCCGGACTGCCGGCTTTTGCGTTAAAGGGAAGCGTAGTTTTACGTTTGCCGGTTTCTGAGACTGTCAAACTCGGAATCAATTCGAGCGTTCGTTCTGCCGACAGACCTTCGAGTCCAGTAAGGTGGCCCGCCTGGGCCAGCCAACTGTTCTTGTCGCGGTCCATTGGAATCCACATGTCCAGCGAGTTATTCAAACGCTTCGTGCGTCGCCAGAAATGAATTCCCCACATCTTGTCTTTGCCGGCCACGTAACGCAGCGACTTGAACGGAATCGCAACTTCAATCGTGTAGCCGTCGCTCGTCACCATGCCCTTCGATTCCATCACCAGATCAAGACTGAAATCTTCGCCTTGTCCTTCAGTCCAGATTCCGTCGGCCTGAACACCGAGCGGATTGAAATCAAACTCGTATGCGCGTCGCTGATCGTTAAAGGTGTCGAAGAGAATGCCGACGTAATCGTCGTCCCAGATCTGGTCGCGTTTAGGAATGTTCGCGCGTACCTTCGTCGGATCGTCGAAGCAATGGAACCCGAGATAGAGAAACCGCGCGTCGTAGCCGAGCCGGACTTCGGTGCGATTCTCCGGAATCAGATTGTCGCCGGGCTGAATCTGGTAGAAGTCTTTCAGCACGACCGCTGTGTTCCAGACGTCGTCGTCCAGCTTGCCGTCAATCACGGGCGGCTTCGCAAACAAAACTAGTTTTACCGGATTCGACTTTTCGGGAGGCAGTGCAAGTGCGGCTTTGCCGGTCTTTGCGGCCGTGGTTTCCGCGGGCGTGGTCTTCTCAGTGACTTTGTCGCTGGTAAACGCAGCAGGCGACGGTTGTGGAGTTGGCGCTGGGTTTTGGGAATAGACGACAGGTCCGCAGAGTACAATCAGAGCAGTGCTGAGCAATGCGGCCTTCATGAAGACGTGTCCCTGGTGCAGTTTAGAAACGAATGCAGTTCGTTGTTTCCGAAGCTGCTCGAAAGGTTCCCGCTCATTTGGACGCATTCAGTCCAAAGAATCTTCCAGAGCGCAGGCTATTAAGTCGTAAAAACAGTCCTTACGACTTATTCACGATTATTGACGCGGGCGCAGCAGAATCTTTCCCTCGCCCGTTTTCAGAATAAACACCTTGCCGCCGTTGCCGATCCGCCAGCGTTTGACGCGCGGAGAAGGTGTGATGTCCTCTGCCACAGTGAAACCCTCATTGCTGATTTCATCCGGACCGTTGGTTTCAATCGTGAAGCTCGAGCCGGCCGGTACGCTCAAAGAGATTGCGCCATCGCCGGTTCGCGCGGTTACTGCGTCGAAGTTTCCATCCAGATTGATCTCGCCGTCGCCAGTGCGTGCGTCTACCTGACCTTCAAATTTGATGACGCGAATAACACCGTCGCCCGTATTGACCTGAAGCTGTCCGCCGCCATTTGAGACTTCGATTGGACCATCGCCCGAACGAAGCGTGATCTGGCCTTTGACTCCTTCGAGGTTTAGAGCACCGTCTCCGGATGAAACGTGAAGAGTTGATTGTCGTGGCACGTAAAGCTCGAAGTTTACGCTGCCGCTTTCCTGGTCGTTGTTGGTGGCGGTGATGGAGACCGCCTCTCCTTGTTGTTGGGACTCGATTGAAATGCTTTTGAGCGTATCTTCATCGTGGGCGGCCTTGGTGGCGTTGTAGGTCACTTCCTGCTTGTCCCACCCGCGAATGGTTACCTGGCCGTCGAACGTGTTGAGCGTGATACGCGGCGATCCAGTCACCGCAAATGTACGCGTCTCTTTCGCTGTAAACTTCTGACTATAATCGCCGGTTCTCACTTTGTTGACGCTGACCACTCGCTCCACTCGCTGTTGCCGGGCTTGTTCGCGAATCATGTCTCGCTGAGCCCGCTCGAGCTCGCGCTGCGCTTCGCGCATAGCAACATCAACCTGGCGTTGTGCGTCTCGTTGTGCCTGGCGCGCGATCCGTTCAGTATCAATCTGAACTCGCACTTTCTCGGCTACGTTTACGGCGACATCCACATCCTCCGCTTTTTCCGCTTCCTCAGCGGCGTCACCTTGAATCGATGCTGCCGGGCTTAGCGGCAGTCCGTCCTGCGCACGTGCGACCCTGATACCACCATTAACGTTTCCAAGCTTGATCTTTGGACCACCGTTACCGATCTGTCCGTCCATGCTGTGTCCGACGTACTCGCCGTGCTTGACCTTTAACGCGAAGTCACTCGAGATACCACCGTGCACTGTGCCCGCTCGAACCGACGCATTTGAATTCGAAGGAATCACAAGCGTCACACTTCCATTTACCGAACCCAGCGAGATCGGTTTCGACTCGTCGAGCTGATTAAAACTCGCATTGAGCGGTCCATTGATGGTTGAGAGTCGTGCTTCACCTAAAAGCCCCTTGGCGCTGAGACGGCCATTGATCGACGATGCTTTAACGTTGCCTTCAACGCCGTCGATGTCACACGAGCCGTTGACGAGCTCGATCGATTCGAGCATGGCCCGGCGCGGCACGGTCAATGTGTAATCAACGGTCGCAGGGTTGTCCCAACGACCCTGGCCGCCGCGGAAGTTCTGTGGTCCGTCCGGATATTCGGTTTTGATTCGGATGTTTTCTTCAGTCGCGTTAACGTCGATGGTTGCTTCTGATAAACGATCTTTGCGATAAGCTTTTTTGACTGCGTCGACTTGTACGGCCGGGCGATCCCAAACTTTGATCTGAACGTCGCCGTTGATATTTTCAAGACTCACGCGACCGGTCGGCGATATCGAATAGGTCTGATGAAACTCCTCACGCATCTCTTCACCGGGTTCACCCGGTTCAGTGACTGCTGAAGTCGAATCTGTAGTGGACGGTCCTGATTGGACCTTGCGCAGTTCCTGACGGCCGGTTCCATTGCCGGCCAAGGCAACACTCAGGAGTACTGCGCCGATGAGGGGTTTCATTAACATTGTCGCTCTCTCGTTCCTATTAGAAGAATTATTTAACTGGCAGTGCGTAGATTAATACTTCGGTTCAACGTCTTCAAAATCATTTCCCGATCGCGAGTGTTGAGCCTGATCACGTTGTGCTTACGGTTCTTTGCTTTGAGCATCGTCAACGGCAGCAACGACTGCGCTGAGTCGTCATTGTCGTTAGTTGAAACTCGGAATTCAAACTGCCCTGGATCGAAATCAAATTGCCGCCACTTGTTCAGCTTTGCAAGCTGGACTTCGGTCGGCTTGGTTCGTACACGTCGCTCAGTTTTCTCAACGCCAACTTGCCGGACTGGAACCGTCACTGCCGTTGCGCCTGGTTCCGTGATTCCTTCCACATCTTCGAGCCATGGAAGTTCTTCCGCCGCCTTGCTGTTACAACTTTCGAGCTTTGCGACAACCACCTGTGGGACTTCTGGGACTTGCGGGGTCTGCGGAATCTCAGCGGGAGCAACGTATTGAGCAATCAGACGGCTTGTCTCAAGCGTGAACTGGTGAATTTGAGCCAGCTCGCTCATCGAGTTTGAAAACGCCGTCAGGCCCACCACCAAAAGTAGCGCCACGAGGTAACCCGTCTTCTTATTTCGTCCCGTATTGTTCATTTTTGCGAAGACCTCTTTTTTAGGACCGAGAGCAATCAGTTCTGAAGTAACTAGTTCCAACCACCCTCGGCCCTTCTGCGTTGCTCTATAATCAGAACACCGACCCTGGCCACCTTGTGGCAAATAAAAAATTAGCCACAAAAAGGCACAAAAATCGAAAAAGCACAAAAAAGGCGTTCCAAGAAACCTTTTGTGCCTTTTGTGATTTTTGTGCCTTTTGTGGCTCTTTTTGTGGCTAGATCTTCTTCAAGCGGACGGTGCCGCCGAAGGAAGCGATGGAGATGGTAGCGTCGCCGGAGCCGCAGACTGCCGTAACACGTCGCAGTATGTAAGGCGCGGGCATTGGCTTTTCAATCACGATCGGCGCGATCACCGGTCCGGCTTTTGGAGCCGGTGAAATCTTCCCCTTAGTTTCAGGGGTTTTGCCCTTGGCTTCGGGAGTTTTCGGTTTTGGGTAGGCCGGTGGCGGCGGTGGAGTCGCGTCGCTCAGGAATTTCAAAGGAAACTCGGAAACAATATCGTGTTTATCCGAGACTTTTGCGTTCAACTTAAACGAGGCATCGTGTGGAAGGGCCAAAACGATATCGCCAGTCATATTGGTGAACCCATACGAACCAGCTTTCGCAAGCGGCCCATTCATCGTTACCGTTCCGTTAACCGTCTTTGCCGTTACTTTCGGATTTGAAACTCGATCCAGTTGAATATCACCACTTACAGTTCCGACTTCAAACGTGTCGTCTTCACTTGCAGCGCGAACATTGGCAACTTCGACACCGCCACCCGCCGAACTCAGATTTATGCGACCAGTGGAGTTCTTCAAGACAATACTGCCGCCGACGCTCCCTGCTTCGACTAGTTTCGTCGCCCGTTCGATCGAGATGTCACCGTTCTGGGATCCGGCGTAGGCTCCGGCAACTCCAGCGATGATGATATCACCATCGCGTGTCTGCACCTGGACGGTTGCGCCCGCCGGCACTTCCATTTCGACGTCTGCAATCGCCTGGCAATCAAACTTTGGATTTACTCCCGTACTCTTATTGAGCACCATGACGTCAACGCGAGTCGCCGGCTTTGACGTGTCTTTGACTTTCTCGATGCGGCGAAAATCAATCTGTGTGGCGTCAAGCGAACGAACACGAATCTCACTCTTGTCCCAGCCACGCACGGTCAGTGTTCCCGAAGCAACGCACAGCGTCACAATCGCCTGGGCGTCGACCGCGAGCGAGCGCTCAACTTTTTCGCCCGGTTTTGTTTCTGTCTTATCGTCGTGAGCTAGGGTGGAACCTGCCAGAGAGACAATGAGGGCTACTACACAGACTGCGAACAACTTCTTTGTCAACTTAAAACCCGGCCCTTTCAGTGTCCGCGACCTCCGCCGAGGCGTGCATCGGCAATCGTGTTCAGGAGATCGACCTTGCTTTGATAGGCAGCGAACATGAAATCGGCCGCGTCGGAATCATTTGGATTGCTCTTTGCCGCGCTACGAGTAGCTGCAATGGCGCGATCGACTACCGCGAGATTACGTTCGTATTCGACCTGGAGAGCAGGTCTCATAGCCTTTTGGTTTGATTTAATGGTGGTATCGAGTCGAGCGATGGCTTGCAGGTAGGAACGTTCACCTGGTAGAAGCTTAACCGGAGCCGGCTTCGGAGCGGCACTCAGCGTCGTCGATCTCACCGGATGATAGGCTGGTTTTGCTACACTTCCAGTAGATTTTGGCTGCGCTACAGGCTCGATCGGAGTGCTGGTTGGCGAAAAAGTCTCAACAACCTTTTCAACTGGCGTAAACGTCGCGACACTCTTATCGTCTTGTGATTGATTAACCGCCGGTGTGCTTCGCAGCTTCACCACTGCAAAGATTGCCGCAAACGCCACTACAATTGCCAAACTCGCATAACCCAGAGATCGCTGTGTGCCGAAGTTGAGTAAACCGGAGAAAAATGCTGCGAGACCGGAGGATTTTTGTGTTGCTTCCGCAACCGCCAACCGTTCACCCAAAACTGCCGCGTCGATGCGCTTGCGCAAACTCTCGGTCGGCACGCTCGTTTCGAATTCAGCCGCCAAAGCTGACATTACGAGTGCCGATTCCTCTTCCAGTTCGCGCGCTGCAGCCGCACAAGTTACGCATGAAGACAGATGCGACGTGACACTTTCCATCAAATCGAGGGAAAGTTCACCATCGAAATAGCTTTGCAGCTTTGCCTCATCCAAACACCGCGTCATCGTTTGCCTCCGATCTTACCGTAAACCCTCGCAAACTCTTTGCGACCGCGCGCTACCAGACTACCGATGTTTGTCTCCTTTAGAGACAGGCTGGTGGCGATTTCGCGGTATGAGAGTCCCTGCTGTTTTAGAAGCAGGCAACTTCTCATCGGCTCTTTGATTTTGTCCAACGCGCGGCGAGCTTCCTCGATTGCCATTTGGCGCTCGTAGTCATCTTCCGGTGCGTCGGCAAAGATGCCGGTGTCAACCGTGCTCTTGTGATACTCGTTGTCGCGAACCATCGAGCGGCTTTGACCCCGCAAGGTGTTTCGCGCGACGTTAAGAGTCACGCGCAAAAGCCACGCCCGCAATAATTCCTCGCCGGGCGTAGCGTTGAGATTGCGATAAAGTCTTAGAAACACTTCCTGCGTCACGTCTTCGGCGATAGCCGAATCGCGAACAACAGCTCTAGCCGTCCGAAAAACGGCGCGGTGATGGAGGGTAAACGCTTCGTCGAAACTGAGCGGACCTACCGCTTCAGTCCCGATGTCGTTAGGCATGGACTCGATCAAAGCTCTAGCTTGTCCGTTCATCAATCACCGCTCTCTCAACAGTGCAAACACCGCAAGTTACTGACTTGTGACAAGTTTCTACAAATCAGCCGGACGTAGCGGTATTCGGGGCGTATTGTAGTCCTTAAACCCGTTTTGCACCAAGAATCTGAGAGCGATAATTGTTAGTTAGTGACCTTCGGGGGCGATCCGTTGCGTTGAACGTGTGGATTAGCGGGAAAGTTCGGCGCGGAATCAGGAGTTTCCCGATTGACGGGCATCATCTCTAGACGTATAAGGGCTGTTAGCAACCCCTCGCCTTCCCTTTTTGACGGTTTAGGAGGTAATAATGAAGCCCAAGATCCAAGTCGCACTCACGGTGGCTGGGATGATGCTAGCGTTTACTGCCGGTCGCGTCCTCGCCGCGGAATGTGCATATCACCAAACAAGTTGTACCTATCGAGTCGGTGGCTGTTACGCAACCGCCGGAAGTTGTGACTTACACGGCGGAGGAGACTGTTACATCGAATTCGGTGTGTGTTGTGGGGAACCCGGATCGGATTACAGTAAATTCTGTGCGCCATCTTGCGACGGCAGCGGTGGCGGTCCTCCTTGCTCAAATTAGCAGACTTGGGGCTGTTGAATCAGCAATCCCATGCTTATTGAAAGGGCTCAAAACATGCGAAAGATTATCCTTACGATTTCCATATTCGTACTCCTCATCGGAGTTGGATATGCCTCGGTACGTTTTGGAAAGGCAAAACCGGCATTCAAGCCACATACGATTGTGTATCGGGTCACAAGTTACGACGAATCAAGCAAACCGATCCGTACCGACATCCTCGTAAGACAAGTGTTTGTAGACGGTAGTTGGACGCACACGCAGGTGCAGCAGGATGGCACCGTAAATCACACTAAAGGACAGCTAACCGGGCCTTTTACCGAAAGGGCGAGCGACGCGGATCTTCCAGAGCACCTGGCCTACAAATACGTGGCGGTACCAGGACACGATAGCAGTGCTTGGATCAGCCCGGATCTTCAGGATTTTTTGATGTTCACTGCTTTGCGGGAAAATGGGTCAAAGGTTTCAATGATGGAAGCGGTAAACATCACCACGCCGTAGTATAATCGGCGTCTCTTGACGCCATCATTACACGACTGTCCATTCCTGCGGGCGTGCCGGAGGGAGCCGGTACCTTACACACCGATCTGGTTGATGCGGCAGGCGGGGCGGTATATGCGCGAGTACCGCGAGGTTCGCGCCAAGACTACTTTCCTTGATCTCTGCAAAAACCCTTCACTCGCGGCCGAAGTAACCGTCACTGCTGCTGAACGACTAAACGTTGACGCCGCGATAATTTTTGCCGATATTCTGCTAATCCTCGAGCCGATGGGGATTGATCTCGAGTTTGCTCGTGGTGAAGGTCCTGTCATTCACAACCCGGTTCGCAATTCGTCGGATGTCGATCGACTGCGAGAGGTTGAAGATGTCAACAGCCTCGAATTTGTCTACGAAGCAATCCGACAAACACGCAGTGCGCTCAAGCCTGACATTCCGTTGATTGGTTTCTGTGGGGCGCCGTTTACACTCGCGTCTTATGTGACGGAAGGCGGGGGATCGAAGAATTACGTTCATACGAAGAAGTTGATGTACGACGATCCGGGCGCGTGGCACGCGATGATGTCGTTGATTTCGAGAGCGCTCGTGAAATATCTGAATGCACAGATCGCGGCGGGCGCGCAGGCGGTCCAGTTGTTTGATTCGTGGGTGGGATGTTTGAGCCCGGATGATTATCGCGAGTTTGTGTTGCCACACACGAAGAGCGTCATCAGCAACGTCACGAAGGGTGTTCCTGTGATTCACTTCGGAACGGGAACGGCGGCGCTGTTGGAGTTAATGCGCGAAGCCGGCGGCGATGTGATCGGATTCGACTGGCGTGTGCGGCTCGACGAAGCGTGGCAGCGTGTTGGACATGACGTTGCGGTGATGGGGAATCTCGATCCGATCGTTTTGTTTGCCAACCAGGATGTGCTGCGTGCACAGGCAAAGCGAATTCTGGATACCGCGGGCGCACGAAGGGGTCACATTTTCAATCTTGGGCATGGGATCTTACCTGAGACGCCGGTGGAGAATGTCGTGGCGTTAGTGGAGATGGTCCACGAACTTAGCCACGGATTACACGGATGAAAACGGATTACGATGCGCTGCTGATCGTTTCCTTCGGGGGGCCGGAGGGGATCGATGATGTGATTCCCTTCCTCGAAAACGTTTTGCGCGGAAGGAATGTACCGCGCGAGCGCATGCTCAAGGTCGCTCAGCACTACGAGATGTTTGGCGGCGTCAGTCCGATCAATCAACAAAATCGAAACCTAATCGCAGCGCTACAGAAAGAGCTGGATGAGAATGGGCCGCGGCTGCCGATTTACTGGGGCAATCGCAACTGGCATCCGCTGCTTCCTGATACGCTCGCGCAGATGGCACGCGATGGAATCAGAAATGCGCTGGCCTTTGTAACGTCTGCTTACAGCTCGTATTCCAGTTGTCGACAGTACCTTCAGAACATCAGTGACGCGCAGGCGGCGGTTGGACCAGACGCACCGCGCGTAGAGAAGCTACGGGTGTTCTACAAGCACCCTCTGTTTATCCAGGCGAATGTCGATCACGTTCGCAGTGCATTAGCGCAATTCGAAGATCCTAAATCTGTGAACCTGGTGTTCACGGCGCACAGTATTCCTGAATCTATGGCAGTGAATTGCGATTATGCGGCGCAACTGGCCGAAGCGGGAGGATTAGTCGCCGATGCAGTTGAGATCAAGAACTGGCAACTCGTCTATCAGAGCCGCAGCGGTTCGCCAACTCAGCCGTGGCTTGGACCAGATATCACAGATCATTTACGTGCGCTTCGTCGTGATGGGATAACGGATGTGGTCGTGGCGCCGATTGGTTTCGTTTCGGATCACATGGAAGTGGTTTACGATCTCGATCTCGAAGCACAGAAGGTGGCGCAGGAGATTGGGATGAAGATGGTGAGGACGGCGACTGCTGGTACGCATCCGGCGTTCGTTAAGATGATTCGCGAGTTGGTGATGGAACGGATAGATAACAACGTGCCGGAAAATATTTGCGCGCCGGACTGTTGTCGGATTGGTTAGACAGGATTTCAGGATGTTTGCAGGATGAAAAGGATTGTCGTCGTTGGCGGTGGGATTACTGGTCTGGCGGCGGCGCATCGTCTGCTCGAACTCGAGCCATCAATACAGGTTACGTTGCTCGAAGCGTCCGACCGGCTCGGCGGGACAATTCAAACTGAGCATCGCGACGGTTTTCTCCTCGAACGCGGTCCAGATTCTTTCATTTCGGAAAAACCGGAAGCACTCGCACTCGCTAAACGTCTCGGACTCGAATCGCAATTAATCCAAACAAACGAAGCGTACCGGCGCAGTTTCATCGTGCGAAACGGCAAGCTACGCGCGGTGCCGGAGGGATTTCAACTGCTGGCGCCGTCGCGGATGTGGCCCTTCATCACGAGCGACATCTTCAGTGTCGCGGGCAAGGCGCGCATGGCTGCCGATCTATTTCTGCCACGCAAAAGCACAAACGGAGACGAGAGTCTCGCGAGCTTTGTGCGGCGCAGACTCGGCGAAGAAGCTCTCGCACGCATGGCCCAACCGATGGTCGGCGGCATCTACACGGCCGATCCCGAAACACTCAGCCTGCGCGCAACGTTGCCGCGGTTCCTCGACATGGAACAAAAGCACCGCAGTCTGATACTCGCGATGTTGCGGCAAAGCAGGGCACAAAAGACGGGCACCAGCGGAGCAAGGTACAGTTTGTTTCTCTCATTCGATCGCGGCATGCAGGTGCTGGTGGACGGACTGGCTCAAGTCAAGGCAGAGATTCGACTCAATACGCGCGTCGAGACGTTGCAACTGAATGACTCCGGTTGGACGATTACAACTCACACCGGCGAACAACTTCAGGCAGACGCAGTTTGCCTTGCGATACCGGCACATGTTGCTGCGTCGCTCTTAAACGATACGAACGCAACGCTTGCGCAGAAGCTCAGCGCGATGAAATACGCATCGACGGCGACGATCAACTTCGGCTACCGGCGATCAGCTATCGCACATCCACTGAACGGATTCGGCTTTGTTGTTCCCTTCATCGAGAAGAGATCTTTGATTGCGTGCACATTCAGCAGTGTGAAGTTTTCAAGTCGTGCGCCAGATGAACACGTCCTGCTTCGCGCCTTTGCGGGCGGTGCGTTACAACCTGAGGTCTTTGCGCTTGATGAAGCAACACTGGCAACAAAGGTTGAAGCAGACCTGCGCGAGTTGTTGGGGATCAGTGAAGATCCATTGTTTGTTGAAGTGGCGAAGTGGGAACGATCGATGCCGCAATACGAAGTTGGGCATCTCGATCGGATTAACGAAATAGAAAAGCTTGTCGCGGAAGTTCCGGGGCTCGCGGTCGCAGGTAATTCTTATCGTGGCGCCGGAATTCCGGATTGCATTCGCAGTGGCCAAGTTGCGGCGGAAAGACTGGGCCACGGATAAATGCGGATGAAAATCCGATTTTTTCCGTGTTCATCCGTGGCTTCATTTAGCCAGTGCCTGCACCCACTCGGCATTTGTCTGCATCAACGGCCGAAACGCTTCGCGCGGTACGGTCATCTCGATGTGCATGTTGTCGTCGGTATTGATCTTCGCGCCCGCGACGGCTGGTCCAAGCTTTGACTCGTCGCAAACAAACCACCCACGAACATCAGCCTCAGACTTCAACTCAACGCGCGCGAGCTCAGCCGCTATTTGCTGATCTGCGAAGCGCTCCGACAATCGATCGAGGTTCAACGGCCGGTTGCTCCCAATCAGCAACAAGTCCTTTCCCGTATTCGAACCACCAACACGAAACACAAGCACATGCGGAAACACTTTCTGATACGTCGCCAGCACAGACCGCAAACTCTCGGTCGAGAGCTGATAAATCTGCACCCACTGCACCCAAATCCCGTCGTCATTCAATCTCGCTCGCCCCAGCTCAAAGAACTCCTGCGTGAACAGATTCGCAACTCCAGGCACCCACGGATGACTCGGCTCGCTCACGATGATGTCGTAACGATTCGGAGTCACGCGCAGAAAAGTTCTCGCATCGTCGATGATTAGCTTCGTGCGTGGATCGTCGAGGGGACGGTTGTTGATGTGATTGAAGTACTCCGATCCGGCTATCGTTCCTGGCTCGAGTTCGACACACGTCACAGATTGAATCGGCGACTGCAACATGGCGCCCACCGTTACGCCGGTCGCGTAGCCGATTATTAGCCCGTTATCGATCTTCGGGGCGATCAGGAGCGGCAACTGTCCCAGCATGACCTGCGTCGGCATGTCATAAACGCTGTCAGACGCGTTGGTGCGTCCGTTGATCGCCATTGAGACAGTGTCCTGATCGCGTCGCACAGTCACCGTCGCCGTTGGCCCTTCGTCATACATCAGCAACTCGTGAACATTTGATCCGCTCGTTGGCCCATCTTCCTTCACGCCCTCGCGAGTTTGCGCAATAACACGCACGAGGCTGTCGTAAGCACCGATAGAAAGGTCGGCGAGATTCATTCTCGGCGCACCGACAAAGAGCACGACGGCGAATAAGAACGCTAACCCGATCGCAAAACTGCGCTTCAGTGCCGGATCGCTGGTTCCGGCAACGGGTCGATACGCCACGCCCGCCACTATCAAACAACACGCCGCAGCAAAGAGAAGCGTGAATCGCGTGCTCGCTTTTGGAATCAAAATAAAGCCGGTAAGGAACGCTCCGGCGATCGCGCCAACGGTATTGATCGCGTAGCTGCGGCCCACGCGCGCAACAGCTTTCGTCCCTTCACTGCTCGCCCAAACGAGTACCAACGGCATCACCATTCCCATCAGCACCGCCGGCACAAGGATCAGCAACGTTGCAGAGAAGATCTGCAAAGCCAAAAGACCAACCCACGAAGCAATCTGGAGACGCAAACCAAAAGTGATCAGGAGCGCCGGGACTTTGTTAAGGACAAACAAACTCTGGAGCAAACTGAGCGCCGTCAAAACCTCCACCACCAAAATCGTCGTGCGCAATTTGTGCGAGCGATCCTTGCGCGCAACAATCCACGCCCCGATGGCGAGTCCAATCAAAAAAAGCGCGACGACGATGCTGAACGCATACGTGCTCGATCCGATGATCATGGTGAGGACGCGTGTCCATGAAACCTGTGTGCCGATGGTAACGAACCCTGACACGAGCGCGGCGAAGAACCAGAACCCCCCGCCCTCGATTGCAGCGGCCGACTCTTCGACGTCGACCCTCTCCACAACGTCATCCGACTGAGCACGGCGCTGCAAGAAGATCGCGATCACACCCACAAAGATATTCAGCGCTGCCGCAACTACGATCGTCAGACGAACGCCAAGCCACGGCAGCAACACAAATCCCGCCGCAATCGTCCCCAGAATCGCGCCCGCGAGATTGCATGCATAAAGCCTCGTTACCGAATTTGAATCTCTTCCTGACGATCGCACGAGCGCCGCTGCGAGCACCGGTAACGTGGCGCCCATCAACGTCGTTGGCACAAGCAACACAACGCTCGAAAGCAAGAAGCGCCAGAGACTAAAGCTGAAGTTTCCCGGCTGGAGTTGTTGCCAGATCAGCGCATACACATGATCGATCCAGCGAAACAACAACGGCACCAGCAGCGCGTAAACGGCGATGAGTATCTCCATCAACCCGTAAACGCGGAGCGGCTTCCTGATCCTCTGCCCAAACTTTCCGGCCAATGCGCTGCCGAGTGCGAGCCCGCCCATGAACGCCGCAAGCACAGTGCTGACGGCGAGAGTCGTCGCCCCAAATACGAGTCCCAACATTCGCGCCCAGAGCACTTCATAAATCAATCCCGTCGCCCCGGACAGCACGAAACAGATCCCGATCAAAACGATCGTAGACCGTGAGTAACTCGAACCCGTATTCGGCGTCATCTGTGCTTTTTCTTTTTGTGCTTTTTAGTGGCTATAAATAAATCACGTGGCTGGTCCGCCAGACGCTCGCCGGTATCGACCCCGGAGCTGCCGCAGTCAACAGAATCGCATAGTCGTGCTCAACCACATCGCGGCTGACACTCAGCGACTCAATTTCCGGCTTCTCAATATCCAGCGGTGTAACCAAAGCAAGCCGGCGCAAACAACGATAGAGATGTTCCATGCCCGAACCAAATGGTCCAACATCATTACCGAGCACGAGCCTGACCTCGGCGCGCTCATCGATGAAGTGCTTTATCAACGAGGCCGCCTGAACTACACCACGTTCAAATCGCTCAAACAGGTTCTGCTCCGCGCCACGCGGAAGGTGCGTGTCAAGCACGATCGTGATTCGTCTCTCATCTTCAGATGTGAACTCGCGCACCGTCAGACGTCTCGATCTCGCCGTCGCTTTCCAATCGATGTAACGCAGATCGTCCTGTGGCTGATAGTCGCGCAGCGAAAACAGATCGTGCCCCGCACCCCTACGCGATGCAGGCACTCGCCCCGCGTACATCGGCAGTAGATGCAATTCGTCGCCAATCGCTTCCGGTTTCGGATAGACGATGATGTCAACATCGCGCGCCCGCAAGCGACGCCGGCGCCGAAAGAACCCGAACGGGTATCGCGTCGACAACTCAAACCCATCGATCAGCACGTGCCCGCGATTCGGAAAGAGTTGCTCAACCCGTTGCTCCGCCGCGGCACTGTGGGGCACGTAACTGAAGTAAGCGAGCAGACGTTTGACGTGGCGGCGACGTCGCTTCGGCATAACATGGTTGCCCGGCCCGCGTGCCTCGACCATGATCGAAAACGACGGCAGGACGCGTTTTGTATTGCGCAGCGTCACGATCACGGGCGCCGCCTCAGCCGCAAAGATGTGATCCGGGAACCGCGCGGAGACAGTCAGATCACGCAACGAAGTGCGGGCCGCAATCCAACCGATGAACATCGTCGAAACAAGCAATGAGAACACCAGAAACAGCAAATTGTTTCCAGTATTCCACGCCGCAAATCCGACCACGATGATGATCACCAGAAACACACCACCACCACTCGTCGGCTCGAACGGCAAGTCGATATTGGCTACTTCGGCTTTCGCAGATCGCGCGAGAGGAGGAACGATAAAGATCGTCAACAGCAGAGCAATCAGGAGTGAAAGGATCGCAGCGCCACCAGCCAGCCCACTCTCGTCCGCGCGCCGAGCAAGGACCGTCACGAGCGCAGACGTCAATCCGGCAAGAACGAGTAACGTTCCCAGAACTACACGCAGCCAAGACGTCTTCTGCGAACCCAAACCGGCGCGATCGAGGTTGACTTCAGACTTCACAGCGGAACACTGACAGTTTTAAGAATCTCGTTAAGGACAGCTTCGGCTTCTTCACTGCGGCGGAGAGACGATGCGAATCGCGAGCTGACTACGATGCGATGTGCAAAGACAGGCACCACCAGTCGCTTGATATCGTCGGGAATACAGTAAGTACGATCTTCACCCAACGCTAAGGCCTGCGCGGCACGGAAGAGCGCGAGCGTTCCTCTCGGACTCACACCGAGATCAAGCATCTCGGAGTTGCGCGTCGCAGCAACGATTCTCATGAGGTAATGCACGAGGGCATCGTCGACGGAAACAGTCGTCACAGCCTGTTGCAGTTCGACAACTTCGGACGCAGTCATCACCGGGCCAAGATCGTCGAGCGGATCCGTATATTCGCGATCGCGAAGAATCTTTTGCTCATCAATCGGCGCCGGATAGCCGATTCGCAATCGCAACATAAACCGATCGAGCTGCGACTCCGGCAACGGATAAGTGCCGTGATGCTCGATTGGGTTCTGCGTCGCCAACACGATAAACGGCGCGGGCAGATTGTGAGTCACACCCTCTGCCGTTACGTGTCGCTCGGCCATCGCTTCGAGCAACGCCGACTGCGTCTTGGGAGTGGTGCGATTGATCTCGTCGGCCAACACGACATTGGCAAAAACAGGCCCGGGCTTCCATTCAAAGACACCGCTGTGCTGGTTGAAGACTGAAAGACCGATGACGTCTGACGGCAACAGGTCGGAAGTAAACTGGATGCGTTGAAAAACGCAATCGAGCGCGCGTGCAAGCGCGTGGGCCAGCGTCGTTTTACCGACACCCGGAACATCTTCGACCAGCAGATGACCACCGGCAATCAGCGTCACAATCGCGAGCCGAATCGCCTCCGGCTTGCCTTTGATGACCGTTTCGACAGCAGCCTGTAGCCGCTCGATCTGTTCGACCGCGTTGGCGCTCGCTATCTGTCCACTGCTGACTGGTTCGAGGTTCCGCATCAATTGGCCTGCATTCTACATGCTCAGAGGACGCCCCGCACGGAAAAGTTGGCCGCCCGCGCAATGTGACCTCGGCGCACTCCTGTAGTAGACTAAGGCGCGTACGGAGGATGGGCAAGCGTAGCAGAAATCGGAACCGAAATTTAACCGCTTCGTGTAATTGCCCGAGGAGAGTGACTATGGAACCCCATAACAATACCAGAAAGAATCAGCGCGGTTTTTCGCTCATCGAGTTGATGATCGTTATCGCCATTATCGGCATACTCATCGGCGTCGGAATCGCGGGATGGAAGGCAGCGGTCAGGGCCGCCAACGAAGCGGCAGCCGTGAAGACGTTGCGCTCAATCGCCGAACAGCAGATGCTCTACTTCAACGCCCATCAACGCAGCTCATTTGGAACATTTGAAGAGATGCGTAAAGAGAACCTGCTCGACAGCCGGTTCGACGGCACCACACCGGTCGTGGACGGTTATGTCTACACGATGAAGGTTGTTCCGAAATCAACTTCCACGCAGCCGGGTTACACGATTAACGCCGACCCGCAGGTGCCAACCGGCGTTTCAGCTACGGGTAAGAACTTCTATTACGTCGACTCTGACGCAAACACGATTCACGTGAACGACGCGCAACCGGCGACGGCCACGGATAAGCCAATCGGCCAGTAGCAATCACAAAGATCGCAGTTCGCCACAAAAAAGAACAAAAAAGCACAAGAAGAGAGAAACCGGAATCGGTATTCTTCTTGTGCTTTTGTGTGATTGGAGGTGTTGTCGTGATTCGAAAGGTGTTTCCGATATTGGTGCTCGTGGCAATCCTGGGCCAGCCCTTCGTGGCTCGCAGCCAGGTTAATGCTCGACTGGTTCGTGAGGTCAGACATGAGCTCAGAATGTTGCCTTACTACGGTGTGTTTGATTGGCTCGAGTTCGAGGTGCAGCCTGATAACACAGTGGTCCTGCGTGGGCAGGTCGTCCGGCCAACGACGAAGTCAGATGCTGAGGGTCGAGTGAAGGACGTCGAGGGTGTGTCGCGTGTGGATAATCAGATTGAAGTGTTGTCGCTTTCTCCGAATGACGACCGGTTACGGCGAGCGTTGTACCGTGCGATCTACAACTTCAACTCGCCGCTTTTTCGCTACGCGACGCAGTCTGTGCCGCCGATTCACTTAATCGTCGACCGCGGACATGCGACGCTGAAAGGTGTCGTGTCGAACAAAGGTGACGCACAACTCGCGTACATTCGCGCGCGCGGCGTGCCGGGACTTTTCAGTGTAAAGAATGAACTCGTCGTCGAAGGCGAAGAACCGCGGTAATGGACGTCTCCTTGGAGTGCGCCAACTTGTTGGCGCTTTGGTAAGCGTTGTCCAGTAGTAATACCAAAG
>DASWUM010000151.1:0-26800 GCA_036401595.1 Pyrinomonadaceae bacterium
TCACTCGCTGTTGGCGGTGCAGTTGTTGTCACGCATCCGGGAAAGCTTTGCGGTGGAACTGGAATTGAAAAAGTTGTTTGAGTTGCCCACCATCGCGCAGTTGGCGGAGTTGATCGACGAGCAGTTGCAGGCCGGCAGTCAGGTGCAACTGCCGCCCATCGTGCCGGTCGCGCGTGACCGCAACCTGCCCCTCTCTTTCCCTCAGGAACGTTTGCTGTTTCTCGAGCAATTGGAGCCGGGTGGAGCCATCTACAACCTGCACGCTGCTTTACGTCTAAAAGGAATTCTCGACCTCGCGGCGCTCGAACAGAGCTTTAACGAAATCATCAGGCGACATGAAAGCTTGCGGACTACTCTGGAGCTGAGAGAAGGTGAGCCCGTCCAACTGATCGTTCCCACTCTAACAATCCCACTCCCGCTAATGGACGTGAGTCCGCACTCCGTTGCAGAGACGGAAGCGCTGCGACTGGCGGCCGAGGAAGGTCAACGACCTTTCGATCTGGGCGTCGGACCGCTACTGCGAGCTCTCGCAATACGGATTGATGTAGATGATCACTTAGTGGTGCTGACGATGCACCACGCGATCTCAGATGGCTGGAGTATGGGCATCCTGCTGCGCGAGTTGAGTGCACTCTACGCAGCCTACAGCCAGCACACGCCATCACCTCTGACTGAGTTGCCGATCCAATATGCCGACTATGCGTCATGGCAGAGGAAATGCCTGGAAGGCGAATGGCTTGAGTCACACTTAGCGTACTGGCGCGAGGTGTTGGCGGGCGCGCCTCCGGTGCTTGAACTTCCTGCCGACCGACCGCGCGCAGCGGTCCAGTCCTTTGCCGGCGCCACCGAAGTCATGGTCCTGGACCAGGACTTAAGCCGGCGACTCAGATCTTTGAGTCAGGAACAGGGCGTGACGCTTTTCATGACATTGCTGGCCGCATTCAAAGTGCTGCTCTCGCGCTATACCGGGCAACCCGACATCGTGGTGGGAACGCCCATCGCAAACCGAAACCGGATCGAGACAGAAGCGCTGATTGGATTCTTTATCAACTCGTTGGCGCTGCGTACGGATTTGTCCGGCAACCCAAGTTTTACGAAGTTGCTTCGACGTGTGTTTGACGTCACGCTCTCAGCGTATGCACATCAGGAAGTACCGCTTGAGAAGCTGCTACAGGATCTACAACCGGAGCGTGATCTGAGCCGCACACCGCTCTTCCAGGTCTACTTCAACATGCTGAATTTTCCACTCGGCGATCTGCAACTGCCGGGATTGACCTCGCAAATCCTGTCGTTTCCAGATGCGTGGTCCAAATTCGATCTCACCTTGTACGTGGAAGACCAGGAGAGTATTCGTTGCAACCTGGTTTACAACGCAAACCTTTTCGAGCCGCCGCGAATGGCAGAGATGCTGGCGCAGTTCAAACATCTGCTCTTACAAATCGTCGAGCAGCCTGAAGTGGAGATTGGGCGTTTCACGCTGATTACGCCGGCGGCCGAAAAACACTTGCCGAACCCGAAGATGGATTTGAGCGCGAAATGGGAGGGAGCGGTCCATACACTCTTTTCCAGGCATGCCCGCCAGTTTCCGAATAAGCCGGCCGTAATCGACAAACAAGCGACGTGGACCTATGCACAACTCGAATCGCGCAGTAACCAGATAGCAAATTACCTGCTTTCGAGTGGCATTCAATCAGAGGACGTAGTTGCAATTTATGCGCATCGGAGTGCTCCACTAGTCCTGGCATTGCTCGGCGTGCTCAAAGCCGGTGCGAGCTTCTTATTGTTGGATCCGGCCTATCCTGCTACGCGTCTCATTGATTGCCTTAAGCTCGCGAAACCACGCGGTTGGATCCAACTTCAGGCCGCCGGTGTGCCTCCTGAGTACTTAAAAGATTTCGTGACCTCACAAATCTCGTGCGTCCTCGAGCTTCCCGAGCGCCTCGACGAAGCAGGCGATCGGCTCGCGAACGCTTCGACTGAGGAACCGCAAGTCGTGGTCGGCGCGGATAGTCTGGCGTATCTGGCATTCACTTCCGGAACATCCGGAAAGCCGAAAGGGATTCAAGGAAGACATGGCCCCTTGAGCCATTTCCGTCCCTGGTACAAACAGAACTTTGCGATCAACGAATCCGATCGTTTCAGCTTGCTCTCCGGGCTCTCTCACGATCCATTGCACCGAGACGTTTTCACGCCCTGGCAGTTTGGCGCGACCATTTGTATCCCTGATCCCGAGCTGCTTGGAACTCCGGGCTATCTCGCGGAGTGGATGCGAAGTGAAGAGATTACCGTGACTAACCTCACGCCGGCGATGGGTCAACTTCTAACCTCTGAGTTAAAGGCTCGCACGCCCGTATCGATCACGTCGCTACGTTACGCTTTCTTCGTCGGTGATGCTCTGACCAGACGCGACGTAGCGCGACTGAAGAAGTTAGCTCCTCAATTTAAATGTGTGAATCTTTATGGAAGCACTGAAACACAACGCGCGGTGAGCTGCTTCATGGGCAACGGGCACGAGGAATTGGACACGCGAGACGAGGGCGAAATCTTACCTCTGGGCAAGGGCATTGAAGATGTTCAGTTGCTGCTAATGAACGACGCGCAGCAGTTGGCAGGGATTGGAGAAGTGGGTGAAATATTTATTCGAAGCCCTCACCTGGCTCGTGGCTACCTTGATGATCAGACACTGACTGAAGCGCGCTTTATACCCAACCCGTTCACCGGTTCAATTCATGATCGTCTTTACCGGACGGGTGATTTAGGTCGCTACCTGCCCGACGGAAACGTTGCTTCGCTGGGCCGGTGTGATTTTCAGGTGAAGATACGCGGTTTCCGGGTCGAGTTAACCGAGATCGAAGCCGTGCTGGGCCGGCATGCGGCGATTCAGGAAGCGGTAGTCATTGCCGTCGAGGAGCGGTCGGGCGAACGGTTATTGGTGGCTTTTGTGATCTGGCAGCGAGATCTCAGAGTGACGACCGGCGAACTGCGACGCTATATAAAGGAGCAGCTGCCTGACTACATGGTGCCGGCTTTCTTTATCGAGCTGGACGAAATACCTCTGACTCCAAACGGAAAGCTGGACCGTCAGGCTTTGGCAAAGTTGGCCCAGACTCGACCCGAGTTGATGGAGAGCGAATCGCGGCAATACACGCCGACCGAAGAGATCCTCGCAGGAATCTGGGCCGAAGTCTTACACGTTGAGCCGATCGGGTTACACAACAACTTCTTTGAACTCGGCGGACATTCGTTGGTGATAACTCGAGTTATTTCACGTGTGCGCGAAAGCTTCCACGTAGAGATCCCACTACGCTGGCTGTTTGAGAAGCCTACCGTGTCGGAGCTTGCCGCAGCCATCGATCGTGAGCAGCAGTTGCATCAGGTGTTGCCGCCCATCGGGCGGGCGCCGCGAAATGCAGAGTTACCCCTATCGTTCGCACAGCAGCGACTTTGGTTCATGAATCAGTTGGAACCTGACACCACTGCCTACAATCTGTCAGCCGCTCTGTGGTTGAACGGTCCGTTGGACGTCGACGCATTCCAACGGACGCTGAACGAAATTGCGCGACGACATGAAGTGCTGCGAACTAACTTCGTCACCAGTGCAGGTCGACCGCGGCAGGTTGTTTCATCTGACGTCACGACTCCATTGACGATCGTGGATCTTAGTAGCCTGAGCGAAGCAGATCACGAAGCGGAAACGCAACGATTAGTGGTTGCCGACGCGCAACGTCCGTTTGACCTGGCCCACGATCGACTGTGGCGGGCGACCTTATTCAAGCTTGGTCCGCAAAAACACGCGGGGCTGTTAACGCTGCACCACATTGTCGCGGACGGGTGGTCTTTGGAGATCCTGGTGCACGAAGTGGCGACTCTGTATGAAGCCTTTGCACAGGGAAACGCTTCGCCACTACCCGAATTGGAGATTCAATACGCGGACTTCGCGGTGTGGCAACATGAGTGGCTTCAAGGTGAATTACTTGAGTCGCATTTGGCCTACTGGCGCGAACAATTATCGGGAATCACCGTTCTGCGTCTGCCGACCGATCGTCCGCGTCCCGAGTCGGGTAGACGGACTTTCGGCGGAATGAAGTATCCGCTCGAGTTGTCACGGGAGTTGAGCGATGCCCTCAAGCATTTTAGTCAGCGGGAAGGCCTAACGCTGCTGATGACCACGCTGACGTGTTTCAAAGTGCTGCTTCGTTATCTGTCGGGTCAGGAGGACATTGTTGTCGGTACTGATGTGGCCAACCGCAATCACGCCGGCATCGAGAGTCTGATCGGATTTTTTGTTAACCAACTTGTATTGCGCACTAGCGTCTCCCCAGACGTGAGTTTTCGTGAGTTGGCCCGGCGTCTGCGTGAAGTGGCACTACAGGCTTACACGCATCAGGATGTTCCGTTTGAGAAGTTGGTAGAGACCATCAAGCCAAGCCGGAACGATCAGCTCGCCCCATTGTTTCAGGTGAAGTTCCTGCTTCAAAACGAGCGACCGGGCGTGCTCGACCTGGCCGGCTTAACTCTTAGCCCGTTAGCCGTAGACAACGAGCTGATGGACATGGACCTGATTATCTCGCTCTCCGAAACACCGGCAGGATTGCGAGGCTGGATCAATGGCGATCGAAATCTGTTTCAAGTGAACACCCTCGCTCGGCTGGGAACGCTCTTTGAAACGCTGCTACAAAGTGTCGTTATCAACCCGGATCAGAGCGTTGCTCAACTCATGAAGCTTCTGGCTGAAGTCGATCGCCGTGAAAGGCTTGCAGAGAAAGCACGTCAGGAAGAGAACAAACTCAAACGCTTCAAGGCAATCAAACCCGGCACCGTTAAGCTCACAATGAGTGCCGGCGAGTAATCCACAATTAACCAGATTCTTCTTTAAGGGAGACGAAAGCCATGATCAAGAGCGACGATCATAATCTCCTTCTCGTCGAGTCTATCCAGTCCGTAGATCAATTGAACGCGAAATTCTACGGGCGATTTCCTTATCCGTGGACAGCGGCAAAATTCGACTATCTCGAGGATCCATATTTCGAGACCCGCATGGTTAACCAGGAACTCGGAGAATGGGGATACGGTTTGCTTCCGAAACATCCCAGAATTTGGGTGGCAGGATGTGGAACGAACCAGGCGGTGTTCACCGCGCTGAGATTTCCCAAGGCCAGTGTGGTTGGTTCAGACGTGTCGAGCACTTCATTAAATCGGACTGCCGAAACAGCGAAGCAGTTGGGTATCACAAATCTCGAGTTGAAGGAAGAAAGCATTAATCAGGTTGGATACGTCGATCGTTTCGACTACGTGATCTGCACCGGCGTCATTCATCACAATGCAGATCCGCAGAATTCGCTGCGCAAGTTGGCCGGCGCTCTTAAGCAGAGCGGCATTCTGGAATTGATGGTCTATAACCGTTTTCATTGGACCATTCCGGCCGCTTTCCAGAAAGCCGTGAGGATACTCGGGCGCGGCACCGAAGCGCTCAATTTTGAGGAAGAGTTGACGATTGCCCGCGATCTACTGGGCGAATTGTCGAAGGAAAATCTACTGGGAATTCTTTCGAACAATCATAGTGAGTGCCCGGAGTCGATGCTGGCAGACGAGTTGCTCCAACCAGTGCTTTACAGTTACACCGTGGAATCTCTGGAAGAGATGGCGGCCACCTGCAACCTCGAAATCCTGCTCCCGTGCCTCAACCAGTTTGATAAAACGAGTCGCAAGTTCTCCTGGAATATTGAGTTTAAAGAATCGCGTTTGAAACAGGCTTATGACTCATTGCCCGATACCCGTCGCTGGCACGTTTCAAATCTCCTGCTACGCGAGAAGTCTCGGCAGTTATGGTTTTACCTTCAGCGGAAGGATGCCGGTCGGCCCAGGAAATCAGAGCGACAGGTTTGCGAAGAGTTTTTGGATACATGTTTTGTACGGACTGCCACGACCCAAAAAAGTTTTGTCTGTGGCGGCGATGGAGTTCATAAGCCTCTGGCTAACTCGTTGAACTTCCCCATCGCGCCGGTGGAACCCTCTCTGAAAAATCTGTATGAAGCAATCGACGGCAAAAGAAAAATGCGCGATGTCTTCGAGCAAGTGGAAATGGACACGACGTTTCAAAGTGTCAACCGGGCTCGGCTGACACTCGCCACTCCCGCATTTCCTTATTTACAGGCAGTACAGTTTGCCGAACAGGACAGAGACGTTCCAGCTCGACTTGGCGAGACTCTGCATAAGCATGAAGCGTCGCGTCGGAATGGCGACCGGCTCCAGCGCTTCAAGAGCGTCAGGCCTGTCGCCATCAATCTCGCTGAAGCCAGCCTCGTCAAAACCGATTGCTTGTATCCCGGACAGACAATGCCTCTGTTAGTGCAGCCTGACGACAAGGAAGTTAATCTCGCCGATTGGGCGTTGAACAACCGGTCATTCATCGAATCCCACCTGGTCAAGCACGGAGCTCTTCTCTTTCGCGGCTTTGGTCCGCAAACGACAGAGGAGTTTTCGCGTCTCGCACTTAGCATTTGCGAAGATCTGCTCCGCGACAACGGCGAGCACCAGCGCGAGGTTGTCAATGAAGGAGTCTATACACCCGTCTTTTATCCGTCTGAGAAACAGCTTCTCTGGCATAACGAAAACTCTTTCAACCACCAATGGCCGAGCCGGATCTTATTCTGCTGCGCAAAACCGCCGCTGTGTGGAGGCCAAACGCCAATCGTCGATAGCCGTCGCGTGTTTGCACGGCTGAGCGCAGACATCAGGGAACGTTTCATGAAGACAGGTGTGAAGTACGTGCGCACCTATGGAACCGGCGCGGGGCTTGATTGGCAGACGGTGTTTCAAACCACCAGTCGATTGGAAGTTGAGTCGCAGTGCCAAGCGGCATTGATGGACTACGAATGGCTGGATGGAGATCGGCTGCGGACGAGTTGCGTGAGACCAGCTGTGGTCCGGCACCCGGTAACCGGCGAGACAACCTGGTTCAATCAGGCGCAGCACTGGCACGTCTCATGTTTGGACCAGGCGACATACACCGCTCTGCGGTCGATATTCCCGCCCGATGAAATGCCGCGCAACTGTTTTTATGGCGACGGAAGTCCGATCGAGGACAGTGTGATGGCGGAAGTTCTCAATGTGTACAGCGAACTCCAGGTTCAGTTCGATTGGCAATGCGGCGATGTGTTGGTGTTGGACAATATGCTCACAGCCCACGGCCGCAACCAGTTCGAAGGTGAACGCAAGCTGCTCGTGGCAATGGGTAAGATGCTCGACTACGCATCGGTTAGCTAAAAACCTCTCGTTTCGTTGGTCTCATCGGCTATCCCTTAAAAGTTAGTGATCACTCTTGGATCGGGTCAGTACAGGGAGCGGTAGCGACCTGGTCAGTGATCGGCTCTTGACTTCCATGTTTTACCAGGTCGCTATCGCTCCCTGTACTGACCCGATCCAAGAACGATTTCCAAGCGTCTCGTTAGATCCTCGGCTTTGAAAGCATGATGCAAACTCAGGTTAGCGGATTTCGCATTTCACCACAGCAGAAACGACTCTGGTTGTTGGCCCAGAACAGCTCCGCATACTGTTCGGGGTGTGAACTTTTGCTTGAGGGCGACTGCCAGACGGCTCTCCTTCAGGATGCCTTACAGAAGATCATCAATCGGCATGATGCCTTGCGTACAACCTTCCACCAGATACCGGGAGCGAAAGTGCCTTGTCAGGTCGTCGCCGATACCGGCTCAGCGTCATGGCAGTATGTTGATCTAAGCGGCCTCGATCCGTTGCAGCAGGAAGCCGAAATAGCTTTCCTTCGTCAACAGACAGAGCACCGTTTCGAACTGACATTGGGTCCGGTCGTACATGCTGCGCTGATCAAGCTCTCCGATCGCAAGCACATACTGAGGATCACTCTGCCTACTCTCTGTGGCGATTTCGGAACTCTCAAAAACCTGACACGAGAACTAAGCAGCTTTTATCTGACTCCTGATGGAAACGGAGAAGCGGCGGAGGAGCCTGTCCAGTTTGTGCAGTTCTCTGAGTGGCAGAATCAACTGATGGAAGACGAGGAGGCCGAGGTCGTCCGAGACTATTGGCTTAGTCGTGACGTTTCCACATCTCTAGCCTTGAAACTTCCCTGGGAGTTAAGACTCAACGGACAACCCGGCTGGAGCAGCAGATTTACATCTTCGGTAATCAACTCTGCAGCGTGCGCGTCGATTGATGAACTGACGCAGAGATACCAGGTCACAACGGAGGCTTTTCTCCTGACCTGCTGGCAAACGCTGCTCGGGCTTCTCACCGGCCAGACTGAGATCATCGTGAGCACGATGTTCGACAGCAGAAAGTTCGAAGATCTAAGTGGTGCGCTCGGGTTGATTAGCAAGCAAGTGCCAATTCAGGCGCATCTTGAAAACGGAGTCGCGTGTTCTGCTCTCCTTCAACAAGTCAGCGAGTCGATGCGTGAAGCTCGTGACTGGCAGGACTACTTTAGCTGGGAATACATTGAAGACTCTGCGAGCGATCACCACAGAACTTATTCGCCCTTTGCCTTCGACTACACCGAGACCAGTTCGCAAGTATCAACTCCAGATCTGACCTTCTCAGTACTGCGCGAGTACGCACATATCGACAGTTTCAAAATCAAACTCTGCTGCATCAAGCGTAACGATTCAATCCTGCTCGAGTGGCATTACGATGAACGTCTCTACCTACCGAACGACATCGAGCGGCTTGCAGGTGAGTATCAACAGTTAATCGACAGCTTTGTCAAAGAACCCGACAGCAAGCTCGGACTCCTGAAGATACTGACGACTGATGAACGCGAGCAGGTTCTGGTGGAGTGGAACCGGAGCAGTGCGGAGTATCCGGAGGGCGCCTGCATGCACCAGTTGTTTGAAGGGTGTGTGGCGGAGCAGGGCGAGGCGGTGGCGTTGGTCTTCGACAAGGAGCAGATAAGTTATCGGGAGTTGGAAGAGCGTGCGAACCAGGTGGGGCACTACCTGCAAAGTTTGGGAGTCGGACCAGAGACGCTGGTGGCGGTATGTCTGGAGCGCACGATGGAGATGGTGGTGACGCTGTTGGGGATCCTGAAAGCGGGAGGCGCGTATCTGCCGTTGGACGCGAGTTATCCGGCGGAGCGGTTGCGCTACATGCTGAACGACAGTGAAGCTAAGCTGTTAGTGGCCTCTATCAGGACAGCAGCGCTGATTGAGGCGAACGTGCCGACGCTGTACGTGGAGCAGTTGGCGGAGCAAGTGGCGGGACAGAGTCGCGCGCGAGTGGAGAGTGAAGTTGGACCAGAGAATCTGGCGTATGTGATCTACACGTCCGGTTCAACGGGACAGCCCAAGGGAGTGATGATTAGTCACGGTGGCCTGGTGAACTATCTGTACTGGGGCGCGCGGAGCTATGGGCTCAGTGAAGCAAAACAGGAACAAGGCGTGGGAGCGGTGCTGCACTCATCGATAAGTTTTGACCTGAGCATCACCAGTTTGTGGGGACCGCTGGTGGCCGGGCAGAGTGTGGAGTTGGTGGCCGAGGAGCAAGGAGTGGAAGGCTTGCTGGAGCGACTGCGGCAGCGTGGTCCGTACGGAGTGGTGAAGCTGACGCCGTCGCACCTGATGATACTCAACCAGCAACTGGGAGCAGAGGAGTTCGGACGGAGTGCGAAGGTAGTGGTGCTGGGTGGAGAGAACTTAGGAAGCGAACAAGTGCGAGTGTGGCGAGAGCAGGCGCCGGGAGTGCGGCTGATCAATGAATATGGGCCGACGGAGACAGTGGTGGGCTGCTGTGTCTACGAGGTGACGGAGGAGACGAGCTGGGAAGGAGCGGTGCCGATTGGGCGGCCGATAGCGAACACGCAGATGTACGTGCTGGACCGTGAGTTGGAGCCGGTAGCGGTAGGAGTAGTGGGAGAGATTTACATCGGCGGCGCGGGAGTGGCACGCGGATACTTGCGGCGCCCGGAGCTGACAGCGGAGAAGTTTGTGCCGCATCCGTTTGCAGCAGTAGGTGGCGAGCGGTTGTATCGGACGGGAGACCTTGGGCGGTATGGAAGCGAGGGGGAGTTGGAGTTTCTGGGGCGGTTGGACGAGCAGGTGAAAGTGCGCGGCTACCGGATTGAGTTGGGAGAGATCGAGAGTGTCTTGCGAGCCAGTGAGGGAGTGCAGGAAGCGGTAGTGATCGTAGAGGAGCGCGAGGGAGAGAAGCGCCTCGTTGGTTACGTGGTGGCCAAAGATGACTCAGCGATAACGACGACGGCGTTGCGCGGTCATCTGAAAGAACATTTGCCGGAATACATGATTCCTGCGGCCTTAGTCCTTTTAAAAGAGCTGCCGCTGACGGCGAACGGAAAAGTGGATCGGCGTGCGTTACCGGCCCCGGGTCAGGAGCGAGTTGAGGGCAAGAAGGAATATGTGGCGCCGCGGACGATAGTGGAAGAAGTGCTGGCGGGATTGTGGGAAGACGTGCTGCGAGTGAAGCGGGTCGGAGTGCATGACAACTTTTTCGAGTTGGGTGGCCACTCACTGCTGGCGACACAGGTCATCTCGCGCGCCAGAGAAGCATTTGGAGTCGAGTTGCCGTTACGCAGCTTGTTCGAAGCACCAACGGTCAGCAGCTTGAGCCACAGCATTGAGCAGTTGCGACTGTCAGGATTGCAGCGAACCGTGCCACCTCTGGTACCTCGCGACAAGTTGAGCGAGGAAGAGATTCCGCTTTCGTTTGCTCAGCAGCGTTTGTGGTTCCTGGACCAGTTGGAACCGAACAATCCCTTCTACAACATTTCCACTGGCGTACGTCTGAATGGCGAGCTAAACGTCGAGGCGCTGCAGCGCACCTTGAGTGAGGTGGTACGTCGACATGAAGTGCTACGAACAAACTTCAGCACTGTAGCGGGAGAACCGCGACAGATAATTGGCGCCGCCACCGAAGTCAGGTTGCTGCCGGAAGACTTAAGTCAGTTGCCGGCAGAACAGCGTGAGCGAGAGGTCGAGCAATGCGCCGCGGAGGAAGCAACGCGGCCATTTGATCTGAGCGCTGACTCATTACTGCGTGCACGTTTGCTGCGATTGGCCGCAGACGACCACTTGTTGCTGGTGACGATCCATCACATCGTCAGCGACGGTTGGTCCATGGGAGTGCTAATTCGCGAAGTGAGTGCGCTTTATGAAGCTTATTGTGCCGGCGCGAAGTCACCGTTGCCAGAGTTAGGTATTCAGTACGCGGACTTTGCAGTGTGGCAGCGGCAATGGCTGAGTGGAGCAGTGCTGGAAGAGCAGTTGAACTACTGGCGCGATCACTTGCGCGGGTTGAGCAATCTGGAGATGCCTACCGATCGCGTGCGGCCGGCGTTGCAGAGCTATCGCGGAACGACGGCTGAGTTTGAGCTCGGTCGAGAGGAGACGGCGGCACTTAAGGAGTTGAGCCGGCGCGAAGGAGCGACACTGTTCATGGTGTTGCTGGCGGCGTTCAATGTGCTGTTGTCGCGCTACAGCGGACAGAGTGAAGTGGTAGTAGGAACAGACGTCGCCAATCGAAATTACGCAGAGACCGAAGGACTCATCGGGTTCTTTGTGAATCAACTTGTGTTGCGCACGCAACTGAGCGGAGCGATGAGCTTTGTCGAAGTTTTGCAGCGGGTGCGGGAGATTACACTGCAAGCGTACGCGCATCAGGATGTGCCATTTGAAAAGCTCGTCGAAGAGTTGCAGCCAGAGCGTGATTTGAGCCGTTCTCCGCTGTTTCAAGTGAAGCTGGTGCTACAAAATGCGCCGAGCAGCACGCTTGTAATGGAGAACTTGAGACTGAGCAGTGCCGCCGGGGAAGGTCACACTTCGAAATTCGATCTGTTGCTGGCTTTGAGTGAGAGTGATGGCGATCTCGTCGGCGCACTCACGTACAGCACCGACCTATTTGACAGAGCGAGCGTGGAACGGTTGCTGGAGCATTTCCGGCAACTGCTGCGAGGAGTAATTGCTACGCCTGAGTTGCCGCTGTCGCACGTGTCGATGCTGTCCGAAGGAGAACGTGAGCAACTGTTGCGAGAGTGGAACGAAACCGCGACTCCGCTTCCGCCAGTTTGTGTTCACGAACTCTTTGCACAGCAAGTGAGCCAACGACCCGAAGCCACCGCGCTGATTTACGAAGGCGAGCAGATGAGTTATGGCGCACTGGAGCGACGTGCCAACCAGTTGGCCCATCATCTACAAGGCCTCGGTGTCGGACCGGAAGTGATGGTTGGCATCTGCCTTGAGCGCACGCCGCACATGATCGTCGCCTTACTGGCAGTGCTGAAAGCAGGCGGCGCCTACCTGCCGCTGGATCCTGCTTATCCGCTGGAACGACTTTCATTCATGCTCAAGGATGCGGGGGTGCCAGTGCTGATCACCGAACTGGCAGTAGTAGATCGATTGCCAGTGCATTGGGGCTACACCTTTTGTATTGATGAAGAGTGGGAGCAAATCGCAAGCGAGAGTGTCTTGGCGCCGGAGTCTGCGGCGACGCCGGACAACCTGGCTTACGTGATGTATACCTCGGGCTCAACCGGACAGCCGAAGGGCGTAATGATCACGCACCGCAATGTGGTTCGCCTGGTGTGGGAGATCAGTTATGCACAACTGGATCGGGAACAGACCGTGTTGCAGTTAGCGCCGATCTCTTTTGACGCCTCGACCTTTGAGGTGTGGGGTGCGCTGTTGCATGGAGCACAGTTGCAACTCTATCCGGGGCGCGTGGCGAGCGCGGTCGAGTTGGGAGAAATACTCGAGCACGGACGACATTGGACGCTTTGGCTGACGTCGTCGTTATTCAATGTGGTAGTGGACGAGCAGGTGCAGGCACTTGGTGAGGTGGAGCAGTTGCTTGTCGGCGGCGAGGCGCTGTCGGTAGGTCACATACGCCGGGCGCAGCAAGAATTGTCGGGAGTCAAGTTGATCAACGGTTATGGGCCGACAGAATCGACCACCTTCAGTTGTTGTTACCCGCTGGCGGCAAAGATCGATGATCGAGCCGAGAGTATTCCGATAGGGCGGCCGATAGAGAACACAGAAATCTACATCCTCGACGAGGAATTGGAACCGGTGCCGGTTGGCGTGCTGGGAGAGATCTACATCGGCGGAGCTGGACTCGGGCGCGGTTATCTCAAACGAGCAGAATTGACGGCGGAGAAATTTGTGCCGCATCCATTCAGCGCCGAAGGTGGGGCAAGGCTCTATCGGACTGGAGACCAGGGTTGCTATTTGCCGGATGGGAATATCGATTATCGGGGACGGTTGGACCAGCAGGTCAAGATTCGCGGGTTCCGCATCGAGCTCGGGGAAATTGAAACGGTGCTCGGACAACATCCTTCAGTGCAGACAGTTGTCCTTCACGTCGATGAAAGCACGGCCGGTGACAAACGCTTAATCGCTTACATCGTATGGAGCGGTGAAACTGCTCCCGCATCAGGCGAGTTGCGAAGTTATCTTAAAGAGCGTCTGCCGGAATACATGATTCCGGCTTACTTTGTATTTCTCGAAGAGTTGCCGCTGACCACGCACGGCAAGTTGGATCTGAAAGCATTGCCGCCGTTGGACCAGCTGCTGGCCGACTCGAGAGAAACTCTGCTTTCTGCTCGTACGCCCGTCGAAGAAGTGCTCGCCGCGATTTGGGCCAACGTGCTGACTCTGGAGGAAGTGGGTGTTCAAGACAACTTCTTCGAATTAGGTGGCGACTCCATCAGAAGCATTCAGGTAAGCGCGCAAGCACGCGCGATGGGTCTGGATGTTCCGGTGCAAAAGCTTTTTCAATACCAGAACATTCAGGAGTTGGCGCAACATCTGGACGCTGCGACACAAACCGCCATACCGGCATCCGATATCGCGGCGTTCGGACTAATTTCCGATGACGACCGCTCTCGTCTCCCGACAGACGCGGAGGATGCTTACCCTCTCACCGGTCTACAGTCGGGAATGCTTTTTCACAGCGAGCTAAGCCCCGACTCGTCGCTTTACCATGACATCTTCAGTTTTCATCTCCAGGCACCGTTGCAACTGGATACTCTGGCTGAGGCGGTGCAACATCTGGCCGGACGACATGCCGTCCTGCGCACTTCCTTCGACCTCGGCAATTTCAGCGAACCTCTGCAAGTGGTCCATCGAAGCGCAAAGATTCCCCTCGAAACCGCGGACATAAGTCAGCTCTCAGCGGAGGAGCAGGCGGCGGCGTTGTCCGATTGGATGGCGACGGAGAAGAAGCGGCCGATCGATTGGTCCAAGCCACCACTATTGCGGTTGCAGGTTCATCACCGGAGTGCAGAGTCGTTTCAATTTACGCTTAGTTTTCATCATGCGATTCTCGATGGCTGGAGTGTCGCCACACTTCTTTCAGAGTTGTTCCAGCATTACTTTGTTTTGCTCGGTTACGACGTTGGCTCACTTTCAGAGGCGCCGCCCAATGCATTCCGCGACTTCGTGGCGAGGGAGCGCGAAACTGTCGCGTCTGCAGAGGCGCAGAATTATTGGCACGAAAAGTTAAGCGACGTCACCTTAACCCGGATCTTTTCAACCGACGCTCCGTCCACTACGGAATCCGCCAGACGTATTGGGGTTTTTAATGTAGAGCTTCCTGAAGACCTGCCGCAGCGACTGAAAGGATTAGCGCGGAAAGCCACCGTGCCGCTGAAGAGTGTTCTGCTGGCTGCACATGTACGGGCGCTGAGTTTCTTGAGTGGTCAACCGGAGGTGCTAACGGGGCTCGTCTCACACGGCCGTCCGGAAACAATCGACGGAGAAAGAGCTGCCGGTCTGTTTCTCAACACGTTGCCGTTTTATCAACGGTTGCACGGCGGCACCTGGCTCGAGTTGGTGAAGGAAACTTTTCATGCCGAGTGGGAACTGCTGCCGTTCCGTCGTTATCCGCTAAACAGGATCCAGAACGAGATTGGCGAAGGTCATTCACCGTTTGAGGTGGCTTTCAATTTTGTTCACTTCCACGTCTATCAAAAGCTACAGAATTTCGAGCACCTGAAGGTGCTTGATTCGCAGGGGTTTGAGGCGACAAACCTTACCCTGACAGCAATCTTCAGTCTCGATCCGGCCACATCAGCGCTCCGGCTTACGTTTCACTACGACGCAGCCGCGGTAAGTGATGAGCACGTAGCCCGTGTTGGTCGTTACTACACGAAGATTCTTGATGCGATGGTTGCCGAGCCGTCAGCCCGGTATGACCAGCAGAGCTTGTTGACTGAAGAAGAACTCCGGCAGCTTCTGGATGATTGGAATAACACTGCAGCTGACTACAACAAGGACCAGTGCATTCATCAGTTGTTCGAGCGGCAGGTAGATGCGATGCCGGAGGCGATGGCGCTGGTCTGCGACGAGGAGCAGGTGAGTTATCGAGAGTTGGAGGAACGTGCGAACCAACTGGCGCACTACCTGCAAAGTTTGGGAGTCGGACCAGAGACGCTGGTTGCTGTGTGTTTGGAGCGCACGACAGAGATGGTGGTGACGCTGTTGGGGATCCTGAAAGCAGGAGGCGCGTATCTGCCGCTGGACGCGAGTTATCCGGCGGAGCGGTTGCGCTACATGCTGAGTGACAGCGAAGCGAAACTGTTAGTGACATCGCTGAAGACCGAAGTGCTCAGTGGAACGAACGTGCCGACGCTGTACATGGAGCAGTTGGCGGAGCAAGTGGCGGGGCAGAGTCGCGCGCGAGTGGCGAGTGAAGTTGGACCAGAGAATCTGGCGTACGTGATCTACACGTCGGGTTCAACGGGCCAGCCCAAGGGAGTGATGATTGCGCATCAAGGCTTATGTAACATGATCGAAGCGCAAATTCGCGAGTTCGACGTGCGATCGAATAGCCGCGTGCTGCAATTTGCCGCTTTCGGGTTCGATGCGTCAGTCTCTGAGATCTTCACAACATTGTGCAGCGGAGCCGCTCTCTATCTGGCTTCCTCATCCTCACTCACGGCTGGAGATCAGCTCAACAGTTTCCTGCGCGAACAGCGTATCAGTGTAGTAACCCTCCCACCATCAGTGCTGGCGATCACTTCTGCATCTGATTTACCAAATCTGCGAACGCTTGTTTCTGCCGGCGAAGCTTGTTCCGCCGAGATTGTGAGGCGTTGGAGTGCGGGTCGTCGATTCCTCAACGCTTATGGACCAACCGAGAATACGGTCTGCGCCACCATTACGGAATGCATCGACGACAATCGAAAGCCTTCCATCGGCATGCCGATCCTGAATACGCAAATTTACCTGCTGGATCAATTTTCTCAACTCGTACCAGTTGGCGTCGCCGGCGAATTGCATATTAGCGGTGACGGTTTGGCGCGCGGCTACCTGAAACGGCCCGAACTAACGGCCGAGAGGTTTGTGCCGCATCCGTTTGCGGAAGCCGGAGCGAGGTTGTACCGCACCGGCGATCTGGCGCGCTATCGACCGGATGGCAATATCGAATTTCTCGGTCGCCTGGACCATCAGGTCAAGCTCAGAGGGTTCCGTGTCGAGTTGGGAGAAATCGAGTCAGCGCTCAATAGTCATCCACACCTGCGCGAGAGTGTGGTGGTTTTGAGAGAAGACGAAAATGATAGACGGTTGGTCGGTTACGTGGTGGCAAACGAGGACGTGACTGCGACGGAGTTGCGCAGTTATCTGAAAGAACGCTTGCCGGAATATATGGTGCCGGCGATGTTCGTGTTTTTAGAGAAGTTGCCACTGACGGCGAATGGGAAAGTCGATCGACGAGCGTTACCCACGCCGGGGCAGGAACGAGCTGATGGTGGGATGGCGTATGTGGCGCCGCGGACGATAGTGGAAGAAGTGTTGGTGGGTTTGTGGGAAGACGTGCTGGGAGTGAAGCCGGTCGGAGTTTATGACAACTTCTTTGAGTTGGGTGGGCACTCGCTGTTGGCGACGCAGTTGATGTCGCGGGTGCGGCAAAGTTTCGCGGTGGAAGTAGCGCTGCGGAGTTTGTTTGATGGACCAACGATCGCGGAGTTGGGAGAGAAGGTAGAACAGGAGCGCGGTAATGAGCGGGGCGGCAGTCGAGCGGCAGTGCAACGTGTATCGCGGACGGAGCGGTTGCCATTGTCATATGCGCAACAGCGGTTGTGGTTTCTGGAGCAGATGGAACCGGGCAGCGCGATCTACAACGTGCCCCTCGCGCTGCGGGTGAATGGCGAGTTGGCGGTGGAGGTGCTGGAAGCGAGTTTGCGCGAAGTGGTGCGACGGCATGAAGTGCTGCGGACGAGATTTGTGCTGCGGGATGGAGAAGCGGAACAGGTAATAGCGGACGAGGTGGAGTTCAACCTCGGATTGGAAGACTTGAGCGGGCTTGAACAGGCGGCGGCAGAGCGAGCGGTGCAGGAGCAGGCGCGCACCGAAGCGCAACTGGGATTCGATCTGAGCACAGGACCATTGCTGCGAGCGAAACTGCTGCGGTTGAGTGCGAACGAACATGTGTTGTTGTTGACGATGCACCACATCGTGTCGGACGGCTGGAGTCTTGGAGTGCTGGTGAAAGAGATCGGCACGTTGTATCAGGCTTACGCGCAGGACGAGCAAGCGGCGTTGGCAGAGTTGGAAGTGCAGTACGCGGATTATGCGGTGTGGCAGCGGGAATACTTGCAGGGCGAAGTGTTGGAGCAACAACTGCGGTACTGGCGAGAACAGTTGGCGGGGGCGGCGCCGGTGCTGGAGTTGCCGACAGATTATGCGCGGCCGGCGGTGTTGAGTAATCGAGGTGCGAGTCAGGCCATCACATTGTCACCGCGTTTGACAGAGCAGTTGGGGCAGATAAGCCGGCGTGAGGGGACCACGCTGTTCATGACTTTGCTGGCGGCGTTTGACGTGTTGCTGTGGCGCTATACGGGTCAGAAAGATCTGAGTGTGGGGACACCGATTGCGGGGCGGAACCAGGCGGAGATCGAAGGGTTGATTGGATTCTTCGTGAACACGTTGGTGCTGCGAGTGCAGCTCGATGGGCGTGAGAGTTTCCGGGAATTGTTGGGACGCGTGCGAGAAGTGACGCTGGGAGCGTACGGGCATCAGGATGTGCCGTTTGAACGGTTGGTGGAGGAGTTACAACCGGAGCGAGACCTGAGTCACACACCGCTGTTTCAGGTGGCGTTTGTATTGCAGCAAGCGACAGAGCAACAACTCGAAATCGAGGCACTGGAAACGCGTGCCGAGTTTGTGGAGAGCGAAACCGCGAAATTCGATCAAACGTGGTCGTTGGTGGAGAGCGAAGCCGGACTTAAGGTCAGAGTTGAGTATCGGACGGAGTTATACGAAGCCGATATGATCGCGCGGATGCTCGATCATTTCCAGAATCTGTTGCTGAGTTTGGTTGAGAATCCGCAACAGAGTCTATCGAGGGCATCATATTTAACTGCCGTCGAGCGGGAACAGTTGCTGGTCGAACGAAACCGCACTCAGCGTGACTATCCTCGCGAAAAATGTATTCATCAATTGTTTGCGGAGCAGGCGCATCGAACACCGCAAGCCGTGGCCGTCGTTTTTCAGGATCGGCAGATGAGTTATGCCGAGCTCGATGAAAGATCTAACCAACTGGCCCATCAACTCCGAACGCTCGGCGTTGGACCGGAATCTCGCGTGGGCCTGATGATGGAGCGCTCGTTTGAAATGTTGGTCGGGCTGCTTGGGATTCTCAAAGCGGGTGGCGCTTACGTTCCGCTCGATCCTGAATACCCACAGCCGCGGCTTTCATTCATCCTTGATGATAGTGAGTTACGTGTAGTCCTTACCCAACAACGCCTGCTTGAACGCCTGCCGCAGCACTCGGCCACGATAGTTTGTCTCGATAGCGATTGGCCGGAAGTTGCGACGCTTCCGAAGAGTGCGGTTAGCGCTGACATGAACGCCGACAATCTTGCTTACGTGATCTATACATCCGGCTCGACGGGTGTTCCGAAAGGCGTCGAAGTGGTCCATCGCAGTGTCCTTCGGTTGGTTTGCGAACAGGACTACGCAGCGCTTGATGGCGGCCAGTGCATCATGCAATTTGCGCCACTGTCTTTCGATGCTTCTACCTTTGAGATTTGGGGAGCACTGCTGCACGGCGGGCGATGCGTAATGTACGACGAGAGAATCGCGACGCTGGATCGACTCAGAGAAGAAATCTCCAAACACAGCGTGCGAACGATGTGGCTGACTGCCTCGCTTTACAACCTGATAGTGGACGAGGATCCGTCGGTTTTGCAGGAACTCGAACAATTACTGATCGGCGGCGAAGCATTGTCTGTGCAGCACGTGAACAAAGGTATGCAGCAGTTACCGGCTACGCAGATTATTAACGGTTATGGACCAACCGAAGCGACCACCTTCACCTGCTGTTACCGAATCGAGCGAGAGCTTCCGCAACGACGTGTGGTTCCGATCGGAAAGCCCATTAGCAATACCGAAGTGTTTTTGCTTGATGATGATTTTGAGCCAGTGGCGGCTGGAGTGGCAGGAGAACTGTATATCGGAGGCGATGGTTTGGCGCGCGGCTACCTGAAACGGCCGGAACTGACGGCCGAGAGGTTTGTGCCGCATCCGTTTGCAGATGGAGCAAGGTTGTACCGCACCGGCGATCTGGCGCGCTATCGACCGGATGGCAATATCGAATTTCTCGGTCGCCTGGACCATCAGGTCAAGCTCAGAGGGTTCCGCGTCGAGTTGGGAGAAATCGAGAGTGTGCTGCGCGCGAGTGAGGGAGTGAAAGAAGCGGCAGTGGTAGTGGATGAGCGCGAGGGAGAGAAACGGCTGATTGGTTATGTGGTCCCGGAAATGGAAGGAGCGTTGCTGCTGGAACAACTGCGGGCGCAACTACGGGAGCAACTGCCGGAATATATGGTGCCTTCGGTGTTCATGGAGTTGGAGAAGTTGCCGCTGACGGCGAGTGGGAAAGTCGATCGGCGCGCGTTACCCACGCCGGGGCAGGAACGAGCTGATGGTGGGATGGCGTATGTAGCGCCGCGAACGATAGTGGAAGAAGTGTTGGTGGGTTTGTGGGAAGACGTGCTGGGAGTGAAGCCGGTCGGAGTTTATGACAACTTCTTTGAGTTGGGTGGACACTCGCTGTTGGCGACGCAGTTGATGTCGCGAGTGCGGCAGAGTTTCGCAGTGGAAGTGGCGCTGCGAAGTTTGTTTGATGGACCAACAATCGCGGAGTTGGGAGAGAAGGTAGAACAGGAGCGCGGTAATGAGCGGGGCGGCAGTCGAGCGGCAGTGACACGGGTATCGCGGACGGAGCGGTTGCCATTGTCGTACGCGCAACAACGGTTGTGGTTTCTGGAGCAGATGGAACCGGGCAGCGCGATCTACAACGTGCCCCTGGCGCTGCGAGTGAGTGGCGAGTTGGCGGTCGAGGTGCTGGAAGCGAGTTTGCGCGAAGTGGTGCGACGGCATGAAGTGCTGCGGACGAGATTTGTGCTGCGCGACGGCGAAGCCGAGCAGGTGATAGACGAACAGGTGGAGTTCAAGCTGGGGTTGGAAGACTTGAGCGTGATGGAACAGGCGGCGGCGGAGGGAGTGGTGCAGGAGCAGGCGCGGGCCGAGGCGCAACTGGGATTCGATCTGAGCACGGGACCATTGCTGCGAGCGAAGTTGCTGCGGCTGAGTGAGAGCGAGCATGTGTTGTTGTTGACGATGCACCACATCGTGTCAGACGGCTGGAGTCTTGGAGTGCTGGTGAAAGAGTTGGGGCAGTTGTACCAGGCGTATGCGCAGGGAGAGCGAGCAGCGTTGGCGGAGTTGGAAGTGCAGTACGCGGATTATGCGGTGTGGCAGCGGGAGTACTTGCAGGGCGAAGTGTTGGAGCAACAACTGAGTTACTGGCGGGAACAGTTGGCGGGAGCGGCGCCGGTGCTGGAGTTGCCGACGGATCGGCCGCGGCCGCAATTTCAAACCTTCAACGGATCGGTGCTGACCTTCGACTTGCCGGTGGAATTGAGTAACAAGCTGATGGCCTTGAGCCGGCACGAAGGCGCCACCTTGTTCATGACTCTCTTCTCGGCTTTTGCCATGGTCCTGCAACGGCAGACCGGTCAGGAAGACATCGTCGTAGGCACAAGCATCGCGAACCGGAATCGACAGGAAACAGAGCATCTGCTCGGTTGCTTCATCAACCAGTTGGCTCTGCGGATAAACGTTGCGGGCAATCCTACTTTTCGTGAACTGTTACGGCGCGTGAGAGAGTGCTGTCTGCAAGCTTACGCCCATCAGGATGTGCCATTTGAGAAACTTTTGGAAACGCTCAAACCGGAGCGAAACCCAGGTTACTTCCCGATCTTCCAGGTGATGTTCATTCTTCAGAACGCTGCAGGCACTACGTTGGAAATACCAGGTCTGAAGTTATCTCCGCTGGAAACTCAAACCACTGTCACCAGGGTTGACCTCGCGCTGATGATGGAAGAAGCACCGCATGGACTCAAGGGAGTGCTGGAATACAACACCGATCTATTTGATCCGTTGACGATAGTCCGGCTTAAGGAACTTCTGGAGGCAACCCTGGAAGGTATTGTTAAAGATCCCGATCAAGACCTACAGATTATCGGCACGTCGAAAGACTCCGAACCTCACGAATTAGTTCATGCATTCAATGATGATTTGATTGGTTAAACCACAGATTACACAGATTCAATCTGTGTAATCTGTGGATAAGGACAACATGGATTTCGGAATCATGTTCTTCTCCAGTTCCGGTGACACCGGCAACGGTAATAAATATCGACTGTTGCTGGATGCCGCGAAGTTTGCCGATGAGCACGGCTTTTGTTCCGTGTGGACACCGGAGCGCCATTTCCATCAGTTCGGCGGGCTGTTTCCGAACCCCGCTCTAACCAGCGCGGCGCTATCGACTGTTACCAATCAAATTCAGATTCGCGCCGGCAGTTTAATTTCGCCGCTGCACAATCCGATACGAATTGCAGAAGAGTGGTCGGTGGTCGACAACTTGTCGGCAGGCAGGGTCGCCGTTTCGTTCGGCTCCGGCTGGAACGTAAACGATTTCGTCTTCTTCCCGGAAAGATACGGCACGCGCCAGGCGACAATGTATGAGCAGGTGCAAATCGTGCAGAGGCTTTGGCGCGGTGAAACGTTGCAGCAGACCAATAGTTTGGGCAAAGAAATTGAAATCACTCTGTACCCGAAGCCGGTGCAAGCAGAACTGCCGATTTGGATCACGTCGTCAGGACATGCGGACACCTTCGCCAGCGCCGGGGCCATCGGCGCGAACGTGTTGACTCACCTCATCGGCCAGGATCTCGCAACCCTCGAGCAAAAGATTCAACGCTACCGAGACGCCCGCGACGATCATGATTTTGATCCCCGGCAGGGAACCGTCTCCCTGATGCTGCACACTTACCTTGGACCAGATACAGAGACAGTGAAAGCGAAGGTGAAAACGCCGTTTCGCGAATACCTTCGATCGGCCATCAGTCTGGAAGAGCAGTCTGCACGCAGCGGTGGCGCTATCAGCGGTGGACATCGCATCGATGCTCACGACATTCCCAAGCAGGTGATGGAAGACTTGCTGGATCTCACTTTTGAGCGCTACTTCAGCACGGCCGCGCTCATGGGAACGGTCGCCGACTGTACGGAGTTCGTCTGGCAACTGAAGCAGAGCGGTGTTGACGAAGTCGCCTGTCTCATCGATTTCGTCGATGACTACGAAGGCATCATGGACAGTTTGAGTTATGTCGATCAACTGCGGGCTCGCTTCTCGGCGCAATCCATCAACCAGAAAGCCAGAGCCGCGGTGATGTCATTTACGGAAGAACTCGAGGATTAATTTCGCGATGTTAGTACTTGGTATTTCAGGTGGGCTCGATCAGGTTTATGCTGAGCGCGATTTCCTTTTTCCGTACGGCACTTTTCACGACTCGGCCGCGGTGCTGGTGGAAGATGGCAAAGTTGTGGCCGGGATTGAAGAAGAAAGGCTCAACCGGATCAAACACACCAGCAAAGGAGCAGTCTCTGCGATTCGCTTCTGCCTCGAGAGTCACGGCCTGCGTCTCAACGAGTTGGACCAACTGGCGGTTTATGCCGATGAAAAGGGATTGGGGCCGGGAGTGCGGCGCGCGTATTACCGCCGGCTCGAAGAAAAATCAGTGCTCGGGCTGAGAGACATCGTACACGAGATGCTGGTTGCCGGACTCAACGACGATATCGACGATCGTAAATTGCTTTTCGTACCGCATCACATGGCCCATGCAGCCAGTGCGTATTCCCAATCAGGTTACGATCAGAGCCTCGTGCTGACGATCGACGGCGTCGGCGATGCTGCATCGGGGATGATTCTGAACGGCAAGGGTGCTGCGCTTGAATTGCTTCACGTGATCTCGGTCCAAAAATCGCTCGGCTTGTTTTATCTCGACGTGATTCGCTTCCTTGGTTACGACCAGTTCGAAGAATACAAGGTGATGGGATTGGCGCCGTACGGCGACCCGCGCCGTTATCGCTCAGTATTCAGAAGCTTCTACAGGCTTCTTCCCGACGGCGATTACATACTGAATCCAGATTTTCCTGACATCCTCTGCAAGATCACGCAGCGCAGAGGCAAGCACGAACCGTTCACGCAACTTCACAAAGACATTGCTGCCGCTTTGCAGGAGACTCTCGAGGCGATCGTCTTCCATGTCATCGCGCATTACCAAAAGAAGACGGGACAACGTAGCTTGTGTCTGGCCGGCGGTGTCGCACACAACTGCTCACTCAACGGCAAGCTGCTCTACTCGGGAATGTTTGACAACATCTTCGTCCAACCCGCATCTCACGATGCCGGCTGCGCCATCGGGGCCGCTCTGTTTCCTTTTTTCAAACAGCAATCAGCGAATGGAGGAAATGGGAAAGTCGCGCAACTGGACCACGTTTACTGGGGCACGGAAATCGGTAACGATCAAACTGTCCGCAACGACCTGGAACCCTGGCGAGATTTCCTCGAGTTTGAATTTCGCGACGATATCGCGGCTGACAGTGCGGAATTGCTGGCCCAGGGTTTTGTGGTTGGTTGGGTACAGGGACGCTCGGAATTCGGACCACGCGCGCTAGGCAACCGCAGTATCGTTGCCGACCCGCGGCCCGCCGAAAACAAAGACATCATCAACAGCATGGTGAAGAAGCGCGAGGCTTACAGACCGTTTGCGCCGGCGGTGCTCGAAGAATATATCGATGAATTCTTCGAGCTGCCGCGCCCCGGCATGGATTCGCCTTTCATGACCTTCGTGGTGCGCGTGCGCGAAGACAAGCGAGAACTGCTGAAAGCCACGACTCATGTTGACGGCACGGCGAGGATTCAGACTGTTTCACGCTCAACCAACAGCAGCTTCTGGCAACTCATCGATGAGTTTCGCAAGCGAACGGACGTACCCGTGCTCCTGAATACCTCCTTCAATAACAACGCCGAGCCGATCGTCGATTCCGTGCAGGACGCGATTGTCTGTTTTCTAACGACGAAGCTGCACTATCTGAGCGTCGGCAATTACCTGGTAAGCAAAAAGAACATCGACCACGAGAAATACCTGACGCTAGTGCCGCAGTTACCGCCATACGCTCGGTTGACGCAAACCAAGCGGTTCGTATCGCCCGATCACACGGCGACCTTTTTCGAGATCGGAAACACCTACGCCAAACAGTTTGCGATTGAAGTTTCCCGCGACGTCTTTCACCTCCTCGATATGGCCGACGGCGTGACGAGCCTCGGTGACTTGTTGAGCGTGCCCGGCAGATTTCAAGCGGACACAAATACGATCGTCGATGAACTTGTCGAATTGTGGTCCAAACGCGTCGTGAAATTGAGACCCTCCATATCCACAGATTACACAGATTGAACAAATAGAATCCGTGTAATCTGTGGATAACCACCTACTGAAATGTGTGGCATAGCCGGATACATTGATCTGACCCACGAACGTCGGGCGGATAAAGAAATCCTGAAGGGAATGGCGAGCACCCTCGTCCATCGCGGTCCTGACTCCGATGGCTACGATGTCGTGGGGAGTCTCGGTTTTGCTTTCCGCAGGCTCAGCATCATCGATCTGATGAATGGCTCGCAGCCTATCTACAACGAAGACCGATCAGTGGTGATGGTCTGTAACGGCGAGATTTTTAATTATCGTGAATTGAGATCCTTGCTGGAAGAAAAGGGCCACGTCTTCAGGTCCGCGACCGACGTTGAAGTGCTGGTCCACCTTTATGAAGAGGAAGGGCCGAAGATGCTGCACCAGCTAAACGGCCAGTTCGCTTTTGCGCTCTATGACGTGCGGCGCAAACAACTCTTCCTGGCCCGGGATCACTTTGGCATTCTCCCGCTTTACTACACAGTCGTAGACAATGTTTTGATCTTTGCTTCAGAGATTAAGGCGATCCTGAAACATCCGCTGGCGTCGCGCGACGTCGATCTCACCGGTCTCGATCAAATTCTTTCTTTTCCTGGCCTGGTTAGCCCGCGAACGATTTTCAAAGAAATTCGCAGTCTGAAAAGTGGTCACTATATGTTGGCCGGAATCGACGGCGTGAAGATCGTCGAATACTGGGAACTTGATTACCCGAGAATCGGAGACGTTTCCTACGACAAGCCTGATGAATATTACGTGGAGAGATTGAAAGAACTGTTAGCCCAGGCGGTGCGGTATCGCCTGCAGGCCGACGTGCCGGTGGGGTTTTACCTGAGCGGCGGGCTGGATTCTTCGCTAATCGCGGCCATGATCAAGGCCGAATCAGATCCGGAACAGACGAGGCATTCGTTTTCGATCCTCTTTACGGATAAAGAGATCAGCGAGTCGAGATATCAAAGAATGATGGCGCAGCACGTCGGCTCGGAGCACCACGAAATACTCTTCGATTGGAACGAGATTGCCACCCGTTTGCCCAACATGATCTATCACTGCGAGTGCCCGGTGAAGGAAACCTTTAACACCTGTTCGATGGCGCTTTCGGAAGCTGCCAGGCGGCACGGCGTCCCGGTAGTTTTGACCGGCGAGGGCGCGGACGAATTGTTTGCCGGTTATGTTGGTTATCGCTTTGATCAACTCGGGTTGCGGGAAAACAAACCTTACAACCTGGAAACTATTCTGGAAGACGAGTTGCGCGAAAAACTCTGGGGCGACAAAGATCTGTTTTACGAAGTCGATCAATATCCTTTGCGCGAGATCAAGACCGCCCTCTACTCGTCAGGCGTCAACGAGCTTTTTGAAGATTTTGAATGTCTCAATCATGACTTGATCGATCACGAACGGCTGCGCGGCCGGCATCTGGTCCACCAGCGATCGTACCTCGACTTCAAACTTCGTCTGTCCGATCACTTGCTCTCCGAGCACGGCGACCGCATGGCCCTTGCTAATTCCGTCGAAGGACGCTACCCGTTTTTGGATATCGATCTGGTCGAGTTTTCACGAGAAATTCCGCCGCACCTGAAACTAAATCAATTCACCGAGAAATACATTCTCAAGAAAATTGCGGAGGGGTTGGTTCCGCCGCAAATTATTAACCGGGAAAAATTCGGTTTTCGCGCACCCGGCACTCCTTATTTGTTACAGCAGAACCTCGAATGGATTAACGATCTCCTCTCGTACGAACGGATTGAGAGACAGGGATACTTCAACCCGGTCATGACGGAACGACTCAAGAAGCAGTACTCACAGCCCGGCTTCAAGCTGCATCCGCATCTCGAGAGCGACCTGTTGATGGTCGTACTGGCTTTCGGACTTTTGCTGGACTTGTTCGATCTGCCTAGCCTGAACTAAATCACGTGCAAGGCTTTGCCTCAAAAGTCCGAAATCGAGCTTGGGCGGGGTCAGTACCGTCCGCGGTAGCGGATGGGTAAACGATCAGCATGCAATATTCCT
>DASWUM010000152.1:0-31279 GCA_036401595.1 Pyrinomonadaceae bacterium
TAGGGGCGGCCCTCCGTGGCCGCCCCTGCGTTAGATGTCCCAACGCCACATCTGACATCACCGCGGCGAGAATCACCGCGCCCTGAATTGCTTTCTCCCAAAACGGGTTGATACCGAGAAAGGTCAACGCCGTGCCGATGGTCCCGAGTAGGGCGACGCCGATCAACGTGCCGGCAAGACGGCCGCGTCCACCGGTGATCGCGGTGCCACCGACCACGACCGCGGCAATCGCTTTCAGTTCCAGGCCCATGCCTGCGTTACTCGGCACAATCGAGAATCGCGTTGCGTTCAGGACGGCAGCCAATCCAACGAGCGCTCCGGTCAACGCGAATGCGCCAAACACGACTCGACGCGGATCGATTCCCGCAAGGCGTGCAGCTTCAGCATCGGAGCCGACGGCATAGAACGATCTACCCCCCGCGACATTGCTCAACGCCCACGCAAAAGCAACGAACACCAAAGCAGTGATCGCGATGAGGAGCAACTCGCCTTGCGTCTGGCCCAACCCCACCCACTGAAAGTTTGACGGCAGATCCTGAATCCAAGCGCCTTCAGTGGCCCAACGTAGACCATCACGCCATGCCACCATGAGGGCAAGCGTCACCACGATAGACGGCATTCGCAACCAGGCTACGAGCGATCCCGCCACAGCGCTCATCGCAACACCCGCCAACATCACACACGGAAGCACGAAAACGATTGGCATTCCCGCCTTGGCGAGCGCGCCGGTGAGATATGTGCAAACGGCGAACTGCGATCCAACCGAGATATCGATCTCGCCGCTGATGATCACCATCGTCATCCCGATGGCCACCAGCAACACCGCGGCATTATTCATCGCGAGGTCGCGCAAATTCCCGACACTCAAAAACGTTGGCGCCACAATCGCCACAACACTCACGAGCACGGCATAGGCCAACGCCGCCGACAACTCTCGCTTGTATTTCTCCATTTATGCCTTTAGTGCTTTTTTGTGGTTAAGATCGTGGCCTATCGCTAACGACATGATCGCTTCCTGTGTGGCTTCTTGTCGATCGAGAGTTCCAGCGATCGTTCCGTTGCGCAACACAACGATGCGGTCGCTCATTCCGAGAATCTCAGGCAGTTCAGACGAGATCATCAATATCGCCACACCCTGTTCGGCGAGCTCACACATCAACGTGTGAATCTCCGCCTTCGCGCCAACATCAATTCCCTGTGTCGGCTCGTCGAGAATCAGCACCGACGGCTCGATCTCCAACCAGCGACCGAGCGCCACCTTTTGCTGGTTACCACCAGACAGTGTGCCGACGCTCGAAAACACTGCGGGTGTTTTGATTCCCAGTCGTCGCACCGAACGCGCCGCCGTTTCTCTCTCCATCTCACTATCGAGCGACCAGTTCTTCGAGAACTTTTTCAACGACGACAAGGTGAGATTCGCGCTGATCGACATATCAAGCACCACGCCGTGACGGCGTCGATCTTCAGGCAGATAAGCGATGCCTCGATTGATAGCATCAAGTGGTGTGTTGATTCGGACGCGCTCTCCACGAAGATTGATCTCACCGGAGTCTGCAGGATCGAGACCAAAGATCGTGCGCGCGAGTTCAGTTCGTCCGGCGCCGACCAGACCTGCGAGTCCGACGATCTCACCGGCGCGTACCTCGAGGTTGATATTGTTTACGCCGTTCGCGCTGCAACTGATGTTACGAAGTTCGAGCACAACGTCGCCGAGTGGCACTTCACGTTTCGGAAACACTGACGATAGCTCGCGTCCCACCATCAGGCTGATCAGTTCTCGCACGCTTAGATCCTGCATCGGGCGCGTCGCGACTACTTCACCATCACACAACACAGTCACTCGATCGGCGACGACCGACAATTCCTCGAGACGATGTGAGATGTAGATGATGCCCACGCCCGAATCGCGCAAGTTGCGGATAACGCGATACAGGTTTTGCACTTCCGCTTCCGCAAGCGACGCCGTCGGCTCGTCCATGATCAGGATTTTGGCGTTCGCGCCCAACGCCCGCGCAATCTCGACCAGTTGCTGTTCGGGCATGGTCAGCGTCGCCACACTTCGATCGGGATCGATATCGGCGGCTGTTTGTTTCAGTAGTTCAGTAGCCTGTGCTCGTCGTTGGTTCCAGTTTACGCGCGTCCATGGGTTTGTTTTTTCGAGTCCGAGGGCGATGTTCTCGACAACGCTCAAATCCGGAAAGAGCGCAGGTTGCTGATAGATCGCAGCGACGCCAAATGACTTGGCAATGGCAGGCGAGTTGGTCCTTACTGCAACTCCATCGAATTCCAAATGACCGCTATCCGGAGTCACCGCGCCAGTGATGATCTTGATCAGGGTTGACTTGCCGGCGCCATTTTCACCAACAAGCGCATGAACCTCCCGTGCCCGCAACTCAAACGAAACGTTCCGCAGAGCGTGCACGCCTTCGTAGGCCTTCGAGATGTTCATACTGCGAAGAAGCATTTTGTTTGCAAGCGAGACAATTTACAGGATTTACAATCCGGTCTAACGCTCTTCCGGAAATAGCAGCAGCACCATATCGTCTTTCCACGTCGACAGATACTCGGTGAACATTTGCCGCAGCTCGGGTGCAGACATCGTCGCGAGTGCTTCGACAACACGCGCGTGCATCGACGCGCTCTCGACATACGACTTCTGCTGTCTGCTCGTCTTCATCACAAAAAACGCGAACAGCGGCACAACCAATCGCTCGAGCGCATCGACGAGGTAGGGATTGTCTGAGAGGCTCCAGATCTTCCGGTGAAACGCGAGGTCGCAGTCGTAAAACTGCGGCAAGTCGAGACTCTTCGCCGCCTCTTCCATGCGGTGAATCGTTTGCCGCAGATACGCAAGGTCAGCCTCAGTCGTGTGTGCCTTGGCCCACTCGATCGCCACCGCCTCGAGCTCAACACGCAGTGCAAAAATTCTGCGCACATCAGCAGGCGACAACTTCGTGACGGTCGTCCCTTTGTACGGCGTTCGCTGGACAAAACCCTGGTGTTCGAGTTCGATGAGTGCTTCGCGAATGAGGGGAATGCCGGCGCCGAGCTGCTGTGCGATCTTACTCTCAACGATCGAGGCGCCCGGCTCGATCGTGCCGGACAGAATCGCCTGCTTCATCGCTCTAACTACCTGATCTCTTTTTGAGATCGGTTGAATGAGTTCCAGCATATTGCCGTCCTCCGTACTGCGTGCGGCTGTTACCTATCTTTTCATGAAACGCTTGGATTCGATAACTTCACGGCGATGTTCCGGGCCGGTGAGGCTGAGAACCGTGTGGTTCACAGTTACCAGGAACTCAGAATGACATCCTTTGAAACGGCCAGTGAGCGGGCGCTCGTCCATGTATTCGACAATATCGTCGCGAACGAGGTTCCAAAACTGGCGCGGCGAGATCCAGACACTGCGCCCGTAACACACCACTTTTGCAGAATGTTTGCTGGTGCTGGGCAGACGAATACCTCCAAAAACTTCGCCCTGAGCGGGAATCTCCAACTGGAGCAGTTTATTTAATAAAGGACGGCGCGCAGTATTTCACGGATTTCAGCAGATTACAAGATCATATTATGATCTTATCCGTATTATCTGTGGCTAAGAGACGTGAGTTTGCTCAATCGGGAGCCGGGATTGTTTGTCGGCCGAACTATTTCCAGTAAGAATCGCGACCGCCGAAGATTTTGCCTTCTCGCCTCCGCAGCGCACCGGACTGCCGGTCCTCACAGCCGCACAAAACTCGGCGATCTCGTTCTTGTAGGAAATTCCTTTGTCCTGCATTCCGGCGATTGGCGCATCAACCGTACGTGCGGTCGAGTCGGCCGCCTGCGTCGCCGATGCATCTGCAACCGGACCGCTCTGCTTCGAAACCTCGACGCGCGTGTTGGAATTCTCCCCTTCCTGGAAAAGAAACGCATCGAACTCGCGCGACATGATCAAAGTCCCCTTCGTGCCCATGAACATCTCGTAGTTCGCCTCAAACGCATTCGACTGGATCGACGAGAACGTCGCCGTACGTCCACCCGGAAAATCGAAAGTCGCGTAAACATGATCGTAAACTTCGCGCCCGTCTTTGAAACGAAAAGTTCCACCAGTGGTGTAAACGGCTTCAGGCGCCGAGTCGAAAAACCAGCTCGTCGCGTTCAATTGATGACTGCCGAGCTCACACAACAAACCTTCGGAGTACTTCCGGTACATGCGCCAGTTCAACAGGTGTTCCCAATCAGGATAACCCCAGCGACTCGGATCGAAATCCGGCGCCGGCGCTTCTTCGGTCTTCCGCCAGGTTGAGTTGCGATGCCACTGGAGTCGAGCGTGGTAAATATCTCCAAGCAGTCCTTGCTTGATGATGTTTGTGTAAGCCGCCTGGTAGACGGGATTGTAATAACGCTGGTAGCCGATCTCGAGCACGCGTTTGTTTTTATTCGCCGCGTCGATCATCGACTGACACTCAGCTGCGCTCTTCGCCATCATCTTTTCACAGAGCACGTGCTTGCCGGCGTTGAGCGAGCCGACGGCGATCTCAGCATGCGTCCACAGCGGAGTCGCGATGTGCATCGCTTCGAGATCTTCTTTCTGAAGCATCTGCTGCCAGTCGTCGTACTCGTTTGGTTTGGGCCAACCTTTATCGACCATCATCTTGACCATCGCGGCGCGCCGTTTCGGATTCACATCGCAAAGCGCCTTCAAGTCGCAAAACTCGCGTTGGTACTGATTGAGCAGTCCCTTGCCCATGTCGCCCGTGCCTACCAGGGCAATCTTCACCGGACCGCCGCGAACTGGACCACGCGTTAACGCCGCCGCCCCAAGCGCCACGAGCGCGGGCGCACCTGCAACCGCTTTCAGAAAGTTGCGACGACCGATCTTCTTCTGATCTTCAGTAAGATTCATGATGAATATTTCCTAAAAAACAAATCCAGTCCGGCGATCCTGCCGGTATTAAACAGCAGCAACACCGCGACAGCGGCAGCTTCAATGAGCGTTTTGTTGACTATCAGATAAGCGCCTTCGCTGTTGGGCTGCGGCAGGCCGAGGGTCGGCACATAAAGCAGATAGAAAAGCGATAACATTGCGAGGGCGAGCCAAAGCCCAACGCGGGTGAATAGACCCAGAATCAAACTCACTCCGATCACGAGCAGCGTGACTTTGACACCCCGATCGAGCCAGACGGTCCAGCCCGCGTTTACCAGACGTTGAAAAATCCAGGCAAGCGGTCCGCTTGCTCCTTGCAGGTAACCAGCAGAAGTCCACGGCGTTAATGGACCACCGCCACGACCCCACGCCGGCGACATGATCTTGAAGTACGCCTCGTAGAGAAAGTGCCAGCCGATCAGCGTGCGAAGGATGATTAACGCGATGCTCTGCGATTTAGTGATCATCGAAATGATTTCTCCCGCAACGGCGCAACGGCGCAACGGAAGAATTAACCCTCAAAGTCGCGGCGCGTCTGCGTTGCGCCGTTGCGCCGTTGCGGGAGAAATCTTCTTAAAGCATTTCAACAGCACAGCGCTTGTTACTTCCGATGATGGTTGGACGCTGCGTATCTGCCTCTAACAGAATCGCCAAAACCTCTTGATGCTTTGCACAGTAACGTTCCGCCAGCTCTCGTCCACCAACGAAGAACGCAGTTGCAAGCGCGTCGCTAAGCGCCGCTGCATTGGCCACGACCGTCACGCTGCTGACTTTTTCAGCCGGCCAACCGGTGCGCGAATCGATGATGTGACCGAACCGGCGCCCTCCACTTTCAAAAAACTGTTCTTCACTTCCGCTCGACGACATCGCACAGTCGTGCAGTCGAACACTCGCCAGTCGTTTCTGCTTCGCACCCGGATGACGAATGCCAACAAGCCACGCACGCTCGGCTCCTGTCGCCAGAAAACTACTCGCTCCGGCACTCAACAACGCCGGTTCGTTCTCTCGTTTGAAGTGCTCACTCACGACGTCGAGCGCATAACCTTTTCCGATGCTACCGAGATTTATCTCAACACCCGGCTGCTTGAACGCAACCGTCCTCGTTGCCTTATCGAGCACCAGCTTGTCGCAGCCGACGAGTGCTCTCGCTGCTGCAATCTCCGCTTCAGTTGGCATCTGACCTGCGCGCTTCAGAAAGCCCCAACAACGAGTGAGCTGTCCACTCGTGATGTCAAACGCACCTTCTGTTTCGTCATACAGTTCCTTGCACAACGAAAGAAGCTCAAACAGCGGACGATCTACGCGAACGGCCCGAGTCGAAGCATTGCGATTAATCACGCTAACCGCACTGTCTTCTTTGAAGACCGATAGCTGCTTCTCAATCTCTTCAACCTGGTCCAGCGCGTTACTCGCGATCGACACGCCACATTCCGTTGACTGATGCAGCGTCACTTCAAACTTACACGCCATCGCCTTGCGATTGACGTGCAACCAATACTCCTCCGCCGGCGCCACACGTGACTGGCGCAGATTGAGAAATGCACGTCTCGTTGCCTGAAGCATCGCTAACTCGTCTCTGCGCGCGCGGCTGATTTCAAAGCCTTCAATGACGCGCCGTCTTCTGACTTCCGGTAAAACTCGTCGAGCGGATAACAACCTGACGGTAATCCTTTGCGAGGAGCGGTTGTACAGTCGCTGAACGTGCGACAGATCTTTTTGTGCTGCATGCCGCGGCCACTCAACACATCGAGTGGCAACTCCGGATACGAAAGCACCATGCGTCCCAATCCGATCGAATCAACCCAACCTTGCCGCACTGCTGCCTGGGCCACGTGCGGCAAATACTCCTGCAGATAGCTGTAGCCTGTGCCAACCAAAACCAGATCGGGAAACTCTTCCTTCAACGCGCGCGTGACTTCGATCTGTCGCGCAACGCCAACAAGCGGATCTTCCGGCGGTTGATAACCATCCGACGGCGGGTACAAAGCGGGACGCTGAATGTGCGGATTGTAATAAGGACTGCCGGCGGAAATATTGACCAGCTTTATGTCGAGCTCGCGTAGCAGCGCAAGAAACTTTTCCGGTTCGGACAAGTCATATCGCTGCGGGTTGTCAACATCGACGCCGAAGCCCCATTGATATGGCAACGCCGAATCTTCGGGAATGCCTGGGCCAGTTTTCCCATCGGTCGCTCGTGTCGCATCGGAGCGGAAAGCGATCAGATCGAAGGCTGACAACCGGACGCCGATCAGCATTTTTGGCGCAACCACTCGGATGCCTTCAGTCACTTCGCGGAGGAATCGCGTGCGATTCTCGAAACTGCCGCCGTAGCGACCCGTGCGCGTGTGCGCGCTCAAGAATTCGTGACCGAGGTAACCATGACAGTGTTTGACGTCAACGAAATCAAACCCGAGATCACTTGCGATGCGAACCGCGTCGATGAAGTCGTCGAGGATCCCTTGTATATCGTCGTCAGTCAGGAGCGCCGAGTCGCGGTTCGCGTTAACTCGTGGATCGAGCAGCGGATGATGATAAAGAAGGCGCGGCTCCGGTCGCATCTTTTCATTCGGACGGCTGAAGCGACCCGAATGTGTGAGCTGCAAACCGATGATTAGACCATCCGTCGAGCCGCACGCCTGCCGGTGATGCGCGATCAGCTCTTCTCGCAACTGGCCCAGGCTCTGCTTGTTGTCCTCGTTGATGAGTAACTGATTCGGATTGGCGCGCCCATCATGCCGGACGGCAACTGCTTCCCCGCCCCAGATCAGCTTGGCGCCGCTCAACCCGAAGTTTCGCCAGCGACGGAACGTAGCATCAGACGGTTTGCCGTCGCTCGTCCCGTCCCACCCTTCCATCGGATGAATACAGAATCGATTGCCAATCGTTTTTCCGGCAACGTGCAACGGCTGCGCGAGTGGCGAGTCTGGACCAGCTTCAACGTTATCGTCACAAGGCAGAGATAAATCGAGAGCCGCAACGTGCGCCTTAAAACCCGCGACGCTCTTCATCCCTCCAATCGCTGGAAACTGTCTCATCTGCGTAATCTGCGGATACTCACCTCAAAACTCGACGCGCCTGTTGTAACGCTTCGACGAAGAAAAACTCACCCCACATCACGGATTCATTGACGCCAAAATCTTTGTGAATGTGATAAACACCGCCACGCAGAATTCCTTCCCAGCCGTCGCTTCCCTTACCTAAATAATCGGAGATCAACGACTCGACTGTTCGCAGCGCACAATCGCGATAAGCCATGCGTCGCGCCGCACTCGCAGCGTGCTCCGCCAGCTTCAGCAACCCAGTGACCGCGATCGCCGACGCACTTGTATCAACCTGTCTGCGACTCAACGGTCCATCAAGCGGGGCATCAAAATCCCACGGCGCCACACCATCCTCAGGCACATTCGACAACCAGTAATCAGCGTTGTGCTCCGCAACTTCGAGATAAACCGGATCGCGAGTCAACTCGTAACAAGTGCCGTACCCGTAAAGCGACCACGCCAGACCCCGCGACCAGCACGAATCGCCGCGATAACCCTGCTGGGTCGTCTGCCGCAGAAACTCACCCGTTTCGAGATCAAAAATCCCTTCATGCGACGTACTGCCATCACCGCGCACGAGCGTACGTCGCGTCGTGCGGCAATGCCGGTGGGCCAACTCGAGTAACGCTCGATCGCCAGTCTCCAACGCCGCGTAGAAGATGATGCCGACATTCATCATGATGTCGATGAAGTTTGAATTCTCACCATGAAACGATCGCAAACACCCGGCACGCTCATTGAAGCGAAGCGCGAGAGTTCGGCCTGCGTGAATAACAACATCCTTCAGCGACTGATCCGGAGTTCCCTCTCGGAGCGTGGCTTCGTACCAGCGACGGTAGGTTCCGTGAAAGAAAATGAAACCAAGATCGTGAACCTCGCGATCATCCTTTCGCGACTCGAGTGCCTTCGAATATCTAACCGCAAGCTCTTTCCACGCCGGATCCCCGTTCTCTTCATAGAAGATCCACATCATCCCGGGCAGAAACCCGTCACACCAACGGGTCCACGCCGGCTTCGAGTGCCGCCAGCGCCCGCCATCCGTGTAAAGCGGATAGAAATCCGGATCGCGCTCCGACAGCGCCCGCACCTGCGCCTGCGCAAAATCAAACGCTTCATCAATTTTTGAAATCAAATCCGTCTTCATCCGTTTATCCGCGGCTACAAACGTCGCAAATGAAACCCGCCGTCGACATTGATCACTTCACCCGTCGAGAACGGAAAACTTCCGGTCGCAATCGCCGCGACCGCACGCCCGACATCTTCCGGCTCTCCCCAACGCTCGATCGGAGTCAATCCATCCGCAATCTGCTTGTCGTACTTTTCCTTGACGTTTGCTGTCATGTCAGTCGCAATCACGCCGGGCCTGATCTCGTAAACGTTGATTCCTTCAGCAGCGAGACGAACAGCGAACAGTTTCGTCATCATCGCCATTCCCGCTTTCGACACACAGTATTCAGCGCGTTCTGGCGACGCAGCGTAAGCAGACACGGAACTGATGTTGACGATTGCGGGCGCGTAATCACTCACCGACTGTTTTTGCTCGATCATCCAACGCGCAACGAGCTGACTCAGAAAGAACGGGCCTTTCAGGTTTACGTTCAGTAAACGATCGAAACTCTCGGCGCTTGTTTCCAGGAGATCGACGCGTCGCTCAGGCGCGATGCCAGCGTTATTGACAAGCAAATCGAGACGTCCGAAATGCTCTCGCGTGTACGCCACCAAGCGTTGGCGATCGTCGTCGCCGGCAACGTCGGCAGCGCAAAGTTCGACGCGCCCCTGTTCGCCTGCGGCTGCTTTCACCAGCTCGAGAGTTCGTTGTGCTTCTGCTTCGTTCGTTCGGTAGTTGATCAGTACGTCATGACCAACGCGACCGAGTTCGATCGCAATGGCGCGTCCGATGCCACGAGAAGCTCCAGTAACAAGTGCAACGCGACGTGATGTTGTAGTCGAAGAGTTCATCTGGTCTCAGGCTTTGGCAGAAAGGCGATCGCAACGGCGCCAAATAATGCGAGCGCGATCAAGACACTGAATCCAACCGTGTAACTTGCCGTCTGATCGCGGAAACGCCCGACTAGCATTGGCACCGTGGCTTCGGCTACCCCATCCGCCGTCAATATCACTCCCATCAAACGTCCCATCACTCTGACGCCAAACAGCTCGGCAGCCATGAGCGGAATGATCATGTAATCGCCGCCGAGGCCGATACCAAAGATGATGGCAAACAGATAAATCGCTCCCGGCGTCGACGCAAAGAACAGCAGCGGAATCGACGCAGCCACCAGCAGGTAGATCAGCAGCATCACATACTTCTTCGTGTAACGATCGGCAAGCCAGCCCATCAACAATCGGCCGACCAGACTGAACGCCAGCACAAGGGACGCGACACGCGCCGCTTCTACCTGCGCGTAGTGCTGGTCCAAACTCAGGAACAATTTCAGGTGTTGATTTGTACCACCAACCGCGCCAATCGAACACATGCTCCCGATCGCCAGGAGATAAAACGTCTTTGACTTCAGTGCCCATCCAATCGGCGCGGTCGGCGTAGCGGTCTTCTTCGTCGCGACCTCGCCGTCCGGATTTTCTTTGACAAAATATGCGAGTGGCAATGCAAGCACGATGATCAGCACGCCAAGAATCCGGAGCGCGTTGTGCCACCCAGTCTTTTGCACCAGCCAGACTGAAAGCAAAGGCACGAGCGCGCCGCCGAGTCCGATACCGAGATAAGCAAAGCCCATCGCGCGGCCGCGGGTTTTGTCGAACCAGCGCGTGAGCAGCACCTGGTTTGGTAACGGACCAGCGCAAACGTAGCCGAGCGCGTTGAAGAGATAGAACAGATAGAACATCCACAGGGCAGTCATACTGCCGAGACCGATGAGCGCGACGCCGCCCATCATGATGCCCGCGAGCATCAGTCGTCGTGGTCCAAACTTGTCGACGATCCAGCCAGCCAGAAATCCGAATAGAGGTCCAACGACGAGTTTGCTCAGCGCATTTCCCGAAGTAACCTGCGTGCGCGACCAACCAAACTCGCGCACCATGAAATCGTAGTAGAAGGGTAAGCCGTAGAGAGCGAGACCGACGATGGCGAAGAGCGCGAAGAACGAAGTGGCGGCAACTTGAACTCTGCCGTTACGCAGTCGCGCACTGGTTTGCTCATCGACTATCGGGACATTTGTAGTCGCGCTATGCATCGAGTTGTATAGCCACCTCGATTGCCATCTCGAGGAGCGGTCAGACCTTTAACGAAGATTGGCGGCGAGAGTAAGGCTTGTCGGCAAAATCCGTCAAGACTCCCGTTGAAGTTGTTTGACCAAACCTTCTCCAAGCACCGCGAACGTACTGTAGGGGCGGCCCTCCGTGGCCGCCCTTGGTTGAGCCTCAGGAGTTCGAAAATCGACGGCCTCGGATTTGGTGAACACGATTGAAACCGAGGGCGGCCACGGAGGGCCGCCCCTACAGTAGCATCGATCGATCGTGGTAATGTTTTGGTCTGTGTTGACGAAATTATTCACACTAATACTTCTTATTGTCACTGTCTCAGTTGCGCATGCGCAAACTGGCGACGTTACCCTGCAGCGTCTCACCGAAGCAGCTCAGGCAATCAACGAAGATAAATTTCAGCGCGCTGAGCAACTGCTCAATTCAGTCCTCGCTGCTCTGCCTAACGACGCTGACGCACTGAATTTGCTCGGCGTCGTTCGCGCAAAACAAACACGGACCGCAGAGGCAGAACGCCTCTTCCGTCGCGCGCTGGCGAGTTCTCCGTCACATCTCGGCGCGCACATCAATCTCGCCGAGCTCTTAATAAGTAAAAACAGATCTGCGGAAGCCCTGCCAATTCTAATCCGCGCGCACAAGCTCGCGCCCGATCGTCCGGAAATTAGTTTGAAACTGGGAATGCTCTACGCAGACAAGCGTGATTACCAGCAAGCGGTTCAAGTTCTCGAGGAGACACTGGCGAGCAAACCTGATGACGTAGCGACGTTGCTGGCATTGGCTCGTGTCACCCGTGCAACTGGAAATTTTGAGAAAGCTTTGTCTCATTTGATTGAAGCTCGGCGCCTTGCTCCCAAATCACCCGCGGTGCTCTACGACTTCGGCGTGACGACGTTACACATGGACCTGGTACTTGACGCGCTACCGGTGTTTGAGCAGTTGCATCAGGACTATCCTCGCGAGCCGGCTTACCTATATGGCTTGGCAGCCGCGCATTGGAAAAAGGGTAATACAGCCGAGACGATGCGCCTCATGAACGAGTTCGTCGCAATGCAACCGCGCAATCCGTCAGGCTGGTACTTGCTGGGTGCGGCCTTGCTGCGACAGGAACGAACTTCAGAAGCACAGGCAGCGCTGGAACGGAGTCTCAATCTCAAACCTGATGTAGATACTCAATACTTGTTTGCCGTGAGTTTCGACAAACTCGGCAACCGCCACGCGGCTCTCAAGATATTCCAGGAGATCGTGCGCTCAAATCCGCGCCACGCTGCGGCCCATGCCGCACTCGGAACGGCGTATCGTGAAGCCGGCAGATACGCTGAAGCACGCGTGGAACTCGAACGCGCCGTCGCTCTCGACGCCAACGACCTGCGCGCGAACTACCAACTGGGTTTGGTCTACGCCAAACTGGGTGAAAAAGACGCGGCCAAAAAGATGTTCGATCGCGCGGACGAACTTCGCAAACGCCAGCACGATGAGGAAAGAGTGATTCTGAAGTTGATCGACCCGCCGCAACCTTAACGCTGTTATCCACAGATTACACAGATTGATTAGTAGAATCTGTGTAATCTGTGGATACTACCGTTTCGAAGAGATGCCGGACGAACCCTCTCCTACTGAGCGACGCGCTCAAATGATTCTGCATGAGCTACTGCGTGCGGGTAAGGTCTCCGTTCTTTCTCTGGCCCATCGTCTCGAGGTTTCGCCGGCAACCATCCGCCGTGATCTCGCCGAACTCGAGTTGCGCGGACTGCTGCGGCGCAGTCATGGCGGCGCTGAACCCGTTCAGCCACTGCTTTACGAGCCATTTCGTCACATTTCCTCTTATCACGAACAGGAACGACAGCGCGGCGCGGAAAAACGTCGCATCGGTCTGGTCGCGTCTGAACTGGTTAGCGATGGCGACATCCTCGCAATCGGCGCGGGAACAACTGCGACGCAGGTTGCCCGCAGCGTGTGTCTTCATAAAGGAATCACTGTGCTGACGAACGCAGTGAACGTAGCGATGGAGCTGAGCCATCGCGACGATCTGAAGGTGATCGTTACCGGAGGATTTTTGAGTGGAGACTGGTTCGCGCTTGTCGGTCCCGCCGCAATCGAGAGCGTCGGCGAGGTCTTTGTCGATAAGGTGTTCATCGGCGTCGACGGCATCCATGTCGAACACGGTCTAACTACAAACTATCCTGATCAGGCGACGATCCATCGCGCCATGATGCGCCAGGCGCGTAAAAAAATCGTAGTGGCAGACCATCGGAAAATCGGCGCCGTCGGCACCGCTTTGATCGCTCCTGTTAGTGAAGTAGACGTTCTGATTACCGACAAAGGCGTTTCAGACGAAGCGATCGCGCCATTCGTCGCGTTGGGGATTGACGTGCAGCGAGCTTAGTTAGAAATCCCTGGCCAGCCTTCCGAATCCCACTTCAGGATTGCAATCCGCAGTGTTGAGACGCCACGCCACTCAGTGTCGTAAGCGTGATAGATGAGCTTGTCGCCATCCTTCTCTTGTAAGACTGCACAGTGTCCTGGTCCGGCCCAACGGCCTGCGCCTGCAACGACGAGCGTGCCACCGCCTTCCATCATCGGCTTCCCGCTTCGATCGACGTAAGGGCCGGTGATGCTGCGTGAACGGCCGACGCGAATGTTGTAGGTACTGTCTTTTCCACGACAACAGAAGTCGAAGGAAACGAAGAGGTAGTAGTAGTCGCCTTTGCGAATGATGGTTGGAGCTTCGATCGCGCCGGGTCTGGGACGGCTGGCGAGTGAGTAGAGAGTTTGATCTTGAGTAGAAAGCTTTCCGGTTGACTGGTCCAACTTGCGAAGTTTGATGCCGCTCCAAAAACTTCCGAACGCGAGCCAGGGTTGTTGGCGTTCGTCGAACACGACGTTGGGATCGATCGCGTTCCAATCGTCACCACCGTTTGATGCGATCACTGGCCCCTGGTCCATCCACCGATACTTGTCGCTTGCTGGATCCAGAGTCTGATTCGTCGCGAGTCCGATGCGCGAGTGATTGCTGCCGAACGTGGAAACTGAATAGTAGAGGTGATACTTGCCATTCAAGTACGACACATCCGGAGCCCACAAGCCGCGGAGACCAGGCACTTCCTTCACGGCCCATTCGGGAAGGTGAGCAAAGACGTCGCCACACAAGCGCCAGTGGACCAGGTCCTTCGAACACCTGATCGCAATACCCGCCCGTGTCGAAAACAGATAGTAAGTGTCTCCCTCCTTGATGACACTCGGATCGTGTACCTGACGAATATCTCCTTCAGGCTGTTGCCCAAACACCACCGAAACCGCGATGAACAGAATGCAGATAAGCGCCGATCCGCGTTTATCCGCGTTCATCCGCGGCCCGCCTTCCATGTGAAATTTGCCACACTTCATGAGAAATGTCTTGACTTCATGCTCGTTTATAGGGTAAATGAGCATACCGCGCAATCGATTCAGGATGTTTTACACACGACTGCTTAGTCACAGCCCAGCGTGACTGTCGATTGCTATCGGGTCTGCAACGGTTACTACAATCCAAAATTTTCTGCTTGCGTCCTAGTCTGCGGGAGGTGGGAATGAGATTTTCTAACTTTACTATCGCTGTATTAGTTGTACTCGCAACCATCGGTGTTTCACCAGTTTTCGCTCAAAGCGATCGCGGCGGAATCACCGGAAGAGTGACCGATCAGGCCGGCGCCGTCGTTGCCGATGCGAAGGTGACCGCCCGGAACGCCGAAACCGGCGAGTCTCGCGAAGCACGCACAAACGGCGAAGGCAATTACACCATCCCGCAATTACCTGCCGTAATTTACACGATCAAAGTCGAGGCGAACGGCTTCAAAACCGCAAACGTCGAAAACATCAAAGTTGCGGTGCAAGTGATTCGAACTGTCGACGTCACACTCGAAGTCGGAGAGATGATCAATTCCGTCACAGTGTCGGGCGAATCTACCGCGGTGCTGCAAACGGAAAACCCGGCGTCACAGCTCAACGTTAGTGAGCGGCAAGTGCGTGAATTACCACTACTCGTGGCCGCCGAAAGCGGTGGTCGCTCCCCATTGTCATTCATCTTCCTCGACAGCAGTGTGGTGTCGAACGATCGCACGCCAACCGGCGCAACCTCCGGCAGCACCGGCACGAACGCCACCAACTTTCGCATCAACGGCGGCCAGGGATTGGGCGCCGACATTCTCATCGACGGCGCGCAAACACGACGCGGCGAGAATGGCACGTTCTTCTCGGAAGTCGCGCCGGGTCCAAATGCGTTTCAGGAATTCACACTTTCAACCAGCAGCTACTCCTCGGAGTTTGGTAATTCCTCCGGCGGTGTCGTTAATTTCACCATCAAGACCGGCGCTAACGATTTCCATGGCGAAGCGTATCTCTTCCACATCAACGACGCACTCAACGCAAACATCGATCGCAATCGGCTGCTGAATCTCGATAAGCCACTCGATCGCCAGTTTGATTATGGTTTCAGCGTCGGTGGTCCCGTGATCCTGCCGCACTTTGGCGAGGGCGGTCCAACCATCTGGAACGGCCGGAACAAGACATTCTTCTTTTTCAACTACGGGAGTTATCGAACGTCGCAGTCCGAAACGGTTCAGTTGACTGTTCCGACGTTGAGAATGCGCCAGGGTGACTTTGGCGAGCTGCTGACTGATCCGTACGTGCTTCAATTCTTCGGCGGCCCGGTGCAGGTCTTCGATCCGTCACAACCCGTGGGAGCGCGAACGGCGATCCCGGGCAACCGTCTGGATCAATACCTCGGCGGCGCACGTCTCTCCAGTATCGGCAGAAACTTCGTGAACCTGTTTCCCCTCCCGACGCAAAGCGGTGTCTTTCACAACTTCACCGCTTCAACACAGGCAACTGCAAAGACAAACTATTACGTAACTAAGATCACGCAGAACCTGACTGATCGCCAAACACTCAACTTCAGTTACACATTTCGCAAACTGCCGAGTGTGAAAGGCGGCTTCCCGCGATTCCCCGAGCCGTTTGTGGCGCAAGGTGTTTGGAACCAGGTCTTCAAATCGTACTACGCGCGCCTGCAACACGACTGGACGCTGACGCCGTCTTTTATCAACCACTTCAACGCCGGCTTCTCGCGTTCCGACGTCCAAAACCGAAACTTTACGCGCGGCATTCCGGTCAGTTCGCTTGGACTGAGCCCAACGGCCACACAGAACTTCGGTCTGCCGCTGATTGGTTTTCCCGGATACGGTGATGCTGTCACCTCGACCGACCCGAGAGCGTTGCAACCCGGCGGTTCGACGTTCTTTGACAACCGTGTTCGCGACAACTCGGAACACTTGAGCGACGTCGTTACTTTCCTGAAGGGCCGCCACACAATGAAATTCGGCGGCGAAGTGCGCATCCAGCAGTTGAATAACGCCGCGCACTTCGACATTGGCGGCAACTTCAACTTCCGCAGCAATCAAACAGCCAACACCAACGACTTCAATCAGGGTTGGCCCATCGCCAGCCTGATCACCGGCAGACCTGAGTTCTCCTTCAACAGCAATCAGACGATCGATCCGGCGTTGCGCTTCTTTTCGACTGGGTACTTTGCACAGGACGACATCAAGGTTACGCCGAAACTGACTGTGAACGTTGGTATCAGATACGACTACGGTCGTCCGCGAGAAGAGGCGCGCGGCCTCCTGCGCGGCTTTGATCCCGACACGGGAAATCCTGCGGCAGGTGGTCGACGAGGAGCCATCGTCGGAGCCATCGGCCAGGGTGGACTTCAGGCTGCAAACTTCGGACTCGTCAATCCTGACAAAACTAATTTTGGACCACGACTCGGCTTCGCGTATTCGGTCAACGACAAGACCGTCGTGCGTGGCGGGTATGGAATCTATTACGCGCCGATCGTCTATAACGACTTCGGCAACACAGGCTTCCTCGGTTACAGCCCCGGCGCTGTCAATATCAATGGCGGTCTCGACGCGTTTATCACGCTCGAGAATTATCCGTCGGTGCCACTCGCTAATCCGAACGATCAGGCGGTGGGCCAACTCGACCGTACCGATCTCGATTACTTCGACAAGAACTTCAAAACCGGTCGCACCGTGCAATACAGTCTGGACATACAACGTCAACTGCCACATCAGTTCGCGGTCCAGGTGAGTTACATCGGCAGCAAAGGCACGCGTCTGCGCTCAAACTTCGATCCCATCAACAAGATTCCGCTGAACGCACTGAAGCTGGGCCTGCCGTTATTATCAAAACCGCTCGCCGCGGTCACGACGCTCGAGCGACAGTTTGCGGCAAGTGTCGGAGTGCCGTTGGCCGCAAACGCGAATGCAGTTTATCCGGGCTTTGCAACTCAGGGTGGCGCATTCGCCGGAACGGTCGCGCAATCGTTGAGAGCATTTCCGCAGTACGGCATCATCAACAATCGACTCGAAAGTCAGGGGCAGAGTTTTTATAACGCGGGCAAGGTTGATCTCACGCGTCGCTTTTCAAACGGCATTCAGGGAGGATTGTCGTACACGTTCGCTAAGTTGATCACGGACGCGGGCGAGGACATCTTCGGCGATTCGCCACTAAACGGCGTGATTCAGAATCCGTTTGATCGCCGGCCGCTGCGATCGGTGTCGCCGAGTATTCCGCCACACTCGCTTGTCTTCAACTACATCATCGAGTTGCCATTCGGAAAAGGCAGGCGTTACCTGAATCGACCTGGTTTGATGGATCGTCTCGTCGGTGGTTTCCAGGTAACTGGAATTCATCGTTATCGAAGTGGTCCTGCACTGACGCCGTTTCTTGCCGGAGGACAGCGCGACTTCCTCCAGCTTACCGGTTATCTCGGCAACCTGCGGCCGAATGTCACGGGACAGCCCTTCTACACCGACACTCCTGCGGGTGGTGTGAACTATCGTTATCTGAATCCGGCTGCGTTTTCGCGACCATTGGATTTCCGCAACGCACCTGCCTTCTCGCTCGACGGCGGCGTAACGGTGAATCCGGCCTACATCGCGTATTATTCCGATCCCAACCGATTTTTGGGGAACGCGGCGCCAACGTATGGTGGACTGCGCGGGCAGCCTTTCTTCACGGAAGATTTCAGTCTGATGAAGAAGACCAAGATCACGGAAACGACTTACTTTGAAATACGCGCTGAGTTCTTTAATCTTTTCAATCGCGGGCGCTTCGGACTGCCGAACGTGAACGTTGACGACATTAACTTCGGCATCTCTGCGCGCAATGCCGATATCTTCCAGCCACGCCGAATTCAAGTAGGCGGGAGGTTCGTCTTCTAGTGAAAGTAGCCACAAAAAGGCACAAAAAGCACAAAAGGCACAAATGAGTAGACCAGCGCTCTTCAACAGAAACTCTTTTTTGTGCCTTTTGTGCCTTATGTGCTTTTTTGTGGCGCAGGCTCAGCAAACGAAGAAGTTTGTTGACGAGGTTGATGAGCACACTTATCTCGGCATCATGGCGGACCAGGCCGGTGATTTGAAGCTGGCGGAGCAACACTTTGCGGCTGCAGTCAAAGCCGATCCTAAGCGTGCGTCGGCGAGAAACAATTACGGCGCGATCCTGATGCGCACCGGAAGATCCGCTCTCGCCGCTGCCGAATTCGAGCAGTCGCTAAAGCTCGATCCCAATCAGGTCAACGCTTTAGTCAATCTCGCGCAAATTCGTTTCGCCGACGGCAAGCCTGACGAGCTTCGCGCTTCTGCTGAACTGTTCAAGCGGGCGTTAACGATCAAACCAGACGTCGAGGTTGCTCGCGCGTTGACGGTGATCGCATTGCGTCTCCAGGACAATGCCGCGGCGTCAACCTATTACCAAAGCTACGCTGCATCTCTTGACGGGCAAACTGGTTCGCAGACTCCGGCAGCGCGCGCGGAGTTAGGGGCTGCACTATTTGAAGCTGGACTGTTGAAGGAAGCTGAAGCTGAGTTGACTGCGGCGATCAATCTCAACCCAACAGATACCGATTCGGTCGTGCGTTTGGCGCGCGTCTATCTCGCGAGCAAGAACATACCAAGTGCCGGTCGCACGCTCGAGGCAGCGGTCGCGCGCGGCAACGATCCTGCTCCCGTTTACGCATTGCTGTCAGACGTCTACGAGCAGAGCGGTCACGTTGAAAACGCGATCCCGGCGATGCGTCTGGCGATTCAACGCGATCCGCAATCCGAGAGATATCGTTTCGCGTACGCAGTGTTGTTAACCAATTCCAACGCGCCTGGCGCGGCTGTTATTCGGCTCGAGGAATCGCTCCAGACATTTCCTACATCGGCGCGTCTTTGGTTTGCACTCGGATTTGCAAACTTCAAGCTCGATAAGAATGAAGAATCTGAGCGCGCTTTGCGGAAAGCGATCGAGCTCGATCCGAAGTTTGCGCCGGCATTTGCCTATCTCGGATTGCTTCGAGCAAAAACTGGCGCGTACGGTGAAGCGATCACCGTTTACGAAAGTGCCTTGCGTGCCGACCCAAAACTCGCCGTGGTCCATCACCTGATCGCCGATGCGATGCTGAAGCAAAATGCTGACCCGACCATCGTCGAGAAACACCTGCGGCAAGCGGTAACGATGGATCCCACGTTCACGCCGGCGCGGCTGTCCCTCGGCAAGCTTTTCATGCGTGCGCAGCGTTGGTCCGAAGCGGTCGTAGAGCTCGAGCAGGTTGTGAAACTCGATCCGGGCGTGCCCGAAGCGTACTACCAACTCGGCCTCGCTTATGGTCGACTCAAACGAAGCGCTGATGCGCAATCCGCCATGGCAACCTTCAAGCGCCTCAGCGACGCAGAGAAGAAACGTGAGAACGAGGAACTACGAGAAGTCGTCAAGAGATTAAGCAACGTGCGTTTTTAAATCCGTCTAATCCGTGGCTCAAATATGAAACGACGTGGATTCTTAACAGGGGCGGCGGCAATTACCGCCGGCATTCTGGTGGAGCGTGCTGGTGGTTTTGCGCGTTCGTCGGTCGCGGCTGATTCGCGTATCGAGGTGTTGCTCGGCGAAGAGATCGGAACGATCAATCCGAACATCTACGGCCACTTCGCCGAACATCTCGGTGGCGTGGTTTACGACGGCATCTGGGTTGGTGAAAACTCAAAAGTGCCGAACACCGGCGGCATCCGCAACGCCCTTGTCGATCACCTGAAACGAATCAAGGCACCCGTGATTCGCTGGCCCGGCGGTTGTTTCGCCGACAGTTATGACTGGCGCGATGGTGTTGGGCCCCGCGCTCGTCGTCCGCGACGCACAAACTTCTGGGCCGACGCACCTGAATGGCCCAAGAGCGTTACCGATGGTCCATGGAAGTTTGAAACAAATCACTTCGGCACCAACGAGTTTCTTCGCTTCTGCCAGTTGTCCGGGGCCGAAGGCTACCTCGCCGCGAACTTGCGCGGTCTGAGCGCGCAGGAATTCTACGAGTGGATCGAATACTGCAATTCGCCTGCGGGTTCTACGACCAGCGCGGAACGACGCGCCGCCAGTGATACTCCAAGCCGCGATCCATTCCGCGTAAAGTTTTGGGGTGTCGGCAACGAATCGTGGGGTTGTGGTGGCAACCTCACGCCCGAAGAATACTCTGTTGAGTACCGGCGTTTCACTGCTGCCGTTCCTCGTTACGGCGTCGATCTGAGCTTCATTGCTTCGGGTTCGAACGGCGGCGATTCAAACTGGACGCGCGGGTTCTTTTCACGGATCGCCGATAAGAATCGCGGTCTCTTCAACGGCATCTACGGCTTTGGCTTGCACCATTACGCGTGGAACCTCGGCTTTGGGAAAACGAACGACTGGTTTGCCGCCAAAGGCGACGCCGTTAAGTTCACCGACGCCGAGCACTACGAACTGCTTCACGAAGCGGACCGCATGGAGTCGCTCATCAACGAGCATTGGACCATCATGGGTGAGTACGACCGGCAACATCATGTCAAACTGGTCGTCGACGAATGGGGTGCGTGGTATAAACCCGGATCTGAAGTCAATCCGACGCATCTGTTGGGCCAACAGTCAACCATGCGTGATGCGCTGCTTGCCAGTCTCACACTCGACACATTCAATCGCCATGCGGACAAAGTCGCGATGGCCAATGTCGCTCAATTGATCAATTGTCTGCATTCGCTTTTCCTGGCCCACGAAGACAAGTTCATCGTCACGCCGTCGTTTCATGTGTTCGAGATGTTTGTGCCGCACATGAATGCGCGCGCGGTGCGGACGATCTTCAGCGCGCCCGAAGTGCAATACACGCGCGCGGATAAGCCGGCGGAGTTTTGGGGTCTGTCAGGCTCTGCGTCAATCAACGGTAAGCAACTGACGCTCACCGTAACGAATCCGCACCTCAGCGAAACACGCGAGGCGGAGATTGCTGTGCGCGGCGCGCGTGCCGGTTCTGTGCGAGCGCAGGTGTTGTCGATGCCTGATATTCACGCACACAACACATTCGACAACCCAAACGCCGTGCAACCACGCAACGAGCAGGTCGCCGCCGCTAGCGGTGTGATTGCGTTTCGCTTTCCGCCTGCTTCGGTGACTCGGCTTCAAATCGCGCTGGATTAAACTATGTACTGGGAAGAGCGCTGGCATCCGTTACGTGAAGAGTGGGTAATCATCGCCGCTCACAGGCAGAATCGTCCCTGGAGTGGTGAGACGATCGAACACAACGAAGCGGCGTTACCCGAATACGTTGCGGATTGTTATCTGTGTCCCCGAAATGCCCGCGTCAGCGGTGCGCGAAACGATAACTACACTTCAACCTTCGTCTTTGATAACGATCATCCGTGCGTCGGTTTCGAAGCGCCGCAAACGGTGCAGCCGCCGCCCGGTATTTATCGCGTGCAACCGGCGACCGGAATCGCGCGAGTGGTTTGCTACAGTCCGAATCACAGTCTCACGCTTGCTGAGCTGGAGCCGCCCGCGATCAAAGAGCTGTTGGAAGTTTGGCAGCAGCAGTATCGAGACCTTAGCGCTCGCAGAGAGATCAACCATGTGCTGATCTTTGAAAACAAAGGCGAAGCCGTCGGCGTTTCGAATCCCCATCCACACTGCCAGATCTACGCCACCAACTTCGTCTTCAAGACGATTGAGACTGAAGCACGTGCGAGCCGGCATCACTTTGCGGAAACCGGCCGCATACTCTTTCAGGATGTGATTCGCGCTGAGAAGGAAGATGGCCGTCGCATCATTTGCGAGAACGAGTCGGCGATTGCTTTTATTCCCTACTTCGCGCGCTATGCTTACGAGGTTTTTGTCGCGCCGAAGACGACACACAAGAGCATCGCCACGCTCGGCGCCGATGAACTACAAGACTTCGCCGCGTTGTTGAAGCAAGTGCTCGTGAAGTTCGATAATCTCTGGCAGATGCCCTTTCCGTACGTGATGCCGCTGCATCAGGCGCCGACTGACGACGGCGACTACTCTAGTTTTCACTTTCACATCGAATTTCATCCCCCGCTGCGTCGTCCGAATCTGCTCAAGTACCTCGCCGGACCGGAAATCGGCGGTGGTAACTTTCTTTCAGACACCGCGCCGGAAGAAAAAGCCGCAGAGCTACGCGCACAGGCAGACACGCACTACAAGCACGTGCTCGGGGAGCAGCCATGAGCGAGGTGCTGTCTCAAAAACCCAGGCGTCGTGCTTGGAAGGGGTCAGTACCGTCCGCGGTAGCGGATGGGTATGCGATCGGATTTCAAAATCAAATGAGATTTCGCATACTGATCGGTTACCCATCCGCTACCGCGGACGGTACTGACCCCTTCCAAGTACGAACGTTGAGTCTTGAGGCAAAGCCATGAGCGAGGTCAGTAGCCTGCTTGGTCCAATTCGGCGGATTCACGAGAGAGTCCGTGATGCCGTCGTCGCAGAATGCGAGCGCGCGCAACTGGAACAACTGGCTGCCGTCTCTGACGACGAATCTGAGGGCGACACGATCTACGCGATCGATCGCGTCAGTGAGACACTACTCGTAGAGCTGTTTGAACAGGAGCTGGCAAGCACTACACCCCTCGTTCTCATTGCTGAAGGGATCGAGCACGGGCGGTTGATTTTGCCGCATGGTGCAAATGAAGACGACGCGGTCTGGCGGGTGATTGTCGATCCGATCGATGGCACGCGCGAGGTGATGTACCAGAAGCGCAGTGCGTGGGTGCTTACCGGAGTGGCGCCGAATCGTGGCGAGGACACGAACCTGCAGGACATCGAGCTTGCCGTGCAAACGGAAATTCCGTTGCTCAAGCAGCATCTTTGCGACACGCTTTGGGCCATCCGTGGCAATGGGGTCGGAGGCGAGCGATTTGATCGGCTGACGGGTGAACGAAAGCCGCTCGCGCCGCGTCCATCGCGTGCGACGACGATCCGGCACGGCTTCGCGATGGTGGCTCGTTTCTTTCCGGGCGCGCGTGATGAACTGGCAGCGATCGACGAAGAGATCGTGCAGGGAGCGCTTGGTCCAGTCGAACCGGGAAAGGCGCATTGCTTCGAGGATCAATATCTGTCGTCGGGTGGTCAACTGTACGAGTTGATGATGGGCCACGATCGCTTTGTGGCGGATCTGCGGCCGCTGATTGAGTCGCTGTTGAATCGTCGCGGGCTGGCGCTTGGGATTTGTTGTCATCCGTATGATGTGTGCACGGAGCTAATCGCGCGCGAAGCTGGCGTGATTGTCACGGATGAACACGGTGGTCCGCTGCGCGCCTCGCTCCGCGTCGAGCCTGATGTTACGTGGGTTGGGTACGCGAATGAAGCGATCCGACGTGAGATCGAACCGCACTTGCGTGAAGCGCTGAAGAGACGCGGGATCCTCTTTGGAGTGCGGTGACTTGTCACCGCTTTGGTAAACATACTAAAGCGCCAACAAGTTGGCGCACTCCAAGGAGACGCCCAAAATAAAAAAGCGTGAATAGGGAGTATAAAATCGTTAGCGGCAGCGCGCATGATTTACGCGACGTAATTGAGTTCATCAAGACGTTGCCTGAGTTTGAATCGCTCTTTGAACCACAAACCGAGATAACGATCGCGCGCGCCCCCGGGCGACTCGACGTGATGGGCGGCATCGCCGACTATTCCGGCTCGCTCGTGCTCGAATTACCGATCGCGGAAGCCACGCTCGTCGCACTGCAGAAAGAGGACGCCCGGCAACTGCGCATCGTCAGCGTGCTGGGTGACAAAACTCTGAGTCTCGACATGCCGTTGTCGGACCTCGAACGCGACGGGAAACCGATCGAATACGCGGATGCTCAGCAATACTTCAAGAGCGATCGAAGTCGGCATTGGGCGGCGTACGTCGCCGGCGTGTTTCTCGTTCTGAGTCGCGAACGCGGCGTGCATTTCGATCGCGGCGCACGTCTTTTGATCTCGTCGCGCGTGCCCGAAGGCAAAGGTGTCAGCTCATCAGCAGCGCTCGAGGTTGCGACGATGAGCGCAGTTGCGGCGGCGTTTGACATCGATATTGGACCAAGAGAGATCGCATTACTCTGCCAGCGGGTTGAAAACCTCGTCGTCGGCGCTCCGTGCGGTGTGATGGACCAGATGACGGCAGCCTGTGGAGAAGCTAACCACCTGCTGTCGCTGATCTGCCAGCCGGCCGAGTTGCAAGGTTCGATCAAGTTGCCCGAAGACCTGGCCGTGTGGGGGCTCGACTCCGGAGTGCGCCATTCCATCGGCGCCGGCGATTACGGATCGGTACGAGCGGGAACATTCATGGGCTATCGCGTCATCGCGGAGCTTGCGGGCTTCAGCGTGAAGCAGAGCGGCGACTACATAGTGATCGACGATCCGCGCTGGCGTGGTTATCTCGCAAACCTGTCGCCGTCTGAGTATGAAGAAAAGTTCGCGAGAGACATGCCCGAGTGGTTACTCGGCGACGAATTCATCTCGCGCTATGGTGGGACAACCGATCGAGTGACGAAGGTCGACCGTGAGTGCCATTACGCGGTTCGCGCGCCTGCCGAACACGCGATTTACGAGAGTTTCCGCGTGAAGAAGTTTGCCGAGCTATTGGACAGGCAAAAAGATCGAATGACCCTGGGCGACACGATGGCGATGGGCGAGTTGATGTACGGGTCACATCTGAGCTATTCGGCGTGCGGGTTAGGCTCGCATGGCACCGACTTGCTGGTCGAGTTGGTTAAGACGCAGGGAGTCGACCGCGGACTCTTCGGCGCAAAGATCACTGGAGGCGGAAGCGGCGGCACGGTTGCCGTGCTCGGCAGTAGCGACGCTGAACCGGCGGTGCTCGACGTGGCCCATCGTTACGCAGCAATGATCGGACACGAACCATACATCTTCCGCGGTTCGTCGCCGGGTAGCGCAGCATTCGGGCATTTGACAGTTCGACCAAATAACTTATGACGATTCTGATCACAGGCGGGGCCGGGTATATCGGCAGCGTCACCACCGAGCTGCTACGCGCTCGCGGCGAGCAGGTTGTCGTGCTCGACAACTTGTCGCGCGGTCATCGCGATGCGGTTGCACCGGAGATCCCGTTTTACGAAGGCAACATCGGCGATCGTGAACTAGTCACACGCATCGTGAGCGAACACAACATTGATGCGTGCGTTCACTTCGCGGCGTTTGCGTACGTTGGCGAGTCTGTCGCCCAACCGGCTCTTTATTACGAGAATAACGTCGCCCAGGGTATCAATCTGCTCAGCGCACTCGTGACCGCAGGTGTGCGCCAGATCGTTTTCTCTTCAACCTGCGCCACTTATGGCGAACCGCAGCAGATTCCGATCGACGAAACGCACCCACAACTGCCGACTAATCCGTATGGTTGGTCCAAGCTTTTTGTCGAGCGAATCCTTGCTGATTACGACGCGGCTTACAAGCTGAAGTTTGTCGCACTGCGTTACTTCAACGCCTCGGGCGCCACTCCCGAACGCGGTGAACGCCACGATCCCGAACCGCATCTGATCCCGCTCGTGCTGAAAACGGCACAGAAGGAGATCGATCACGTCACCGTTTTTGGAAACGACTATCCCACGACCGACGGTACGTGTGTGCGCGATTACATCCACGTCAGCGATCTTGCCGAGGCGCACGCGCTCGCGCTCGACTATCTACGCGACGGTGGCTCGTCAACTGCAATAAATCTCGGCAACGGGCAAGGCTATTCCGTCCTGGAAGTCATCGAGGCAGCGCGCGCGGTTACCGGACGTGAGATTCCGATTCAGATCGAGGGGCGACGCGCGGGCGATCCATCGCACCTCGTCGCCGATGCTGAAAAAGCTCGTTCAGTTCTCGGCTGGCAACCACGGCATGCGGATCTGTCGACGATTATAAAATCGGCCTGGGACTGGCATGCGAAAGACATGAGTGCTTAGTAAGAAGAGGAGTTTGAAATGACAAAGGCAGATTTCGCGCCGCGTCGCGAACACAAATTTACTTTCGGTCTCTGGACAGTTGGAAATCGCGGACGCGATCCGTTCGGCGATGCTGTTCGTCCCACACTCACGCCGGTTGAGGCCGTGCGGATGCTGGCCGAGGTCGGTGCTTATGGCGTCAATTTCCACGACAACGATCTGGTGCCGATCGATGCGTCTGCACAACAGCGCGATCAAATCGTCGGTGAGTTTCGTCGTGCCTGTGAAGAGAACGGAATCGTCGTACCGATGGCGACCGTGAACCTGTTTTACGATCCCGTCTTTCGTGATGGTGCGTTCACGGCCAACGAGAAGGCAGTGCGTGATTACTCTCTGCAAAAGACGATGCGCGCGATGGACCTCGGCGCCGAGTGTGGCGCAAAGATCTTTGTTCTCTGGGGCGGACGTGAAGGAGTCGAAACTGACGGCTGTCGTCGCGCCGATGAGGCGGTCAAACGGCTGCGAGATGCGCTCAACTATCTTTGCGAGTACTCGCTGGACCAAAAATACGACTACAAAATCGCGCTTGAAGCGAAGCCAAACGAACCGCGCGCAGATATCTACATGCCAACCACCGGCGCCTATCTCGGGCTGATCTCAACTCTCGATCATCCGGAGATGGTTGGCGTAAATCCCGAAGTCGCGCACGAGCACATGGCCGGGTTGAACATGACGCATTCGGTTGCGCAGGCTTGGGAAGCGGGCAAACTCTTTCACATCGATCTCAACGATCAGATCCCGGGGCGCTACGATCAGGATCTGCGTTTTGGTTCTGCAAATCCGAAAGCCGCGTTCTGGCTGGTGAAGTTTTTGGAGGATGTCGGTTATGCGGGCCCGCGCCATTTCGACGCGCACGCTTATCGCACCGAGGATTATGCGGGCGTGAAGGAGTTCGCGCGCGGATGCATGCGTACTTACCTGATCCTGAAGGCGAGAAGCGAGCAGTGGAACAACGATCCGGAGATCAAAGCGCTGCTCGCGGAGATTGCGGAAACGAGCGGCGGCGGGCGTGGTTCAAAGTTCAGCACACAACATGCGAGCGAACTATTGTCGGCGAACTTCGATCGCGCCGGCATCGCTGCGCGTGGGTTGAACTACGAGCGACTGGACCAACTGACTATAGATATCTTACTAGGAGCGCGATAAGCGGAGAGGGCATTTCACGCAAAGGCGCAAAGTAAAGCTTAAAGGCGCAATGTTAGGTTCGTATCTTTGCGCCTTTGCGTGAAAGAACTGAATTAGCATGAAGCGAAAGTGGTTTAATTTATCTGGCGCGATCTGGCTTTTATTACTGATTGCATATCCACTCCCCGCGCAAACCGTCGTGCGTGATCGCGTCCAGCGTGAGGCGGAAGAGTTTCGCCTCGAGGACGTGCGCCTGCTCGATGGGCCATTCAAGCACGCGATGGATAAAGATGCACAGTATCTGCTGAGCCTCAATCCGGATCGATTATTGAGTGGCTTCAGAAAGGAAGCAGGTCTCAAACCAAGAGGCGAAGCGTATGGCGGTTGGGAATCGATGACCATCGCCGGTCACTCACTCGGCCACTATCTCTCGGCCTGTGCGCTTATGTTTGCCGCCACTGGCGATGAATTCTTTCGCGTCCGGGTGAACTACATCATCGCCGAACTTGATGAATGCCAGCGCGCGAACGGCAACGGCTACGTCGCCGCCATTCCGAACGGCAAGAAGATCTTTCAGGAAATTTCTAGCGGCGACATCCGCGTGCAACCGTTCGATCTCAACGGCGGCTGGGTGCCGTGGTACACGCTGCACAAGCTCTTCGCGGGACTGCTCGACGCTCATCGCTATCTTCAAAGTACAAAAGCACTCGCCATCGCAATCAAGCTCGCCGATTTTGCCGACGCGACTGTCGCGAAGCTCACTGAAGAGCAGTTTCAGCGCATGCTCGGTTGCGAACACGGCGGTATGAACGAAGTGCTCGCCGAGCTCTATGCTCGCACCGGCAACGAAAAATACCTGCAACTTTCAAAACGTTTCCATCACAAAGCCGTGCTCGAGCCGCTGGCTCGCCAGGAAGATCGTCTGCCGGGTCTGCATGCGAACACGCAAATTCCAAAACTGATCGGACTCGCGCGCCGTTATGAGTTAACGCTCGATCCGAACGACAAAACTGCGGCCGAGTTTTTCTGGCAGCGCGTGGTCCATCACCATTCGTACGTCAACGGCGGCAACAGCGATAACGAACGCTTTGGTCCACCCGACAAACTGAATACCCGGCTCAGTCAAAACACTTCCGAGACGTGCAACACCTACAACATGCTCAAGCTGACGCGCCATCTTTTCGAGTGGCAGGCGTCGGCTGACTACGCCGACTACTATGAGCGTGCGCTCTACAACCACATTCTCGCGTCGCAGGATCCTGACGACGGGATGGTTTGTTATTACATTCCGATGAGGGCCGGCTCGAAGAAGGTTTATTCGAAACCGTTCGACGACTTCTGGTGTTGTGTGGGTACAGGCATGGAAAACCATGCGAAGTACGGCGAGGCGATTTACTTTCACCACCAGGACACGCTCTGGGTGAATCTCTTCATTCCGTCAGAACTCAACTGGCGCGATACAGGGTTCGCACTGCGGCAGGAAACTCGTTATCCCGAGTCAGAAAAAACAAATTTCACGATCACGACGAAGAGACCGGTCAATCTCGCCCTTCGTCTGCGCTATCCAGGCTGGGCGGCAAAAGGCGTCGCTGTGGTGGTTAATGGCCGGCCGCAATCCGTTACGACAAAACCGGGCAGCTTCATCGAGATCCGAAGAACGTGGAAAACCGGTGATCGAGTTGAATTGACGATTCCGATGTCACTCAGAGTCGAACCAATGCCGGACAATCCTAACCGTGTCGCAATTCTTTATGGTCCAACTGTGCTGGCCGGAGACCTTGGTCCAGAAGATGATGCAGCCAAGGTGAGCCTTGAGCCCGCGCTCATGACCGCCGACAAGCAACCGTCCGACTGGCTCAAGCCCGTTGCAGAAGAGTCGCTGACGTTTCGCACCACGAGCGTAGGAAGACCAGATGAAGTCACGCTCTATCCTTTCTATCGAATGCATCACAAACGTTATGCAGTCTATTGGGATCTGCTGAACGAACAACAGTGGGTTGAGCGCGAAGCAAGTTACAGGAAAGAGCTTGAACGAGTCCGCAAGTTGGAAGCGTTGACGGTCGACTTTGTCCAACCCGGCGAAGCGCAAGCCGAGCGCGAACACAATCTTCAGGGCGAACTCATGGATGCGGGTGAGAATTCCGGTCGCCAGTGGCGACACGCGCGTGCCGGCGGCTGGTTGTCGTTTGATCTGAAGGTGCCGCCTGACAAACCGGTCTCGCTCGTGTGTTCGTACTGGGGTAGCGAAACTGGACCACGAAAGTTCGACATTCTCGTCGACGGAAACAAGATCGCCACGCAATCACTTCAGAATGACAAGCCCGGCGAGTTCTTCGATGTGACGTATGCCATTCCCGAAAGCGTCACGCGCGGGAAGAACAAGATCACGATTCGCTTTCAAGGCCAATCCGGCAACATGGCCGGTGGCTTTTACGGCGTGAGAATCGTCAGGAACGAGTAACCACGGATTAGACGGATAAAGGACGGATTTATGTCACGATTCAGAGTAGTTCAAATAGTCACGATCATTTTCCTTTTCGCGTTCGCAGCGTTTGGTCAGGAGAAATGGTCGGAACAGCAGGCGCGCGATTGGTACGCAAAACAGCCGTGGCTGCTCGGCAGCAACTACAACCCCGCGAGCGCGATCAACCAACTCGAGATGTGGCAGGCTGACTCGTTCGATCCGAAGCGAATCGATCTCGAACTCGGATGGGCCGAAGGTTTGGGAATGAACACGATGCGCGTGTTCCTTCACGATCTCCTCTGGCAACAGGACGCCGAGAGTTTTAAACGTCGTCTCGATCAGTTTCTGACGATTGCGGCGAAGCACAAGATCAGACCGATGTTCGTGCTCTTCGACTCGGTTTGGGATCCGGATGCGAAGCTCGGCAAACAGCGCGCGCCAAAGCCGGGCGTGCACAATTCGGGTTGGATGCAGAGTCCGAACCGCACCACGCTGCAGGATCCTGCAGCGTACCCGCATCTCGAAGCGTATGTGAAAGGCGTTGTCGGCGCGTTCGCGAAAGACCAGCGCGTGCTTGCGTGGGATATCTGGAATGAACCGGACAATGAGAATCAGGGCAGTTACGGCCAACTCGAACCGAAGAACAAAGTCGAGCTGGTGCTCGCGCTATTGCCAAAGGCGTTTGCGTGGGCGCGTGCCGCGGGCGCGACGCAGCCGCTGACGTCGGGCATCTGGAAGGGCGACTGGTCCACTCCGGAAAAGATGACGCCGATGGATCGTTTGCAGATTGAGTTGTCGGATGTGATTACGTTTCACAACTACGACGCGCCGACCGAGCTTGAAAAACGGATCAACTGGCTGAAGCGCTACAACCGACCGTTGATTTGTACGGAGTACATGGCGCGTGGGAATGGCAGTTTCTTCTTCGGCTCGCTGCCGGTTGCGAAGGTTCATAATGTCGGCATGATCAATTGGGGATTTGCGGAGGGGAAAACGCAGACGCACCTGCCGTGGGATTCGTGGCAGCGCCCGTATGTCGGTCGCGAACCGTCGGTTTGGTTTCACGAGATCTTCCGCAACGACGGCCGGCCATACATGGTGGAAGAAGTCGAGTTCATTCGTCGCATGTCCGGCAAAACCAAATAGAGCTACTCGGAACGTACTGTAGGGGCGGCCCTCCGTGGCCGCCCCTGCGTTGGAATCGTGT
>DASWUM010000153.1:0-19140 GCA_036401595.1 Pyrinomonadaceae bacterium
CGCCCCTACAGTACGTTCCGAGGCGTTCTATCCCCGGCGTTGGCTGGCTGCGGCTGCGGCGGTGATTGTTGCAGTGTCGGGGGTTTTGCTTTGGACGATCTTCTCCGTGCGCTCGCAATCACGCGCTGACAATTTCCTCGCGCAGGAAGTGGTCGCCAGTCACATCCGTTCAATGATGGTCGATCATCTGGTGGATGTACCGTCTTCAGATCAACACACAGTAAAGCCCTGGTTCAACGGCAAGCTTGATTTCGCCCCATCAGTAACAGATCTCGCTGACCGTGGATTTCCACTTACAGGCGGCCGTCTCGATTACATCGACAATCGAACCGTCGCTGCTCTCGTTTACCAGCGACGCAAACACTCAATCAATCTCTTCATCTGGCCGTCTCCCAACGTTCCCGACCAACCCGTCCAACAACTCTCCCTCAACAGCTACAACCTCGTTCACTGGACAACTTCAGGCACGAGCTACTGGGCTGTTTCGGACGTCAACGACACAGATCTGACCGAATTCGCAAAACTCTTAAGCCAATAACCCGAGTTGTATTTAGTCGTCGTCTGTGCCACCTTGTGACTTATTTATCTGACAAGTGTCTGTTTTTGAAACCCACGCATTCAGAAACGTGTCGAATGTGATTGGGAAATCGCGCGGCATTTCGATTGCCGAGAGCAATCGCTATCGATGTCTATCCGCAAGGCAACACTAATCTCTAACCCGAAGACTGGTCGCTATGCATCGCGACGCCTGCGGCCTATTCCGGAGCTCGCCGCGCGCCTCGAGTCGCTCGGCCTCAAAGTCGATCTGCGCTTAACCAGCGGGCCCGGCGACGCGGCAGAGATCGCAGGCCGCGTGGCGCGCAATGGCAGTTCTGACGTGATCGTCGCGGGCGGCGACGGCACTATCAACGAAGCCATTCAAGGCCTCGCCGGCACCAAAGCACGGCTCGGCATCATTCCGCGTGGCACAGCAAACGTGCTTGCACGCGAGCTCGGCTTACCTATCGACGACGAACAAGCGCTCCAGATCGCTGCTCACGGCAAAACGCGCGAGATTTTTCTCGGTGTCGCAATTGACGAGACCACGAACGAGCGCCGTCACTTTGTGTTGATGGCTGGAATCGGACTCGACGCGTCGGTGGTGCGGCGCGTGCAACCGTCGTTGAAGAAACGAATCGGTAAAGGCGCGTTTTGGATTTCCGGTCTCAGTCATCTGGCCACCTGGAACCCAAAACCGTTTACACTCGAAATTGACGATCAGAAATACACTGGAACGTTTGCGGCAATCGGAAAGTCAGCTCGTTACGGCGGCGATCTTTCGATCACGCCCGGCGCGCGCCTCGATCGGCGTGAATTCGAAGTGTGTATCATCCAAACGATGAGCCGTCTGCGTTACCTGCATCTACTTTCGTATGCGATGCGCGACGGCATGCCTCGCGGCACACCCGAAGTCCAATTTGTAAAAGCCACCACCGTCAAGGCGCGCGGCGATTCCCAGGTCCAGGTCGACGGCGAACTGCTCGGTCACCTACCGATGCGCTTCGAAATCGCTTCGCACTCCCTAAACGTGATCGTCCCTTAGTAAATCCGTCTTCATCCATCAAATCCGCGGCTCATTTCCCATTGAGCCACGCGGCCCGCAACGCCTTTTGTTCGACCGTCGCATCAGGTCTCTCAACGATCTTGTACTCAAACCGTTCCGGTTGACGCAGCACAATATTCGTCTTGATCGTGTTTCGATCGCGTTTGACCACCACCGGCACCGAATCGCCCGGCTTGAAGCGTGCCAGCGTCTTTCGCCAATCCTCGCCGACATTCTTGCCCGCAAGCGAAACGAGCTGATCTTTACTTTGCAGTCCTGCATCTTCAGCCGGTGAGTTACTGATCACAACCGAGACGACCGCCTTGCCGCCTTCAACATCGATCCAGAGCCCGGCGTCGAACGGTTCTTTTGACTGCACCTTTTGAAGCTGCAAGCCCACATGACCAAACGCCTCGTCGTAAGGCAACAACTCAACATCGCGAATGTGACGTTTGAAGAAGTCGCTAAAATCGTGTCCCGATCGCCGCGAAATGACTCGTTCCAGATCCTCCGGTTGATACCCGCGGCCGTGCAGGTAATAACTATTATTCGGACTCTTCAGATAGAACTCTTCATACATGTCGCGCATAACGTCGTCGAGCGACGCTTTGCCTTTCGTGCTTCCGCGTACGAGCAGATCGAGCACCATGCCGATCACCTCACCTTTGGGGTAATAACTGATCGACGTGTTTTGCAGGTTAGTCGCCTGTGCGTGTTGCGCACCGTCGATAAATGGCGCCGACAACGACGATTCTACAGCACTCATCAAGCGGTTTCCGGGCGCATACTCAACGCGCGTGATCGTTTGCGCTTCTCGATCGAAGAACTTCTTGTCGTCCCACAGACCAGCGCGACGCGTCATCAGATGTCCGTAATAGTTTGTGAAACCTTCAGCCACCCAAAGACCTCGCGTGTTGAGCGGCCGCGTGAAGTCCCATGGTCCAAGCTCGAAGGGTCGCAGTCTCTTGACGTTCCAGACGTGAAAGAATTCGTGTGAGACAGTGTCGAGCGTTGATTCATAGACACCTGTTTCGCCGAGCGCGCCGGGTTGGATGATCTGCGTTGAAGTCAGATGTTCCATGCCATCGCCGGAACGATCGTCGGCGGCAAAGTGTAGTAGGAACGTGTACTCTTCAAACTCCGGCGGTCCCCACATTGCCACTTCCGCGCGCACGATCTTCTCGATGTCTTTCACGAGCGCAGCACGCTTGCCGCCTTCTTCACCAAACGAGTGGACCATGACGTGATACTTCTTGCCGTCCACTTCAAAAGTGTCCAGCGTCCAATCGGGCGCGATCTCAGTCGGCGTATCGATGAGGATGTCCCAGTTGGGAAAATGCCAGGTCGTTTGGCCAGGGCGGTCGGTGCGCCCGTTGACGATCTTCCACCCGTCGGGCGCGTTGATCTCGAGCGTCACTGGATCGGGTTTATGGCCCACAACGTACATATAGATTGAACCGCCGTTGTAGTTGGCGTGACGCGTGTCGAGTTGTGAGAAGGTGCCGTCGAGATCGTTTCCGAAGACTTTGTACGAGACAGTCAGTTTCGAGCTTCCGAGCGGAGCAATACTCCAGGTCGAATCGTTTACTCGCTCGACCTGCCGTTTGGAACCATCGCCCGCGACTCCGCGTACTTCCTGTACGTTCTTAGCAAAATCGAAGACGCCGTAACGTCCGGGCGACCAACGGGCCATTTGCAACTGTAGCGGCTTGTCTTTCAATTCATCCGGCAATTCGATTAGGATCGACACCTCGAAAAGATGCGATACCGGCCGCGACATCGACAGCCGGTAGCTGATCGATTTCAGCGGCGGTTCCTGCGCGAGCGCGACGCTGGTAAATAAAGCAATGAGTACGATGCCAAGTATTTTGGGTCTCATGCGCGTATCTTAAAAGATCCGTGTAAATCCGTATATTCCTGATCTGTGTAATCTGTGGCCTATGCCCGTAACTGAACGACTTTACTATGCCGATTCCCATCTGATTGAGTTTGACGCTCGCGTTGTTGATCTCTCTGACCGCGTCAGCGGCTGGACCGCGGTGGTGCTCGATCGGACTGCGTTTTACCCAACCGGCGGCGGACAACCGAGTGATACCGGAACGCTCAATGGCTTGCGTGTGGTTGAGTGCATCGACGATGGCGATAAGGGTGTGCTGCACGTGGTCCAGGGAGCGGCGCCGCAGCGTGATGAGGTTGTGCACGGGCGGATCGACTGGTCGCGTCGCCTGGACCACATGCAACAACACACGGGGCAGCACATTCTCTCGCAGGCTTTAATCACGCTCTTCAACGCTCCCACGCGCAGTTTTCGCGTGAACGAAGCTTCGTGCGAGATCGACGTTGATTTGAGTAACCCGACGAGCGACGTTATCGAACGTGCAGTTGAGCTCGCCAACAATGTCATTTGGGAAGATCGGATGATTACGATTCGCAGCGTGACATCGGATGAGGCGGCGGAGTTGCCTTTGCGGAAAGAGCCGGCGCGTGAAGGTGAGCTGCGTTTGATTGAGATCGAAGGATTTGATTTGACGCCTTGTGGCGGCACGCACGCGTATCGGACCGGTGAAGTTGGAATGATCGCCGTGCGATCGTGGGAACGTGCGAAGGGGCTGACGCGGATTGAGTTTGTGGCCGGTACGCGCGCACTCGCAGACTATCGCCGTGCGAATAAGAGTGCGCGCGATGTGGCGGCGTTGTTCAGTACCGGAAGAGACGACGCGCCGCAGCTCGCAGCGCAAATGGTGGAAGAGCACAAAGAGTTGAATCGTCGGATTCGCATGCTTGAAGAGCAAGCTGCGGAAGGTGAGGCTGAGAAGTTGTTAGCGTCCGCTCAGGATGGAATCGTATTGCATGTATTCTCCGATCGCGATGCCGACTCGCTTAAGAAACTCGCACACGCTTTAGTCGCGACGTCACAAACCATCGCGCTGCTCGCTTCGCGCGATCACGATACCGTGAGACTTGTCTTCGCTCGCTCTGCCGACGCGCGTGGTGACATGAGTCTGTTGATGCGTGAAGCTTGCACCATGCTCGACGGTCGTGGCGGCGGTCGACCCGAAATGGCACAAGGCGGCGGCAAGAACATCGACAAACTCGACGCCGCCCTCACCCACGCCTTGACACTCCTCTCACGCGCTTCCTAATATGTCCCTCCGCGTGGGGCAGTAGCTCAGTTTGGCAGAGCGCCGCGTTCGCAATGCGGAGGTCAGGGGTTCGATCCCCCTCTGCTCCACCATTTAGTTTCAAGTATTTACGGCTGCCGGCACTGGCGGCCGTATTTCATTTGTGGCCAATTTGTGGACACTTTTTCGGGAACTCAGTTTGATCGCTTCAACGGCCACGCGTTTCGTTTCTTCAACTGATCTCACGTAACGCATTAGTCACGCGCACATCGGGGCGCGTCATTAGCACGAGGTCGCGCCTGTCGATCCGTTTTATCACAGTCGCCAAGTAGGACCGAGATCAGGTCATTTACGAGACTTCAGCCATGGGACATGAGACACGAGCCGTAGGCGAGTGCAGCGCCATGCGTAACACGCCCGATAAGGAATTTTGGTATCTCGAAACCGAAGGAAAGGAATCGAAGGCGAGGCGTCCTGATAACAGCGATTATGTTCGGGGCTTTGGAGAACATAATCCGCTGTTATCAGACGACCGTCCTTTTAAGCAGCTTTGTTGCAGCCTTGCCGCTAGTGGCATAGCAGACCTGTCGCAATGCCAAGAACGAAAAAGAAAAACAGAAATGCGGGTCGACGAATAGCTTTGAGATTAGACAACAGCCCACCACGCGCCCAAAGTCTGACGTTTTGGGCACATCACCCATCGAGTGTAAAATTGCACTCACTGGAGGATGAAAATGAACGGAACTTGTCAGGCTTGTCGCAGAAGAATCTCTCCCGAAACTCGCATCTATCAATTGTCCGTTGGTCATTATTATCGCTGTTATGAAACGCCAACTTATGAATCCCGCGATGCGGTTATGTACGAATGCCACGAGAATTGTTTGGCTTCATCATTGGAAGCACAGGCACAGCCGTACGATTGTTCGCTATGTAATGGCCGACTTGTTAACGGCGCCCGGGTTATCTATCTGGTGGTTGGTGACAAACCAGCTCACGGCTACAAAAGACCCGAGTGCCGCGGACACGAAATGCCATTTATTGCTCACGACTATTGCTTCGAAAATGAATTTGAACCGCAGCCCGCGACGACGTGTGCTGCGATGGCATCGATCTGACCGTTGCCCAATGAACTAAGAATTAGTGCGGCGGCGAGGGAGTGATGATTCAAGTTCAGCTACACGCAATGAGCGCCACACAATTCGGTGTTGAACTCAGCCGGGGTTAGGAGCAATTTGGAGTTTGAATAGACCACTGAGAGCCATTCTATCGCCTGAAGGAGATATTAGTGACAACTGATCAAATCATCAATATCGTTGGCCAGGCTGCCACATGGCTGACGTTGGTTATAGTCTTCTTCACCTTGCGCGAAATGAACACGCAGCGCCGGCACTCGTACAAACCAGAACTTTTACCTCTTCAGGATTCTCTATTCGTATTTTGGAAGACGACCGCGAGCACCCCCTTCCCGAGTCATTGGAGCTCCGAGCCCCAAACCCTAGCTCAAGTTAGGTCCCAAGCCGTTTCACATCCTACCGTGCGCGTAGTGAACCTCGGTGTTGGCGCCGCGAGCAGTGTCACCGCCACTTGGCAACTCCAGATTGACGAATTGGTACGGGAAATCAACGACTATTGCAACAATCGTTCAATTCCCGTTGTTGTGCTCAACAAAGGCGACTGGCTCAAAATCAATGCGCCAGGTGGAGGGGGAACAAGTACGGGCAACGATTTAGTTCGTAATCACGATTACTTGTTACCAGCACCTACATCTCCCGATGGATGGGCCCTTCCATTCCCGTTCGCGTTGAGACACCTCACTTCTCTACTTATCTATCTCCTTGCTTCGGCACCGGACCTTAATCAGGTTCCTGCGTCGTTCATGGGAGCGCCTCCGTTCACTCTCAACCTTTCATACCGCGATTTGGGAGGAAGGGCATATACGAAAAAGTTCTTTGGAAAGCTGCATGTCCACACGATATCCGGTTCGGTATCCAATGAGAGCAGCGAAGCTATCTTGGGAAACTGGGAATGGACCGAAATCAGATGACAGAACATAGAGGGCGTGGAGTTGACGACTCCTCCAATAAGTTGAACAGTTCTGTTTCTGGGCAGAATCTCTTGACTGTTTGGTGAATTGCAATGGGAAGAAGGATTGCGTAAAGAATGATCGGTTATTCAGACATCTGACAAAAGCAATGCTCTATCTGCGCGTAGCGCTTAGTTTAACAAATCGTAATACGCGAGCAGTGTTTCGTAAGATAATGGGTGCGGCGATGGGTTTGTCAAATTGCGCGTGTTTCGGACGATGACCGACATAGAAAACTAGAATTGCACTTCCCGACAGCTTGCTGGCGGGAGGGAAAAAACTGAGAGAGAGAGTAATTTCCGAATGGATCCAATCACTATCGCAACATTTATTTCCCTTCAAATTGCAAGTGGTTTTCTTAAGGAACATGGCAAGGAAATCTACGGAAAAGTGAAAGAGCTATTGAGGCCGGAGGAACTTGTTACTTTGAACCTCCTTGAGAATCAACCTGGAAACGCCGAACTGCAGCAGCAAGTTGCAGGGTTGATTGGAACACAACTGGAGGCCAATCCCGGTCTGGCACGCGAATGCGAGGCGCTTCTGAACGAGTTTCGAGCTGCGGTAACAATAAAGAGCCAAATTACGCAAAAAGGTGATGGGAACATAGCCATGCAGGAAATCCACCGAAGCCAAATCAATATCAATAAATGAAGAACCAAGCGAAGATCATTCAAACAGGTTCCGGCAATCTGGCGTTCACGGATGTTACTGACTCCGAATTCAATATTTTTATTGGTAAGAATTACCAGTACAACGAGTTGCTTGAGCAGTTGAGAACGCAGGAGAAGCTGTTATCGCTTACTCCTGAAACTGAGGAGGCAGAACGTCTAGCGATCTCACAAAAAATTGCTCAGCTCAAAAACCTTATTGATCAATTCAAACGGGATGTTCTTGGACTTGCTCAGCAGTTCAATAGAACGCCTATAAACACTGAACGCTTACAACGTGCAAAAGAGTTCTTTGATAAAGGAGAGTTTGGGGAAGCTCGAGCGGTTCTGGAGACAGAACTTGAGCAGATGCAGGACGAGCAAACACGGCTACTCATAAAGCGCGAGGAATTTGAATCTGACACCCTACCTAAACTCAGAAGCAACGGAGAGCAGTTCTTTATCCTGGGTTTATTAACACAGCTGGATTATTCGAACCCGAATTGGTTTTCTGATACCCGTCGATACTTCGAACAATCGATCAAGAGTTACGCAACGAAAGACAATGTCTTTCATTATGCGGTCTTCTTATGGAAACACAATTGGGTTAACGAAGCAGAGAAATACTACGGGAAATACCTGACAGACTTTGAACGAGAACTCTCCTTAGAAGAGAGGGCCAGCGCTTTGAATAATCTGGGCCTCCTCCACTGGGATTCGAATGAATACGAAAAGGGCTTGGCGGAATGTCTCGAGGCATTAGAGATATTCAAGACGCTTAGCAAGGCTGACGAAGAAACGTATTTGCCGCAGGTGGCCGGCGGACTCAACAACGTTGCGATGTTTTACGGTGAGTTGAATGACAATCGAAAAGCATTGCAAGGCTACGATGAAGCTTTGAAGGTATACCGCCGTTTGGCCAAGAAGGACCTGGTGTATTTGTTTGACGTCGCTAAGCTCTTAAGTAATGTCGGTTCTATCAACACAGAAAGAAAGGCTTACAAAAAGGCGTTTGCACAATTTACGGAATCATTAGCCATTCTTAAAGCGCTTTCGAAAACGAAATTACCTGATATTCCATTTTACGTTGCTACTGCTTTGCATAATCTCGGGCGGTTGTATTTCCACATGGAAGACTATGGCTCGGCGGCTAAGTCCTATGAGAAAGCTCTCACCATTAGATTGGATCTGGCAAAGGCAAATCCCGGGGTTTATTTGCCTGAAGCGTCCTGCACTCTCTCGAACTTAGCCTTCTTCTACTTCAAGGCTGTTCCGGATAAGGAGAAATCTGTCGATTATGCGTTGGAGACAATCAAAGTAATACTACCGTTATACGAACAGGTACCCTTTACGCAACCTTACTTTCACACTGCAATAAAAGTATTAACGGGGTGGGGTATGAGCAGTGAAGAGATTGAAAAATTAATCGAAGCTAGAACACCTGGAGAGCCCGCCAACACCGAGATCTAGTCATGAGTGGTGAGGCCTATAAACTTAGGATTCCAACGGTCAAGACCAAAATCATCGTGCAACTCGTTGAATACGGACCATTAAGGATCCTATAACGATTCCTCAGAGTGCTTTGACTACCTACGCTGCTATCCATGCCGCAGGTTTCCGTTGAATTCCTGTAAGTCGCTTCTCTTTCACAGCGTCGACACGGGTTCAATCCCGGACGGAACGCCACACTTGAATCTCCTGCCTGCGAGTATCTGAAGGCTAAACAAGTTGTCGCGAAGATGATATCGCGGTTATTGTGCGCTTGACGAAATGAGATCAACGCCTGGCGATCGTCCTGTATCTTTCGCGCTTCAAAGCAAATAGACTTCTGATTTTCTCAAAAAAGAATCTCACCGATGCAAATCCTTCAAAGTGTTCCCTGGTCAGCCTTTTTATTGAGCATAGCACCCCCAATTCTCGTGCAGCTTCTTGTGGCCTACTGGCTTTCGAAGGTCTCCGAGAGAAACAAGATTGCAGTGGTCAACGAGATTGAGGACTACAAGAAGGAGATAAATAAGGAGCTCGAAGAGCACAGGGCGCGGCTTCAGGGGGACTTACAGACTAGGCTTTATTTGTTTCAAACAAAGTTTTCCTTGCTTCATCAAAAACGGGCGGCAGCTATTGAGGAATTGTTCGCCCTTCTGGCCAGAGTGCAGAACGATCTGCAAGTTTTAGCCGCATGGGAAAGAGTTCGGCAGAGTCAAACCAAGCGGGAGTTTTTCTTTAAGACCTTTCCGATCTTCAAACCGCAGTTGATTTCTTCGATGAAAAGCGAATTTATTTTGATGACTCGATTGGTAACGGCGTAAGAACAATCGTCCACACGGCTTCCATGCTGATTGGAAGTTTAGAATCGATGGAATCACTGGCGCGCAGCTCGACCGAACTTGCCTCCGAGATTAAGCAGAACATCGAAAACCTCCTAAACGACAATCTTCATCCCGTCATGAATCGACTGGAAAGCATGTTCAAAATTTTTCTAGAGGCAGAATCGGCGACGAATTTACCTGCCGCGAACTAGCTGTTGGTAAACTCCGTCTTGGGTTCTCAGGGTTGTTACCGAAGCGATTAATCATCCTTAAGAGTTGAAATCAATTTTGAATGCTCATGCTCTCGCGTCGAGCGCGATTTGCTTTGGTTCAAGAGGCTTCTTTTTGTTAAGGCGCTGATCCAATCCACGGTTGGAGATCAACCGCGGGATTCACCCCAAAAATTTGTGGCCAATTTGTGGACAGAATTCGCAGCACTTGACCGTGAGGCGCTGGTAACGAACTGGAACAAACCACAAAACCCTAATAAACTCGTGGTGGCTGCAACTTTTGAAATGGCAAAAACTGAGCTTTTTGCCGACCCTGTGATTTGGGACTGAGAGGTCGGAATTTCGAATCCTCTCGCCCCGACCATTTTAAGTCAAAAGTTCACGGCCGCCATCACAAGACGACCCTATTTCATTTGGGGACAATTTGCGGACAAGCTGAGTCGGACTGCAGTTCGAGTTGAGATTTGAGGCTCAGTGATTAAGCCTCGGGTTGATCAATCGATGCATCATTTGCGGGTTCGGTAGGAGCCTTTTCGCCCTCACGCGCTATCCTAGCTGTGATTCCATCATCTCGCCCCTCAAATCCTTCTTCACTGGACTCGTGAAAAAAACGTTGAACCATCCGTCGAATTAAGAGAACCATGTCGTACCAACCAAAACCGGCCAAGAACCCAGTGAGCAGAAAGCCAAGGTTGGCTATCGCCGGATTCTTGGGTTCGATTCCAGCACTTGATCCTCCTCCAGAAAAAACAAGTAGGCCAGTCTGGAGAAGCGCAAAAACAATGAGACCTAGCACTGCAGCCAGCCACGGCGCCACGAAATACCCCCAAACATGGTCGGGCCGAAAGTCCCGCTTGACCGCAACGTATTTATGAAAACTAACGACTTCAAGCACACCACAGCCAAGTAAGGCGCCGATTATAGAATAGAAGGCTGATAGAAAATCTGCCGGTACCGCGCCCGTTGAATTTCCCATGAACCAGTGAGTAGCTCTTTGAGTTCCAACCCAAGAATCCGCGACAAGCATCAGCGAAAGGGAAATGTAAAAGAGGACGAAGAGTATGACTGCAAGCTTAACAACAAACTTTGCTTGAGGCGCTGACGTCGAATCAGTCGCCCGAGATAGGTGATGTCTTCGTGGAAGCAGCTTTATCTCTTTCGTTAAGTTGTCCGACAGCGGTTCGGCTGAATTGGGGATGACATCCTTGGTTGCACTCATGAGAGGATCTCCCTTCCAGAAAAAGGGCTGATGGCGAGTATACGAGGTGCAGAGGCTCGGGGTCAGCCTTTGAGTGAGAACGCCGGAAGGTTATTTATGTTCGGAAGAAAAGTCAACGTTTACTTCCATCGAGAACTCCCTTTGTAACCTCGCTACTTCCACGAACGATCACTGAGGTGTACAACCAACGACTTAATTGTGGTCAATGCGTGAGGACTTCTGTGGTAGTTCGCCGCACTGTCCCTGGTTATCGAGCATCCTCAGGTAAGCCACTCGCTTTCGTTAGTTGCCGGTGCTTTCTAATCTAAGGCTGATCGATTAACTAAAAATTTGTGGCCAATTTGTGGACAGAATTTGCAGCACAGCACGGTGAGGCGCTGGGAACGAATAGGAAAGAACCGCAAAACCCTGATTTCCCTTGGTGGCTGCAACTTTCGAAAAGGCAAATACTTAACGACATGCCGGTTGTCTAATTCGCAATGCGGAGGTCAGGGCCCGACCCCGTTTGCTCCACCATTCAGTTTCAAGCATTTAATTCGCTCTGCCATGAGACGTAGTTCTTCGCCTGGTAGCAGGTACCGATACGAAGACTATCGAGCGGGAAAGATCCACTTTGCTGCAATGATTGAAGTCAGGTAGAGGACCGCATGTGAAAATGCCGACCTAAACAGGTTCAAACGGTCCGCTGTGTAACGCACATGTGGACGCCGCCCACTCCGACCAGGATCCGAACCTTGACTCTGTCCTGTTCGTCGTCGGCACCTTCTTAAAAACACAATCAAAATAATTAAAGAAAGCGCAGGTCCGGCAATATGTATCTGATATAGATGGGTTCGTCATGAACAAACAGGTACTGTTTATTCAAGGCGCGGGAAGGGGCGCCCATAAAGAAGATGAAAAGCTAGTGGCCAGCCTGCGTAAGTTGCTGGGCCGCGAATATGAAGTCCACTATCCGGCAATGCAGGATGAAAATGACGCCAACTATGAGACGTGGGCGCGTCAGATCGAACAAAACGCAGCGACATTGGCCGGCAAAATCATTGTCGTGGGCCACTCGTTGGGAGCCTCAATCCTATTAAGATATCTAGCCGAAGGAGATTCGAAAAAGATGACCGGAGTCTTCCTTATTGCAGCGCCATTTTGGGGCGGCGATCAAGGCTGGAAATATGAGGGATATGAAACTTTGGCGCTGTCGAAAGATCATGCCAAGCAACTTCTTTTGAATGGACCACTAATTTTTTATCACAGCCGAGATGACGAAGTAGTGCCTTTTGCGCACTTGGCGCTATACGCTCGGAAATTCCCGCAGGCAACCATACGCGAATTAAATGGCCGAGGACATCAACTGAATAATGATTTGTCTGAAGTCGCAGAAGATATAAAGCATCTGCAACGTTCGCGTGACTGAGAGACGCGATAGGTACGAATCTATAATTCACTAATGCAGGAAAGAAGTTTATCTGATGACAAATAAAGTCGCGCCAGTAGCCAAAGCCCAATTGCTGATTCGCAGGCCGGTCGCAGAGGTGTTCGAAGCGTTGGTAGATCCAGCGATTACATCCCGCTTCTGGTTCTCAAAAGGTAGCGGTCGATTAGAGACCGGAAAACAGATCAGGTGGGACTGGGAAATGTATGGTCACCACACGTATGTTGACGTCAAGGTAATCGAATTAAATAGGCGAATCCTCATCGAGTGGAACGGACCTGAGAATCCGACCACGGTAGAGTGGGCCTTCGAAGATAACGGTAATAACACGACCTTCGTTGTAGTCAGGAACTGGGGCTTCAAGGGGACTGACGATGAAGTCGTAGCACAGGCGATTGATTCAACCGGAGGGTTTACCTTTGTGCTCTCAGCTCTGAAAGTATTTATGGAACACGGAATCCAACCGAATTTCGTCATTGACCACGATCCAGATGCGGTTGTTGAAGGATGGAGTTCAGGTCTTTAGAAAAGGGATCTCAATTCTCTTTGCTCATTACCCAAACGTCGTTACTGTAAACAAACTTTATTTCACCGTTTGGTTCAGTGTAAGAATACTTGCCACCGGTCATGAAAAGTTTGTTATCGAAAATCCAGACTGCAACTCCACCACGCGGCGTCCACGGTGCTGATTGCGACTGCCAGTTTATACCGTCGCTGGAAACCGTCACCGCGTTGCCGAAATTACCATCGTTACGATTCGCGCCGACGAACCACAATCTGTCGTCAAAAACTATCGGCGTTCCTCCGCCGCTGCGTTCGGTTTTCATCTTTTCCTGCGTCCAGTTAGTCCCATCTTCGGATGACCAGACTTCTTTTTGCGAGCCGGGATTTATTTCCTTCTCGCCATCAATCACACCGCCGCCAAAAAGCCAAACGCGGTTTCTAAATTGAACTAACGTTGCACTCTGTCGCGGCGACCATACCGCGTGTTCTACCACGCGCTGCCATTTCACGCCGTCGTCAGAATTCCAAACGTCATTAAAGTAATCCTTGCCGTCATAACCACCAATAAGCCAGATCTTGTTTTTCAAAACTATCGTGCTGTAGAAGATTCGCTTGGGCAGATTGGATTGCTCCGATAAAGTTTCCCACGTTCGGCCGTCGCGTGTGCGCATGATTCTTGGGGAAATACTAAATTGCTGATAGTTCCCACTCATCGAGCCGAGCGCGTAAACGGCACCGTCAAACTGCACGAACTTTTGATAAGCCGAATTCAACCCGCTGTCAGGCATTGCCGTCCTGGTCCAATTCTGGCCGTCTTTGGAAACCCACGGCCCGTTATTTAGCGCCAACATTTCGCCGTTCATTACAAAAACAGGATAGTTGTAGCCCGTCGGATAGCTTGCGGCCGGGGTTACGTTCCGCCATGTATAGTCTTTCGACTCTGCCGTTGTTTTGGAGCAGGCCGAAACCGAAACGCTCAAAATTATCGCCGCCAGAATCGCTCGTGGTCCAAACATTGTTTCTCCTTTGAGTTTTAGACGCTTGAGGTGCTGTTTTCCTTCCCGGTAGCAGCGTAACAGCAAAGGAGAATACTCATGACTCGCGTGCGTAAAGAATCGCGGTGTTGGTTATCTCGCAGTCAAACCAGGCGATATTACAAAGTGTCTTTTAGGCGCCGGTGTGAGTTAGAGGCTGGGTGTTTCTATCCCTTGAGCAGCTTCAATGGCCGCCTGACATTCGGCATCATACTTAGCGGTCGGCATGGCCTGGAGTCGTTTCTCATCTAGCGGCTTGCCACACCGGGAGCAAAGTCCGTAAGTACCGTCTTGGATTCGGCCCAACGCTTCATCAATCTCTTCGATGAACTCCGACTGTTGGCTGGCGAGGGTAAAGGCTGTCGAACGGTTGAGGTCCAACTCTGACATTTCGCCCTCATCCTCCACGCCGTCATCACCTTCGAGCGCGGTGGCCCTATCAGTGCGGACATCCTCAATTGCCTGACGCCGCTGTTCGAGGAGAAGGTTACGAAAATATTCCAGTTTCTGTTTGTCCATAAGTCGTTGCTCAAGTTTCGCGTGACATTTAATGCTGTTCGTTAAAGGCGCGTCAAGTCCCGAGAGTTGTCACAAGCATTGGCCATACCGATAACTCATACCAAGGTATTGATCTATACCTAAGTATGATAGACCAATTTGCTTATTTGGATTGTAATCCTTCAGCAGGCAGCAATCGAAACAACCGGACGTGAACTCTCGATAGAACTGAGTAAGCTAGACCACCGCTCTAACGGCTGTGCAAAAGTTTGATGCATCGATACTATTACTAACCCGCTGATTCGAACATGTACCGCGTAATGGCATCTCTGGGCGTGCTTCTCATCCTGACAATACTATGGGACGCCTTTGAGACGATCATTCTACCGCGTCGCGTAATTCGACGCCTGCGCTTAGCTAGTCTCTTCTACAGATCAATTTGGCTGCCATGGTCTGGCCTGACGCAACGACTAACATCTAGTAAGCAACGCGAAAAATATCTCGGGCTGTTTGGACCCTTGTCACTAATACTGCTACTTGGTTTCTGGGCTGCCGGAGTGATCTTCGGTTACGCAATCATCTCGTGGTCATTGAGTGAAAGACTCAATACATCGGAGATCGTCAACTTCTGGACGTACGTTTACATCAGTGGAACCAACTTCTTCACGCTGGGTTACGGCGACATCACTCCCTTAGAACCGCTCGGACGTGCGCTTGCAGTTGTGGAGGCAGGTACTGGATTCGCCATGCTTGCCATTGTCATTGGCTATCTGCCAGTTTTGTATCAAGCCTTCTCTCGCCGTGAAGTAAACATTTCGCTCCTGGACCAGAGGGCTGGTTCACCTTCCAGTCCAGCAGAACTGCTCCGCCGCCATAACGCCAGCGACAGTGCCGCGGATCTCAACGAGTTTCTCAGTAGTTGGGAGCGCTGGGCCGCCGAATTAATGGAAAGTCATCTCTCCTATCCAGTACTTTGTTTCTTCCGTTCACAGCATGACAACCAGTCGTGGTTGGCGGCGATGACGACAATTCTTGATACCTGTGCGCTCGTAATGGTTGGAATGGGTGGGTCCTCGGCATGGCAAGCGCGCCTTACATTTGCGATGGCGCGTCACGCGATTGTCGATATCGCTCAAGTTTTCAGGACCGCGCCTACAACGCGCCACGCGTCTAACGATCGGCTGTCACACGCTGACTTTCAACGCATGGTCACCATCATCCGATCAGATTCGAGTTCGACAGAAGACCTAACCGACGCAGAACATAAGTTGACCGAGATGCGCAAAATGTACGAACCATACGTCGCGGCACTTTCAGAATATTTAGTAATGACCTTGCCTCCATGGATTTTGTCTGAAGATGCCATCGACAATTGGAAGAAGAGTGCGTGGGGCAGAATTCAGTGATCATGCCGAACGGCATAATTCCCTGATGGATATTCTGGAACTAGACCCCTCTACAAAAATTCTGCGGCCTCTGCTTTGAAACAGTACTTTAAATCAGAGGCCGCAGAGAAACTCGAGTTCAATCCGCGTCGCGCTTTCGGAAGGCAGCTTCTCCAGCAGTGGAAATCTGGACCCACTTCGGATCAGGTGACGCCTCGGCATCGTAGCTGTCGTGCCAGTTCCACCATTTGTACGGCGGCGTTTGCGGATAACCCTCCGGCGAGTCTTCCCACTCCTCCTGTCGCCCCAGCGCAGTGATGTCGAGATAGTTCCACGTGTTACCCATCTGCTCATCGCCACGACTGTTGATGAAGTAGCTTCGAAAAATGCTCTCGCCGTCCCGGATGAATGCATTCGTGCCGTGCCACTCGTCCACGCCAAAGTCTTTGTCGAAGCTGTCTGTGATGGTGTACCACGGCATCTGCCAACCCATCCTTGCCTTCACGCGCTCGATGTCGGGCTGCGGCGCACGCGAAGCAAACGCGAGCGTCGTGTTGCGAGCGTTCAGATGCGCGAGGTGCGCAACCTGGTCGGCCACGAAGGAACAGCCGCGGCAGGCATGTTCGGGCCAGCCAAAAACGCCAGGCTCGAAGAACGCGCGGTAAACGATCAACTGACGCCGGCCTGCAAACAGATCGAGAAGGCTCACTTTGCCGTTCGGCCCCTCGAACTCGTAACTCTTCGGCACCGTTAGCCACGGCATCCGCCTGCGCTCGGCGGCGAGCGCGTCACGAGCGCGGGTCAAATCCTTTTCCTTCACGAGGAGTTGCTGACGCGCAGCCTCCCACTCTTCCGCCGATACGATAGAGGGCGTCTTCATTACGACACGCTCTTCCATGTTTTTCTCGTTGTTCTGCTTCACGTTTCTCTCCTGGTACTTTGTTGTTCCTTGCCGACTTGTTGATTCGCTCATCGTTTACTCGTCTTTGAATCCAGTTGCGCCGTGCGTGGCTCGCGACGATGCCGGCGCAAAGCGCGAATCTTCACCGCCACGAAACCGAGCACGCCGGCACCCGAAGTAGCGCCTGCAACCAAAAGCGCGGCGTTTGTCATACATATAGGACACATTGTTTTTGACTCCTTCTTGCGTTCTCATGGTAGTGACGGTTGAACGGGACTGATTTCTACAGGCGGGTTAACCATTACTTACTGAGGCGATTGCTTACTGAAGTGTCAAACGATCGCGATGTTCAGTCAGGAAAGTACGGACGGCGGGGTCTTCGCTGAGTCCAATAGCGCGGTCGTACGCTTCGGCAGCAGCCTGCGTACGGCTCAGTTGTCCCATGAGGTGAGCGCGAACAGCCCAATACGGTTGATAGGAGATCACGGCCTGCGAGTCGATCTGATCAAGGAGAGTCAGTCCTGCTTCGGGTCCGCCGACTTCGCCATGCGCCGCGGCACGCGCGACCGCACCTCCGATCGAAGGCGCGAGTTGCACGAGCTGATCGTAGAACGCAGCAATGGCAGCAGAGTCAGTGCGACCTGTGTGAGCACGTTCAGCGTGGACTGATTGGATGGCAGCTTCGATTTGAAATCGTCCTGGTCGCCGCATTTGGAAAGCTACCGCGAGTTCACCTTCCGCTTCTTCGATCAGCGGCATGTGCCAGTCTTTTGGATCCTGCTCGGAGAGGGGCACGAATCTGCCTTCAGCACTGCGACGCGCCGGGCGTCGCGCCTCGCAATAGAGCATCAACGCCAGCAGGCCGCAGACTTCCGGATCGTCCGGAATTTGCTTACGCAGCACGCGCGCGAGCCAGATTGCTTCCTGGCCGAGTTCCGTCACTCGTTGGTCGGCGCCACTCGCGTCCTCCCAACTGTTGCCGTAGGCAGCGTAGATCGCGTTCAGCACCGCTTCCAGGCGCTCGGGAATTTGATCCGGCGTAGGAATCTCAAACGCGATCCGCGCTTGTCGGATCTTGGTCTTGGCACGTACCAGCCGCTGTCCAATCGTCTTCGGCGCGACAAGCAAAGCTCGTGCAATTGCCACCGCATCGAGCCCCAGAACTGTTTGCAACATCAGCGGGGTGTGGATGTTTGGATCGATGGCAGGATGCGCACACACGAACAGGAGCTTGAGACGCTCGTCGGGCCACTCATCGGGATCTGACTTCTCATCAAACTCGCGCGTCATGAGTTTCAAAGTTGGAGTGCTATGCTCGTGTACCTGCTGATGTCGCGCGTGATCTACGAGGCGGTTGCGCGCAGCCGTTAAGAGCCAACCTTGCGGATTCTTCGGAATACCGTCACGAGGCCAATTCGTCAATGCCGCCACCAATGCGTCGGCCAATGCATCTTCAGCGCCCGCGATATCGCGCGTGCGTGCTGCGAGCAGCGCCACGAGGCGTCCGTAGGATTCGCGCGCAACCGTTTCGACCGCGCGGTGGGCCGGCTCATGAATTCGAGTTTGCAACGGTGACGCGTGGCTCCATTTCGACGGCTATGGGCCGCACTTCCACGGTACCGTAAGAAGCGGCCGGACATCTTGCCGCCCATTCCAATGCGGCATCGAGCGAAGGCAGTTCGAGGAGGGTAAACCCGCCTAATTGCTCCTTCGTGTTGGAATAGGGCCCATCCTGGATCTCGCGCTTGTTATCGCGCAAGCGCACCGTCGTCGCGGTTTCGGGCGCGTCCAATGGTTTGCCGCCGACGAAGATCCCAGCATCGAGCAAGGCACGGTGATACGCGCGCCAGGCGCCGGCGTATGCTTCCGACTCGGCAGGCGAATCGCGCCGCGCAAAGTCGTCCGGTTTCTCATAAATTAATAAAGCATATAGCATCTTGTTCTCCTCTCGTGGTTGAACCCCAGTCGTTAGTATGACGGACGAAGCACAGCGATTTCGACAGCGTCGAGTAAAAGGAGCCAGGACGAAGCAGCCGTCGGACATCCGGCGGCTTCTTTCATTTGTGGGCCGAGAGGCTTTGGCCAAAAGTACGGAATCGTGCTTGGACGGGGTCAGTACCGTCCGCGGTAGCGGATGGGTAAACGATCAGCATGCAATATTCCTAGCCTTCTTGATTTTCATGGACTTACCCATCCGCTA
>DASWUM010000154.1:0-40351 GCA_036401595.1 Pyrinomonadaceae bacterium
GCTGCGCTCCAACCCTGGGCTGAAATTAGCCAACGCCTTCGGCGTTACTTTGAATAGATAACTATTGTAAAGTTTCCAGTTTACGCCGTGTATGTTCAGGGTGTATCTTAGGATTTCGGACGTGTTTGGGCGTCTAAGGGGGGTAAAGAGCGACAACAGGGACTCGCTTCTTACTGAATTTACCGCCGATCCCACCCGAAGTTCCATTCTACAACCACGGGAAGTGAATAAGTCTAGATGGCTTTCAAATCTATCTTCAGTCTGTTTTCCAGTGACCTTGCCATTGATCTCGGGACGGCAAATACCCTTGTTTATGCAAAAGGGCGCGGCATCGTCGTGTCTGAACCCTCCATCGTTGCGATTAACAAAGTAACCAATCAGGTCGAAGCCGTCGGGCGCGATGCGAAAGACATGTTGGGCCGCACACCGGGCAACATCGTCGCCATCCGGCCTATGAAAGACGGCGTGATTGCTAACTTCGAAGTCACTGAAAAGATGTTGCAGCACTTCATTCGCAAGGCCCACAACGGAAAAACGTGGGTCAGCCCGCGCGTCGTGATTGGTATTCCCTCGGAGATAACTCAGGTCGAAAGGCGTGCGGTCGAAGACTCGGCTTATCGCGCCAAAGCTTCCGAGGTTTATCTCGTCGAGGAAGCGATGGCAGCAGCCATCGGCGCCGGACTCCCAATTACCGAGCCGCATGGAAACATGGTCGTCGACATCGGCGGCGGCACCACCGACATCGCAGTGATCAGCTTGAGCGGAATTGTTTACTCGCGCGCCGTGCGTGTCGCCGGGAACGAGATGGACGAAGCGATCATCCAGTACATCAAGAGGAAGTACAACTTGTTGATTGGTGAACGAACAGCCGAAGCGATCAAGATCGAGCTGGGCTCGGCATATCCCCTCGATGAACCACTCTCGTATGAAGTGCGTGGCCGCAATCTCATCGAAGGTATCCCGAAGACGATCACGATTACCGACGAGGAAGTGCGCGAAGCACTCGCTGACTCGATCTCGACAATCATCAACGCCGTGCGCGTCGCACTTGAACGAACTCCACCCGAACTGTCAGCAGACATCGTGGAGCGTGGCATCGTACTAACCGGCGGCGGTGCACTGTTGAAGAATCTCGACAAACGTCTTTCAATCGAAACCGGATTGCCGGTTTCACTCGCCGACGATCCTTTGGCATCAGTCGTGTTGGGCACAGGCAAAATGTTGTCGGACTTCGATCTGCTCAAGCGCGTTAAGTGGGAAAACACGATGGTTAGTGGAATGTAATCTGTGTAATCTGTGGACTGGATTTAGCGCGTGGCTTTTGTTCGTACACAAAAAGAAATTCGACAGCGAGCTCCCATCTGGCTCGTGAGCCTGCTACTCGCCAATCTCGTCATCATGGCTATCGATGCCAGAGACGCAGACGGGCGGCAGAAGATTCTGCGCGTCTGGGCGCAAACTTTCGCGTCGCCGCTGCAAAGCACGTCGTCAAAAGTGAGCGGCGCAACTTCAGGCTTTTTTCAGCAAATCTGGAACTTCCGCAGCACCGCGCGCGAGAACGAGCAGCTAAAAGAACGCCTCTCGCAGGTTGAAACTGAGCTTCACACTGCTAAACAGGAAGCCGCAGAAACGGAACGCCTCAGAACGCTGTTAAATCTAAGCGAACAGAGCGACATCAAGAATGTGCCGGCTCGTGTCATTGCTCGCGATCCATCGGTGTGGTTCAACACCATCACGATCAATCGCGGCAGCAGTTCGGGAATCGCCGTCAACATGCCGGTAGTGAGTGGCGGCGGCATCGTCGGCCGCGTCATCACGGTAAGTCCGTGGGCATCGCAGGTCATGCTGATCACTGACGAGAAAGCCGGCGCCGGCGCAGTCGTGGGCCAGCTCGGCCAGTCCGGTGCACTCGGTTCCATCAGAGGCCGTGCGGATCTCGGTGTCGCGCTGATTGAAATGCGTTATGTTTCCGGTCTCGAGAAAGTCGAGAACGGCGATTACGTGATGACTACCGGACAGGATGGAATCTATCCGCCGGGATTAAATGTCGGTCGAGTTGTCGAAGTGAAAAACGGAACGGCGACGCAGGCGCACCAGATTCTCATTCAGCCCGGCGCCCAACTCGATCATCTGGAGGAAGTCGCCGTACTACTTTACCGCCCCCCGCCCAGGTCAGTACCCGAAGCAAGTCCGCAAACGCCCGAAAGAACCAGGAGATGATTTATCGTTAATCGCCGATCGGCAATGCTCGTATGTCGCATATTAAGATTGCCGTAGTTTTGTCGGTCGCCATTGTGCTGCAGCTTCTGCTGCGAGACGTTTGGCGACCGCTGGCATACATCGACTTCCCCCTCGTAGTTGTTGTTTACATTGCTTTGCAACGTGACGCCTGGAAGGCGTTGCTCGTGGGCACACTCGCGGGACTGATTGTTGACGCCGGGAGCGGCGGATTAGTTGGCGCAGGCGGTTTTTCAAAGACACTGACCGCGTACATCATCTATTTCGCTGCGACACGCGTAAATCTTGAAAATCCGTTGCTGAGAATTCCGGTGCTGGCAGCCGGTTCGTTGCTCGACTCGGCAATCTACGTTTTCTGGCACAGGGTGTTGGGTTATCCACCGACTGTGCCGTTTGTGCAGACGATGTCTTACAAGCTGATTGCAACCACGGTGGTCGGAACATTGGCGCTGTACCTGCTCGATGCGATCGTGGCCGAGCGTTCGGCACAAAAACGCCAGTTTGCGACTCGCCGTCGCGTGGCAAGACGGTCGACGGGGCCGTTGCGCCGGAGATAATCTGAGACAACTAAGTACAAGATACGAAGCACCAAATACGAGTACTAAGCCATGAAATTCGAAGACACATCTCAAAACCTGCGGGCTCGCCTTCGCTTTGTCCAGGTGCTGGTGGTTGTGCTGCTTGGCGCGCTCAGTGTTCGTCTCTACGTGCTTCAGGTTGTCAGAGGGAACAAGTACGCCGAGATTGCTGAAAACCAGCGACGTCGCCGGTTGCCGATTCCAGCGCCACGCGGGGTCATCTTCGATCGCGAAGGCCATGTAATCGTCGATTCGCGTCCGATTTACAACGTCCTCCTCTCGCGTGAAGACGTAAAAGACAAAGATCTCACGGCACTGATCGAGCCACTCTCCGAAGGTCTTTCTGTCGACAAAGACTTCCTGCGCGATTACTTCGAGATGGTAAAAACGATGCCGGCGTTCGAGTCAATTCAGGTGAAACAAGACGCGACGCAGGGCGATATCGCCTGGGTCGAGTCTCACAATCTCGAATACCCGGAACTCCGCGTCGAGCAGCAACCGCAGCGTCGTTACCCGTCGAATGGATCGCTTGCTCACGTGCTCGGCTACGTCGGCGAAATCAGTCCGGAACAACTCAAGCAGCAGAGTTATAAAGACAAAGGTCTCAAACCCGGCGACATCATCGGCCTGAGCGGTATCGAGCAGATATATGACGATTATCTGCGCGGTACGGATGGTTATCGCGAAGTAGTCGTCGATAGTCGCGGTCGCATTCAGGACGAGATCGAAACGGTGGCGCCGATACCCGGCCGCGATCTCGTGACGACGATCGATCTCGATTTGCAACTGGCGGCCGAGGATCAACTGAAAAATTCCGTTACGCACCGCGGCGTACTAATCGCCGCGGATCCCAACAACGGCGAAATTCTCGCGCTCGCGTCGTATCCGACATTCGATCCAAACATTTTTTCACAGCGAATCACGACTAAAGAAGGGCGCGCGGAGTATGCCGCCCTCTTGAACGATCCGGAAACACCGTTACTCAACCGCGCCGTTCAGAGTCGCTACCCACCGGGATCGACCTGGAAGATCCCGATGGCGATTGCCGGTCTTAAGCAGGGTGCAATCACGCTCGAGCATTCGAACCTGGTCTGTGGCGGCGGTATCCAGGTTGGCAACAAGTTCACGCGCTGCATGGGCAATCACGGCTCGCCGGATATCAGGACCGCCATCACGCACTCGTGCGACGGTTATTTTTATCGTCTCGGATTGAAGATGGGGATCGACGGCATCGTTCAGATGGTTGACGAGTTTGATCTTAATAAACGCACCGGCATCGATCTTCCAAACGAAGTCATTAGCTGGACGCCGTCGCGCGAATTCAAACGAAAGATGCAGCCGCGCGATCCGGAGTGGCGCGACATCGATACCGTCTACGCGTCATTCGGTCAGGTGTACGACATCATCACGCCGATTTCGTTGTTGAGAACAATCGCGGGCATCAGCGTCGATGGACATCTTTACGTGCCGCACCTGTTGAAGGAAGTCAAACCGATCGGCAATCCGGGAACGCCGGACTATCATGGCCCAGTCTCCTTCCAACCGCTCGATCAGTCACGACCAAATCCAAAGATCGTTCCGATTCCGGAAGCGATCGATCAGGCGGTGGTCGAAGGTATGTGGCGTGTGGTGAACGCCGGCGGCACCGGCTCGCGCATTCAGATGGCAGGTTTCGACATTGCCGGCAAAACAGGAACGGCGCAGGTTGTCGGACTCGGCAAGGACACCGGCAAGAACAAGGACCACTCGTGGTTTGTCAGTTACGCGCCGGCATACAAACCCGAGATCGCGATGGTGGCACTGATCGAGAACTCTGGTTTCGGCGGCTCGCACGCCGCTCCTGCTGTTCGCGGCGTTTACGACGTTTACTATCGCAAGACTCGCCACGAAGAACCTCCGGGCGCGGCGTCAAAACAAATAGCAAAGAAAGAAACAACTCCGGCAGCTCCGGCTCCCGGTGCCAAGCCGGCCGCGAAGCCCAAACCCGTCGCCGCCGCACAACAAACCGCAGTAATAAACTAATCTCTGTAATCTCTGGATTAGATGGTCGCAATTATTCACAAACGTAGTTGGCGTGATTTTGACTGGCTGCTCGTGCTGCTTGCCATCGGCATCGTGCTGTTCGGCACGCTCCAGATCCGCAATGCTCAGCCAACCGAAACCTACTGGGTCAAACAACTCATCGGACTCACAATCGGACTGGTGGCGATGCTGGCCATCGCATTCACCGACTACCGCAAACTGCTCAATCTCGCACCGGCGTTTTATGTCTTTGGTTTGATCCTGCTGGTCCTGGTCCTCTTGCCGGGAATCGGTTTGAAGATCAACGGCCAGCGAGCGTGGATCAAAGTGCCGGGCATCGGTCAGTTTCAGCCGTCCGAGTTTGTGAAAGTGACGACGGCGATGATGCTCGCGCGTTACTTCGGGAAAAACCGCGTCGAGGTGCTATCGATTAAGGAGATGATTGTTGGCGGTCTGATTCTTGGACTTCCGATCGCGTTGATTATGCTCGAGCCTGATGCTGGTTCGGTGCTGACTTATATGCCGATTCTTGCGGTCGTGCTTTTCTTATCCGCGATCAGAATGAGATTGGTGATTATCAGTGCGGCGCTCGCGGTCGTCATGATTCCTGCCGCTTATGTTGTAGGCGTGAAAACCGGCGCCGTGAAAGGGTATCAGCAGGAACGAATCAACGTCATTTACGACCCGGAAAAGGCTGACAAGCGTGGCATCGGATACCACACGTGGCAGTCGATCATCACGGTCGGCGAGGGAGGAATGTTCGGGTCTCGCTCATCGGTTGCACACTCACAGAGCGGTTTGAAATTCTTACCCGAGCCACACACTGATTTTATTTACGCGGTGACGGCTGAGAATACAGGATTCGTAGGCTGCATCCTGGTGCTGTTTGCTTACGTTATCCTGCTCTCACGCCTCATCACTGGCGCGCGACGCTCGTCCGATCGAATGGGCATGCTCTTCATCATGGCGTTCGTCGGCGGCCTGACGTTTCAGATCTTCATCAACATGGGAATGGCCCTCGGCATCTCGCCGGTGATTGGCGTTCCCCTGCCCTTAATGAGCGCCGGCCTCGCGTCGCTCATTGCTACGTTTATCGCTATCGGGTTTGCGATCAGCGTCCAGCTTCGACGGTTTGTTAATTAGGGCCGCGGATAACACGGATTTATTTCGGATCCAGCGCCCGGGTCACCAATTCGATCTCGACTGTGATGTTGTCGCCGATGAAAGTTGGACTGTCCGGTCGTGCGAAATTAATGCCGAAGTCGCGACGGTTCAGGACGATGTTCGCCGAGTAGCCCACAGCGATCTTGTTGTTGGTCGGGTTCTTGTATGTGCCGGTGACGGTGAACGGCAAAGCGATCTCTTTCGTCACGCCGTGCATCGTTAGTGGTCCATGCGCGATGAACTGTTTTCCCTTTTTTTCGATCCGCTCGCTCTTGAAAGTGAGCTCCGGAAACTTTTCTACGTCGAAGAAGTCTGCGGTCCTGAGGTGTCGATCGCGTCCTTCAATACCCGTATTCACACTGGTGGCTTTGATGACGACGCTGACAGACGACTTCGTGATGTCTTTCTCGTCGTTGTTGATTGTGATCGCGAAGTCAGTGAACTTTCCTTTGACCTGCGAAATACCGCCGAGAATCGGCACCGTAAAACCGACAGTAGAATGATTGTTGTCAATCGGGTAAGGTCGCGTGCTGCCATTCTGGGCCACCACGACGGTGGCAAATAATAAGACAGGCAAAATAATTCGCTTCAACATTCGGGTCTCCTCATTCATTTGTGAATTAGATATTTGTCGTAACCGGCGCGGACGAGTGTTTCGAACGCTGCCCACACGTCGTCCGGAATCTCCTGTGGAATCTGATATCCGAGAGCCGGATAGAGTTTGATTCGTTGTAAATCGCCCACCATTATACTGACTACATCCGCCGACGAGATATGCCCATTCGCATAGTTAGCGAGGTATTCCCGAAACGACACCTGCGGCGACGTCACAACTACTTCTTTCTCGGGCCAGAACTGGCGAAACGTTGCGTAACTGCGGCGCTCCATGTAAGGCTTCTGCACGAGAATGAACCTTTGCGGGTCGAGACCGCGCTGGGCCAAAAGCTGCTTCGTGAATTTGATGTTCTCGCCGGTGTTGGTCGAGTTTGGCTCAACCAGAATACTTTCGCGCGGCACGTTCATGCTCTCTGCGATACGAGCGAAACGCTCCGCTTCGGGTTCGCTCCAGAGTGTTTTCGTGATGGCGCCGTGACCGCCGGAAAAGATGAGTAAAGGCGCCCAGCGTTCGAGAAATAATTCCGCGCCTCGTTCGGCAACTCGCTCATCGTGACTGCAAAGCACGAGGATCGCGTCAGCTTTCGCAACCTGATGCTTCATCAGGTGATAATTCCAGATCGTTTCGGCCAACGCCTCGATTTGAATATCCATCAGTTCAGATGCGTTGGACGCGTGAGAGCCGGCCGATACGACGATCTCCGTTCAGAATTAGCTCACAGGCTTTGAATGCGTATTCTTCGAACTGTTCCAGACGCGATGCCAGCACCACCCATGCTTTATCGCGCGAGCGCCAGAGATTGCGGCGAGGCAGGTCCGGAAATTCTCGCCCCAGACTGTCAATGTGCTCCGCAGTCGTAAACAACCAGAGGCCATTCGTCGCCGGCTTCTTCTCGCTATTGCGCAGACAACATAAAAGCTTGTCGTCGAGATAGACGTACGTAAAGCCAAAAGCATGCTTCACCCTCGGACGCAGCGGCTCCAACTCATCGAGCACAAATGGAAATGGTTCAGCGCGACTCATTTTTAATCCGTCTTCATCTGCGTTAATCTGTGGTTTCAAGCTCCAATGAAAGGAACCAAAATGGCATCAACACTCTACCGGATCGTTCTACAAGTGGACAATCTCGACAAAGCCGAGGAGTTTTACGGCACGTTGCTCGGCGACCGCGGCCGGCGAATTCCTCGTGGCTCGCGTCATTATATCGACTGTGGTCCGGTGATTTTGGCTCTTGTCGACGTGACCGGCGGGGGCACCACCGATCTGAAACCGCAAGCAACGCCCGACTACATCTATTTCGCTGTCCCGGATGTCGAAGCTGTTTACGAACGAGCGCGCGAGTTGAAGTGTCTTGCCACTGACGACGTACACGGCGCCAGCGCCGGCGATTTGGTGAAACGACCCTGGGGTGAACTCTCTTTCTACGCCAACGATCCGTGGGGCAATGGCCTTTGTTTTGTGGATGAGAATACACTCTTCACAGGCAAATAGATTTATGAGTACGCACCCAACCTATTACGCAGCAAAGACCGTAGCGCCTGTCGTCGAGGCACACTTCAAACGCCAGCTTGCCGAAGCACGCAGGATGGGCGAAGACGACCTTGCACCCGAACCGAATGCAGAATCGATTGCGGCAATCATCAATGCGACTTTCTGGGCCAGCTTTCGACCGGAGGAAGGTCGCTTTCCAAAGATCTCGATGGCTTACCTGTCGCCGGAACATGCGAAACAACCGATGGTCTTCGAGCATCCGCTGCCGTTGACCGCCGGCGTGCTGACGAAACTCGCGCCCGCCGTCGAGCGGCCGGAGATTCATCTCGGCGTTTGGAACCACGGCGATGAGTTGAAAGTTTGGGGGACGACGCGAACGGTTCCGAGTTTCTGTTTCGTGCTCGAGGACATTGAGCCCGGACTGCTGGTCGTCAAACATCGCCGTCTCGACGGCATCGGCAAGTATGCAAACGTGGCCGTGCTCCAGGGAGAAGTGGTCAAAGTCATCGACGAAAAAGGCACGAGCCTGCCTGACTGCCCATCCTTGCTGAAAGCACTCCTTGCCTTCACCGCCGCAGCGACGAATGGACCACAGCACTCTTTGAACGTACTCGTCCAATTGAGCGCGTCGATGCGTGCACACGGACATGGCGGCAGTTTGTTGGTTGTGCCTTCAGGTTCCGATCGCTGGCGCGATTCGATTGCGCAACCGATTCTTTACTCGATCACGCCTTCCTTCACGGCTCTCTCGAAACTCGTTCGCGAGGAAGTCAACGAAGAAGATGAAGAAGATCGCAGGCAATGGGAAAGCGCGGTTCGGCGAGCGGTAGATACGATTGGCGGATTGACGGCGGTCGACGGCGCAACGATTATCAACGACAAGTATGAAGTGCTTGCGTTTGGGGCAAAGATACGGCGGCATGAGGGCAGTCCACCGGTTGATAGGTGGGTGATCACGGAACCGGTCGTCGGGAATCTTCCGATCGTCGTGCAACCGACTGAGCACGGCGGCACGCGTCACCTATCCGCCGCACAGTTTGTTTACGATCAGCGTGACTCACTCGCGTTAGTCGCCTCGCAAGATGGAAAATTTACCGTCTTCGCGTGGTCGCCATGTGAGGAGATGGTCCACGCGCATCGAGTTGAGTCACTGTTGATGTAATCTGCGTAATCTGTGGATAAACTACGGTGTGAACGCACGCCGGAAGATGATCCCGGAGTAGTTCAATCGCATCGCGCGTCCGTCCACGATCGACTCGAAATTAATCCAGTCCGGCGCCTCCGGATCGCCAACGCCAAACTTTCCATCGCCACGCGGTACGAGCGGCGCAGTTCCATCGACAAATAGCTGGCCCTTGCGCATCACCACCCGCGTGTCGCCATACCACGGACTATCGTTGTTGTAGTGACCAACAAACGGTTCCCATTCCTTCTTCACATCAAACGTCTTCGGCCCGGTGTACTTCTCACTAAAAAACCAGTTGGGACCATGAACCGCCTGTGTGACCTGCTGGTTCTCACGCACGAATCCGAGTGTATAAGTGTCGAAGTCGGGATGCTTCACGAGAAAGCGATCGCCTCCAACGCGTTCGAGAGCGACTCTTCTGTTCGCAAGCACGAGAATCAGTTTATTTCCTTCCGCTGCGAGCTCGAGTTTCTTTCCATCGGGTGATGTAAATGTTCCAGCATAGTCGGCTGCGTTCTTCACTTCATCCGGCGCCGGCGGCGGCGACGGTGGTTCGGGTAGGGTTTTTCCTGCCGCCGACGCATTGAAGAGCTCGACCGCGTATTTCGTTACCGCCACCGGTCGATAGCCACGGAGGTTTGCGTTGACAGAAGCAAACGCGCCGATGTTGCCGGTGATATCAACGTCGATCGACGAACTAAAGGCTACCATCCCACCCGTATGACGAAGACGCGTGTGGCCACCAATGTCGCTCACCCAAATTCCGTAACCATACGACGCCGGTTCGCCGCGATACGGCGAATCGATCGCCGCCTTTGTGAAAAGCGCGAACCCTTCTTCCGAAAGCAAACGACCCTTTGGCAACGCACCACGATTGAGCCACATTCGCATGTACTTAGCCATGTCAGCCGGCGTAGAGGCGACACTTCCGGCAGCGATATCAACCTCGAGCCACTGCGCTTCGGCCAGTGGACCATTAACTGGAAAAGGCTTGCCTTCCGAGAGTGGTTCGTACCCAATAGCCATCATCCTGCGCAGGTCGTTGGTAATGATCGGCGAACTGGCAGTCATGCCGAGCGGGACCAGCATGCGCGTGCGCATCGACTCGGCAAACGGACGTTTATCGATTGCTTCGATCAGAAAACCGAGAATGTTGTAGCCAGTGTTTGAATAAAGGAATCGTTTTCCAGGCTCCCACGCGGTCCAAAGCTCGCCGAGCAGTGCGTCGAGCAGCAGCGGCGCGCCCGGAAGACCGCCGGTATGACTCAATATGTGATGCGTTGTGATCGCCTGGAACTTCGAATTGATCTTGAGCCACGGCAGATACTCGGCAATCGGTTTGTTGAGATCGAGTTTGCCTTCGTCGCGCAACTGCAAGAGCAACAGGCCAACAAACGACTTTGAGATCGATCCGATCTCAAACATCGTTTCCGGCGCCACCTTCAAGCCCGCCTTCGTGTCTGCATAACCGTAAGTGGAAACACGAATCAACCCATCACGATTTGCGAGCGCGAGCGTCATTCCCGGCGCGCCCGTCTCACGCATGTGTCGCGCAATAAACTCATCGAGCCGCGCAAACACTGGTTGCACCGCCGCCGACTGCGCAAACACGCTCGATCGCAAAATCGTGACTGCAACAGCAGTTTTCGCACTGCTCGAGATAAAGTTACGCCGTGAAAGATTCATATTATCTGTGTTTATCCGTTTCTTTTGATCTGTAAGATCCGTGGCTAAAGACCTAAATTCTTTGTCAGCTCGATAAATCGCGGCTCGGAACGCAAGTTCTTCAACACCGGATCGACCTTGATAAACGGCAACCAGTTGAAACGCTCGTCGCGCGACTTCTCCAACCAGTCGAGCGCGAGCTTGCGTTCGTCCATCCCGGCATAAACCACCGCCGTCTGAAAAGGCGAAACGTATTGCTGCTTCGAAAGCTCCTGAAGCTTTTCGATCACCTTTTCCGCGTCGGCCTTTTTGCCCGCGCGAGCCTGCGCGTGACCCAACGCAGTCAGCGCCGCGACGTTGTCAGGCAACATCTTCAGTCCGATTTTGAATTCGGCAATTGCTTCGTCGAGCTTCCCTTCTTCCTCGAGCACCAGTCCCAATTCATAATGGGCACGCGCGAAGCTGGGATCCATCTCTGCGAGTTTTAACGATTCCGTCCGTGCTTCGTCAAGACGCCCGGCATAATAAAGTCCGCGGATGTAATCGCTATAGATCGTAAGTGAAAACGGTTCGAGCTCGTGGGCCGTCTTCGCTTCCACGACGGCTTCGTCGAGTCGACCGACTGCGGCAAGATAACTGGCGTACCACTGGTGTGCAGTCGCATAGTTCGGATTGAGCGCGATCGCCTTCTTGAAATGCTGCTCGGCTTCGGCCCATTTCAAATAGTAACGATAAGAAACAAACCCGAGCGACGTATGCGCTTCGGCCAGACTCTCGTTGATCGACAACGCCTTTCGCGAAGCAGCCTCAGCTTTCGGATACGACTCGTCAGCCGAGGTGACGTTGTAGACGTTCAGCAGCAGATAACAGTCGGCTAGTCCGGCGTACGCGAGCGCGTAATCCTGATCTCTCATGATCGCTTTGCCGAAATAGTCGATGCCGCTCTTCAAGCCTTCAACCGTTCGCTTGTTCCAGTTGTAACGACCTTGCAAATAGAGACGATACGCTTCGGAATCGGGCGAATAGTTTCGCGTCAACTGCGCGTGATCCATGTTCTCCGTACGCGATTGCAGACGCTGCGCCACATCGCGCGAGATCTGCTGCGGCAGCGCCACGACCTCTGAAACTTTGCGTCCGTAACGTTCTCCCCAGATGTGACTGTCGTCGCGCACGTCGATCAGCTCAACACTCACCGATAGATCGTCGCCGACTTGCGAGACAGTGCCGGAAAGTAGCGCATGCACGCCAAGCTCGCGGCCAATCTTTTTCGGATCGGTCTCGCGGCCCTTGTAGTAAAACACGGTGCTGCTTGATTTCACTTTCAAGTTTGGCATTCGCGAAAGACTGTCGATCAAGCTTTCAGTGATGCCGTCGGAGAGATACTCGCTATTCTTATCGCTGTTGGTGAATGGCAACACGGCGAGCGAGCTGATAGTCGATTCAGTCTCAGCCCGTGGGCGGTTAAAGCGAAAAGCGATAAACGCGAGCCCCACGATCAAAACAGCCGCAAGTACGGCGATGATCTTGCGTGGAGTGGTCCAAACAGATTTTGGTTTTGCCCAGGCTGGCGCGGCCGCAGGTCCGGCGTCAGTCAACGTGCTGCCAAAACTCATGTCGACGTCGATCTCACGTAACACTTCCTGAAGATCGCTGCGCATGTCTTCGATCTTCTGGTAACGATCTTCGGGAAGCTTCGCGAGTGCTTTGTCGAGAATTTCCTGAATGCGACGCAATGCCGGCGAGTCTTCACCTCTAGCTTCGATGATCGATTTTGGCTGGTGGTAGACGACGGCGTAGCGCACGTCCAACGCGGTCTTGCCGCGGAACGGCCAGGTGCCAACCAGCATTTCGTAAAGCAACACGCCGGTCGAAAAAATGTCTGCACGATGATCGGCTTTCAGGCCCTGTGCCTGTTCGGGCGCGGCATACGTCGACGTTCCATAAGGCACGCCGACTTCGGTGAGCTGTGGATCGCTAGAGCCTGTGTGTGGCGCTTCGATCAACTTCGCGAGACCGAAGTCGAGCACCTTCACAGTCCCCGAACGCGTGACCATCACGTTCCGTGCTTTGATATCTCGATGCACAATGCCGCTACTATGCGCAGCAGCGAGTGCGTCAGTAACCTGGATCGCGATCGCCAATGCCTGGCGCAGATCCAGTGGTTGTCCGTTAACTAACTGACGCACATTGCGCCCTTCGACGTACTGCATCGCGATGAATTGAATATCGCCAACTTTGTGCAGTCCGAAGATGGTGCAGATGTTTGGATGGTCTAAAGAAGACGCGAGCTTTGCTTCGCGTTCGAAACGCGCGAGATTGGAAACGCTGTCCGTGAGGTCAGGTGGAAGGACCTTGATCACTGCCGGGCGATCGAGCGACGTATCAATAACCTTGTAAACAGTGCCCTGGCCACCTTCACCGATTTTTTCGACAACACGATAATGGAGGAGGAGTTGTCCGATCATAAGAAGTTAGCCACAGATTACACGGATGAACACAGATTGAAAATGTAATCCGTGTCGATCCGTGTGTCCGTCTGTGGCTAAATAATTCTCAGCTGCCCCACACTCTCACCCAATCAACCTGCATCTGCTGCGGAAACACGGTACTTCCGTCGGGGCTTCCGACAAAGTTCCCGCCAACTGCAACGTTGAGAAGGATAAAGAATGGACTCTGAAACTCGGACGTGCTGTTGATTCCACCCGAGATGTTTGCCTCCGCGTACTGAATGCGATCGACGTACCATTTGATCGAACTTCCAGTGCGTGAGATCGCGTACGTGTGGAACCCGGCCGAGAGCGAGGTGGACGAATTGTAGATTCCTCCGAACGAGACGTGATTGCCACCGGCGTCGGCCCAGTGGATCGTACCGAAGTTTCTAAACGGGTTCTGGCCCTGAATCTCCATGATGTCGATCTCACCGCAGGAGGGCCAACCAACGGTACTAATGCTGTTGCCGAGCATCCAGAACGCCGGCCAGACTCCCTGTCCCTGCGGCGCTCTGATACGAGCCTCGACCCACGTGTTGATGCCGAACGATTGTTTGCCCTGCGTCTTCATGCGGGCCGACGTGTAAGCGCTACCGCCGAAGTTCTCGCGTCGCGCTTCGATTATCAGCATGCCATTTGAAATGCGTGCGTTCTCTGTCCGGCTGGTGTAGTTCTCGAGTTCGTTGTTACCCCAGCCACCGCCGCCGAGATCGAAGCCCCAGTTTGCCGAGCTGATCGTCGAGCCATTGAACTCATCGGACCAGACGAGGTTGGAGAAACCCGGAGGCGCGCCCGCGGGCGGCTGTGTGCCAACTGCACCCCAGCTAAACTGTTCCCACATTCCTGCGGCTTGCCGATCGGATACGAGCGGAGCAAATGTGCCGCGATTGAGATCGGCCGATACAAAACGATTCGTGGCGCGGCCTCTGAGGGTGAATTGACCTCCGGCGATGTCGGTCCACGTAAATTGTTCCCACGTTCCGATGCTTCCACGATCGGCGACGAGTGGTGCGAAAGCTGCGCGAGCTTGATCCGCCGATACAAACAAACCCGTTCCGATCGCTCTGAAGGCGATGAAGCCACCGCCTGCGTCAACCACCTGAAACTGTTCCCACGCATCTACCGTCGATCGATCGGCAACGAGTGGCGCCCACGTTCCGCGATTTTGATCCGCTGAAACAATCAGACCGGTTGCAGACGCGCGTATCCAGATCGTCTGGCCCACGGGCGCGGCCGCCTTCACGGTCGTGATCAATAAAACTGTAGTCAAGACTAGAAGTAAGGTTCTTGCAGCCATTGTTTTCCTCCAAAGTTTGAGTGTGCTGGTGTTGTGGGGGAATGAGACTAAACTTGGGAGGCTGATCTGGGCTCTGTTCGGTGTTATCTGTGGCTAAACGATTGGTAGCCAACCAGACTTTGTGAGGGGTCGATCGCTTATCGCCTCAAGAACAGCATATTTCGCCAACAGTCGCGTTGAATCAAACGTCGGCAACGCAGAATTTTCCGGCGTGACGATAAGTGGGATCTCAGTACAGCCGAGAATAACACACTCCGCCCCGCGGGCTTTCAGATCCTCGATCGCTTTCAAGAAAAGATCGGTCGTGCTTGAGTTGAAGATCCCGCAGCAGAGTTCGTCGAAGATTGCAGTATTAAGTAGCTCGCGCGTGGGCTCGTCGGGAACGAGGAAGTCCCAGCCGTGTTGTTCGAATGCTTTTTTGTAGACTGGACCTGTCATGGTCCAGCGAGTGCCTAGCAATCCGACATTCTGATATCCGTTGTTTTTAATCTCGTGACAAACAACTTGTGCGATGTGCAGACCCGGCAGCGGCAAATTGCCCGCGATCTGCTCGAGCACAATGTGAGCCGTGTTATCAGGACAAACGAAGAAGTCGGCGCCACCGTCAGCAACGTGCTTTACACCTTCCGCCAAGAACTTCCCCACCGCTGTATGATCGTCAGCTTCCCACGCCGGCAAGCTCAGCGCCATCGGCACCGCGCTCATCACGATGTTCGGATGCATGTGCGTGCCAAGCAGCACCGATCCTTCGTGGCACGCGGTTAGGAAACAAAGCGCCGCCCCTTCGGCGCTATGGGCAACGATGCCGATGGTTTTCATGTTGTCCAAATACTACTCCGGCCGCTAGAATTCTAAAACTCGCTACGTCATCAAAAATGAAAGTACCAACGTTACTATCTCGCGTCTTGCCGACACTCCATCGCGCACAACAATGCCCGGCGTGTGGTGAACCATTCGCGTGTGAAATTAATTTAGGTGGTTGCTGGTGCAGCGAAGTAAAACTCAGCACGGAAGCGTTGCAAACCTTGCGATCCAAATACAAAGGCTGCTTGTGTCGCGCATGTTTGGAAAGCGCCGAAGCGAGTGCGAGTGATTGTCTTTGAGAAGATCCTAGAGTTTTTTCGCATCCACCAGATAACTGACGCCGGCGATAAGGAAGGCAATAAGCATCACTACGTTAAAAAAAAGAATTCCGTACTGGTCTGGAATAATGTCGAAGTAGGCAAGCAGAGGGCTCCACAAAACAAGTGTAGCGGCACAATAACCGACGGCTCCTATCTTTGCATCAGTTCCCCTCCAGTAAATGAACCGAACCTCAGGAAACCAGATACAGAAAAAACAGTAAACCGCGAGGGATACCCATACAACAATCCCAACGTAATTCACTACTTAACTTTTAACCTTTCACAGAAAATCTTGTAGTTGATATCATCTTCACCCGAATGAAAATGATAGATCTTGATACTGTAATTATTGCCGGCAAATTCAATTCGCGATTCTTCCGGGTTTACCTTCTCTTCAACGGTTACTCTCCAATCCGGTGAGGCCAGTTGCTTCTTGTATTCCTGTTTCACACTTTCGAAGCTTGTGTTTGACTGGTAGCTATAACTCAATGTCTGCCATCCGGCGCTTTGAATGAGGCGCCGATTCCGTCTCACAAATCCCAGTGCGAGTGGCACCTGGTTGGTGCAGAAGGCATCCAATTCTTGTAGTGCCGGCGAGGCTTTGATCGCCTCATCGGTCTGCTGATTTGCTCGTGCGTCTTCCTTCTCTGCAATTTCTCTGATACCCGGCAATTTGTTCGGGTTCACGCACGCCGACACTACAAGCATCTGGAGAAAAACAATTCCAATCATTAGTGATCGCGCCTTGGACATCATGGTGATATCGGCTCCTTGCCGATTAGCGGCCTTAGACTTAGTAGATGGACTGCCCCTGTGGTGCTAACGCCGTAGCCAGAAGGAAAGCCTACCGAGAGGGCCGGAGGTCCTCCTCCGTCGATCTGATTGGCAACGGTGAAGTAACTTAGCGACGTATTCAAGTCAACTCCTTCCGCATACTTGTACCGATCCTCAGCAGACAGCTTATTCGGAGTTAAATAGTAACCGGCACTAATTTGAGCAGAACCTCTAAATTTGATGTTACTTAAGCCTTTGACGTTATCGCCACTGTATCCTAAGAAATTGATGCCGTATTTTTTCTTTTCGAAATCATGCTGTACATGTTACCTGTAGAACGATATGCACAAAACAGTATTTATCTTCATCGTAACCATGCTTGCTACGCCACACTGGACGACGCAGACGAGCGGAGTTACGGCGCGATTGCGAGGTGTGAGCGCAGTGAGCGAGCAGGTGGCGTGGGCCAGTGGTTCGGGATCGACAGTACTGCGGACTGTCGATGGCGGGCAGAGCTGGCAGAAACTCAAAGTCACCGATGAGACACTCGACTTCCGCGACGTCGACGCGATCGATGCACAAACTGCGTACATCCTCAGCATCGGCAATGGTCCAGCTTCGCGAATTTACAAGACCACTGACGCCGGCAAGACCTGGAAACTGCAATTCAAGAACGACGACGAAAAAGCATTCCTCGACGCAATGTCCTTCTGGGACGCAAACCACGGCGTCGTCTTCGGCGATTCAATCAACAAACAATTCTACATACTGACGACCGCCGACGGCGGCAACACATGGTCTCGTGTTCCGCCCGAGAACCTGCCACCGGCACAGGAAAACGAAGGAGCATTCGCGGCAAGCGGCACCAACATCGCCCTCTTCGGCAAATCGCACGCGTGGATCGGCACAGGCGCTGCGGCTAAATCGCGCGTCCTGCACGCTGCCGACGGCGGTCGTACCTGGCAAGTTGCCGACACACCAATCGCCTCAGGCTCATCTTCCGGAATCTTTTCGATCGCTTTTCGCGACGCCAAACATGGCATCATCGCTGGCGGCGATTACAGAAAAGAATCAGAAGCCATCAACAACCTGGCAATCACGAACGACGGCGGAGTCACCTGGACACTCGTCAAAGGACTCTCAGGCTTTCGCTCGGTGATCAAATATGTTCCGGGAACAAAGACACTGATCGCAGTCGGCCCATCCGGTGGTGACTACTCAACAGACGACGGGCGCACCTGGACAACCATCAGCGGCCCGGGCTTCGATACGTTCAGCTTCGCACGCGGTAAACAGGTTGGTTGGGGAGCAGGAGCCAAAGGCGCCATCGGCAAACTAACATTCACGAACTGAAATCCGTTCCTCAATCCGCGCAAATCCGTGTTACCAAATCCGGGTTACCTCGCCTCCTGATTGCGAGCCACAACCTTTAAGTATTTTTTGACCGTATCATCGAGACTGCCGGCTCGCATCCAGCTAAACCCCACACTCTGATAACGCACAATCCCTTCGTGATCGATAATGACGTAAGTCGGAAACGCACGAATGTTGAAAGCCTGCAGGATCTTTCGATCCTTGTCGCGGTATTGTGGCCAAACCATTCGATTCTTTTCGGTGAACTGACGCCACGTCGCATCGTCGCTATCGGAGCTGATTCCGATCAACATAAACGACGGTTCTTTCGCATACCGCTTCTGCAAGTTGCGCAACTCTGGAACTGACTCAACACACGGCGGACACCACGTGCCCCAGAAATCCAGCAGCACTACTTTGCCTTTGAGATCGTCGAGCGTGATGTATTCTCCCTGAAGCGACGTGAACGCAAAGTCGGGCGCAAAGTTCTCGCGCGCGCGACGCGGATTCTCGGCCAGCTTGCGCGCCATCTCGCTGAAGCCGCCTCGCGGTTGCAACTTGAGATACTCCTTCATCACGACAACACCTTCGTCGTCGCGATTCAACTGCATCAGGACCACGCCGAGGTTGTAACGAAGCACTGGCGACGCACCCGGGATGGCTATTCCCTGCCGAAATACAGCTTCCGCAGCCGCCAGCTTCTTTTGATCCTTCTTGTCTGCCGACGCCTGTAGCGCGAGCCCCTTGTTGTTGTAAGCCTTGAGCATCAATTGATTGTCGCCGCCGGCGGTTTCAAACACCTTGTCCGCCGCATCGATGACATTCTTGTAGGCTTCCAACATCAGGTATGTTTCCGACATCCAGCCATAGCACTCAGCGCACTTCTTATCGCGCATCTCATTCGCGCGTTTGAAGCTCTTCAAAGCGTCGTCATATTTGCGTTGGCGAAAGAGCAGCTTGCCTTGTTCGAGTTCGTCCTCAAACGCCGGGTCCTGTGCCGCAGTTCGTGGCGAGTCGAGCAGTGCGAACGAAATCACGGCGGTTATTAAAACGAGGAATACTGTGAGACGACTAATTTGGGTAGTCGGCATGGTCCGGTCCTCCAAGTGAGGCGCATCATAGCACCAGTTTTCGGTCTGCGAAATCTGCAAAATCTGTGTAAGCTGTAGTCATGACTGAAAATAATCAACCCTGCCCTTGTGGGTCCGGTACTAACTTCGGCGATTGTTGCCAGCCAATCATTCAAGGTACGCGCGAGAGTCAAACGGCCGAGGAGCTGATGCGCGCACGCTATTCGGCTTTTGTCACCGGCGCGATCGATTTTATCGTCTCGTCGACTCACTCGAGCACGCGCAAAGAAATCGATCTCGCGTTTGTCCACGAATGGTCCGAGACATCAACCTGGCGTGGACTCGAGATTCTCGAGACAAAGACTGTCAACGACAACAAGACATTCGTGTCGTTTGAGGCTCAGTTTACGCAGAATGGCGAGGACCATACTCACCGTGAAAAGAGCCTGTTTGAACGCGAAAACGGGGAGTGGCGCTTTGTGACGGGCGATGAATTGAAGAATCCGACCGTCAGGTATGAGACGCCAAAACCGGGCCGCAACGATGCTTGCCCCTGCGGGTCGGGAAAAAAGTATAAGAAGTGCCACGGTAAGAATTAACCGCAAAAAGGCACAAAAGCAGTGCGCTTGACAGAAAAGCGTATGATCTTATTACCCCAGACAGAAAATTTATCAGGAGATACAAATGCAGTACGCAGTTGAAACAAACATTAGTAATGAAGGAGAGTTGCTTGATGCCTATTCGCGCGCGGTTATTGAATCCGCGGAGAGGGTAAGTCCCTCGGTTGTTTATATTCAGGTAACAGCCCGCTCGAATCGCGGGCGTCGGGGTCGTTCCGGTCCCAATGAAGTAAGCGGCAGTGGATCGGGTTTCGTTTTCACCCCAGACGGTTTCATTCTCACAAACAGTCACGTGGTGCACGGCGCGTCGAAGATCGACGTGACGCTGATGGATGGACGCAAGTTCCAGGCGCAGTTGATTGGCGACGATCCTGACACAGACCTCGCCGTCATTCGCATCACCGCGCCAAACCTCGTACCGGCGCAACTCGGCGATTCGCAGGCGATTCGCGTCGGGCAGTTGGTAATCGCGATTGGAAATCCGTACGGCTTCCAGTACTCGGTTACCGCAGGCGTGGTCAGCGCCCTCGGTCGCTCGCTGCGAGCACAATCAGGCCGGCTGATGGATGGAGTGATTCAAACAGACGCCGCGTTGAATCCGGGAAACTCAGGTGGTCCACTCGTCAACTCGCGTGGCGAAGTGATTGGTGTCAACACTGCGATGATTCTACCGGCGCAGGGGATCTGTTTTGCAACGTCGATCGATACCGCGAAGTTCGTTGCGGGACGATTGATTCGCGACGGCAAGATCAGTCGCAGTTACATCGGAGTCGCCGGACAGAACGTCCCGATTCCGCGTCGTATCGTTCGGTTCTATCAATTGCCGGTCGAGACTGGTGTGCTGGTCGTTTCGTTTGAGACGAATGGCGAGACGAGTGCCGCGCGCGAAGCGGGACTGCTGGCGGGCGATCTCCTCGTCGAGTTTGATGGACAGCCGATTCGCGGCATCGACGATCTGCACAAGCAGCTCACTGACGAACGCATCGGCAAGCAAACGCCGGTGACGGTGATTCGTGGAGTGCAGAAGTTGACGTTTGATGTCGTTGCGAAAGAAGCGAAGCGAGACTAAGAATCAGCCACAGAGGAACACGGATCTGTGGCTGATTAATTTCTGAATTCCTGACTGATCATCAGTCCACGCATCCCACCATCCATCACACCAATCCCGACACGCCCGAATTCGCGTCGCAAAATATTCGCACGATGACCGGGTGAGTTCATTAGACCAGTGTGCGCAATCCCGAGCGTGGGTGCGAGCGCGAGGTTCTCGCCTGCTGTAGTGAAGCGAACATTCGCTGCTTTCATGCGATCGAATGGCGAGAGTCCTTCGGGAGTGTCGTGCGCGAAATAACCTCGCGCAAACATGTCCACCGAATGCTTTCGCGCAACTTCAGTCAACTCCGGATCGGCTTGCAGCGGAGCTAATCCGGCAGCCTGTCGTTCCTGATTGACGAGTTCCAACATTCGCGCTTCGAGATCCGGACGAGGCCGAGTGTTCTCGACCTTAAACGGAAGCGTGACGCGCTCATCCGAATCAGGACGAATCGTCAGCAGGTTCAGCGAACGCGCAATCGCGTCGCCGAAAACAGGTCTCAGTTGCCCCTCGAGTTGCTCCGCGTAAACAGCCAGACGATTCACAAGCGCGCTGTCGCGCGTTCGTTCACTCAAGCGTTCATTCAACGGAATCGCGAGCAGCAGAGCCGAAAGGATCGCGGCGACGATTATTCCATTCACAAAACCGGGAATGATGCCAAACAGTTGGTTAACGCGTCGTTCGTGAATGTCTTCCGGCAGGTGCGCGAGGAAAAAGTAACCGATCAGTTGAACGCCCACGCCAACGACGAGCGCCACGAGGACAAACGCGATCGGCTGGTCCCAAACTTCCGACCACAAATCAATACGCGGTCCCAACCACTGCGCGACGGGTTGGTAATAACGCAAACCCGCAAGCAGACTCAGCGCCCATCCCGCCAGGTCCAGCATGCCGTGAACAAACCCACGCCGAAACCCGTTGAGCACGCTCAACAGGATCACGATCACGAGCAAAATATCTATCGGGTTGATGGCCACTTTGACGGAAAGTGTACGCCGATCTTCTTCAAAAAGATCTGTCTAATCTGTAACGATCCAATTCCTCGTAGGTCGCTGCAAAACTTCGCAGTTCAAAATCAGCAACAGCAATAAGTTTTTGGACTTGTTCTCCGGATGCAAATCCTCATTCGATCATCGATTGCGCCGATTTTTTCTTACTTAAACTCTCCGCTTCGACTGGAACAATAACTGCATCAACGCATTCCGCGTTGTCTCCCCAAACAATAGCTTCACCAGCATTACGAAAAACCACAGATTGATCCATCAATCTGTTGATGCGTTCTCAACAACGGAAAGCCCGACCGGAGAGTAAGGATCAGGGAGATAATGTTTATGAGCAAACTTAGAATTGGAATTCTTTCCCTCGTGTCATTTCTAGTTCTAACGCTGTTCGCGGTGACCAGTCTTGCTCAGGCAGGCGGCACTACTGTTCGCGGCACAGTGAAAGATCCGCAGGGAAATCTTGTGAGCGGAGCAACGGTTACGCTCACCGACCCAGCACGCAACTTTACGCGTACACAACAATCAAATGAGGACGGCGCATACGTCTTCAATGCGATCCCACCCGGCACCTACCGGCTCGAAGTGGCCGCACAAGGTTTCAAGACAGCTTCGGCTTCAGGGCTCGTCGCGCTCGTCGATACACCGACAGTCCGCGATGTGCAACTGGAAATCGGCGCTGTTTCTGAAACAGTCGACGTCACTTCCACCGCTGAAGCAGCCATTAACACGAGCGACGCGACCATTGGCAATTCATTCGAGCGCAAACGCATCGTTGAATTGCCACTCAACGCGAATAACGTGGTTGGTTTGTTGTCACTGCAACCCGGCGTCAGCCGCGCCGGTTTTGTGAATGGCGGACGCGCAGACCAGTCGAACATCACGCTCGACGGCGTCGACGTTAACGAACAACAGGACGGCCTCGACGTAGTTACCGACGAAGCATTTGCCAGCGTGTTGAGAGTGACGCGCGACTCGTTACAGGAGTTTCGCGTAACCACTACAAATCCAAACGCCGAACAGGGTCGCTCATCCGGCGCGCAGGTGTCACTCGTGACGCGCTCCGGCTCGAATGATTGGCACGGTTCGCTGTTTGAAACACATCGCAATACAGTTACGACTGCAAACGATTTCTTTAATAACGCCGCCGGCGTCGAACGACCGCAGTTGTTGAGAAACATCTTCGGCGGTTCGGTTGGTGGTCCAATCAAGAAAGATCGCGCTTTCTTCTTCTTTAATTACGAAGGCTTTCGCGAAGCGACCGCGACTTCGGTCGTGCGCGAAGTACCACTGGCAACTTTGGGCCAGGGCCTCGTTCGCTATCGCACTTCCAGTGGTGACAGCGATCCCGGTTGTCCGGCCGGCACTCCTGCCGGAGTGAACTGTCTGACGCCCGCCGAGATTCAGGCAGCATATCAATCGTTCAACGGTGATTCTGGTCCGGGCATCAACCCGACCGCACTCGCGGCGCTTGCGGCCGCAGCTCAGCGCTATCCCGCCAACGACACAACTGTCGGCGACGGACTCAACACCGGCGGCTTCCGCTTCAACGCGCGCACGCCAACTCAGTTGAATACCTACATCGCACGTCTCGACTTCAATCTGACCAGCAAGCAGACGTTGTTCGTTCGTGGCAATTATCAGAACGACACCGTCACTCGTGCTGTCTATTTCGCGTCGGATTGCAGCACGCCGGGCGACAACATCCAATGTTTCCCAGACACGCCGCCGCTAACCACCTGGAACCATCCAAAAGGTCTCGCGTTTGGCCACATCTGGACCATGAATAACGCGATGGTCAACCGTTTCAACTACGGTTTCACACGCGCTTCATTCACACAAAACGGCGACTCGGAAGCGAACCGGGTCAACTTCCGTTTCATCTTCTCGCCGTCATCTTTCGCACGCACGCTGCGTCGCACCACACCGGTTCACAATTTTGTGGACGACGTTTCCTGGGTGCGCGGAAATCACACCTTCGGATTCGGCGCCAACGTTCGTCTGATCACAAACAATCGCAATTCGCTCGGCGCATCATTCGACGAGGCGATCATCAATCCGTCGTTCTACAACGCCTCGGGCGAAGTGCTGACAGATCCGTTTGGTGATTTCGAGAGTCAAACCGATCTTCGTGACGCTCTCGCATCGGTGATTGGACGTTACTCGCAGTACAGCGCCAATCTCGTTTACAACGCAAGCGGACAACTGCAGTCCGTCGGTACGCCGACCGATCGCGCATTCGCCACCCAGGAATACGAAGGCTACTTCCAGGATTCGTGGCGCATGAGTCCGAGTCTCACGTTGAACTACGGCATCCGCTGGTCCACCTCGACGCCCGTGTATGAAAAGAACGGCATTCAGGTCGTCCCAAATGTGAACCTGACTGATTACTTCAATCAGCGCGTCGCCAGTTCGTTCAATGGCACGCCGTTCACCGATCCGATCTCGTTCATTCTCGGCGGCAAGGCCAATAATGGTCCGGGTTATTACAAACAGGACTGGAACAACTGGGCGCCGTCGGTTTCGGTCGCATGGTCACCTGACTTTGGCGATAACACGTTCGGGAAGGTTTTCGGACGCAACGGCAAGAGCGTGCTTCGCGGCGGCTTCCGCATGACTTACGATCGAATTGGCAGTGCTCTCGCGGTCAACTTTGATCTCAACAACCTCGCGGGCTTCACTTCGGCTCGCAACATCAACGCAAACACGTTCGACGTGGTTGAAGGCGCGCTCGGTCCGCAATTTGGCGGTCTCAATCCGAACGTTCGCGCGCTTGATTTCCCGAGTGCAACTGGTCCGATTCCAACCTCGCTGGCCTTCCCGTTGACGGTTCCGTCAGACGAGGAGCAACGTATCGAGTCGTCGTTGGACCAGGGTATAACCACGCCTTACAACTACAGCTACAACTTCTCCTACGCTCGTGAAATCGGCAAAGGATTGTCGTTTGAGGCCAGTTATGTCGGGCGTTTTGCGCGCAAGATACTCGCTACGCGCGACATCATGCAGCTTAACAACATCAGGGATCCGCAGTCGGGCATGACGTTCTATCAGGCACTGAACACGCTGATAGATTTCCGCAATCAGGGCCGTCTGCCCAACACGATTCCCGATATTCCATTCTTCAACAACATATTTCCGAACATGGTTGATTGGTGGGGTGATCCGAGCCTGACAAACACACAGGCTGCTTACGCGTTCATCGCGCCCGAGGATGCTCCATTTAACGGCGGCGGCGTAAGAGACTGGACGTTCCTGCAGTTGCTATGGGACGACAGTCCAACCTGCTCGAGCTGCCCATTCGGTGGTGGTCCGGCAAAGGTCAACAACCTGTTCTATCAACCGCAGTTTGGTGCGCTTGCGGCGTACTCGACTGTCGCGCGATCGAACTACAACTCGTTGCAACTCAGTCTGCGACAGCGGCTGCGTGAAGACGTGACGTTTGACTTCAACTACACCTACGGTCACTCGCTCGACAGCGTTTCGGGTTTGCAGGCAGCGGGTAGTTACGGAACGGCGTTCATCGTTAACGCGCTCGATCCGGAGCAAAACTATGCCAGCTCGGATTTCGATGCCCGTCACATCATCAATGCGAACTGGGTAGTCGGACTTCCGTTTGGCCGTGGAAAACGATTCCTGACAAATTCCAACAGCCTCGTAGACAAAGTGCTGGGTGGTTGGACCGCCTCGGGAATCTTCCGTTGGAACAGTGGACTTCCGATCCAAACGCCGTTTGACTGCTGCGTTTGGGCCACTAACTGGAACGTGCAATCTAACGGCACGCGGGTACAGCCGATCGAAGCAAGTCCGACAGCGAATGGATTTGGTGGACAGCCAAATATTTTCACTGACAGGCTTGCTGCTTATCGCAGTTTCCGAGCGGCTCGACCGGGTGAAGATGGCGACCGAAATGTTCTCCGTGCTCCGGGCTACATCGCCCTCGACATGGGACTTTACAAGTCGTTCAAGATGCCCTGGGAAGGTCATTCACTACAATTCCGTTGGGAAGTATTCAACGTCACCAACACGCAGCGGTTTGATGGTCTAACCATCGCCGACCTGAGTCTTGGTGCCGATCCTTTCCTCGGCGGCGACCCGAGCCAGGAATTCGGCAAATTCACCTCAACCCAAACCCCTCTGAATGAAACCAAAGCCGGCCGCGTAATGCAGTTCGCGCTGCGGTACACATTCTGATCCACAGATTACGCAGATTTGCGTAACAGTAACGCCGCCTCGTTAACTTAAGACGAGGCGGCGTTGCTGTAAGCTCCGAGCACCAAAGTTCAGTAACAGGCCCGTGTTGTAACCGGTCACCTTCAGATAGTTGATGAGCTGAGCGTCGTCTACCTGGCTAAGCGAGCTCAACGCTTTCAATTCAACCACCACTGTACCAAAACAAATGAAGTCCGGTCGGTATAGCTTGCCTAACCGCTGACCTTTGTAACTAACTGGGAATCCCAATTCGCGGCTGAATGGTATTTCACGACTACCAAACTCAAGAGCAAGTGCTTCTTGATAGACTGGTTCTACAAAACCAGAGCCTAGTTGGCTATGAACTTCCATTGCCGCTCCAATAATTCGATACGTTCTGGTATCGCGCTCTGTGAGGTCGCGCATAAAGTTGGTCTCCTAAGGTGAAATTAGGCTTTGTACGCTTGATTGTCTCATAAATCTGCGTAATCTGTGGATGATGCTTCAGTTCCTGAACATCTCCAACATAGCTCTAATCGACGATATGCAGGTTGAGTTTGAGAGTGGGCTCAATCTGTTGACGGGGGAGACTGGATCCGGGAAGTCGATTATTGTCGATGCACTCGGAGTGCTGATTGGTGGAAGGTTCACGAGTGAGCTCCTCAAATCAGGCGCAGAACGTGGATCGATCGAAGGGCTTTTCTCTGTCACGCCGAATCCGGATCTGGAGTTGCTTCTGGAAAATGCAGGACTTGAGCAGACAAATGAGTTGATAATTCGCCGCGAGATTTCCTCCACCGGACGCAACAAGATCTTCATCAACAATCAACTCGCGACGCAGTCGCTGTTGCGTGATCTCAGACCATATCTGGTCGACATCCACGGCCAGGGCGATCAGCAGACGCTGTTCAATCCGGAAACGCATCTCGAAATACTCGACGCTTTCGCAGGCAACACGGTGTTGCGAAGCGAAGTCGCCGAAGCGTACCAGCATTGGCACGCCGTGCGTCGTGAACTGGATTCGCTGCGTCACGACGAAGCTGAGAAGTTTCAACTTGTCGATACGTTGAAGTTTCAAATCGGAGAGCTTGAACGAGCACAGTTGTCGCCGGGCGAGGATGAGAAGCTGGAAGAAGAACGGCGGCGATTGGCTAATGTTGAAAAGCTGACGACGCTTTGCCAGTCGAGTTACAGCCGCATCTACGAGGACGACGAGGCGGCAATCGCACGCGTGCGCCAGACGTTGAAAGACGTCGAAGAGCTCGCCGAGTTTGAGTCGAGCTTCCGCGATTACCTGGAAGGATTGGAGAGTGCGCGCGCGGTGCTCGAGGATCTTTCGTTCTCGTTGCGCGACTTTATCGACCGGCTCGAGTTCTCGCCGTCGCGTCTGGCTGAGATCGAAGATCGGCTCGCCGAACTTTCGCGACTCAAGCGCAAGTACGGCGGCTCGATCGCAACGTCACTCGAACATCTCGCACGATCGGAAGATCGTTTGCGGCAGATCGAGACTTCCGACGAACGCGAACGAGAGTTGAATGCTGCGCTTACCGCCGCTCGCGAACGTTATCTGGATCTCGCGCGGAAGTTGCACAAAGAGCGGGTGCGAGCAGCGAAGAAGTTTGAGCAGGCGGTCGAAAAAGGAATAGCGGAAGTCGCGATCGACAATGCGCGTTTTCAGGTGCAGGTGAATGACAGCGTCGAGTCTGCCGGACAGAAGGGGATCGATCACACTGAGTTTTACTTCTCGGCGAATGTAGGCGAGGAAGTTAAGCCACTCGCACGCGTGGCGTCAGGCGGTGAGGCATCGCGACTGATGCTGGTGCTCAAGACGGTGGCGAATGGGTCGCAGTTTCCACGCACGATCGTGTTTGACGAGATCGACACCGGCATTGGCGGTCGCGTCAGCGAGGCGGTTGGTATTAAACTCAAGAAACTCGCGCAGACGAATCAGGTGTTGTGCGTCACGCACCAACCGCAAATTGCACGGTTTGCCGACAGTCATTTGGTCGTGCAGAAAGAAGCGTTGAAGGGACGCACGCAAGTTAGTGTTGGACGTTTGGACAAGGCAGGTCGTGTCGAAGAATTGGCGCGCATGCTCACCGGCGCGGAGATCACAGAAAGCGCTCGCCGTCACGCGAAAGAACTATTGAAGAACTAGCCACAAAAAGGCACAGAAAGCACAAAGTCATTTTTAGGTATGAGCACAGAACCAAACAAGGTCATTTATTCGATGGTCGGCGTCAGTAAGTTTTACGACAAGAAGCCGGTCCTTAAAGACATTTATCTTTCGTACTTTTACGGCGCCAAGATCGGCGTTATCGGGTTGAACGGCTCCGGTAAGTCCTCCCTGCTCCGCATACTCGCGGGCGCAGATAAAGACTTCAACGGTGAAACAGTGATCTCCCCGGGCTTCACGGTCGGTTATCTCGAACAGGAACCATTGATCGACGACGCCCGCACCGTGCGTGAAGTGGTTGAAGAAGCAGTTCAAGAGACAGTGAACCTGCTGAAAGAGTTTGACGAGATCAACACGAAGTTCGGCGAAGAGATGTCTGACGACGAGATGTCGGCGCTACTCGAGCGACAGGGCGAAGTACAGGAAAAACTCGACGCCCTCGACGCGTGGGATCTCGATTCGCGTCTCGAGATGGCAATGGACGCGTTGCGCTGCCCACCACCAGACACACCGGTAAAAGTTTTGTCAGGCGGTGAGCGCCGCCGTGTCGCCCTCTGCCGTCTCCTGTTGCAGAAGCCCGACATCCTTCTGCTCGACGAACCGACAAACCATCTCGATGCGGAGTCAGTCGCGTGGCTCGAGCATCACTTGCAGAGTTATGCGGGAACGATCATCGCCGTCACACACGATCGCTACTTTCTCGACAACGTCGCCGGTTGGATACTCGAGCTAGATCGGGGCGGGGGCATTCCGTGGAAAGGAAATTACAGCTCGTGGCTCGAACAGAAGCAGGAGCGTTTGCGACGCGAAGAAAAATCCGAAACTGAGCGTCAGAAAACACTGCAACGCGAGCTCGAATGGATTCGCATGTCGCCGAAGGCTCGTCACGCAAAAGGCAAAGCCAGAATCAATTCGTACGAAGAGCTGCTGCGGCAGGAGAATGAGAAGCGTCGCGAGGATCTCGAAATTCACATCCCTGCCGGTCCACGTCTCGGCAATGTCGTAATCGAAGCAGAACACGTGAACAAAGCTTACGGCCAGAACCTGCTTGTCGACGACATGAACTTCGCGCTACCGCCCGGAGGCATTGTCGGCGTGATTGGTCCAAACGGCGCCGGTAAGACGACGTTGTTTCGAATGGTCACCGAACAGGAAGCGCCGGATGCCGGAACGATTCGTAAAGGCGAGACTGTTGTTCTTGCTTACGTCGATCAGAGTCGCACGCTTGATGCGAACAAGTCGATTTGGGAGGAGATCAGCGGCGGCGAAGACGTGCTCAAACTTGGGCCACGCGAAGTCAACTCGCGTGCTTACGTGGCGCGGTTCAACTTCTCGGGATCGGATCAGCAGAAGAAGGTCGGGATGTTGTCGGGCGGCGAACGGAACCGCGTTCATCTCGCGAAGATGTTGAAGGAAGGCGCGAACGTGTTGCTGCTCGACGAGCCGACGAACGATCTCGACGTGAACACGCTGCGAGCGCTGGAAGAGGCGCTCGAGAATTTCGCGGGTTGTGCGGTGGTTATTTCGCACGACCGCTGGTTTCTCGATCGCATTGCGACGCACATCCTCGCGTTTGAAGGTGATAGTAAGGTCGTTTGGTTCGAGGGGAATTATTCGGATTATGAGGCTGATCGAAAGGCGAGACTCGGTGCAGCGGCTGAAACGCCGCACCGAATCAAGTATCGCCAGTTGACGAGGTAGTTTTAGCCGCGGATTTTACGGATAAAAACGCGGATTATGCGGCGTACTTTGCCGGGTCTTCCTTCGCCTTCTCGACACATTCATCACAGCAAACCGTGATCTCTTTGCCGGCCACGGTTACTTTGATCCCGCCGTCATTGATCGCCCAATCACAGACCGGACATTTGCTCGTATTCATGAGTTTGTCTCCCTTGTGTAAGTGAATTAACCAACGGAGACAGACTACCCGCGACCCAAAATCCGCACTTCCAGAATCTTGCTTATTTCCGGCGCATCTCCGATGGCGACTTCCCAAATTCGCGCCGGAATGCGTCGGTGAAGTGACTGTGACTGGAAAACCCGAGTTCGAGTGCGAGGGCGGTCAGATCGCTGGCGCCTTCGGCGAGACGTTCGAGTGAGGCGCGCAAACGAAGCTGCGTTAAATAACGATGGACCGGAACACCTGTCTGTTGCTGAAAGATACGCGCGAGATGAAATGGCGACGCATGCACGGCACGCGCAACCTCATCAAGCGTGACGCGGTCGCTCATGCGTGCCGCGAGATAAGTCTTAGCCGCTTCCGCTCGCTCAGCGTGATCGGCGCCCGTGCCTTCGCGTCGCGGCTTGTGCTCGACACCACGACGCACGAAAGCCGACTCGAGCACATCCGCAACAAGTTGCAGCGCCGTAACATCGGCCCACAACGCCTCAAGCGGATTCACGTTTGCCGATTCGAGTCGTTGCACCAGCTCACGATGACGCCAGAAGACGCTGCTGTCACAGGGACCAGTGAAGAACCTAAACGGCTGATCGGGATGTTCGTCAACCGAGGGATCGAGCTCGCGAACGATATCGTTGAGCACGCGCGGTGAAACCGTGAAGACTGTCCCGCGATCGCCGCAATCTACCGGATGACTCACACGATACGTCGAGTCGCGCGAGAAAAACACAGCCTGGTTAACATCCGCGGTGATCGTGCGACGCCCGAAGTGTCTCGAGAAAGCCCCATGACGCATAAGCACGATATTATTCGCGTCCGAAATCTCCTCACTGCCTGGTCCACTCTGCTCAATGTGACAGCAGTAGTCATGCACGCTGACGATTGGACTCTCGTACAACGGCCGAAACACTATTTCCTTGTCGCCCTCATAACCCACAAGATGTTATAAAAGCACAAGTGTAATCCGTCATCAATCCGTTCAATCCGTGGCTAACATTTCGAGGTTCCCATGAAGACCAGTCTAATCACGGCACTCCTGCTATTCGCATTCGTAGCTCAGGACCCCGGCGAGATCCGCAACTTCCTGCGCGTTAACAAAGACTTCTGCACCGGCGGTCAGCCGAAACTCGAACATCTCGAAAAACTGAAAGCCGACGGCGTTAAGTCAATCCTTAACCTGCGCCAGCCCAGCGAACATCGCGCTGCGGAAGAAGAAGCGAAAGCCAAAGAACTCGGCCTGCGCTACTTCAACATTCCCGTGGCCTTCGGTAATCCCAACGAAGAACAGGTCGCGGAGTTCCTGAAGATCACAGACGATCCGGAAAATCGTCCAATCTTTATTCACTGCACCGCAGCGATTCGTGTTGGCGCGTTCTGGATGATCAGACGTGTGCTGCGCGACGGCTGGAAAGTCGACGACGCAGAAGAAGAAGCGAAGAAGATCGGTCTGCGCGAGAGCCCACACTGGAACGAGTTTGCACGGCGGTACATCGAGACGCATCGCAAAGCATCGTTGCCTTCTATTCCTACGCACCCATTGAAATTCGGCGTCTTCGTCGCAAGTTTCGATCCCGCCGGCACATTCACACTTGAAGGCGCCGGCTGGCCAAAACTCAACGGCACCTGGAAAAACCTCGACGCGAACCAGGTCGAGTTGGCCATGAGTGGTGGACCAGGAGGTTGTGATGTTCCGGGAAGATATCGGTACAACAGCGACGGCAGTCATGTTTCGTTCGACGTCGTTGCCGATGAATGTATGCCGCGCCGGATCATTGTCGATCACAGCACCTGGATACCTGCGAGCGAAACCGTCGTGATACCGCCAAGAGAGATCGTCAACGTCGCGACTGCACGTCCGCCTGCTCGTCCGATCGCGACTAACAAAGGAAGCTGGCCATCGTTCCGTGGACCACACGCTTCCGGCGTTGCCGACGGACAAAACTTACCCGATCAGTGGAACGGCAAAACGGGCGAGAACATCCTCTGGCACACGCCGATTCCCGGACTCGCACACTCAAGTCCAGTCGTTTGGGGAAATCGAGTCTTCGTAACTACCGCGGTCAGCAGCGATCCAAAAGCGTCGTTCCGTCCCGGTCTTTATGGCGATGGAGATGCGTCGAAGGATCGTTCCGTACATCGCTGGATGATCTACGCGCTCGACAAGCAGAGTGGAAAGGTTCTCTGGGACCGAGTCGCTTACGAAGGCGAGCCAATCGAGAAACGTCACATCAAGTCGACGTATGCGAACTCGACGCCGGTGACTGATGGTCGGATCGTCGTCGCGTGGTTTGGATCGCAGGGCATGTACGCGTACGACGTTAACGGCAAGCTTCTGTGGAAAGTGAACATGGGACGTGTCGACATGGGCGCGTACGACATTCCCACGTATGAATGGGGCCCCGCCAGTTCGCCGATCATCTGGAAAGATCTGGTGATCGTGCAGTGCGACACGCAAACCGATTCGTTCATCATCGCCTTCAACGCAGATACTGGTAAGGCAGTGTGGAAAACAAAGCGCGATGAGATTCCGTCGTGGGGCACGCCGACAGTCGCAACCACCTCGAAAGGCGAGGAACTGGTTGCGAATGCGTCAAACTTCATTCGTGGTTACGATCCGCGCACGGGCAAAGAATTGTGGCGGCTCGGCCGCAGCTCGAAGATCACGGCGCCGACTCCGATCTTCGCCGACGACATTCTCGTGGTCGTGAGCGGTCGTGGACCAGAGCGGCCAATCTTCGTCATGAAAGCCGGCGCGCGCGGTGATCTCACCTTGCCGGCAGGACAAACCAGCAGCGACACGATCATGTGGAGTCGTACGGGTCGCGGTTCGTACATGCCGACGCCGTTGATCTACGACGGCATTCTTTACGTGCTTGCGAACAACGGCACCTTCGACGCGTACAACCTCAAAACAGGCGACGAGATCTACCGGCAGCGTTTACCACTGGTTGGCAGCGGCTTCAGCGCTTCGCCCGTTGCTTCTGACGGCAAGATCTACCTGTCGAATGAAGACGGCGAGATTCTGGTCGTGACTGCGGGTGAGAAGTTCAACCATATTGCGACCAATACGATGGGCGAGTTGCTGATGGCGACTCCAGCGTTGTCGGATGGCGTGATGTACGTGCGTTCTGCTAACAGTCTCTTCGCTGTCGGTCGTAAAAAATAAATCGGGGATCACAACTTTGACCACCGGACGAATGGAAGCGTTCAGTGATGGCGTGATCGCCATCCTCATCACCATCATGGTGCTCGAGCTGCGCCCGCCGCACGACACGAGCCTCCCGGGCTTGCGCCCACTGATTCCCGTAATGGGAAGCTACGTGATGAGTTTTGTCTACCTCGGCATCTATTGGAACAACCATCACCATCTGCTTCACGTCACCGAACACATTGACGGACGCGCGTTATGGGCCAACCTGCATTTGTTGTTCTGGTTGTCGCTGGTTCCGTTTGTCACGGCGTGGATGGGTGAGAATCATTTTGCGCAGTGGCCGGTGGCGCTTTATGGCGTGGTGTTGCTGATGGCCGCTATCGGATACACCATTCTGGTCTACACGTTGTTGGGAGCGCCGGGCAATGAGCTACTCGCTTCCGCGTTGGGATCGGACTTCAAAGGGAAGATCTCGATGGTGATTTATGCGGTTGGGATTGGGCTGTCGTTTATAAACCCGTGGCTCGGGCTGGCGATGTATGTTGCCGTGGCGGTGATGTGGTTGATTCCCGATCGGCGTATTGAGCGGAAGATTACTTGAACCACAGATTACACAGATTGATCTGTGTAATCTGTGGCTTGGTTTTTGTTAAGGCTGGACCTGGACGTTTCCGCCACCGTGCTTAATGTCAACAAACGAATACGCTGCCAACGAAAAGCTCTGGCATCCGACTGTCTTATCTGGATTGGAAGGAACACCGACGTCGTCATCACGCTCGAAGTCTTTCGCAATCCAGCTCAGCGACGCGCCGTTGTCGTCTTCCCGCTCTGAATCCTTCGGCGTCCAGTTTGTTGACTGCGACGTGTAGATTCCCCACGTCAGCTTGTCGTTCAAAGCGTTGACGCCTTCGCCGTTGTCTTCCACAACCAACAACACGCGCAGGCCAATTGCATTCAGAATATTCGACTCAGAAATCACGCCACTCATCACGGCCCGGTTGCCCGTGATTTTCAAACAATCGAACTTCGCTTTGACGAGTGCACCGGCAGTGCCGGGACCGTCCGAACCATCCGGATCGCCAACCGGAACGACAGACGGATCGCTGAAGGTCATCTCACCGACGACGGTACCTTTGTTCTGTTCTCTGGCGTTGAATTCGAGAAATCTTGGTTGGCCGTCTTCGAGGGAAAACTGGAAATTACCGCTGGCTGAAGGGCCGTCATTATCTGCAAAAGTCAGCGCCGGTAACGCAAGAGTCACCACCGCCAAAATCGCCATAGCGGCGAAAATAATTCTCTTCATGGGAGGCTCCTAATCTGGGCAGATTTTGATTGGGAGCGTTATAACGGCTTGGGCCAGGAAAAGTCAAACCACAGATTACGCTGATTTCTCTGCGTAATCTGTGGAATCTGTGGATAACTACCGTTGACTAACTTTGAGATCGCCGCCGGCGGCCTTAATTTCCGGAAACTCATACGAGCCCAGGGGGAAGCTCTTGCAAGTCACGACCTTGCTGATGTCTGAGGGAATTCCGACGTCGTCGCGTCGCTCGAAATCCGTTGCGATCCACTTCAGACTCGCACCGTTGTCGTCCTCAACTTCCGCGTCTTTCGGAACCCAGCCCTTCGCCGGCTGTTGGTAGATTCCCCAAATGAGCCTGTCACTCTCGAGTCCATTGTCCTCAACAACCAACAGCACGCGTTGGCCGATGTTGCTACGGACATTTGAATCGTAAATCTCGCCGCCAATCACCGCCTTGTTCTCAACTACCTGCATGCAATCGAATTTTGCTTTCACCAACACGCCTTGAGTCTTGGGTGTTTCTGAATCGTCCGGATCTTCAACTGGAATCGCAACCGGATCGCTGAAGGTCACCTCGCCTGTCGCCTCGCCGTCAACGCCTTCTTTGGCGTCAAACTCGACGAATCTTGTTTCCCCGTCTTCGAGAATAAACTTGAGACTACCGGTCGCCGAAGCTCCTTCAGCGCCGGCAAAAACTGCGCCCGGCAAAGCAAGACACACTACGAACAAAGTTAAAACCAAAACGCCTATAATGCTCTTCATTTGAGAGGTCTCCTAGATTAGAAAAGGGTTTCCTGTAAGGACAAAAATTCAGCACTATCACCTAACGCGTAATTTTGTTCGCTTCTGGTCTCACGGTTTTTCTTTTTCTTATCCGTGTGATCCGTGTAATCTGTGGCGAAATCTTTCCCGAGGTTAAACATGAAACTCCTGCTGGTATTTATTGTCTTACTATTGGCCTGCCCTGTGGCTCTCGCTCAAAACGAGACGCCATCAAAGTTCGAACCGACAAACGACGGTTTCAACTACGTCCGCCGCGCCGTCATGATTCCCATGCGCGACGGCGTCAAACTCCACACAGTCATTCTCGTCCCGAAAGGCGCTCGCAGCGCTCCAATCCTGCTGACACGTACTCCGTACAATGCAGACGAGTTGACGGGTCACGCTGAGAGCTCCGATCTCGGATCGATCCTGACCGGCTACGACAACGCGACAGACGTGATCGTCGAAGGCGGATACATCCGCGTCATCCAGGACATTCGCGGCAAGTACGGCTCTGAAGGCGAGTACGTCATGAACCGCCCGCTTCAGGGTCGTTGGAATCCGACCAAGGTCGACCACGCAACGGACACGTACGACACCATCGATTGGCTCGTTAAGAATATTCCCGAGACGAACGGTCGCGTCGGCATCCTGGGAATTTCATACGACGGTTTTCTGCCTTTGATGGCGCTCATCAATCCGCATCCGGCACTGAAGGTGTCCGTACCGATGAATCCGATGGTCGACGGTTGGATGGGCGACGACTGGTTTCATAACGGCGCGTTTAGGCAACAGGGCATGAGCTACATCTACGATCAGCAAGCCACGCGCGCCAACGAGATTAAGTGGTGGACCAGTCACTACGACGATTACGACATGTTTATGGAAGCCGTTTCCGCAGGCGAGCTCGGGCGTCGTCGTGGACTCGACCAGGTGGGCTTCTGGCGCAAGATACTCGAGCATCCGAGTTACGACGCTTATTGGCAGGATCAGGCGGTCGACAAGATCCTTGCGAAGGAGCCGCTCAAGGTTCCGGTGATGCTGGTGCACAGTTTGTGGGATCAGGAAGACATCTACGGCGACATCGCCGTGTACAAAACAATCGAGCCGAAAGACACGAACAACGACAAAGTGTTTCTCGTGCTTGGTCCATGGCATCATGGGCAGGAAATTCGTGACGGCAGCGCGCTCGGCGCGATCAAGTTCAACAGCGACACGTCGTTGACGTTCCGTCGTGACATCCTGCGCCCGTTTCTCGATCACTATTTGAAAGACGGCGCGCCGAAAGCCGATATCGCGCCCGTCACTGCTTTTGAAACCGGCACGAATACGTGGCACCGGATGTCGTCGTGGCCGAAAGGTTGTGAAAGCGGTTGCACTGTCAAACCGACGCCGCTGTATCTCAACGCGGGCCTGAACGCGGGTTTCAATGCCAAATCATCAGCGCCGGGTTACGAGGAATACGTGTCTGATCCTTCGAAGCCGGTACCGTTCCGCGCGCGGCCGATCGACGGCGCAAGCTGGTCACGCTGGCTGGTTGACGATCAACGCGAGATGTCCGGACGTCCTGATGTGTTGACGTTTACGTCGGATGTTTTGACTGCGCCGGTGAAGATCAGCGGCGAGCCGATCGTGAATTTGATTGCGTCGACGAGTGGCACTGACTCGGATTGGGTCGTGAAGCTGATCGATCTCTATCCCGCTCAGGTTGCCGGGCAACCGAACATGGGTGGCTACCAGTTAATGATCTCGGCTGACGTGCTGCGCGGCCGTTATCGCGAGAGTTTTGAGACAGCGAAACCGATTGAGGCGAACACGCCGCTCAAGTATCGTTTCGCGATACCGACGGCGAATCATGTGTTTCTTCCGGGGCATCGGATCATGGTCCAGATTCAGTCGAGCTGGTTCCCGCTCTATGATCGCAATCCGCAAACGTTTGTGAAGAATATCTTCTGGGCCAAACCGGAGGACTTCAAAAAAGCAACACAACGGATCTACAACACACCCGGCAACGCGAGCTACATCGAGCTGCCGCTGGTGACGAAGCCCTAATGTCTTTGTGACAAGAGTTACGAATCGCACTTGGACGGAGTCAGTACCGTCCGCGGTAGCGGATGGGTCAATCACTAGTTTGCAATACTGTCATTGATTGTTGGACTCCAATGACTGACCCACCCGCTACCGCGGGCGGTACTGACCCCGTCCAACAACGATCGTTGAATCGAACGGAGCGACTTATGAAACTTCACCTCCCACTGACATTCATACTCGTACTCGCTGCCTTCTCGTCTGCGCACGCTAAAGACGACATCACAAAGGAATTAATGACCTCAAACGGCAAGACGCGAGTCTACTACCTCTACGTCCCGTCGACCGTCAAAACCTCAGCGCCACTGATCGTCATGCTCCACGGCTCGAACCGCACCGGCGTCACACTCGTCGAGAAGTGGAAAGACTACGCCAAGAAGGAAGGCATCATCATCGCCGGCCCTGACGCGACGGACCTGCGCGGCTGGGGATCGCCGCAGGATGGTCCAGACTTCCTGCGCGACCTCGTCGAAGAGCTCAAGGCGAAATACCCGATCAATCCACGTCGCGTGTATCTCTTTGGTCACTCGGCCGGCGCATCGTTCGCGCTGCACATGTCTCTTATGGAGTCGCAGTACTTCGCCGCCACTGCAATTCATGCCGGCGCGCTGAACGACGAAGGCATGGACCTGATCCCGCTCGCGAAACGAAAGATCCCGATCTCGATCCAGGTGGGCGACAGCGACGAATTCTTCCCGCTCAAGCTCGTGCGCTCAACGCGTGACGCGCTGAAGAATGCCGAGATTCCCGTGGAGCTTATCGAAATCAAAAATCACGATCACTGGTATTACGATCAGTCAGCGAAGTTCAACCAGACTGCCTGGGAGTTTCTCAAGAAGTACGAACTCGATGCCGACCCTCAGTATCGCAAGTACAAATGGAATGAATAGGAGCCCCACATGCGTAGACTTCTCTTTCGAGTAGCAGTGATCGCGCTTTGCCTCGCTGCACTGCTTGCCGGATCACAGCCGCGCCACGCTTTAAGCTCGTCGCCCACGAATGATTACAAAGCACAAGTCGTCGCGGATGTGGCGGCGATGGCGAAGCAGTCTCAGGTCATGGTCGACATGGTTTTCAGCTTCGGCGAGCTCGGATTTCAGGAAGTTGAGACTTCAAAATATCTCACCGGCATACTCAAGAAAGAAGGTTTCAAGGTCGAACAAGGCATCGCCGGCATTCCGACTGCGTGGATTGCTTCGTGGGGATCGGGTAAGCCGGTCATCGCACTCGGCTCAGACGTCGATTGCATTCCACAAGCCTCACAAAAACCTGGCGTTGCTTATCACGATCCACTGATCGAAGGCGCTCCAGGTCACGGGGAAGGTCACAACTCCGGCGTGCCGTTGAACATCACTGCCGCGATCGCCGTGAAGCGTCTGATGGAACGCAACAAACTTCCCGGCACGATCAAAGTTTGGCCCGGCGTCGCGGAAGAACTCGTCGCCGGCAAGGCTTATTTCGTTCGCGCCGGGGTTTTCAAAGACGTAGACGTCGTGTTGTTTACACACGTCGGCAACAATCTCAACACGTCCTGGGGGCAGGCGTCCGCAACCGGGCTCGTCTCTGTCGAGTACACATTCAAAGGCGAGAGCGCGCACGCCGCAGGCGCGCCGTGGCAGGGTCGCAGCGCACTCGACGCAGTTGAGCTGATGGACGTCGGCTGGAACTTCCGTCGCGAACATCTGCGCCTGCAACAACGGTCTCATTACGTGATCACGAATGGCGGCGATCAACCCAACGTCGTGCCGCGTCTCGCGAGTGTCTGGTACTACTTCCGCGAGCTTGATTACGATCACATCAAAGAGTTGCGCGAGATCGGCGATACCATGGCCCAGGGCGCAGCGATGATGACCAACACGACTGTGTCCTCGCGCGTGCTCGGTTCCGCCTGGCCGCAACATTTCAACCGTCCCGTGGCGGAAGCAATGTACGCAAACATCAAGCAAGTCGGACTGCCGCAATGGAGCGACGCCGATCAGACGCTCGCGAAAGCACTGCAAAAGGAGTTGAAAGGGCGTGAGCAGGGTTTGGCCACGCAACTGATGCCGTTGGCTGGTCCAGTAACGTCAGATCAGCAGACGCGCGGTGGTTCGGACGATATCGGCGACGTCTCGTGGAACGTGCCGACTGTGTCGCTGCGATATCCATCGAACATTCCTGGATTGCCTGGTCACAACTGGACCGATGCGATCGCGATGGCGACTCCGATTGCACACAAAGGCGTGACTGCGGGTGCGAAGGTGATCGCGATGACCGTGATCGACCTGTTAACGAAGCCGGAGCTCGTTTCGGAGGCTCGGAAGTATTTTGATGAAGTGCAGACGAAGGAGACGAAGTATCAGCCGCTGATCGGGCCGGACGACAAACCGCCGACGTATTTGAACCAGCGAACGATGGACACCTATCGCGCGTCGATGCGGAAGTTTTATTACGACCCGTCGAAGTACGACACGTATCTCGAACAACTGGGGATCAAATATCCGACAACACGTTAGGAGTCATCGATGGCTGAACCAAAAACGAAACCGACGACTGAGAGCGTCAAAGACTTCCTGAACCGCATTCCGGAGGCAGAGCGGCGCGAGGATTGTTTTACGGTCGCGAAGATGATGGAAGAGATTACGGGTGAGAAACCGAGGATGTGGGGACCAGGCATCGTCGGGTTTGGGAGTTATTACTACAAGTATGCGAGCGGACACGAAGGCGAATGGCCCATCGCTGCCTTCTCACCACGCAAGAAGGATTTGACGGTGTATCTGACGATGGGGTTCGAGAAGCATTCGGAGCTGATGGAGAAGCTCGGGAAGCACAGCAAAACGAAGTCGTGTTTGTATATCAAGAGACTTTCGGATATTCACCAGCCGACGCTGAAGAAGTTGATTAAGATTTCGGTGCAGGATTTGAAGGCTTATACGAAAGCTCAGGCCGCCAAGCAGCGGTGAGAATTGTGCGCCACTTTGGAGTGCGGCGGCCTGGCGCGCTTTTTCCTCGATCAAGCGCCATCG
>DASWUM010000155.1:0-16407 GCA_036401595.1 Pyrinomonadaceae bacterium
TCGCTACCGCTCCCTGTACTGACCCGCTCCAAGTGCGATTCATAATTTTTGGGGCAAGGCCCTGCTGACTTGCAAACGCCTCACACTCATCCATCCGGGCATGATTGTTGCACCACTATTTGGAGTTCATTCAATCGCTTCAAAGCTGCTGTCTAGTAATCGGAACAAAAAACGCTGTCTTCTCAATCAAACTTATCGGAGGTCTGATGAAAGTTTCATTTGATCAATTGATAGCCATAAGACGACGGTTAACAACCGCTTCGCTGATCGTCTCGTGCTTTTGCACTTTCACCATCGCAACGATGGCCCAAAGCGGCACTTCGAGTGTTCGCGGCAGGATCATAGACCAGCAGGGGCGATCGATTCCGGGTGCGGCGGTAACGTTTGTGGACCAGAAGAACTTTACCCGCACACTGACCGTCGGCGAGGATGGTGCTTTCGTCTTTGCGAGCATCACGCCGGGCACTTATCGCCTGGAAGTTGAGGCTAAAGGGTTCAAGAAGGCGGCCGTCGCTGACATACGAGCTCAGGTTGATACGCCGACAGTTATCGATGTGCAACTGGAAATCGGCAACGTTGCCGAAACGGTGAGCATTACTGCCAGCGCAGACGCCCCCATCAATACTTCTGACGCGACTATCGGTAACACCTTCGAATCGAGGCGTATCAGTGAGCTGCCGCTCAATGCGCGCAATGTCGTCGGTCTGCTGTCGCTGCAACCGGGAGTGACACGCACAGGTTTTGTGAATGGAGGCCGATCAGATCAGTCGAACATCGTGCTCGACGGCGTCGATGTTAACGAGCAACAAAACGGGCTTGATATTGTCACCAACCAGGCGTTCGCAAGTGTGTTGCGTGTTACACCTGATTCGGTGCAGGAGTTTCGCGTTGTCACCACCAATCCAAATGCCGACACTGGCCGGTCATCAGGAGCGCAGGTTTCCCTCGTAACCAAATCGGGCACGAACGCGTGGCATGGCTCTTTGTTTGAGTACCACCGCAACACCGTTACCACTGCCAATGACTTCTTTAACAACAAGGCCGGAGTGTTTAGCGCCACCGATCCACAGGTGCTGAGTGGAACTGCAAAGGCAGGTGACGAAAAGCTTCCTCGTCCTCCACTACTGCGAAACATCTTTGGCGGATCAGTGGGTGGTCCGATAAAACGCGACAAGGCGTTTTTCTTTTTCAATTACGAAGGCTTTCGTGAGGCCACCTCAAGCGGTGGTTTGCAGGTGGTACCATTGCCACATGTCGCTCAGGGAATTATTCGTTACCGGACCGCAAGCGGCGCGAGCGATCCTTCCTGCCCGGCCGGTACTCCATCAGGCTTTCGCTGTCTGAATGCGCAACAGATAAATAATTTCTACACGGCCGCCAACGGAGTTAGTCCCGGAGTGAATCCGGCAGCGCTCGCTTTTCTCGCCGACAAAACGCGACGCTATGTAGCTAACGACACGACTGTGGGCGACGGCATCAATACCGGTGGCTTTCGTTTTAGTGCCCCGACGCCGACAACGTATGACACATACACTGCAAAATTGGACTTCAATCTGACCCAACGTCAAACGTTATTTGTCCGCGGAAATTATCAGGAAGACAACATCAGCCAGACACCCGCGTTTCCGGACACCACGGCGCCGTCGATCTGGTATCACCCGAAAGGCCTTGGCATCGGTCATTCATGGACAGTGTCAAACAAACTGGTCAACCGGTTCACCTATGGTCTGACACGCGCGGCATTCACCAGACAGGGAGATCAAACCGGTAATCAAATCTCTTTCCGCTTTATCTTTGCCCCGGCCGCAACTACGGCGCTGACGCGCGTAACTCCGGTCCACAACTTCGTCGATGATTTGGCGTACGTTCATGGAAATCACACGTTTCAGTTTGGCGGAAACGTGCGTTTGATCAAGAACTACCGGCAATCCTTCAGCAGTGCGTTTGATTTTCTGACTACGAATCCTTCCGGTTACAACGCCTCGGCCGCCGTTCTTACGACTGCCGGCGCAGATGCATCCGGCGGAGCAATTTTTCCGGACGTCGCCGGCAGTTCTGTAACGCCACTACGCAACATACTGGCAGCCGTGATCGGTCGGTTCTCGCAGTACTCGGCAAATTTTCTCTACGATCAGGATGGCAAGCTGCTGTCTGCCGGTTCGTCCGCTGATCGAACCTTCGCAACTCAGGAGTATGAAGGGTACTGGCAGGATTCGTGGCATCTCAGACACAACCTGACTCTCACTTATGGAGTGCGTTGGACCACTTCGACTCCAGTCTACGAAGTCGATGGCTTCCAGAGTCAGCCGACAACAAGTTTGGGAGCATACTTCGAGAGGCGAAAAGCCAGTGCGTCCGCAGGTGTTCCTTTTAATGATCCAATCACGATCGATCTCTCCGGAAAGGGAAACGGTAAGCCTGGTTTCTACAAGCAGGATTGGAACAACTTTGCACCAGTCGTCGCAGTCGCATGGTCGCCTGACTTGCCAGACAACTTCTGGGGCAAATTGATCGGCAGGCAAGGGAAGAGCATTATCCGCGGCGGTTTTCGGACTACCTACGATCGCATCGGCAGCGCCCTGGCAGTAAATTTTGATCTCAACAACCAGTTAGGCTTTGCGTCGACGATCAATGTGCCGGTGAACACTTATAACGTGAGCACAGCACTCGCCCCACTGTGGTCAGGTGGGCCGGTCGACGTTCGTACGCTGCCTTTTGTCGCCGGACGATTCAATTCAACTTTGAGTTTTCCATTGAATGCGGCGCCGGATGGTGCGGAACGCATCGAAACTTCGCTTGACGACACTATCACCACACCGGTGAATTACAGCTACAACCTCTCTTATGGTCGTGAAGTTGGAAAAGGACTCTCATTCGAAGTCAGTTACGTGGGACGTTTTGCGCGCAATTTGTTGGGCCAGCGCGACATCATGCACTTCAACAATATTCGCGACACGAAGTCGGGTCAGACCTGGTACGAAGCAATGCAGGCGCTGATCGACTTGCGGTATGCGGCAGCGCCGATCACTTCCGTCCGACCGATACCGTTCTTCGAAAACATTCTTCCTGGCATTGCCGGCACTTTCAACATCACGGTGCCTGGCAGTCCGACGGTTGCGCGAGCTCTGACATCGACTCAGCGCGCTTACATGCGCATTGCGCTGCCGGCTGTTGGCGGTCTTAATCTTACTGACTACACGTTCTTACAATCGAACGCGAGGTGGGATGATCGCCCGGCGTCGATCTTCAACAACACCTTTGTCAATCCTCAGTACGCTGCACTCAACACGTGGTCGACGTTTGCACTTTCAAACTACAACTCGGCGCAAGTCAGCATCAGGCAGCGTCTCTCTCGAGATGTTACTTTCGACTTCAATTACACCCTCGCTCATTCGCTGGATGATGCCTCCGGCCTGCAAAACGCGGGTAACTTCTCAACCGCGTCACTGATCTTCAATCCGCTGACTCCGGAGTTGAACTACGCTGACTCGGATTTTGATGTGCGACACGTCATCAATGCCAATTGGTTGGTAGGGTTGCCGATCGGTCGCGGTAAGAAGCTGTTGGGAGATTCAGGAAAGCTGACGAACGCGATACTTGGCGGTTGGCAACTGACCGGAATCTTTCGCTGGAATTCAGGACTGCCGGCAGGGCGGCCATTTGCAAACCAAAGATGGGCCACAAACTGGCAAGTCTCCTCGGGAATGGTCCGGGTTCGTCCAATTGAAACTGCGCCTGGAGATGTTAATGGAGAGCCAAATCTGTTTGCTGATCCTCAGGCTGCGTTCTTGAGTTGGCGCGACCCGCGTCCGGGAGAAGGGGGCGATCGAAATGTACTTCGGGCGCCGGGTTACATCGCTTTGGATGCAGGGTTACACAAGACCTTCACTCTACCGTGGGAAGGCCAGGCGATTACGTTTCGCTGGGAAGTTTTCAATGTCACCAACACCCAGCGACTCACCGGCTTCAGTGGCAACGGATTAACTACTGATCCATTTATCCTCGGAGGGACGGTGCCGGCTGATTTCGGGAAGTTGAACGCTACGCAGGCTCCACTCAATGAAACCAAGGCCGGTCGTGTGATGCAGTTCGCATTGCGCTACACGTTCTAGAATGGAGCGGTAGCAACGAAGCCGGTTGTTCGTCAGAACTAAACTTTGTTGCGCTCTGCTAAGACTGGATCGATGCGAAAGTCTCGCAGCCCTTTTAGCACACCAGTATTGCTTGAAGAGAGACTGATGATATTAGCGAAACGGCCCAGGTCGCGGCTTCGGTTCAGTTCTTCGTTCCGAAGCTGAGTATCGCCTTCAAAGTAAAACGATTCGACCCAGTGGTCGGGAAGATCCGGTGGTTGTAGATGTACGTGGATGTGCATCGGTGGCGGAGAACTTACGTCGCCGTAGGGAGCTGGTTTGATTGTGTGAATAGAGTACTGGCCCAAAGCATTGGACCACAGCGTGCCATGCAACCGTGCTTGCCGCGGATTGTTGACTGGCCGGCTGTAGTATCCGGTGGCGTCTGTGTGATACAGAAACATTTTCACGCCGGGTACAGGTTTGCCATTCGCGTCGAAGATGGTTCCGCTTAAATGAATGCGCGTGCCCGGCTCTTGCGGCGTCACGATGTCAATTGCGGATGGATGCTGCGATTCTGCTTCGGCTTGATGGCCGGAACAGGCAAGACTAGCGGGCACCGCTGCTAAACCAATAGAGAAGACACAAAGACTCTTGATAAAGCCTCGACGCTCTTCTACGTCATGAACTCTTCGCGACATAGCCAAGTTTCCTCCGGATGGAACTCAGTGTATCAGACGATTTCAGATACGATTCTCTTCCAAAAAAATATTCGGCCGAAAGTATCTTCAATCAATTGCAGAACAGCACGAAAAATTGTAGGAAAGCTGTTACCGATGGAGAGTAGTCTATTGTCTCGATTCACCCGTGAGTCTTATTAGCTGTGCTATTGCATCCTCACGAGTGCCTTTGCCATCCAGATACGGTTTCCAAACTTGCTCGAGCGGCTGCTTGAACTGCGACATACCGCGTTGCCAGACGCCGGCTTTATCGGCATACGGCACGTGCGTCGCACTCACTCTCCGGATCGCTTCACCCGCTGTAAAGAAGATCATCGCATGAGATAGGCCTCTCGGCACCGATTTGTTTTGCAATCGCGCTTGTGTTTGCAGTGCTTCTGACACCTGAGCGTCCCACTGGTGCATGGCTTCGTGAAAGATTGTTTCCAGCGCGTACAGGTCACGATTGCCTTCGGCAAGAGTTGAGACTACGAGCAGATTTCCATCTGTCGAATACGCTCCGGCCCAGTTCGCAAAGGCCGAGAGATGCACCGGATATCCGGCGTTGGGCCAACTCGCCTGATATGCACGCGTGATGAAGCTCAGCACAGTTGGGCCATGCTGCTGCACGAGTTTCTGAATTGACGACCGCCACGTCTCATTTGCACGCTTGTGCTCCGGCCACCATACCTTGCGATAAATCGGTTGTACGCGCTGAAGAGTCGCGAGGATGACCGGGTCGACTACGACGCTAGTCAGCGAACGCGCTTCGCCTGCCTCGGCCAATGCTTTTGTTATTGCCGGCATTGGATCGTCGAAGACAAGATCCTTTTTGCTAAACGCGGCGGCGTATGCGGCGACAGCCTCGTTCCACGTCTTTCGTTCTGTAGCGGAAAGAACAGCAAACCCTTTTTCCTGCTCGGCCGGAGCCTTGCTAACAGCTTCGCGCGCAGAGTCGGCCGTCTTGTTCTGTGCGCGACCAAGCACGTACAGAAAATGGTGCAGGTTCAACCAGACTTCATCAGTGTGAAAAACAAAAATTACTTTCTGAGGTTGCTTTGGGAGTGCGTTTCGCGATTCTTCAGACGTCGCACTCGGAACAACAAGCAACGTTGAAAGAACGATGACGAGGAGACTGGCAATCAGTCGCAATTTCATGAATTACGCACCATCTTTCAAAGCGGAATCCAATGTTATCGCAACTTGACTGCGGCGGTCAGCGCCGTCAGTTAGCTGACCCCCGACAATCGAAAGCGGACGCTTCGTCAGAATCTAATGCCGACACCCAGGCTGACTTGAATATTGTGAGTGGTGCCGAGACGCTGAGCAAAAAATGGCGAGCCAACGACATTGTTTCCGAAAGGGATGATCACGTCGCCCGCGTCTAACCGCAGGACTACGTGACGGGTAGGATAGACTTCGGCAACGGCGCCCACGTCGAGTGCAAACCTGGTTTGGTCACGGTCGTTCACGACAAGGTTTGTCTGGAAGCCCGGCCTTGCCTTAGCAAAGACGCCAAAATATTTGGTGCGTTTTCCAGCCTTGATTCCGAATAGACCTTGTGTTGCGTAAGGTGGACCTTCGTCCGGCAGGAAGAAATTAACCTCGTTATCAACCGCTATGTAGTCATTGAGATTGTAGGTGAATCTGCCGCCGGCACCCCAACCATATCCCAGGTCATGAGCACCACGAAAGGAAAAAATCTGTCCACCAACCTCGTAGGTTGGAACTTTCTCGTCATCAGAGATGATCTTGTTCTGCGCCTGTGAGACCAGGAAACTGAAACACAGCAGCAGCGTACTCGACGCGACCATGAGAAAACTCTTTCGCATAATCACTCCTCCGATTGGTTGCTGAGAAAACAAACTCAGCATTGGCAATCGGAGTGCCCGTTGCAGATGACGCTATTTGTTTAGCTTTTTTTGGATTTGCGATTCGGCGTCGCAACGCGAGGACAACACCTGGTGAAGGAATCTGGCGCTACACGTTCGCTTTGGTGGGCCACGGATCACACGGATTTGGGATGGATTTCGATTCTAATCCGTCAACAATCCGTGTCATCTGTGGCTAAGAGACGCTTCTTTGATCAGCGCAGCAACTTCCACCGGCCTGGATACATAGACGGCGTGACTCGCGCCCGCTACTTCGACCTTACGGCTGTTGGCTCGTGCGGCGTACCAACGTTCAAGTTCCGGGTTTATGGTCCTATCTTTGGTCGGAACCAACATCCAACTCGGTTTACTTTTCCATGCAGGTGTCGTGATGGCTGCTTTGAAACTGGCAGCGAGGTTGAGCACTTGTGAGCGAGCCATGAACGCGGCCTGTTCGGCAGACACGTCAGCAGCGAAGTACTCACGAAATTGCGAAGGATCAAGGTAGGTGAAACCATCCGCAGTCGCCTTTATCGCGTTGGACTTGCTGAGATCACTTGGAAAACGCTTACCATTGTCTGACTCGTTTTCGCCCGCGTCCGGCATGTGGGCCGCGATGTAGACCAATCCAGCAACCGTTGGATCTGTTCCAGCTTCAGTGATCACAGATCCGCCGTAGCTATGAGCGACCAGAATGCATGGTCCATCTTGTTGGGCAAGCGCACGCTTCACCGCCGCCACGTCGTCTTTGAATGATGTCTCCGGTTCTTGAACGATGGTAACGTTGTAACCATCCTTGACCAGAATATCGTAAACACCTTTCCACCCCGAACCATCAGCCCAGGCACCGTGAACGAGAACTATGTTGCGAATGCGAGGACGTTCGGTTTGTGCTGACACCGTAGCGCAACAGATCAGGAACAACAATGTGATGCAGATACGTTGGTTCATGTGGAGCCTCCTGCCGCTTGCGTTTTCCGACGTTGAATTTAAGAGGAGTACATCACCGTTATCTTTCCAGATCGTGCGCGCATTGTCGGTGGTTTGCGATCAAGATCGAAGTCGAGTGACCCGGCCATTTTTTATCAGCGCAAGTACTAGCAAAACCTCACAAGCAAGTGAAAGACCCTCACGCTCCAAAAAACTACGCTACACACACGATCGATTTGGACCGAAAACGTTTCAGGTCCGTCGCGAATGTATGAGGAGAGGATTAAGAGGAGGGAATTCGATGAAAGTATTTAGACCAGGTCTGGCAGTTTTCTTGTTGCTGACTGTCGTTTCAATGGCTTTGGGTGCGTCAACCAAATCTGACTATTCGAAAGACTTTGACTTCAGTCAGTTGCGCACTTTCACATTCAAAACCGAACGTGACAGTAAAGATCCATTGATGGCAAGAACCATTGAAGCGCAGAGAATTCAGAGTGCGCTCGCACAGCAGTTTCAGGCGAACGGATTTACCGAGACGTCCGACAACCCGGACTTCATCGTAGCGTTCTACTCGCGCACACAAGAAAAGACACAGGTTAACAGCACCGGCTTTGGTTATGGACCAGGCTGGGGCTGGGGATATGGAGTTCCATTTCGCAGTCGCTGGCGTTGGGGATTCGGACCCGATATCTGGACCAGTACCTACACGCAAGGTTGTGTCATGGCCGACATTATCGATCCGAGAAAAAATGAGGTCGTGTGGCGCGGCGTTGTAAAGGACACGGTGAACGGTGTGGGCCAGTCTGACAAACAGGCGAGCAGTGCGGCGAAAGATTTGGTGGAACGGTTCGTGAAAGACACGAAGAAGCTTGAGAAACGAAACGGTTAAGAGTGGGAGAACAAGGGCGTCGGTTGCAGTAAGGAGAAACACGCGGTGAGATATCTACAAGTAAATGCGAACAGGCGGGTGAAAATTATTCTGCCGCTGTTGCTGTTCTGCCTGGTGGTTTCAAGCCTGGCGTTAGCACAGCGACGTGGTGGCGGCGGCGGCGGTGGAGGTGGCCAACGCGGCGGCGGTGGAGGTGGTGGTCCACGCGGCGGCGGTGGGTTTTCTGGCGGGCGCGATGGAATGAGAGTCGGGGGCGGATTTATTCCGCATGGCGGTCCGCCGCCTTTCCGTGGCGGCGGTGGTGCACCGTCTGGGATTGGAGGCTTTTCTGATCATGATGGCCATCCGAATGCACCACACGTGCATTGGAACGGCGATTGGATTGGACACAACTCCGGTCGTAGTGATTCGCGCTTTCGACTGGATAATCCGTGGGAGCATGGACACTTTCCCGGCCACTTTGGCCCAAATTATGTCTTTCGTTTGGGAGGTGGTGGTCCACGTCGTTTCTGGTTTGACGGGTTTGCCTTCAGCGTGGCGCCTTTCGAAGTTGACCTATGCTCCGACTGGCTCTGGGATAGTGATGACATCGTGATCTACGACGATCCCGATCACATCGGTTGGTACCTGGCGTACAACGTCCGGCTCGGGAGTTACGTTCACGTGAGTTACCTCGGGGCTGAGTAATCGCTGACTCGAACGAGATGGCCGAAGCAGTTGGTGCAATCAACTCCATTTTGAAACAGGCCCACGGCGCGCTTCGGGCCGAGCCATAAACGCGGGAGATCGGATGAAGACCATAACAAAAATATTCTTGTCGCTTTTTATCCTTGTAGGACTTGGATCTGCGGTGACCAGTCAAGCGCAGGTTGAAAGTGATGCAACCATCACAGCGAACATTCCCTATGCGTTCGTCGTGAACAACACAACGTTACCGGCCGGCAAGTACGTCGTCACAGTAGCTGAAACGACGGACTTGAGGCTGCTTGAGATTCGAAGTGCTGATAACAAGCTGGCAGTTTTATTCGATACTGAACCAGTAAACGTTAATCGCACAAAACGCACTAGTGAGTTGGTGTTTGATCGAATCGGCGATACCTACTTTCTGTCACAGGTCTTTTTGAGTGGCGACGAAGGTGGAAACGAATTGGCGAAGTCGAAAAAACAGCAACGACTTGAGGATGGCGGAAGCGTCAGCCAAAAACAATCGATTCCGGCCATGCCGATGGAGGGCAAAGCTTCGAAGCATGCGTCACGAAAGGCACAATAAGAAACGACGCCGGAATAATCGAAGCGAGTGAGGTTGCACCTGCCTCAGTTAAAGGAAAAGGGGCAAACGGCTTTCGCCCTCTGCCCCTCGTCTTCCAGCAAAATAAGTTGCGCCTCAGCTAGTTATTCCGGTTGCCGGGTGACGCATTGCTATTCGGCTTGCTGTTCGCGTTGTTCGCGTTGATGGTATTAACACCTGCCGTATTCTGATTCCCGTTGTTGTTTTGCACTACACCCACATTCGCCGGTGCGGTGTTCGAGTTCAGATTCGAATTGACGTTCGCGGAATTATTGTTGGGAGTGGTGCTATTGCACCCTACAAGACCAACTACCGCAAGCAGACACATAACGACTAAAGTTCGTTTCATCCTATTCCTTCCTTCGAGGCGCTTATTAGCGGTAAACCTGTTCGCCGCGATTTTTCTTCCAATCTTCCTCGAAGTAAGCTGCGTCTTCAGGATTTCGCGGTGTTACGCCCATCATGATTCCGCCCTGCTTGACACCTTCTTCGTATTTCTTGACGCGTTCTTCAGGTATTCCCGCACCGATGAGAGCGCCGATCAATCCACCGGTCGCGCCACCCGCGCCAGCTCCTGCCAACCCTGCTGCGATTGGACCAGCAATAAGCAACCCGAGTCCGGGTAACGCTAACGTGGTACCGATTGCTGCGATCGCGGCTAACGTTGCTCCTACTGCTCCACCGATTGCCGCACCAGTGCCGGCGCCTTCAAGGGCCTTACTGCCGAGTTCAGTTTCACGACCGTCCGCTGCAAAGTGTTTCTTTCGTGTTTCGTCCGACATCACGAGATTGACGTCATCTTGTCCATAACCGCGCTCGACCATTGATCCGTATGCGCGCTCCGCACTTTCCCTGTCTGGGAATAGTCCGGTAACCATGCTTGACTGTGCTGTTCTTGATGCTGATGTTTCTGCCATTTTTCTCCCTTTGACTAATTGATTGCTGTTAAGTGAATGAATCGATGATTTCTACGTCACTGCATTTAGCGCGCAGTTTCAGGTGTGCAACTTTGAAGCCGTTTAAGTATTAAGGTAGGGAACTGCGTTACCGTCGTCTCAAGAGAAGAAACAGAAGCGCAACAACCACAAGAATCCCAATGGTTCCGGGCCAGATAAACCAGCCGCCTCCGCTGCTATAACCACCCGCAACCACGCAGCCCGATGAAAGCAGCAGAAGTAATGTGATGACGATGATTTGTTTCATTGCTTCCCCTTAACACTGTTTTCTTCGCGTGCTTTGATTTGCTCGACCAGTCTTTCCGGCTCTGTCTCCTCACTCAGAGCTGCGAGGTGAGGATCGTGACTTAGATCAGCTCCAACTTTCTCAGCGATTGCAAGCAAGATCGAGATCATCTTCGTATTTTCCTGTTCGCTCAGCATGTTTAGCTGAAGATCCAGGTGACTCCGCCTTTCCGTAATGCGAGTCTCCAGGTTTTGACTGATGAGGATGAACGTAGAGAGGAAGATCGCCTCAAGTGAAACCACGAGCGTCAAGAAAGTAAACGGAAACTGATCGAAATGCGGCAAGCCTGGAATTAGATTCAGAAGTATCCAGCCCCCGAACCAAACAACATGCACCCAGACAAAAGTCATGCTGCCGCAGAAATTCGCAATTGCTTCAGAGATGCGGTCGCTGGGTGTCCGTTGACGTCTTGCAGACTCTTCGAGTTGAGTAACTTTGTCGACGTTCTGTTCCGTCAACTCTTCTGCGGAGCTTCCATTGCGCCTATTGTCGCCGGACGTTTGTCTTTTGCTCATAACGCGGGCTCACGCTCCCAATGACGATGTTTGGCGATAGCATTCACAAACTCATTTCCAAGGCTTTGCGTGTAAGCATCGCGAGTGGCGACGAGGCCCGGCCGGAATTCAAGCTTGCCCGTTCTCGAGATCTCGTCAGCAGCAGTCACGATGCCAGCCGCCGCAAGCAACTCTACACCGGCGCCGCTTGCAGCGATGCTCTTGCAGTGCTTGTAAGCTTCATTCAAAAAGTTACTCGCCTCCGGATCGTTCTTGAGCGAGTTCACACTGGCTTCTCCGTGCGGAATGTAGAAGGCATCAAACAAAACTGACGAGCCGGTAAGAAAACTAAAGTCGGCTTTGACTATCGTGCCGTTGGTGCCCGTTAACACTCCCAAGCGCGGTGCAACAGTGACGACCGCAGCGCCCGCCGTCAGTAACGCCTGCTTCATATCGAGCAGGGCCGTATCGTCGAATCCGTCCGCGACGAGAAACGCTATCTTGCGCGTCTTAATTGTGTCGCTCGGAAAATTAGGATTGCCGATCATTCTCAAAGTCGGAGAAGGTTCGACCCCTTGATTTGCGCGCTTTGGCTGGACTTTTTTCGGATCGACATCGCCGGGAACGCTCATGTTCATCGGCTTCTCCAGTTTTGCCGGAATCGCCGCGCCAAGTCCGGTGGCTACTTTGTTCGCCAGCTCTTTATCGACTTGGGCCAACAGAAACAACATTCGCTCTCGAATCGCAACTGTTTCCACTTTGCCCAACTCGAAGCGCAGAGCTTTGATGATGTGACTCTGTTCGACTTCCGACTGGCTCTTAAAGAAGAGCGTCGCCTGACTAAAGTGATCGTGAAAACTGGGGCTACGCTCACGAATCTTTCGCGCATCGATCCTTTCCGCATAACTCGCGAAGCCACTCATGTCAGTGCCGGCTTGAAACGGACATCCGCCTCTCAGACTGTTCGGCTCATAACTTGTTTGACCGCGATTAACTGTCTGTCGCATGTGGCCATCGCGCTGGTTGTTGTGGAGCGGAGCGATGGGACGGTTGATCGGGATTTCGTGAAAGTTTGGACCACCCAAACGAATCAACTGTGTGTCGAGGTATGAGAAGAGACGTCCCTGCAACAGCGGGTCGTTTGTAAAATCAATTCCCGGTACGACGTTGGCAGTGTGAAACGCTACCTGCTCAGTCTCGGCAAAGAAGTTGTCGGGGTTGCGATCCAGCGTCATCTTGCCGATACGACGCACAGGTACGAGCTCTTCCGGAATGACCTTCGTCGGATCTAGTAGATCGAAATCAAAACTGAATTCATCTTTCTCCTCGACGATCTGAACGCCGAGTTCCCACTCCGGATAGTCGCCATTCTCAATCGCTTCCCATAAATCGCGCCGGTGAAAGTCAGGATCCTTGCCGGAGATCTTCTGCGCTTCGTCCCAGAGGACCGAGTGCAACCCGAGCAATGGTTTCCAATGGAACTTCACGAAACGCGCCTTTCCCCGATCGTTGATGAACCGGAAAGTATGAACGCCAAAGCCTTCCATCATTCGCAGGCTTCTGGGGATCGCACGGTCTGACATCACCCACATAATCATGTGCATCGATTCAGGCATTAACGAAATGAAGTCCCAGAAGGTGTCGTGGGCCGACGCGGCCTGCGGTATTTCATTATGTGGTTCGGGTTTTACTGCATGAACCAGATCGGGAAACTTCATCGCGTCCTGAATAAAGAAGACCGGGATGTTGTTGCCGACCAGATCGTAGTTTCCTTCCTGCGTGTAGAACTTCACCGCGAACCCGCGTACGTCGCGTGCTAGGTCACTCGAGCCTCGAGATCCGGCGACGGTAGAGAAGCGAACGAAAACAGGAGTTTTTATCGAGGGGTCCTGGAGAAACTGCGCCTTCGTGTACTGGGCCATCGATTCATAAACTTGAAAATAACCGTGTGCTGCTGAGCCGCGTGCATGCACTACGCGTTCGGGAATCCGTTCGTGATCGAAGTGCGTGATTTTTTCGCGCAGAATGAAATCTTCTAACAGGCTTGGACCACGGTCGCCGGCTTTGAGCGAGTTCTGATTGTCGTTGATGCGAACACCCTGGTTGGTGGTGATGAATTCGCCGCCACTGTCTTCGATATTCTTCGAAATATCGTCGAGCTTGGTGTTCTGATCACCGTAACCTGCACTCGTTGGTAAATCACGAGCGATAGGTTCTCGGTTTGCGTCAGCCCCGGCAATTCTTCCGTTAGTCTTCCCCTTGTTCATTGTTCCCCCTTCTGTTAGCGCGCGCCCGCCTTCTTGGCTTTTGCAGCCGTGTTTGCTTTTCCATTAACCGTTCGCGATTTTTTGGCCTGGGCAGCTTCCATTGCAGTGTGAACGTCTCTGACTTCTTCGGGCGGTGGAAGCACCGCCGGCATTCGCAAAGCTTCCATCCACAGTTCACGCGTCCAACCCGCCGTGTGATAAAGATGTTCGTCTTCTTCACCTTCGACTTGCTGATAGGCGGGCGTTAATAGCGCGGATTCGTCGGGGTTCGCTTGCTTTGCGAGCTCACCAAGCAACTCCCAATTGAGATGGTCTTTAGTTTCAGCGAGTGTGACGCACTCCGCGGCCACGATCTGAGCAGCTTGAGGATCGGCGGACCTCGAGGCCATTTCCATTGCCTTCACGAGGGAAGTGCCGATATAGCGAACGACTTTGCGACCCGGCGTTTCAGCATTTGGGTCGAGGCCGAGGCTGGTAAGAATGTTCCCAAGCACCTGGACGTGGTTCTTCGTCTGCTCCAGATACTTATTCCACTCTTCTCTCAAGTCCTTATTAATAGCGAGACGCAAAGCGGTCGTGTAGATCTGCACTCCGCCTTTTTCTGTCTCCAAAGCCTGGTACATCAGATCGACAGGCACATTTGCGAGCAATGTATTGTTTTCCATTTATCCCCCTTGGTGGCCGGACTCAAATGAATCAGTTCGGACGTCAATTTGCAGTTACACGGGGAAGTAGCAAGTTGGATGCCTGATGTTCCTGCTGTGAGCGTGAAGCTATTTTGGTTTGCGCTCCGAAGGGATTAACGAATCGTGGAGATGGATGGCGGCCATTGCGCCTTCGGCGGCGGCAACAATAGCCAACTGGGAGTTTGGTGTCAGGTCGCCTGCTGCGTAGACACCCTCGACACTCGTTTGTCGGGTCTGATCGACCCACACCAAACCGCAATCTTCGTCGAGCTTGCAGCCCAGCGTTTCGTGTAGATTACTTGCGGGAGTGGTGCCGAGGTTGAAGAAGAGTGCGTCGCAGTCTAGCGAGTCTCCATCACTGAAGAGTATTCGTCGTAATTGCTTCGACGCCAGGTCGCCTTCCAGTGCCTTGATGCTTTGATCAAGGACGTTGATATTGAAAGCGGCGAGTTTCGTGCGATCGTCCTTAGTCAGACCGCCCTCATCTTCTGTGATCAGCGTTATTTTGTTCGTCCAGGTCAGTAAACCTAACGCGAAACCAACCGTCTTCGTGCCACTTCCCAGCACGGCAATTCGCTTATCGATGCATTCGTAGCCATCGCAGTCCGGGCAGTGATGGACGCTGACGCCATAGAAGTCGCGAAAGCCTATGCAGTCAGGCGTCAGATCACGCAATCCAGTTGCGAGTAAGACACGTCGAGCATCGAACGTGCGAGCATGTTGATTACCAGCGTAGACACGGAATGTTTTGTTTGAGAGTCGCTCAATTTCGGTGACGCAAGCTTCTATTATCAGTCCGCCGTGAGTTGTGACTTCGTCGCGTCCGCGTGCTAAGAGTTCCGCAGGTGAGATGCCGTGATGGCCGAGGAAACCATGAACGCCGTGAGCATACTCATTTCGCGGACTGTTATGGTGAAACGTAAGCGTGCGACGACGGTACCGAGCGAGGAAGAGCGACGCGGAAAGACCCGCCGGTCCGGCACCGACAACAATGCAATCGTACAAGTCTTCCAAGCTCTAGACCCTGGTTGTGCGGCCCTTGACCAACCGGTAGAGAGCTAGCAAAACGATAGCGCCAATGACTGCCAAAATGAGACTCATCAAAAACCCGGGCCGGCTCAGGTCGCCCGTGTCGTTAACGGCACGTCCGTAGCCGAATAAGGCTTGGCCGAGAAAACCGCCAATGAGCGAGCCCACGATGCCAAGCAGGATCGTGATTATGGCGCCGCCCGGATCCCTCCCTGGCATGATGGCTTTGGCAATCAGTCCTGCTATTAATCCGAATATTATCCATCCAAGTATCGCGATCATTCTTTGCTCCTTTGAACTATGTATCAAGATCGGTGCTGAGAAGGGCTCTGTACCGTTTTCAGTGCGATCTAAGCTGCGGAGAGAACTAAAGCAAGAAGCAAACCACGATGCCAAAAACACTCTTTCGTAACCTCGCCCAAAGGACTTCATGTTCCTTTTCGCGTAATTTCCAACTCGTCATTCGATGACATAACTAAACGAGCAAAGGGGTAAGTAAATGAGTGCAACAGTATCGAAGACGCTTTTTGTCGGAGACGAAGCGCAGCAACATTCTGAAGGTTCAGTGGCGAAAGCGATTGAACAACAAACAGCAAAACTTCCGTCGGATGTTTATCTATGGGCTGCGGGCGGGGCCGTCGCCGCGTCGGCTGTCTTCCAATTGCTGAAGAGGCCGAAGGCGAGTTTATTTCTGGGTCAATGGGTCGCGCCATTTCTGCTTCTTGGCGTTTATAACAAGATCGTTAAGGTTGCCGGCTCTGATAGGGATCAGTAGTCGAAAGAACAACGACGGATGCTCGGAGTTGAGATGTTTCTACATTCTCAACCCGAGCATTTGTTTTGAATAGTCTTGATGGATTTGAGTTTGTCTCAAAAGTCGGATCATGCTTGGATGGGGTCAGTACCGTCCGAGGGAGGG
>DASWUM010000156.1:0-8533 GCA_036401595.1 Pyrinomonadaceae bacterium
CCCCCCCCCCCCCCCCCCCGCACTCCAAAGACGCGTCCAATTCCTGTAAGATACGACTCTTAACTAATGGCGAAGGAAAATACAGACAAGACTGCAGCCGAGCCGCCGAAACCGGCTTCCGAAAAAACGGCGTTCGATCGCGTACTGCTCGCCCGTCATTCCGATCGACCCTACACCCTCGATCTGATCGAGCGCTTGTTTGAAGACTTCGTCGAACTCCACGGCGACAAACGCTTCGCGGAAGACCCGGCGATCGTCTGCGGCATGGCGCGCTTTCACGGCTTGCCTGTAATTGTCGTAGGACATCAAAAAGGCCGCGACACCAAGCAGCGCAGTTACAGAAACTTCGGCATGCCGAAACCTGAGGGCTATCGAAAAGCACTCCGTGTGATGAAACTCGGTGAAAAGTTCGGCCGCCCAATTTTTACTTTCATCGACACGCCCGGCGCCTATCCCGGTATCGATGCCGAGGAACGCGGACAAGCCGAAGCCATCGCCTTCAATCTGCGTGAGATGGCAAAGATCAAAGTGCCGATTATCGTAACGGTGATTGGTGAAGGCGGATCCGGTGGTGCTCTCGCGATCGGAGTCGGCGATCAAGTTCTGATGCTCGAGAACGCGATCTATTCCGTTATCAGTCCCGAAGGCTGTGCCGCAATTCTCTGGAAAGACTCAAGCAAAGCGGATCGTGCCGCCGAAGGTTTGCGTCTCACCGCGCAACATCTCTCCGAAGAAGGAGTTGTCGACAAGATAATTCAGGAGCCGGACGGTGGCGCGCACAATAATTACGATCAAACGGCGCGCTATCTGGATTCAGCACTGAGTGAACGTCTCGCCGAAGCAGTCAGTTGTTCACAAGAGGACAGACTCAAGCGCCGCTACGATAAACTACGCGCCTTCGGTCGTTGGGGAACAGATGGTAAGGACACTGGCCCAACACCGCCGCAAGGTTGATAGTTGCTCGCAGCGTTTGTTGCTAGAACGGAATATCGTCGTCGGATAAGTCTGCCTGCGACTCCGGTGGACCGGAACTCGCGCCCGCCGAAGCTGCACGTTCGTGTGGCACGTCGTCTCCGCCTCGTGACCCGATAAACTGCATATCGGTTGCAAAAACTTCGAGTGAGTGGCGCGGTTTGCCGTCACGATCGATGTACTCCTCCACGCGCAGGCGTCCCTCAATGTAAACCTGTTTTCCTTTTTGCAGATACTGTGAGGCAGTTTCCGCCAGGCGGTTCCAGAGAGTGATGCGGAACCACGTGGTGTGGTCCTGCATTTCGCCGTTTTTATCTTTGCGCCGCTCGTTTGTCGCCATGCTGAAGCTACAAACAGGAGTGCCCTGGGCGGTATAGCGCAACTCGGGATCGCGACCGAGATTTCCCACGAGAATTATTCTGTTGAAGGACATGAGGAGCCTTTCTATTTTTCTGGGTTTACCGACTTCGCGATACTACAAGCGAAAAACCGAAGAATCAAGCGCACCAAAATTTTTAAGCGATAAATATCTTTCGGGCACAAAAAAGCACCAGAAGTGCAAAAGTGTAGCTATCGCGTTTGGCAAATGATTTCTGGTAGACTGTCGCTACTTTAACCCGGTTTGATTACATGAAGCCCCGAGTTTACATCGAGACTTTTGGCTGCCAGATGAACGTCGCTGACACCGAGCGCGCCGCCACGGGTCTGCGGGCCTCAGGCTACGATCTGTGTGCGTCAGCCGACGAGGCCGACGTCGTTCTGCTGAACACTTGTTCGGTGCGTGAGAAAGCAGAACAGAAGGTTTACACGCGGATCGGTGAACTGCGTGCGGAGCGCCCCGACAAACGCGATCTTCTTGTCGGCGTGATGGGCTGCATGGCCCAACTCGAAGGTAAAGCGATCTTCGAGCAAGCTTCATCCGTCAACATCGTAATCGGCACACGCGCCACCGATCGCATCTCCGATCTGATCGAGCGAGCTCGCGACGGTGAGAAGCGAGTTCTCGATCTCAACGAACGTGGCGAAAACGACTCGTGGGATGTCTCGCCGGTCGAACGTCATTCACCACACGTCGCTTTCATTCCTATCATCGAAGGCTGTAACAAGTTTTGCTCGTTCTGCATCGTGCCCTATTCACGTGGTCGGGAACGCAGCCGGCCTGCGAGCGAGATCGTTGCCGAAGCAAAGCGACTGCAAGCGCTCGGCTACAAAGAGATTCACTTAATCGGTCAGAACGTCAACAGCTATCGGCCGCGCGTGCAGGACGGTCTGGAAGGATTCGCCGGCGCCACTCCGTTTTGCCGTTTGCTGCGTGCCGTTGCGGCCACAGGTTTGCCGCGCATTAAATTCACGACGTCGTTTCCGCGTGACTTCCATCGCGACATCGTTACAGCAATCGAAGAAAATCCGAACCTGTGTGACTGGGTACACTTGCCGGTGCAATCTGGCAGCGATCGAATTCTGAAGTTGATGCGTCGTGGTCATAACCGCAATGAGTATCGCGAGCGAATTCAGCGGATAAAGAATTCAAGCAGGCGGCTTGCACTTACGAGTGACATCATCGTTGGCTTCCCGGGCGAGACCGATCAAGACTTCCAACAGACTGTCGATCTCGTTCGAGAGTGTGACTACGACAGTCTTTACATTTTCAAATACTCGAGACGTCCAGGAACGCCGGCAGCAGAGTTTCATGATAATGTTCCGGAGACGGAAAAGACTGCGCGGTTCCTGGAGCTGGAAAAAGTTCACCGCTCGGCGCAGGAGAAGATTTACAGGTCGTACGTCGGTCGTAAATTGAGCGTGCTTGCGGAAAGAAAGAGTTCGCGTTCTGAAAATGATCTCTCGGGACATTCAACCTGTCACAAGGTGGTGAACTTCCGAGGCGACAGCACTCTCGAAGGTGAAATAGTCGATGTGGTTGTTACGGCAGCGAAGACAAACAGCTTGTATGGAACTCTAGTTGGACGGTAGGGTAAGGGGTACCTACGTATGGAAATCGAGGTAAAGATCCGAGCGTTAATGATGGATCCCAACAGCGGAACTCCAATTATTATTTTAAAGGACGTTCAGAGTGATACGATGCTGCCGATCTGGGTGGGCGCGTATGAGGCCAACGCCATCGCCCTCGAGATTGAGAAGATCGCGCCACCAAGACCGATGACGCACGACTTGCTTCGAAACCTGATTGTGGAACTCGGGGTTCAAGTCGATCGGGTAGTAGTGACAAGCCTGCGTGACAATACTTTCTTCGCTGTAATTGAAATGCGAAACAGCGACGGCAACCGGATGGTGTTAGACTCCAGACCGTCCGACGCGATCGCTTTGGCTTTGCGAGCCGATTGCCCAATCTACGTCGACGTGGAAGTTATCAAAGCTTCGCAAAACAAGTTGCCGGTGGACGATTCTGAAGAACCCGAACTAACCGGAAGTGAAGAAGAATGGCCCGACGTCATCGGCGAAGCCGGTGACTTACCGATGTAGTGACCGCAATGACGAAACGATGGAGCGATAATTGGCCACTGTGCAGCGAATGGTAATTGCCATCGCCAATCAAAAAGGTGGGGTAGGGAAGACCACTACCGCCATCAATTTGGCCGCCGCTTTTGCCCGCAAGGGAAAACGTGTCCTCCTTCTCGATCTCGATCCTCAAGCCAACAGTTCAATCTCGTTTTTAGATCCACGTACGGTCGAGCGATCCGTGTATGAGCTAATGATGGATGGTTTGGCTCCAGTCGAGGAGTCGGTTTACGCGAGCCCGGTCGAGAACCTGCACGTCGTCCCCGCGCGAATCAATCTTGCCAAGCTCGAGGCGAAGCTGGTCGGTGATTTCGACGCGCCGTTTCGTCTCAAGGATCGTCTTGAACCATTCCGGAAACAATACGAAGTCATCGTTATCGATACGCCGCCAACGCTGGGCTTAATCACGGTGAATGCACTTGTAGCTGCCTCTCACGTCTTGATTCCGATCCAGTCGTCATACTTCGCACTCGAGGGCACGGACGATTTGCTCGAGACGATCGAGAAAGTCAAAGCGCGTCCTAATCCGAATCTGGAATTGCTCGGAGTGCTGGTCACGTTGCATGACAAACGAACCACGCTCGCGCGCGAAGTTCACGAACAGATCCGTTCGGTGTTTGGTCCTAAACTTTTCGATACTGTGATCACGAAGAGCGTCAGACTGGAAGAGTCGCCCGCGTACAAAGAGTCGATCTTTAGCTTTGCTCCAAACTCGTCCGGGGCAATTGAGTACGGAAAACTTTGCGAAGAGGTAATAAGCCGTGTCTAAGAGAGGATTGCCGACAGGTCTTCAAATGCGCCACGACGCACATTACGTCGAGGAGCTCGCACAGCACCGGCCGCAACAAGTCGGCCGCATGATACCCGTGGATAAGCTCGATCCGAATCCTGAGCAGCCACGTGTGGAGTTCGGCGACCTTACGGAACTGACGGCCTCGATCGCTGAAAAAGGCGTGCTCGAGCCGTTGCTCGTCAAGCCGAATCGACTCACCGGGCGCTGGATGATCATCGCGGGTGAACGTCGCTGGCGTTCCGCTCAGCGTGCGGGCTTGAAGGAAGTGCCGTGCGTTGAGATGGAAGTTGATGAAGGCACGGTGGCGGAGATTGCGCTAATCGAAAACATGCAGCGCAAAGACCTGACGGTTTGGGAAGAAGCTGATGGGCTGCTGGCGTTGTGTGAGCGTTTTGGTTACACGCACGACGACGTGGCGCGCAAAGTTGGCAAGAGCAGAACCACGGTCAGTGAAGCGCTTGCGATCGCGCGCATCCCGAACGACGTCAGAGAGGTCTGTCGCAATGCAGAGATCAACGCGAAGTCGTCGTTGCTTCAGATCGTGCGACAGCCGGATGATGATTCGATGAGACGTTTCGCGAATGAGATCGCGACGAAGGGGTTGAATCGCAACGATGCGAGGGAAGTGCGCCGCCAGGAGATGGGCCCGCGAGTCGTTCCCGACAGCAAGCCTTACACGTTCAAGTATGCTTCACCGGAAAAGGATTTTAATATTGAAGTTAAGTTTCGTGCGTCGCAGGTGAGTGACGCGGAGGTCGCGTTGATTCTCAGAGCCGTGGCCGACGAGATCGACGTAGTACCGGATTAACCAGCCTGTTTCTTCTTCTCCGCAGCAGCGCGCTTCTGTAACGACTTCGCCCAACGCTCAAACGTCGGTTGAAGCGGTTTGAAGAGTTTTGCCCGGAAGCTGTGCTTCTTCTCGTTCCAAGCCTTCAACTGCTTTTCAGTGTATGCGCGCACCGCGGGTTCGAGCTGAGTCTTCTTCAGCGAGTGTTTGAGCGTGATGTGGTAATGCTGCGCCACAAGTGAGAACACGAGCGCAACGAGATTGCTCTTATACGATAACTTCGGAACGATCCTTTTGTGAAACGGTTTGTCTGCAGGTAAGAGAACATTGACAGCGATCTCGAGCCATGCGCCCTTTGGTCCCTGCCGCGGGTGATAGAGTCCGGGCAATTCGGTCGCCTGAAACGCCATTCCTTTCACACGCGGGTCGGTGATGTAGGGCACCAGCCTGATTCGTTCGATGCCGCGCGTGTGCTCGCGTGGCAGGCTGTCGAAGGCGCTCTCAATTTGGTCCTGAGTGCCTTTAGGCAAAGCACCCTCGTACTGGTTTTCGATACGTATTGCCATGGGAAATCAGTCACTTTAGGGGAAGCAAGGAAGACGGTCAAGTGAGGTCGTCCACAGATTACAGAGATTACGCGAATATATAGATGAATCTGTGTAATCTGTGGATAGGTTCTTGGTTAATCTGTGACTGCGCCTTTGCTGGCGCTACTGACGAGGGCTCGGTATTTGGCGAGGACGCCGGACGTGTAACGTGGGGCCGGTGCTCGCCAGTTCTCGCGCCGTCGTGCGAGTTCGTTGTCCGGAACGTTCAGTTGCAATAAACCGTGTTCGGCGTCGATTGTGATCGAGTCGCCTTCGTTGACGAGCGCGAGGTTGCTGCCGGTTGCTGCCTCCGGTGCGACGTGCCCAACAACCATTCCGTAAGTACCACCAGAGAAACGTCCATCAGTAATCAGACCGACTGAGTCTCCGAGTCCCGCGCCAATTAGCGCGGAAGTGGGCGCCAGCATTTCACGCATGCCCGGACCGCCTTTCGGGCCCTCGTAACGAATCACCACTACATCGCCTGGCTTTATCTGCCCTGAGAGAATCGTCTCCAGGCACGACTCCTCAGAATCAAACACACGGGCTGGACCAGTGATGACCTTGTGCTTCACGCCCGAAACCTTTGCAACTGCACCTTCGAGCGCGAGGTTGCCACGCAGAATTACGAGATGACCTTCAGGGTAGAGTGGCTGGTCGAACGGACGAACGACATCCTGATCGGCGGATGGTTGCTCAGGAACTTTAGCCAGCACCTGTTCGATGGTCTCACCGGTAATCGTCAACGCATCGCCGTGCAAGAGTCCCTGCGCGAGCAGGATCTTCATGACTTGCGGAATACCGCCGGCCTTGTGCAGGTCAGTCGCGACATATTTGCCTGACGGCTTCAAATCACAAAACAACGGCACACGTTTGCGGATTCGTTCGAAGTCATCAAGCGTGAGCTCTACCTTCGCCGCGTGAGCAATCGCCGGCAGATGCAATACTGCATTAGTCGATCCGCCGACCGCCATGATGACGGTAATCGCGTTTTCGAAAGCTTTGCGAGTCAGTAGCTGGCGCGGCAGGATCTGTTGTTTCACAGCCTGAGCAAGCACCGCGGCCGCAGCTCCGGCGTTCTGAACCACTTCGTCACTATCAGCAGCCATCGTGGAAGAGTGTGGAAGCGAGAGACCCATCGCTTCGATCGCCGACGACATCGTGTTGGCAGTGAACATGCCGCCACACGATCCGACACCGGGACACGCGTGTCGCTCGATCTCAGACAGATGATCCTCGCTGATCTTACCCGCGCAAAACTGTCCGACAGCCTCAAAGGCACTGACGATCGTGAGATCTTCACCGTCGTAATGCCCGGGCCTGATCGTTCCACCGTAAACAAAGATCGACGGAATATTCAGACGCGCAATCGCGATCATCGCGCCCGGCATGTTCTTGTCGCAACCGCCAATGGCTACGAGTCCGTCAACTGACTGCGCCTGACAAACCGTCTCGATCGCATCGGCTATGACTTCGCGCGAGACGAGGGAATACTTCATCCCCTCAGTGCCTTGTGAAATACCATCGCTGACAGTGATCGTGCCGAACGTCTGCGGCATCGTGCCGGCCTCGCCAAGAGTCGAGACGGCGTTTTCGGTGAGACGATTCAAGCCCGCGTTGCAGGGTGTGATGGTGCTGTAACCATTTGCGACCGCAATGATCGGTTTTTGGAAATCGGCATCCTGAAAGCCGACGGCGCGGAGCATCGCCCGGTTCGGCGATCGCTCCACGCCACGTGTGATCAGATGACTGCGCGCGTCCGCGCTTTTGCGAAACTCTTCAGACACTAGTTGCTGGACTTATCCACTAATCGACTTTGCGAAAGCCACGGCATCATATCACGCAAGCGCGCTCCAACACGTTCGATCGGATGTTCGCGCGCAGCGTCGTCGAGCTTTTGAAAACGCGGCCGGCCGTTACGTGCTTCTTTCATCCAGTCGCGTGCAAACGCGCCCGATTGAATCTCTGCCAGCAGCCCTTGCATGCGACGTTTTGTTTCGTCGTTGATCACGACTGGGCCACGAGTCATGTCGCCGTACTGCGCCGTGTTGGAGATTGAATAGCGCATCTCCGAGATGCCGCCTTCGTAAAGCAGATCGACAATCAGTTTCATCTCATGCAGACACTCGAAGTATGCCATCTCGGGCGAGTAACCAGCTTCGGTTAACGTTTCGAATCCGGCTTTGATCAGTGAAGTCAGACCGCCGCAAAGCACAGCCTGTTCGCCGAAGAGATCGGTTTCAGTTTCTTCACGAAAAGTGGTTTCGATAACGCCGGCACGTCCGCCGCCGATTGCAGATGCGTACGACAGACCGATGTGTTTTGTGTCACCGGTTGGATCCTGGCTGACGGCGATCAGACACGGCACACCGGCGCCGCGTTTGTATTCGTGTCGTACGAGGTGGCCCGGGCCTTTTGGCGCCACCATAAAAACGTTTGCGTCTTCGGGAGGTTCGATGAACTTGTAGTGAATTGAAAACCCGTGCGAAAAGGCGAGGTACTTGCCCGGCGTGATCGACTCAGCGACTTCGCGTGCGTAAATGTCAGCCGCGAGCTCATCGGGAACTAGCATCATCACGATGTCTGCTTCTGCAGCGGCCTGGGCCACGGGTGCCACCTTCAATCCCGCGTTTTCAGCTTTCTCCCACGATGCGCTGCCACTACGCAAACCGACGGTCACGTTGCAACCTGAATCTTTGAGATTGTTGGCCTGAGCAAATCCCTGGCTGCCATAACCGATGACAGCGATCTGTTTCTCGCGTATGAGATTCAGGTCCGCATCTTTGTCGTAATAAATGTTCATGTGAAAAGTCCTTTCAGATGACTATTGAACGCCTCCTTGGAGTGCGCCAACTTGTTGGCGCTTTGGTATCGATC
>DASWUM010000157.1:0-85752 GCA_036401595.1 Pyrinomonadaceae bacterium
AGTTCGTGCCTCGAAACAGGTGATGTCAGACCAAGGGCGGCCACGGAGGGCCGCCCCAACAGTACGTTCCGAGTGTCAAATTCTTTAAGCGTAACTCGCGTAGACGAATTTGACCTTCTCGATAAACTCGCGGCGGTCGACGATGTAATACAGCTTCAACTGCCCCGAACCCGCGACTTCATCCAACAGCTTTTCGAAAATCTCAAACTGATCGGCGCCTTCAATGCTGTGTGACGCAAGGTAACCGCCTTTACGCATGCGGCGGATCAATTCCATCAACGTCAGACGGCCTTCAAGCGTCCGGCCGCCGTGCTCGTGAGATCGGCTGACCAGGTACTGAACCAACAGACACTCGTTGTACAAAGCCGGAGCTAAGAACAGTCGCGCACCCGTGCGTTCCCAGCCCTCTTCGAGCCGCGACGAAGGCCGTACCGTTCGTAAACCTTCAAACACCTCCGCCCATTTCTCTTTCGGCATTTTTCTTTCGAGATAAGCTCGCGTGGCTTCAAGCAGCCACGCAGGCTCGTCGAGATCGAGCGTGATCCGCAGCGTGTCGAGCCAGTCGAAGAATGCATTCCGGCGATTGGACTTCAACTCGAGAACTGCAAACTGATCCTTTTTCTTTTCGACAGCCTTGACGAGCTTGCGACGCGGGCCGTCGGTGGTCTTGCCGCCTTCGATGCAGTGCGTGTCGAGACGCGCGTGCCAGCGCTTCGCGGCGTTGCAGTACGGACAGCGCGGATGTTTCTCGTCGCTGTCGAAGAACGGGCGCACCGCGTTTCGCGAAGTCATTTCTGCAACCGTTGGACTGTAACGCTTGATCTCGGTGTAAGCCGAGCGTGGCGCAAGCCCGATCTGCTTCGTGAAGATGTCGAAGATGCAGGCCAGACAAACAAGCGTAGTGTATTCAGTAACTGTGCCGGGTGGGAAGTCGCTGAAGTCTAATTCCTTCATAGCCACAACGAGGCACAGAGTTACAAAAGTGGTTGGAGGGTTACGAGTGCCGGTTTTAGATCATTGTCGGTGTGACCCACGGCCAGATCCAATTCATCTTCGATATTGCCGGTGGCGGCGCCGAGTGATTTGAAGTCGAAGAGCTCGTGGTCCAGGAGATGTGACGGGATGGTGTTGCCGACGGCGTTCAGCATCGACGCGCGGATGTTTGGGATTTCTTTTTCAAGTTCCGAGATCAGATTCTTGACTCGAACACGTTTCAGATTGCTTTGCGAGCCACAGAGGTCGCAGGGAATTATCGGAAACGAGCGCTCGGCTGCGTACGTCGCGATATCGGTCTCAGAACAGTAAGCCAGCGGACGAATCACCGTGTTGCGCCCGTCTTTGGAACGCAGCTTCGGCGGCATCGCTTTCAGGCAGCCGACGTAAAACAGATTCAGCAGGAGCGTCGTGATGATGTCGTCGGCGTGGTGGCCGAGCGCGATCTTGTTGCAGCCTTCTTCGACGGCGATGTTGTAAAGAATGCCTCGACGCAGTCGCGAACAAACGGAACAGTACGTCTTTCCTTCCGGAACCAGCCGTTTCACTATCGAATAAGTGTCCTGCTCCTCAATCCGGAACGGAACGTCGAGCTCGCGGAGATATGCGGGCAGCACTTCAGCCGGAAATCCGGGCTGTTTCTGGTCGAGATTCACTGCCAGCAGCTCAAAGTTCACCGGCGCACGACGACGGATGTCGATCAAAAGGTCGAGCAGCGTGTGGCTGTCTTTACCGCCCGACACGCAGACCATCACGCGGTCGCCGTCTTCGATCATTCCGAAATCGGAGATCGCCTCGCCTAGTCGACGTAGTAACTTCGTCTTAGTCTTACTTGCAGCGTCCATTTTCCTCGCCTCAGAATGCCACGCGCTGCCGCCGTTTTCAATCCACAGATTACGCAGATTCAATGAATCTATCGGTGTAATCTGCGGACGACTCGCGTTTAACGAATTACAATTCTGTTACAAAGCTAGACACCGGGAGCGGAGTTTGTCTATGATGAGGAGCCCGCTTCTGTGCGGCGAATCATCGTTACTAGCGATCAAAGCTAGGAATCCACCAAAAAAGGAAAGCGCGTCGTTTCGTTGCTTCAAGGTTCCGACGGCCGGTGACCAAACTTCCGCGCCCCCATATTTACGGAGGTAGAAAATGCTCAGGATAGGAAAGAATAAAGATCAGGAAGAAATCGACCACTCCAGCCAGAAGCCGGAGGTTCCTGACTACGCTGCCAAGTCGTACCCGTCGTACCAGGCAACGAGTGAAGCAAAACCGGCAGTTGAGGCAGCCGCCACCCGTGGCGCCATGACTGAAAGCGAAACGCTGGCCAGAGATATCAAGGAAGGCACGCTCAGCGGGTTTGTAGGCGGTGGCACCGTAGTCACCGGCGAAGCTAATTTCAAGGCCATGATGAGAGTTGATGGTCATCTCTCCGGCCGCGTTAGCTCGTCGAGTGGTACGCTCATCGTCGGCGCAAACGGAAAAGTGGACGCGAATATTGAAGTCGCCGTGGCCGTAATCCATGGAACCATTAACGGCGACATCATTGCCACGCAGCGTTTGGAACTGGGCCGCGCCGCCAAGGTGAACGGCAACATTCAGACGCCGTCACTCATCATCGAGCAGGGCGCAATTTTTGAAGGAAGCTGCAAGATGGTGCAGATGACCCAGGCAGCGGACAAGGCCAAGAGCGTCAACGTCAAGAAAGAAGAGCCGCTCGACACCTCCCGGATGAAGCCGATTCCGGCAGACGCCAGCGCGAAACCGGCCGACATTCCGGCTGTTTCGAGCGTCGTCAGCTAACTGATTCCGCAACGAAGATTGAACTGGGGTGGTCCATTGGGCCACCCCTTATTTTTTGTAAAACCTTTTATCTTGTAATCCTGTCTAATGTATGATTCGTCACCTATGCTCAACAAGACAATTTGTGCGCTATTAATCTGCCTGGCGCTGTCTTCGCCCGCGTTCGCCCAGCAACGCCCAATCCCCGCGCCCACGCTTCTGCTCATCACCAAAGCCGAGGACGAACGACGCTGGGACGACGATCTGCGCAAACTGTTCGCGAGCCCCAACGCTTCAATCCGAACGCGCGCCGCCCTCGCCGCCGGTCGAATCGGAAACGAAGACTCCCTGAGCGCGCTCAGTGATCTTCTCGAGAAAGACGCGGACCCGGGCGTTCGCGCAATGGCGGCGTTTGCGATCGGCGAAGTCGAATCGGAAAAGGGGGCGAACGCACTTGTCGCAGTGCTCAAGAATGCAAAGAGCTCCGTTGAACTCAAAGCAAGGGCCGTCGAAGCATTGGGCAAGATCGCCGCTGCGTTGCCGAGAGAACAGGAAGCACGCCAACGCGAGCTCGGCGCCGTCGTTCTCGAAACGTTGAACACTGCTCCGACACCACGTCCTAACGCCGATCACTCGCTGATTCTCTTCGGGTTGACTGCCGCGTTGCGCTCTCGACCTGCAAACGCCGGCCCGACAATCGCTAAGTTTCTGGCCTCTGCGAACCCACGCGTGCGCGAAGATGCGGCGAATGCGCTCGCACGTCTACGACTGAAAGACGGTAACCCGCAACTGCGAACGCTACTGGCGTCTGACGCCGATCCGATCGTGCGTGCGAATGCGGCGCGCATACTCGGCGTCACTGAAGATAAAGAATCGTACGACTCGTTGCTGACGAAGGCCATGGGCGATAACGATGCGCGTGTTAGAGTCAGCGCAACTCGGGCACTTGCGTCGCTCAAGGACGGTCGCGCGGCAGAGCCGCTGCTGAAGCGCGGTGCCCTGCTTGCTCTAAAGGACGTCGGCTCAAGACCGGCTGAGCTCAACGAAATTCTCGAGATCGCGACCACGCTCGGACGCTTGCTCGGGCAGAAAGAAGATCAGGCCGCGATCGGATGGCTGCGCAAGATCAGCCAGTCTCTGAATCACTCTGCGCCGGAGGTCGAGATTGCTTTGGTGCGTATTGCGCCGGCAACTTATCTGTCAGACTTCGGATCCGGCGACCAGGCGCGTCGAAAAGTTCAGGAAACTATCCTTCTCAACTGGAACGCTGCGTCAGGAGTTGCCGCCGGTCTCGGCGAAGTCGCAGCACTTCCGGACTCAGTTAGAAACAAAGCCGACCTCGCGGCAACAGCACAAACGCTGCTGCGCGCGATGCTCGACTATCGCAACTCTGGTTTGACGATCAACACGCTCGTCGCCGTTCATTCCGAATACGCCATTCCCGATGTGCTGCGCGCGCTCGCTGCTTTCAAACCCGCAGATTTGGGAACAGTCGCACAAGCACAACTGAAGGAAAGCGACGTCGTCGTTCGTGGTACGGCCGCAGACCTGTTGGGAGATCTTCCTCCATCAGATGAGATCACGCGCGCCCTCGCAGACGCTTGGCCACAAGCTGCAAACGACTCACTAAACGACGCAGCACTCTCGATTCTTGACTCGCTCGGCAAACAAAAGACGGCCGCTGCAAACGACGTCCTCAAACAAGCACTGAAATCCGGCGATCTGTTGATCCGTCGGCGCGCCGCAAATCTCTTGAAAGCGAACGGTGCCGGCGACTTCTCGTCACAAGTTGGAACAGTCCAGTCGCGCAACACCGACGCTGATTACAAACGCGCTCTCGGCCGGATTGGAAAAAGTGTCCGCGCCGTCGTGACTACCAGCAAGGGTTCGTTTACTATTGACCTGCTCCCCGATGCGGCCCCCCTTACCGTAGACAACTTCGTTCAGCTTGCCCAGCGAGACTACTTTCGAAACGTCACGATTCACCGCGTGGTGCCTAATTTTGTGATTCAGGACGGTGATCCGAGGGGCGATGGTAACGGCGGGCCGGGGTATCAGATCCGCTGTGAAATCAATCAGGTGCTATACGACCGCGCCGCGGTGGGGATGGCGCTCTCCGGCAAGGACACAGGCGGCTCGCAATGGTTCGTGACTCACTCGCCGCAGCCCCATCTTGACGGTGGTTACACAGTCTTCGGTCGAGTCATTATCGGAATGGACGTGGTTGATCAAATCGTACGCGGCGATGTGATTCAGTCAATCAAGATTCAGCAGGGACCACGAAGAAGAGGTTAGCTACAGAAATGCACAAGAGGCACTTAAACAGTACGCCCGGCGATCTATTGATGCTTTGCGTGTTGTTGAGTGTGTGCGTAGCCGCAGTTTCGTGCCAGGAGGTTAATGCACAAACGGCGACACAGCCTGTGGAGAGACATTCGTACAAAATCGATCTGAAGATCGATTTCGATCGGATGACTTATACGGGTGTTGAGAGAGTTCGCTGGGTCAATCGCGGCGAAAAGGCGAGCTCGATCATTTACTTTCATCTCTATCCAAACCTGCGTACGAATGAGCAGCCGTCTGCCAATAATGGCGCCACACCGGATGCAGACGAGCCGCGCATCGACATTCTCGAAGTGCGATCCGGCGCTGACGATTCGGCGCTCGTCTCTTCACTCGACGATCAGGGCACCACGCTCCGCGTCAACCTGCGCGAACAAGTGGCACCGGAAGACTCCACCGAAGTCGTCATCAAGTTCAAAGGTTCGGTTCCGGAAATCGATCGCGACGAAACTAGTTTGACGACTCACGTTGTCAAGCAAGTCAGCGCCGCCTTGCGCAGCGAACGGGAAATGCGTCGCGCGCGTGATATCAATTTCCGCTGCCGCGGCGTGATGCTTCTCGGTTCTGCGTATCCGGTCGTGGCTGTGCATGACGGCGACGACTGGCGCCGCAAGCTCGAACCATCTGTCGGAGACTTCGTTTTCAACGAAGCTGCCGATTACGAAGTAACGGTGGCGACGAATCAGGGCGTAGAAGTATTCACTTCCGGCGTCGAGACTGGCCCGAAGAACGAAAAAACCGGACAGACATTCGCCGCCAGCTCACTGCGCGATTTTGCAATTCTCGCCGGACGTGGGCTGAAGAGTGAACACACGGAAGTGCAGGGCGTTAACATCCGCTCGATCTATCAGGCAGATCACGAACGCGTTGGCAAACGCGCTCTCGTCGTTGCGGCTAACTCGCTGCGAGTGTTTACCTCGCTGTTTGGTCCACTGCCCTTCAAGGAGATCACAATCGCCGAAGCTCCACTCGTCGCCGGTCTCGGCAGTTGCGAATTTTCAGCATTCAATATCATCGCCAGTGCTTTCTATGTCGACTTCGACTCGCCTGCGGTGCGCAATCTGCCGGAAATTATCCGCGAGCAGAGACCGTCGGTGGAGGAGAGTCTCGAATGGGCCGTTGCTCATCTGGTTGCACATCAGTGGTGGGGCGCGGCCGTGGGTAACGATCCGGCGCGCGAACCGCTGCTCGACGAGGCCCTCTCGTGCTGGTCGGCTCTGCTCTACTACAAAAAGACTTATGGCGAGGAGCGCGCCACTGCCGTTCTCAACGATCAGGTGCGCGGCGTCTATCGTCTTTATCGCACCTTTGGCGGCGACGACATGGACGCCAATCGTCCGTCACGCGACTATCGCAACACCTTCCAGTACGCGGCGATTGTCAGTGCCAAGGGCGCGCTAATGTTTGTCGATCTGGAAAAGACCCTCGGCGAAGAAAAACTCTTCGCGGCGCTCCGAAATTACTACCAGGCAAACGTTTACGAGATTGCTCAGCTCGAAGATTTGCGCATTGCCCTCGTCGCCGAAGCTCCGGTTGAACAAAGGAGAACGGTCGGACGTACATTTACCCGCTGGTTAACGGCCAAGCGAGGCGATGAAGACATCGCCGCCCCGGATCAGGAGCTGGCCGCAACTCTGGGTATCACCACAAAACAACCTCCCCAAAAGTCAGGTGATAAGAATGCATTCAACGCACTTGCTAAAGTGGGAGGATTTTTTTGGCGACAAGTAACACGCATCCGCTGAAGATGAACAGGTTTAAGTTCGATGAGCTCGTCCTCGAACAAAACTCCGGAAGCCACGTAGACAAAAGCCTGGAACGTTTGAGCTGGCTGATGGACGATCTGTTCCGCGTGCCGGTGCTCGGCTGGCGCTTCGGACTCGATGCTCTGGTCGGTCTGATTCCCGGTTTCGGCGATACTGCCACGTCGCTTGTCTCGTTCTACATCCTCATCTCCGCGGTTCGTTATCGCGTTCCGAAGATCACGCTGCTGCGTATGGCGTTCAACATCGCCATCGACTACGTGATCGGATCGCTGCCGGTCGTCGGCGATGTCGCCGATGCGTGGTGGAAGTCGAATCACATGAACGTCGATTTGCTGCGCCGGCGTGCGACTGTTGTTGGCGAAGAAGCGCGTTCAGCGCGACTGAGTGATTGGGTTTTTGTTGGTGGGATTATTGTTGGGTTGACGGCACTGGCGATCGCGAGTGCCGTCGTGAGCATTTATTTGGGAATCAAGCTGTTGACAGGCATAACAGGATGAACAACGGGTTATCGTGTTCATCTTGACAAGCTTGTTCATCCCAATTGGCCGGTGACCCGATCCAACGCTGTCTTGACTACATCCAATCCGCGTTCACCCGCAGCGAAAATTCTCAATTTCCCCTGGGCATCGAACAGATAATACGCGGGCACAAACCCTTGATCGTTCTGAAATGCGTCTTTTAATTTGTGTTCGTTGTCCACCGCAACCGGCTCGCTGATTCCATACTTACTAATCAACTCGCGCACGGTTTCGACGTCTGTATCTGCTTCGTAGCGCGGCATATGAATGCCGATCACACGCAATCCCTGGTCTTTCCTTTCATCACGCCATTGCCCAACGCGCGGCAGGTTGTCTTTGCAGACCCCGCAGCTCGCCGACCAGAAGTGAACCAGCGTCGGATGGCCCGCGACCTCTGACTCAGCGTGAGCCTGAGTGCCGCCAAACCATTCCGTTGCGCCTTCAAACCCGGGCAACTGTGTTCCAATTTTCATCGCCATTGTGTTCTTCTCTGCTTCTGAAAAAACTATCCACAGATTACGCAGAGTCGTTCTGTGTAATCTGTGGATCCTTGAATCACTTAGTTAAGTGTCTTCTGGCCGGGCTTCCATTCGGCCTGGCACAAACCGCCGGTCTGCAAAGCCTGAATTACGCGCAGCGTTTCTTCAGCCGAACGACCAACGTTCAAATCGTGCACGACCTTGTAACGAAGAATCCCTTCGGGATCGATCACAAACAGACCGCGCAGTGCGATACCGCGGTTTTCGATCAATACACCGTAGTCTCTTGCGACGTCCTTCGTTGCATCGGCTGCCAGCGGATATTTCAGACCCTCGACTCCGCCCTTATCACGCGACGTGTTCAGCCAGGCACGGTGCGAATAAACCGAGTCAGTAGAAATGCCAATGATGTCGGCGCCGATGTCCAAAAAATCCTGGTAACGATCGCTGAACGTCGTCAATTCCGTCGGGCAAACAAACGTAAAGTCCAATGGATAAAAGACCATCACGAGCCATTTACCGCGATAATCGGCAAGCTTTACCGGCTCGTTGAGTTTCTCGATATTCTTCGTTGAGGCCATTTCGAAATCCGGCGCCGGCTGGCCAACCATCGCCTTCTCTGCTGCTACTGCTGTTGCTGACATTTATCCTCCAAGTAATTTGAGATTGCTTAAATTGTTAATTTTGTCTAACGACTGTTCGGCTTCACATAGTCTGAACTGCTTGAGCAACAATCCGGACAACGCCCACGTAACGTTAAGTGAACCGAATCAGGTTTGAACCTTGATTTCCGCGCCGCTGCCTGCATGAGCTTTGCTGCGTCAGGTAAATCGAAATCGACCAGCTTCCCGCAGTCGTTACAGATCGCATGATCGTGTCGATCGGTTTCGCGATCGTAGCGACTGGCGCTGTCGCCAAAAGTTATCTCGTAAACCAAACCTGCATCCTTCAGGTAGCGCAACGAATTATAAACGGTTGCGTAGCTGATACCGGGCAACCGCCGCCGGGCCGCCTCAAAGATATCGCTGGCAGTCGGGTGGTCATCGCGCTCCCGGATGACCTCATAAACCGCCTCTCTTTGCGGCGTCAGCTTTGGTTTTTGTTTGGCTGTCTTCAAGATTGATTTAGACTAATTCTAAATCAGTGATTTGTCAACCGGGGCCACAGATGACAGATTTTTTACGGATGTTCGCGACCAAATCTATCTTCATCTGTTTTATCCGCGGCTAATAATCGGATGTTGCCTCGTGAAGTCGATGATGCGGTCGACGTAGCTTTCAAACGGTGGACAGTTGATGCCATGAGGAGTGAGAAGACGTTGCGCCTCGCTTGTATCGTAGAGTTGTCGCACAAAGAAATAAGGAACGGCGTGATGTGGCAGACCCGTGATTCGCGGTGATGGCGGCAGCATCAGAAAGAACCGAACCCACTTCGCCGGAGCAGTAATCTTCGACCGGTGGCCGTCGATCGAACCGGCGATCGCATTGAACAACTGATTCGTACTTAACGGCGACGGATCGGCCAGTTGCAACGTCTTCCCAATTGCTCGGTCGTCGAACGCAAGCGCCGCCATCGCATCAACCACAAAGTTCACCGGAACAAGATTCAAACTCACCTTGTGGTTTCCGATATTGAGCAGCGAAAGCATGCTCGGCCACTTCAGCAGGTAGTGAATCAGATAGTAAACGCCGTCGTACTTCCCTGTTTCGCCTGTGTGCGAATCACCACAAACAACCGAAGGGCGATGAATCGTTACCGGAAGATCTCCTTTGGCTGAGTCCACCTCCAACTCTGCGAGATACTTCGACTCTTCGTAATAATTCCGATAACCCGCCTCGTGACGCAGCTCCGACTCGAGAATCACCCCTTCGCGTTTCCCCGCAACGTAACAGGTCGAAACGTGATGAAACTGTTTCAGGTGCGGCAGCGAACGCGCTACTTCAACCACGTTTCGCGTGCCACCAACATTGACTCGCAGCGCCACATCCTGTGGAACGGCAAGATCGTAAACTGCCGCGAGATGAAAGACGCGGGTTGTTTGCTGTTGAATCAGCTCCAGTTCCGGCGCGGTCAAAGCGAGCTTCGGCTCGGCGATATCTCCTTCGACAATCTGAAACCCGGCAATACTTCGTCCCGCGAGCGCCGCAATGCGATCGATCTCTTCGTACGCACGCGCCGCCAGCGAGGGCTGTACGAGAAGAATAAAATCGCACTCCTGCCGCGCCAGACGCTCCAGCAACCGGTTCGCAATAAAGCCCGGAAACCCCGTTATGAAAAATGTCTCTCTATCCGGCATCGACTACCCCGAGTATAATTCACCCCCAAACTCATATTCGAGGAGAACAACATGAACCCCCATCGGATGTCGCCGCGCCGCTCGGCGCTGGCTTTGGTGCTCTTCATCGCGGGGATCTTTTCCATTTCTGCACAGGAAAAGCCTCAATGCAACATCAAAGTCACTCTGCTCCAGGTCAACGACGTCTATCAGTTTGCGCCCGTGGACCAGGGGAAGAGTGGTGGACTGGGCCGAATTCTGACGCTAACAAAATCGATTCGCGAGAAAAATCCGAACACGTTGTTCATGATGGCAGGCGATACGATTTCGCCGTCGGTTGAGTCGATCACTTACAAGGGCGCCCAAATGATCGAGGCGTGGAATGCGATTGGTCTCGACTACGCGACGTATGGGAACCACGAGTTCGACTTTGGACCAGACGTTTTGCAGGAACGAGTGAAAGAGTCGAAGTTTTCGTGGGTTGCTGCAAATGTCATCGACACGCGCACGAACGAGCCTTTCGGCGGCGCCAAACGTTTTGTGATTCGTGAGTTTGGCGGTGTCAAAGTCGGACTCTTCGGCCTCGTCTTACCGGAAACGAAAATTACTTCGAAGCCGGGCCCGAACATCGAGTTTCGCAATCCGTGCGACACCGCGAAGGAAGTGGTGTCGGAACTGCACGGCCAGGGCGTGAAGGTGGTGATTGCGCTAACGCACTTGTCGATGCGAGAAGACAAGGAAGTCGCGCGTTGTTCTGGTGTCAATGTGATCATCGGCGGTCACGAGCACACACTCCTCGAGTCACATGCGGGCATTGCGCCGATTTTCAAGATGACTTCCGACGCACGCGAACTCGGCCAGATCGATCTGAACATTTCGCCCTCCGGAGAACTCGATAGCATCGATTGGAAAGTTATCCCGGTCGACAGCAAGACAAAGGAAGCACCGGAATTCGCCGCAATCTACAAAAAATACGCCGGTCTCTTGGCTGAGCTCGCGAAACCAGTCGGCACCACAAAAGTCGCGCTCGATGCACGTAGCGCGGAGAATCGCACGCGCGAAACAAACGTCGGCAACTTCATCACCGACGCTTTTCGAAAAGCTACCGCTGCCGATATTGGCTTCATGAACGGAGGCTCTGTTCGGGCTGACGGCATTCTTGGCCCGGGCCGGCTCACACAGCGAGATCTGCTGTCGATCCTGCCTTTCAAAAATAAACTGGTTAAGATTGAAGTGACGGGCGCGACGCTGCGGGCGGCGCTCGAACACGGCGTGAGTCGCAGCGCCGAAGATTCGCAGCCGGGTGGTTTCCCGCAAGTGTCGGGCATCAAGTTTTCTTTCGACGCGAGTCGTCCGTCCGGATCGAGACTGGTCGATGTAACCGTGAACAACTTGCCGCTTGACGATGCAAAAAAATATACGTTGACCACGACGACGTTCATCGGGCTCGACGGCGGTGATGGCTATTCGATGTTCAAGGGTGCGACAGTCGTGATTCCACCGGAGCGCGCGCCAACCGACGTGGATACAGTCAAAAAGGCCATCGGCCGTGTACCGATTGCACCGAAAGTTGAGGGACGCATCAAACGTCTGGACGTAGCGCAGAAGCCAGGCGCAAACTGTAACTAATCCACAGATTGCACAGATTAGCCGATATTTATCTGAGTAATCTGTGGATAAAATGCCATGGAATTCCACGACGACGTAGCAGCAGCGAAACGCTTCGAAGCAAACCAGCTTTTTCAGGAAGCTTACGAAGCGCAGCTCGCCAACGACTACGAGCGTGCGATCGAACTCTACAAGCGTTCGATCGAGACTTACCCTACTGCCGAGGCGCACACGTTTCTCGGTTGGGTCTACAGTTTTCAAAAACGTTATGACGAGGCGATTGATGAGTGTCTGGAGGCGATTCGCGTCGACGAAACGCTCGGCAATCCTTACAACGACATTGGCAGTTACCTGTTGGCGAAGGGCGATCCGTATGGCTCGGTGCGTTGGTTCAAGCGCGCACTGTTAGCACCTCGTTACGAGAGTTACGCGTTTCCGCATTTCAACCTGGGTCGTGTTTATGAAACGCGCCGGCGCTTTCTCGAAGCGGCGCGGCATTACGGATTAGCTCTTCAGCAAAAGCCGGATTTCACTGAAGCTGCCGTCGCACTCAGACGCATGCAGGCTAGACTAAATTAGCCGCGGATTTTACGGATTGATACGGATCGGCATTTTCTCGCCGTGTTCATCGACGGCAACGTAGATGACTTCGGCTTCAGTGACGCGCACGCGTTCTTTTTTTCCTAATCGTTCCACTTCCACGATCACGCGAACCGTTATTGACGTCGTGCCGACACGCATGGTCTCGCAGTAGAAACTCACCAGGTCGCCCACGAACACTGGCTTGTGGAAGATCACTTCCTTCATCGCCACCGTAACGAAGCGTTCCATTTGCGTGTGTCGATGGGCTTCGATCGCGCCCGCCGTGTCGATGTAGCTGAGTATTACGCCGCCAAAAATCGTCCCGCGGGAATTGGTATCGCGCGGCAAGAGGGTGATTCGAATTGCCGGGTCTGTGTATTCGTTCATACGGCTATCCTAACGAGGAACAAATGATCAGACAACGGTGTCTAAGCTCGCACTCCCCATCCGAACGAGCCTACCAGAAAGGTCGTGAGATGATGATTCTCTTTCCACTATTTATCAACGTATTGGTACTGATCAGTTTCTTTCAGGAAACGAATGCGAACTTTGACGATCTCGGAAAGTTGTTATTCGGCGGAGTGGCGGCTGCGATTGTGTTTGCGGTCGGATTCACATTCGTGAGGTTTCGGCTGAGAGATAAGAAACCGCCGACGTCGAGCTTTATCAGCATTAGTTCCGACAAAGATTAGCCACAGATCGGCACGGATCGAATACACGGATTTATTCATATTGTTTCGTGGTCCAATCTGTAATCGCGCGCTTGAGTTCGTCGAGGCCGTCGTCGAGGAAGTGTCCGGCGCCCGGGATCACGACCAGTTTCACGGGCGTATCCTTCTCGAGATCGGCGACGACTTTTCGTAACTGCTCAACGTCGCCGTATTCGTCCTTTTCACCGTGAACAAGGAGGAGCGGTTTACGACAGCGCGCGAGGAAACTGAAGTCGTACATCCGAAGCGGCGTGCCAACACCGATCAAGAATGACACGCGTGGGTCGTGAATTCCGATTTCGAGACCGACTCGGGCGCCGAAGGAAAAGCCACACAATGTGATTCGCTGTTCCGGGTATTGTTGTGAGAGGTAATCGAGACCGGCGTGAGCGTCATCCTGTTCTCCACGTCCTTCGTCGTGTACGCCTGTGCTCTGGCCCACGCCGCGGAAGTTGATTCTCAGGGTTGTAAGCCCGGCATCGTTCAAAGCAGCAGCGGCACGAAACACAACTTTATTGTGCATCGTGCCGCCGCCGAGTGGATGTGGATGTAAGACCAGTGCCGCACCTTTAGGCGAACCTTGGCGAGGCTCTTTCAGAATCGCTTCTAACTGGCCGTGCGCTACAGGGATAAAAAGATTGCCGGCTGGATACATCAACCAAGATCCGTTTAATCCGTGTTCCCCTAACTAGCTACCTTCTTCGCTGGAGGCATCCGATTCGGTACCGGCGCCTTCTTCTCCGGACGCTCCTCCGGACAGCATGTTATCCGGCACGTCAGACTGTGCCGCAGTTGGCGGCGGCGGAGCTACTGCTGCTGATTTTTTGGATGTCTTCTTTGTACTCTTCTTAGCGGCTTTCTTCGTGGTCTTCTTCGCTGCTTTCTTTGTCGACTTGCTGGCCTTGGCGGCTTTCTTTGTTCCCTTACCAGCTTGCTTTGATGACTTTTTGGCCGACTTCTTCGCTGACTTCACTGCCTTCTTTGCGCCACCTCGGGACTTCGATTTTGACGCGCTCTTTTTGGTCCCCTTACCTGCTCCTTTGCGCGCGCCTCTGGACTTCTTGGTTCCTTTTTTGGCTGCCATCGCGTTCACTCCTTTTGAATTTTTGAGTTTGGCTCAACGTAACAAAATAATTTGAGACTGTCCACGATGTTTTTCTTATCCACAGATTACGCAGATTGAATAATCAAATCTGTGTAATCTGCGGATCAAAAATCGAGACTTATGTAGACACCACTCGCTGTTTCGGCTACAGTTAACTTGCTCTCCACACCACACGCGGTATGGCTTAAAAACAGCGGAAAGGCCGCCTCGATGCGAGATTATTATTCATCGCGCGTTAGTGCCGATTTTCAGCCCTCCCTTCACTATATCCTCAGTCAGTTTTTGCCAAACCAGTCGAATCATTCAAATGACATGGCGCCGGATGCCGACCTTTTACGGCGCGAACCACGCGAACGCCGCACGGCTTTGGTCGTTGACGACGTGGCTGATGTGACGGAGATGCTTGCGGTAGTGTTAACTCACGCTGGTTATGCAGTAGTCACAGCCGCTTCAGCGCCGGCAGCGCTCAAGGCGGCGCGTGAACGCCAGTTTGACGTGATAATTTCCGATATAGGCATGCCCGAGATGAACGGTTATCAATTGGCCCGAGAAATGAGGTTGCTGCCTGGTTACGAGACTGTTCCGATGGTGGCTGTTACCGGCTATTCCATGTTCGACGACAAGGAACGTTCGGCCAAAGCAGGTTTCAATGCTCACATGACCAAGCCGATCGATCCTCGAGCTCTACTCGATCTGATCGAACAACTGTGAGCTGACCCGACCACTAGTTGCACGATTGATGACGACCTCCTCCGGCATACTTTCCAGGCTACAGTCAGACCAATCCATCCGAATCATCCAACTTTTAGTAGGCGCCATCGCCATCGGCGTGATTTTCTGGCGGCTTCAATGGTCGACTTCCGCGATCTGCTGTGGCGATTTTGATGGTTATTACCACATCAAGTGGACGCGAACGCTCTGGGAATCGATGAAGAGTTGGAAATTCCCACCCGCGTTTCCATGGCTCCCACTGACGACGCTGAATTCAAAAGACTATGTAGACCATCACCTGCTGTTTCACATTTTTCAGATCCCGTTTGCAGAGTTTTCAGACCCGCGATTAGGAGCAAAGATCTCCTCGGCACTCTTCGGTGGTCTGGCAGTCTTCTCGTGCTACTGGCTGCTGATTCGTTATCGCGTGCGTTACGCGCTCGTGTGGCTAATCGCTCTGCTGGCCTGTTCGGCGCCGTTTCTGTTTCGCATGAACATGGCCAAGGCGCCGCCATTCGCGATCATTTACCTCGTGATTGCGATCCACCTGTTTTTCAAAAGGAAATATTGGCCGCTGCTGATCGTCGCTTTGCTCTTCACCTGGACGTACGACCTGTTCCTGCTGCTGGTTATGGCTGCGGTGTTCTGGGCAATCGCCGTCGCTATCACAGAACACCGGTTTGAATGGCGGCCGTTGGTTTACGTGCTGGTTGGATGCGCCGCCGGACTCGTAATCAATCCCTATTTCCCACACAACCTGCAACTGTTGTTTGAGCACCTTCAGATCAAGCTGACCGCGACCGACTTTGACACCAAGGTTGGTTCGGAGTGGTATCCGTACGACTCGTGGGAGTTTTTGGGGAATTCCGCTGTCGCGTGTATTGCGATGTTGGTTGGTTATATTGCGTTTGAACCCTCCGAACGCCGGCGAGGGCATCGCCCGATCTTCTTCCTGCTCTTTTCCACTGCGTTGATGATCATGACCGCGCGTTGGAAACGAATTGCGGAATACTGGCCGCCATTTGCGATTCTGTTCGCGGGCTTCTCGTTGCAACCGTGGCTCGAGGGATTTCGTCCTTATCTGACGCGACTGCCCTCCGATGTTTTGGAGGAGTTGAAACCGTTTCTCGACCGCGAGGGTATGCCCGCCGAACCAACAAAGGAAAGCGACCGGCGTGATGTGGTTCGTACGATCATTGCTAACACGCTGGCAGCGGCGTTGAGCGTAGTTCTTTTTTTCAACCTGCACTCGACCGTCAAGGAAATCAGGCAGAGTGAGCCTCACACGCACTACCGCAACGGCACCGAGTGGATGCGAACCAACGTGCCGCCGGGACAACTCATCTTCAATACTGATTGGGACGACTTTCCGCGCCTGTTTTATTTCGACGCCACGCATTACTACGTTTCGGGTCTCGATCCAAGCTATCTCTACGACAAAGACGCGGACCTCTCGCGCCTCTACGATCGCATCACACTTGGCCGCGAAGAAGATCCGGGACCGCTGATTCGGGACCGATTTGGCGCGCGCTACGTGTTTTCAGACAATACCCATCACGACTTTTTTGAGCTGGCGCGTGCAAGCGGGTGGTTTGATATCGTGTACGAAGACACTCAATGTACGATCATGTACATTAGGGATGAAAAGATTGAAGAGAATCCGCTAGGAGTACCATGAGAGCTAAAATAGTTTTGCCTGTGATGATTGTTTTACTTCTCGCGTCGTGCGGCGGAGCGCCGGGAAACATCTCGACGAACACCAATACCAACACCAACACCTCCTCCCCAACATCAACGCCGACACCGTTGTCGGGCTTTGAAAAGGATCTTCAGTACATTCGCAACGGTCAATACACTTACGTTTGGGTCTTTTCGAGAAAAGACGGGAAGCCACTACAGTCTGACGACAGTGTTTATCTCAGAACCAATGCGCCGCAAGTAGTGGATTGGGTGACGACTGACGAGGGTAAGAAAGTGATTGCCGGGACGAACTTTAATCTCGAAGAGGGAAACCTGGATATGCTGAAGAAGCGGTTTGTAACGGAGGATTACTCGAACAAATGAGCCACGGATTTCACGGATAAACACAGATCAGATCCGTGTTCATCCGTTAAATCTGTGGCTTTAAAATGATCTTTCCGAACTGGCCCCGGTTTTCCATTAACTCATGCGCCTGACGTGCTTCACTGAGCGGGAAAACACGATCCACAATTGCACGAATCTTTCCCTGGGCCACGAACTTCATCGCTTCCAGCAACTCCGCTTTCGAACCCATAAACGATCCGAGCAGGGTCAAGTGACGAAAGAAAACCTGCCGCAGATCTGTGCGTGCGTCGAAACCACTGGTTGCGCCACACGTCACCAGCCGGCCGTTGTTCTTGAGTGAACTGATCGATCCGGGCCAGGTTGCCGCACCGGTATGTTCCACCACGACGTCAACACCACGCCGCCCGGTAAGTCGTTTCACTTCCTTTGGCCAGTCGTCACGCGAATAATTAATCGTTTCATCGGCACCGAGCTCGCGTGCTTTCGCGAGCTTCTCGTCGGAACTCGCCGTCGTGATCACACGAGCGCCACGCAGTTTCGCAATCTGAATCGCGATTGAACCAACACCGCTGCCCGCCGCGTGAACCAGCACGTCTTCACCCGGTTGCACGTTCGCTCGCGTCACGAGCATGTGCCAGGCCGTCACGGTAACGAGTGGCAACGCCGCCGCTTCTTCCCAACTTAACTCTGCCGGCTTGGGAATGATGTTCACACCCGGAACCGCAACCAACTCCGCATAGCCGCCATTTCGCCGGTATCCAATCATGTCGTACTCGCGACAGAGATTGTCCTGGCCGCTCAGACACGCTTCGCAATGCCCGCAGGAAGTACCCGGATTGACCAGCACCTCGTCGCCCGGCTTGACCCAGCTAACCAGCTCACCAACCTCGCGCACCACACCAGAAATGTCGTCTCCCAGAATATGCGGCAGCGGAATCTCAATTCCCGGCAGTCCGTTGCGAACAAAAATATCGAGATGATTTAGCGCACATGCCTTGACCTCGACCAGCACTTCATTCCCACGAATCGACGGATCGGGTACGTCGGTGTACTCGAGCACTTCCGGCCCGCCGTGCTGTTTGAAAATGGTCGCCTTCATTTCGCGGCTTGTTCGCGTGCGTGATAAGAGGAACGCGTGAGCGGGCTCGATTCGACGTGATGAAATCCGAGTGACATGCCGACCTCGCGCCACTTCGCAAACTCTTCCGGAGTTACGTAACGCTCAACGGGCAGGCGGCGAGCGTGTGGCTGGAGATACTGGCCGATCGTCATGATGTCGCAGGAGACGGCGCGCAAGTCGTGCATCAGTTCCACGACTTCGTCGAATGTCTCACCCAGACCAACCATGATGCCGCTCTTGGTCAACATGCCGCGATTCTCATGATCGCGACGGGCAGCGGCACGCTGGAGCAGGGTTAGTGACTGCTGGTAAACCGCGTCGGGACGGACACGCCGGTAAAGACGCGCGATCGTTTCAGTGTTGTGATTAAGCACGTCGGGTTGCGCGTCGAGCACTGTGTTGAGTGCGGCTTCGTCGCCGTTGAAGTCAGGGATGAGAACTTCGATCTTGCATTCGGGATTCTGAGCACGGACTTGCCGGATCGTCTCGGCCCAGTGAGCGGCGCCGCCATCCGGCAGATCGTCGCGATTGACTGAAGTGATCACGGCGTGAGCGAGGTTCAGGTGCCCGACTGCTTCTGCGACGTGTTTCGGCTCTTCCGGATCCAGACTTCCAGGCTGGCCTTTGCCCACCGCGCAGAATCCGCAATGGCGCGTGCAAATATCGCCGCCAAGCATGAAAGTCGCGGTCCGATCGGACCAGCACTCAAAGATGTTAGGACAGCGTGCTTCCTGACAGACGGTGTGCAGATTGAGACCTTCGATCAGTTGCAGCACCTTGTTCTGATTGGTCGGGTCGCCGAGACGGATGCGCAGCCATTCAGGCTTTGGTTGACGGACCTTCTGGTTGTTGCTGATTACACGGAGTTCGCGGGCCAATTGATTACCTCTGGAGGGATTTTACGGTCTTTCGCTCGAAGAGTGAAATCCATCCACAGATTACGCAGATTTCATTGAGATAATTTGGGTAATCTGTGTAATCTGTGGACCGAAAGGAGAATCTTCATGAAAGCCCTTCTATTCGCTTGTTGTGTCGTTCTATTCAGCGCGGTTCTGGTGAATGCCGACCTGAGGCCTCCGGTCAAACCCGCAAATCAGAATGCCGCTCAGACGGCACCGGAACCCAAATACATTTTGCACACCGGTCTCGAAATTACGACCGATCCCAAAGCCTACGAGGCACGACTGCAGATTCCACAGTCGCAATTGCAAAACTTCCGCGCATCGCTCGAGGGAAATCCCGGAATTACGGCCGTTGCCGGGGGGATCGCGCTCAGTGGACCACGAACGATTATCGCCGGGTTGCTGATGTTTCTTGCCGTTTCGATGGCGGGAGTTTTTCTGGCTCGTTCCTCGTCGTTTGGCCGAACTCAAAAAGTTCTCGGCGCTATCGTTCTGGTCGCGGTAATGCTCGGTGCAGCAGCGATCATCACACGCGGCAATGCCGGACCGCCGGGATCGTATCGTTGGCGAAACCTGCCGCAGGCGCTCGCGAAAGGCGAGCCGACTGTCGGCGGTGTTGACGTGGAAGTCGTTCCCGACGACCAACTCTCCGGCCGGATGCGTCTCATCATCCCGCTGAAAAAACAGAACAACCCAGGCGACGAATAAGTGCAAAGCGCAGTTGAGCTAAGAACCTGGCCCACCACGAAGGCCGTGCCGAACGCGAGAGTGTTCGTCGCGCTTGTCGTGTCGTGCACTCTGGCCGCGGCGGCTTTTGCGAGCTGGCTGCCGCTACAGGTTTCGATCGTTACGCTCTTTCTATTTGCTGGTCCACACAACTGGTTTGAGTTGCGTTACTTCCTCACGCGACTGCCGGTCCGTTTTGGAAGGTCTCGCAACTTCTTTCTCACTGCTTTCGCGGGCCTGGGTGTTTTGACAGTCGTCTATGTTTCGCTGCCGCTTGTTTACAACGCGACGACGTGGAGAGAGGACGCGTGGTCCACCGTGATTGCAAGCTGGAACACGGCATTGCTCGTTTGGATCGGCGCGTTAGTCTGGTTGCGGCACAAACAGAAGACGCGGGCCAACTGGGCGTGGTTGATTCCCCTCGGTCTGGCGTTGTGTTCGTTGAACTGGCTTGGACCTGACTTGTTCAGCCTCGCGATAGTTTACGTTCATCCGCTCATCGCGCTCTGGTTCCTCGATCGGCATCTTCGTCGCACGCGGCCGGCTTGGTCGCGTGCTTATCGACGGTGTCTTTGTCTCTTGCCGTTGGTTTTAGTAGCAATGATCTGGCAGTTGTCGCAGACCTCTGCGCTGGCCGATAACAACGGACTCTTCTGGCGTATCACGCAGCATTCAGGCGCGGAGGTGTTACCGCAGATTTCGAGCCACATGCTTGTTTCAGTGCATCTGTTTCTGGAGATGCTGCACTACGCTGTTTGGATTGTGGCCCTCCCGTTGATTGGATCAACGACGATGGCAAGGTTTTGGGACGTGAAGACAGTTCCCGTTGCACGACATCCGAAGGGCTTTCCGCGATTGGTCGCCGGCGTTTTTGTCGTCGCTCTGATTGTGGTCACCGGTCTTTGGTTTGGTTTTTCAATCGACTATGCCACCACGCGCGACGTTTACTTCACGGTCGCCATCGCCCACGTGCTGGCTGAAGCGCCATTCCTGCTGAGGATGATCTAGGTGAGGTCTCTAGAGCTCTGGCGCTTCCTGCCCATTGGTTATCTGTTCACTATCACAATCGAGACTCCAATTCTTTTGCTCGGACTCTCGCCACATCATCCCGTAAGGCGCCGCTTGTTTAGTGGAATCTGGCTGACAGCTTGTACCTATCCAATCGTAGTGCTCGTGTTGCCCCTCGTGTTCATTCATCAGCCTCGGGTCGTATTTATTGGCGTCGCTGAGGTGTTCGCGCCGGTGGCGGAGTGTCTGTTGTTCTGGCTCGCGTTTGGGAAGGAAAGCAGGTGGCGCGACTTTGGTGTAATAGTCGTTGCGAACCTGGCTTCGTTTCTTATTGGAACACTGATCTTCACGGATTGATTACAGATTGCAGCAGATCCGGATCGATGTTGCCGCCGGAGAGAATCACGCCGACGCGCCTCACATCTGCCGGTAGTTTTTGAAACATCACTGCTGCGGCCGCAGTCACGCCGGATGTTTCGACGAGGATCTTCATTCGGAAAAGCATGAAGCGAAGCGTCGCCAGGATTTCTTCATCTGTGACGGTGAGGACGTCGTCGGCGAGTTTTTGCACGATTGGAAATGTGAGCTTGCCGGGTATTTGAACGCGTAGACCATCGGCAATTGTAGGCGGCGGTGGAATCGAAACGCGTTCGCCTTTGAGAAACGATTGGCGCGTGTCGTCAGCGGTGTCAGGCTCAACTGGATAACAGCGAATCTTCGGATTCAACGCCTTGGCAGCCGTCGCGACCCCCGCGAACAATCCGCCGCCACTGCACGGCGCCAACACAGCGTCGAGCTCAGGAATTTCTTCCACCAATTCCAGACCACACGTGCCCTGGCCCGCCAGGATAAAGTAATCGTCGTATGGTGGAACCATGATCAATCGCTCGCGTTCGGCCAGATCCATCGCGAACGCTTCGCGATCCTGCTTGTGACGATCGTAAAAAACTACTTCGGCGCCATAACCGCGCGTGCCGGCAACTTTTGCAGCCGGTGCATCTTCAGGCATGGCGACGAGCACACGCACGCCAGCCTCGCGTCCCGCAAGAGCGACGGCTTGCGCGTGATTACCTGATGAAAACGCGACGATGCCCTGCTGCTTCTCATCCGGCGTGAGCGACTGAATCTTGTTGGTCGCGCCACGAATCTTGAAGGCCCCCGCGCGTTGAAAGTTCTCGCACTTGAAAAAGACTTCTTTACCGGCGACGTCGTTGAACTGTCGCGAAGTTAATACTGGTGTGCGGTGAATACGCGAATTGATTCGTTCGCGGGCTTCGTGAATCTGATCGATATTGAACATGTTAGGCCACGGATAGACACGGATGACACTGATAGGAAAAGACGTTGGCAAAGTTGGAGATGAGATGTTCTTCAACCGTGTTGAGATCGGTTTCAGTTCCGAGCAGTTCTTCCATCGAAGTTACTGGCTCGCCTTCGCAGGCGATGATCAGATTGAAGTAACTGAGATCGGTGTTCACGTTTAGTGCGAAGCCGTGAGTGGTGACCCAGCGCGAGATGTGCACGCCGATCGCGGCAATTTTTCCGCGCCGCGTGTGTACGCCGGTCAGGCCCTCGATGCGAAACGCGTCGATGCCGAAGTCTGACATGGTCCGAATCAGGACTTCTTCGAGATCGCGCACGTAACGATGAACGTCTTCGCGGTCAGGGCTGAGATTGATGATCGGGTACCCAACCACCTGGCCCAGGCCGTGATAAGTTACTTTTCCACCCCGGTTAGTCTCAAAGACGGTTACGTTGCGGGATCGCAACTCTTCTTCGTCGAGCAACACCGACGAACTGTCGCCGCGACGCCCAATCGTCAACGTATGCGGATGTTCGAGCAGCAGCAGCGTGTCCGGCTGGACGCCGGTTTTTACCGCCAGTTCGGTCTCTTTTTGGATTGCGAGGGCTGACTGGTAGTCGACCAGCCCGAGCTGTTGGACCAAAAGCTTTCTTGCCTTCATAAAACGGGACGCATGCAACCAGATCGCGGTCTTCGTGCGTCATTCTATCAGCCGCGTCGGTCTTTGGTACAATCACCCCTCCACCAGGAAAATAGCGGTCGAATTCGAGAACAGCAGCAGAGGAGAAACTACGTTGAAACCACTCGCAACCACTTTGTTGACACTTCCACTTCTGGCACTGTTACTTCTATCTCCCTCTACAGCGTTCTCCCAAACGCGCAACCGCTCGACGAGCAGGCAAAAACCAACGTCGACTACGGCGGCAAATCAGCGTCTGGAGCAGGTGCGAACGCAGGGCGCGACGCGCGTCGCGGATCAGATCAAGTTTCTGACGAGATTTATTTACCTGCTCGGAGGCGTGTCGAGCGGTATTGCGGCAGTCGACGAAGCTGCGCGCAGAAACGAAGCATCGCCGCAAGTCGTCCAGCAAAACCAACAGAGCAAAACGCAGGTGAGAAACAGTATTCAGGGCTTTCGCGAGACGCTCGACAAACTCGAGATCGACTTTCGCGCGACTCCTGAACTGCAGCCGTACTACATCAAACTCGCAGGCGTCGCCTCGGGAGCCGCCACCGCCGAAGACCTGGCCGCCAAGAACCAGTTCGACGCCGCCGGCCGCACGCTGCTGAATGTCATCAATCGCTTGACCGACGTCTTGCTGTTAATGCGCACAACTGCCTAGCCAGGCCACAAAAGGCACATAAAGCACAAAAGGCACATAAAAGAAAAGATAAACTCAGACCAGCAGAGCCTTTCTTCTCCTTTTGTGCTTTTTGTGACTTATGTGCCTCTTGTGGCTGTGGCTAGTCTTTTTTGGGATAGTAGCCTTGGCGAGCGCGAACGCGGACGTCGGTGCGAGCAGGAACCGTGACTTGAATTCGTCGAAACTGCGTCGCAGGCGCTTCAGAGTTGCCATAGTATTGAAGCAAGTACTGCCCGCGTAACTCAGCCGCAACCTGGCGGAAGACTCTTTCGAGATCCTTATCAGAATCCGGAACGAAGGCCGTGCCACCCGTGGTTTCGGCAATCGCTTCCATGCCTCGCTCGGCCCGCATCGCAATCAGATTTAACTTGATCGATGGCCCACCCGGATTCACCGAGTAGAAGATTACGTCAGCCTGCTGAACAGCTTTTTGTACGTAAGTAACCGCTCGCTGATGCGCGTTTAGTAGACCGGCTCTCGATCCAAGCGCTGCTTGTTGTCCGCTCGTTGTAGCGCGATAGTCTGCCAGCGATTGGTCTCGAATCTGGTCGCTGAAATTATCGTCACCGTCAGACAGCACGACGATTACGCGTCGGAAATTGCTGGGCGCATTCTTCGTTAGATAGCTTGCCGCGGCGTTCACGGTATCGTAGAAAGCTGTCGGAACACTCGTTGTAGCCGCTGGAATCGATGCCATTTTTGCTGCCGACGTCTCAGCAGAGGCAAGTGCCTGGACCATCGTCGGCTTGCCTGTAATGGTAAAAATCGCCGCCCGGTCAGTAGGCTTCATCACCAGCCTTAAAAACGTTGCTGCCGCATTTTGCTGAGAAGCGAAGAAACCCTTCTGGCTCGTGCTGCTCGAAATATCAAATAGCAACGCGATCGCAAGCGGCACCTGCTCCGGATCGCCGATACTCGCGATCTCCTGTTGCTTGCCTTCCTCTTCCAAACGAAAGTCAGTGACCTTCAATCCTTGAACTGCCTGACCAGTCTGATCCGTTACTGACACCGGCACCATCACCAAATTCGAATTGGTCTTAATAACGTCAGCCGAGTCGATCACCTCGGGCACAACCGGCTTCGGGGTCGGAGTTGGTTTTGGTTTCCAGAGAGGCGGAGGCGGCGGCAGGTCTTTGGTGCCCTGCGCGCGGGCGGTCGGAACAGACAGAAAAATGGCCAGCACTCCCAGGAGGAATACCGGCCATAAAGTTTTCTTAGCCCGCAAAATCATCATTGACACCCTCGAGTCACTAATCATGCGCCACTGCTGGCTTGCATGTTTACCTATCCTACCGCTTTTCTGACGGCATGATCCACGACTCTTTGGTGCCACGTTAGAGGCGCGGAGTTGCACTTCAAAGTGAACTCCGCGCGCGGTCCATTAATTTCCGGAGCCCGAGGTGCCCGGGTTCATCGTCGGCGCAGGAGCGGTCAAGCCCTTGTTCACAAGCAGCTTGATCTCGACGCGTCGATTCTGAGCACGTCCATCTTTGGTGTCATTTTCCGCAACCGGATTCAACTCGCCGAAGCCGTACGGAGTGATGATGCGACGCAGCGGAATGTTGTGATTCTCAACCAGGTAACGAATCACTGCATCAGCGCGACGCTGGCTGAGTGCACGATTAAGAGCGACGCTGCCTCGTGAATCGGCATAACCCGAAACTTCAAGCACGTAGCCCTTGGCATTCATCGCCTTGCTGGCGATGTCGTCCAATGTTGTCTTCGACTCGGCTAAAAGCACTGCACTGCCGGTCTTGAAATTCACAGCAGCGGTCTGCTGTGGTTGGTAGTCGTCGAGAGACGAGATGCGCTCGTTAGTCGCATTCACGCCGGCGACGGCCGCGTCAGCAGTTGCCTGTGCAGCTTTCGCACCGCCACGGGCTGCGTTTGAAACAGCCGCGAGCTCTTCCAACTGTCCTGACAGTCTCTGTGCATTCGCTTCAACTTGGGTAAGTTTGTTTTCGGTGTCAGTGGCTCTTTCTTCGAGTGGCGCTGCTCGCGATTCAACCGCACGTGCAACGCGCATGTCTGCTTCGTTAAAACGGATCTTCTCAGCAAGCAGTTCACCTGTCGAATTACCGCGTCCCTCGATTTCGAGGTTCAATCCACGCAGGATGCTGGTCTGTGCATAGTTGCTGCCGCCTCGCAGGAAACCACCTTTTGTCTTCACACTGGTCCTGTCGTCCAGACGTACAACCGTGTCCATGCCATTCATGTCACGCACAGTGAAGGTATCAGCATCACGCCGAGTGACGACGCCTTTGATTTTCATCTTCTGACCGCTGGCGACGGTGCGCGAGCCGGCCGGGCTAGTCGTGTCCTGGGCCAAGATAGGGGAGGCTGAGAAGACTAATAGGCAAGTGGCAAGCACTGCCGGGGTAAACAATCTCTGTTTAGTGAATACCATCGATTTATCTCCTTAAACTGTTAACTAGTTAACGCGCTCCTTGAACGCGCGTCTTTCTCAAGCTATGTATGGCGAGTCCTCGCTCCTCGCCTCCCGCCGTTAATTTTTGCGGATGACATCATTTAGATCTTCGCCGGAGTTAAGTCAATAGGCTTTCTTTTTCTTCATCGAATCACCACTGTATCGCAATAACAGACACGGCAGATTATCACGGATCCTTACGGATTCTTCGAAATCCGTGTGAAATCCGTGATATCTGTGGCTTGCGATTGACGTTAATTTAGACCGAGAAGTCGCCTGCTTCGAGCTGTTCTTTAACGAATGCAAGGAACCGTTCGGCGTCAGCGCCATCGATGACGCGATGGTCAAAACTGACGGCGAAATAGGCCATCCAGCGGATGCCGATGAAGTCGTCACCGTCGGGTGAAGTTAATACTTTTGCCCGCTTTTCGATTTTGCCTACGCCGAGGATTGCCAGTTGGGGTTGGTTGATGATTGGCGTTCCGAACAGGCCGCCGAAGACGCCGGGATTCGTGATGGTGAAAGTGCCACCGGTTACTTCGTCGGGCTTCAACTGCTTCGTGCGCGCGCGATCGGCAAGATCGTTTGCGGCGCGAGCAAGGCCCGAGATGCTCAAGTCGTCAGCACGTTTGATGACGGGAACAATCAATCCCCCATCGAGCGCGACGGCCATACCAAGATTGATGTCCTGCTTGTAAATGATCTGCTCGCCGTTTACCTGTGCGTTAAAGATGGGAAACTTTCGCAAACCTTTGTTCACTGCTTCGAAGATAAAAGGCATGAACGTGAGCTTGGTTCCGGTGCGCTCGTAGAAGGCATCGCGATGCTGATCGCGCAAACGCGCGATGCGCGTCATGTCGATTTCATAAACTGTCGTGACGTGCGCTGAGGTTCGCCGCGATAGGACCATGTGCTCGGCGATCTTCTTGCGCATCACGCTCATCGGCTCGACACGATCGCCGACTTGTGGTTTGGGTGGCGCTGGCGCGACTGGCTCAGACGTTGGCGCCGGCGCTGCAGCAGGCGCCGACGGAACAGCGCGCTGCGGTGGAGCTGCTGCGGCTGTGCCCGTACCTGATTCGATAAAGCTGAGTATGTCGTTCTTGGTTACGCGACCACTTAGACCAGTGCCCTCGAGTTTTGAAATATCAACGCCATGCTCCTGAGCGATCTTGCGCACGAGCGGGCTCGACTTGGTGCGGCGCAGCTCTTCAGCGGTGGCAGCACTGCCGTCTTGTTTAGCTTCAGGCACGGGCGGCGCGGGTGCTGGTGGCGGCGGAGGTGCTGGCGTTGGTGGTGGCGGTGCTACTTGCTGCGGTGGCGGTGGTGCCGGTGCAGGTGGTGGAGCCGGAGCAGGTGCAGGCGGTTCAACTTTCGCCACCGGTTCTTCAGCGGGTTTCGCTGCCGGTGCTTCCGACGCTGCGGCCTGATCGCCGTCAAGCACCGCTACAACCGTGTTGACTTCAACCGTGTCGCCTTCTTTGAACCTGACTTCGGTCAGCGTTCCCGCCGCAGGCGACGGAATCTCCGCATCGACTTTGTCCGTCGAGATCTCAAACAACGGCTCGTCGCGCTCGACGCGTTCTCCGACCTTCTTCATCCACTTTGTAATCGTTCCCTCCGCAATGGACTCACCCATTTGCGGCATCACCACTTCAGTGCTCATCTCTTCTCCGTGTTCATCTCAATATGCCGCCAGCTTGCGCGCTGCGTCGACCACATCTTTGATTTGCGGCAAATAATAATCTTCCAATGGCGGCGAATACGGCACAGGCGTGTCGAGCGACGCGACCCGAATCACCGGCGCGTCGAGCCATTCAAAAGCTTCTTCAGCGATGGTTGCCGTGATCTCACCGCCGATGCCTCCGGTTCGTGAAGCTTCGTGCAACACGATTGCTTTGCTCGTCTTCTTTACACTCGACAGAATCGTTTGCTTGTCGAGCGGCGCGAGCGTTCTTAGATCGATAACTTCAACGTCGAGTCCTTCTTTCTCGAGCTCTTCCGCAGCATCAAGCGCAGTCAGGACCATCGCTCCGAAAGTGATGATCGTTAGATCGCGGCCGGTGCGTGCGATGCGCGCTTTGCCAATCTCGACGATGTAATCGTCTGACGGCAGTTCTTCACGCAGGCGTGGCAGGCGATAGAGTTTCTTGTGCTCGAAGTAGAGCACCGGATCGGGATCGCGTATCGCGGCTTTGATCAAACCCTTCGCGTCGTAAGCAGTCGACGGTTCGACGATCTTCAAGCCTGCTGTGTTCAGGAAGAACGCTTCGGCGTTGAGTGAATGAAATGGACCAGAACGCACACCCGAACCACATGGACCACGAAATACCGTCGGCAGTCCCGCGCCCCAGCGGTAACGACACTTTGCAGCGTAGTTCGTCAACAGATCGAAGCCGGCGGAAATGAAATCGATAAACTGAAACTCAGCGACCGGACGCATACCCATCAACGCCGCGCCACACGCGGCGCCGACAATCGCGCCCTCCGAGATTGGTGTGTCGACAACTCGTTCCTTGCCAAACTCGTCGAGCAATCCGTCCGTGACCTTGAACGCGCCGCCGTAAGCGCCGACGTCTTCACCGATGACAAACACAGTCGGATCGCGTTCCATCTCTTCCCAGATACCCTGTCGAATCGCTTCAACCAGGGTGGCCTGTCCGCCACGTTCCGGGCGTGCTGATTTGTGTTCTTTTTTGACAGCTGTCGACATTAGTTTTTACGCTACGCGCTTAATCTTTGCGTTGGTCGTTTCTGGTGGATTTACGAGCAGTCGTTCTCGCAACGGATCGATGATGACATCAAGACCCTCCAGTGGAATGGCGCCCAACAAAACTTCTTCCGTGTCCGGTAGGATAAGTGCACGTACAGTCGTAGCTCGAGTTTCAAAACGAACCTCAACTGGACCAACAATCTCGACTTCGATTACGGATTCGTCCGCCAATTTAATAAGCCGAGTGCCCAGTACAGGCAATTGAAGCCGATCCTGAGTCTCCTGATTAATGACGAGATCGTATGCGGCACTATCTACGAGTGCTTTGGTTGTGACGCGACGTATTTCATTTTCAGCCGCCCATCCGCGTCTCTGGAAGGCTAAATCATCTTCGTTTGTGAGTTGGATCTCTGCATAAACATATCCCATTCTTTTTTCTCCGGTAAGTGAGGTACCGTTGGTACGTCGTCGATAACTGTGATTGGCTGGTTTGACTGTCATTTAACCCTCCAGTACTTTCGGTCTGAACGCGGGCGGGACGATGTTGTTGTCATAGACTCCGTACGCCGCCTGCTCGGCCTCGGGCATTGGTGAAGATTCTGCCCAGGCGCAATCCTCGTCGATCTCGCGGACCACGTCTGCCGTGATCTCTTCGAACTTCTCTTTCGTGGCGAGATTACATTCGAGCAGGTAATGTTCATAACGATCGACCGGATCGTTATTCTTCTCCCACCACTCAATTTCTCCTTCGGCAACGTAACGCTGATCGTCGTGTTCCGCGTGTCCCTTGCGACGATACGTCTTGGCTTCAATCAAGACTGCCCCGCCACCGCGACGCGCGAAATCGGCCGCATGCTTCATCACTTCATAACAAGCGACCACGTCGTTGCCGTCGACGATGTGCGCGGGAATGCCGTAGCCTGCCGCTTTCTCGGCGAGATCTTTTACTGCGGTTTGCAAGCTGGTCGGCGTCGAGTAAGCGTAACGATTGTGCTCAGCCACGACGATCAAAGGCAGTTTCTGTACGGCGGCAAAGTTGAGTCCTTCGTGAAATGCGCCCGTACTCATCCCGCCATCGCCGATGTAAGCAACACCGACAAAGTTCTTATCCCGCATTCGTCCGCCCAACAATATTCCCGTCATCACCGGAATCATGTCGCCAAGATGCGAGATTGGACCAATGAACCCTTTCTCGATATCGCCGAAGTGAATGTTGAGATCTCTGCCGCCGGATGGTCCCCACGCCTTCGCCATGTACTGAGCAAAGATGTCGCGCGGGCGAATGCCTTTGACGAGGACCGCGCCGAGATCGCGGATTAATGGCGTGATGAAGTCCTGTGGTTGCAGTGCGTATGCAGTTCCAACTGCCGTGGCTTCCTGACCGAGCGAACGAAACACACCACCGACGACCTTCGTCTGCCGGTAGAGATTGACCAAACGCTCTTCCACCAAACGCGTGAGCTTGAGGTAACGATAGAGCTCGAGATGCTGCTCGGGTTGGAGCGTGGTTTCAGTGGTACAGCTTAACGGCTTGCCGTCGACAGCTTTCCGCGGCGCATGCTTGGTGCTGATTCGCATTTGATGACGTGAATGCGACACTCGTCGACGGCGTCGCTTATCGCGCTCTGATTTTTCGGGTTGATCCATCTGTGTAATCTGTGGACTGCCTTAAATGTGTATTGCGAGGTCATGAACACCCTCGGCAGCTTCCATCACCGCTTCGGAAATCGTCGGATGCGCGTGCATCGTTCGACCCAGTTCGTCGGCAGTCGACTCAAGCTGCATGGCCACACACGCTTCGGCAATCAACTCAGTCGCGTGTGGTCCAATTATGTGCACACCCAGAATCTCGTCGTACTTCTTCTCACTTACGATCTTGACGAAGCCCTCTTCCTCGCCGAGTATGCGCGCCTTGCCGGAGGCTGAAAATGGAAACCTGCCGACTTTGACGTCATAACCCAGCTCTTTGGCTTTCGCTTCGGTGAGACCGACAGACGCAACTTCCGGATCGCAGTAAGTGCAGTTTGGCACGAGCCGCAGATTAATCGGCCGCACGTCTTTCTTTCCGGCCAGATGCTCGACTGCAACGATGCCTTCCTTCGACGCAAGGTGGGCCAACAACGGCGTCGGCACTACATCGCCAATCGCGTAAACGCCTTTCTCCGCTGTCTGCTGATACTCGTCGACGAGAATGAAACCCTTTTCAACTTTGATCTTCGTGCCTTCGAGTCCGAGGCTTTGCGTGTAAGGCATACGCCCAACCGCCACCAGCAACATCTCGGCTTCGAGCGTTACCGGATCGCCCTTCGAAGTCTTGCCTGTAACACGAACTCCGGTTTCAGTCTTTTCGAGTTTCTCGAGCTTTGTGTCGACCTGCGACTTGATCCCGCGTTTGCGGAAACTGCGTTCGAGTTCCTTCGAAACTTCTTCGTCTTCCAACGGCACGATCCGCGGCATCAGCTCGACAATCGTCGTCTCTGCGCCGAATCGTGAATAAACCGACGCGAATTCAACGCCAACCGCGCCACAGCCCATAACGATCAGCGACTTCGGCACGTCTTTCAACTCGAGAATGTGGTCGCTGTTTACGACGTGCTGACCGTCCGTCTCAAAACCCGGAATCGGCCGGACGACCGAACCGGTGGCAATGATGATGTTTTTCGTCTCGATAGTCTGCTTTTTACCCTCGGCGTCGGTGATTTCGACTTTGCCGGGAAGCGCGAGTTTGCCGGTGCCCTTGAAGACAGTCACCTTGTTCTTCTTCATCAAATACTCGATACCCTTCGAGTTTTTGAGCACCACCTTGTCTTTTCTCTTCTGGACGTCGGCAAAAGCCAATTGAATCCCCGAAGCCTGCACACCAAAGTCACCCGCATGCTGCATCTGCTCGTAAATATGGGCCGACATCAACATCTGCTTCGTCGGGATACACCCGCGCAGGGTGCAAGTTCCGCCGAGACGGTTATCTTTTTCGACAATCGCGGTCTTTAATCCCAACTGACCGGCGCGGATGGCGGCCACATAACCGCCCGGTCCACTGCCGATAATCGTTACGTCAAACTGTTCGTTCGCCAATTTTTTATACTTCCCCTCGTCAGAGCGGTAATGAAAACGATAAAAGACCGGGCATTATAATCGTTTGGCAGCGCGTGGCCAAACCGGCATACTTGGCTGGTCCGAGTGTCAAAATCAAGGATCACACGCATGAAACATTCAGAAGGATTTCTAAAGTTAGTGGACGACGCGAAGAGCCGGATTCGGGAGGTCTCGGTGGCCGAAACTCAGGCCCGCCTGAAGCAGAACAAGCAGGCGAAACTGATCGATGTGCGCGAAGATAACGAGTTTGCCGCCGCCCACGCCAAAGGGTCGACACACCTCGGCAAAGGCATTATCGAACGCGACATCGAGACCGCCGTGCCGGACAAAGACACGGAGCTGATTCTCTACTGCGGTGGCGGCTATCGCTCGGCGCTCGTTACTGACGTGCTACAGAAGATGGGATACACGAACGCCTGGTCGATGGCGGGTGGCTGGCGAGCGTGGCAGGAAGCGGGCGGCGAGATTGAAACTTCCTGAGCTGGATTTCTCTCTGCAGCCTCTGTGCTCTCTGTGTCTCTGTGGTTGTTGTATCGTGCATTCCTATAAACGCAGAGAGCACAGAGACTGTACAGAGAAGAACTGAAATTAGGGCACTTGACGGGCTACTTGGACCGCTTGAAGTAGAATGCCACTCGGTCAGTGGTAGTTCCTACTGCGGTTAATTCCCATCCTGCTGCACCAATCTCATTAAGCTGGGCATCGTCGAGATTTCCCACAACGGTTTTGTACTCCCATCGCTGCGGTGTCTGGTTCGACTTTTGCCCAATGCCTGTTGAGACTGCTACAAACAGCAAGACAACCGCGACAACTAACATCAACCAACTTCCTCTTGTTCTCATATTTCTCCTTCGTCAACAGAACTTAGACAGGGGATTTAGTACCCGCTCAGAGCTTTGATGAGAGCGCCCCGAAGCACGAGGCGCCCCCAATCGAAGCGTTACCAAACAGCTTTAGTGATTTATTGTCAGTTGGTTACTCTGAGCGTCATTGTTCTGGATCGTTACTCCACCCGATGTAACGACATGCGCCGTTAAGTTACATGTCCTATCTGCGGCAGGCGCAGTCGCAAGATGGACAGTGAATTGGTAGGTATGGCTTTGTCCACCCGTGAGTTGAACACTCTGGGATGTCGGACTAAAACTGAGATTAAAAGATCCACTGGCAGCGGCGATTCCTACTTCTACCGTCGTCCCGTTTGTGTTCTCCGCCGCAGAGGAAGCAGCTATCGGGATGCTCACTGTCGCATCTTGAGTGGTACTAACATGGTTGGGACTAACCGTAACTGTTCCCACCGTAATAGTCGGTAGGACATTTACAGGCTGCGAGTCTTCAGATTCGCCGCGTGTCTCCGTGCATTGGCTCCATCCATCAGATTCCCAATTATCCCAGGAATAACTTCCATGCAGCGCTGTGTCGCCAATAGAGAGGCCCGTCACCGTCGTAGATCCACCCGACTCTGGGTCATACGACGCGATCGATTCGTTCTCTATCCAGAAGTTCATTGAAAACCACCCAATGCTCGTTGGATAAGAAGGGCAACCGCTGTAAATTACTCCCGATGTACCGGCGATAAAAGAATTGCCCACAATTACGGGATTGGTAGGGTTGATTGTGCCGAAGGGACCGGAATCTGGACAGCAACCTGGGCAGCTATAACTACTGCCGACGCGATTAGAAACGCTGATCACCTCACTCCGTCCGATGAATCTTGATTCGGGCGGCGAGTGGAAGATGCTCCAGTGAAACTGACCACCTGTCGTCGAGAGAGGTATTAGGTTGCCTTGATTGTCGGGCTTTTGCTCGCTGATTATTTTTCGTAAGTCGAAGCTCGCGCTGCCCCCAGCGGGGAGTTCTTTAGTTGGCACGAAGTAATGCCCGCCAGGAAACCTGATATCCGCTACGAAGCTGGCGGGATGTTCGCTGATATTCGTTATGTTTACTACCGTCGTGTAGTCCTGATCAGTCCTCCACGGATAGTTTCCGGTGGAATTACGGATCGGACCTGAGTCACGGAGCGGCACATCGTAAGTCAACAACTTGAGTTTATCGGTGCTGTACCAGGCGCCAATCAGATTTCCGGGCGCGCCGTTGCTTGCTACGTTGAGGCTCACCGAATCAAGATCGGCTCGCATATCGGCAGCCAGCTTCAAGGTCGTAAGATCAACGTCGACAATCTCGTTAGGCCGCAGCGTGATTGGTGCGAGTTCTACTGGATACGCGTTTTCCCCTGCGACAGAGAAAAATCTGGGGCTCGCTGAAATGTCCGTTAAGCCGGTATTTTTTAGGACCATACGCGGCTCAGTATTTTTTAGTCTGAGATTTGTGGCGTAAAGGTTAGGCTGGGCCGTTTTCTTCGTGTCGGCGAAGCGAATACTGCTATCAAAACTCTTTCCCGCGCCCACGATGAACCCAGCAACTCTGAAAGCATCTGCGGAACCTTGACTAGTGACGAGCTTGACCGAGTCGACGTTTCCGCCCTTATCGTTATCGGCCTGGCGATGAACAAACTCTGTCGAAAACGGCGCAATATTAATCTGCTTTGATTCACCGTTTGGAAAAGTCGCGGTCACTTGTAGCGGTGTCTCTGAACTGTTACCAAGAGCGATGGTCGCAGTGCTTTTCTTTGGCATCCACCAGACTGCCTCACGAGTGTCAGATGGCTGATCGCCCAGTATGTTGAAAGTCTCATCAATGCTGCCCGTGCCCCCAACACCATGAAACGTAATTTGCGCCCACACCTCTAAATTACCGCCGACGTAAGACAGGCTCATGCCACCCCAATGATTGTGTTTGGCGTAGCGAGGTATGAGCGAGTCGACACGAGCAAAGCGGATTTCCGCCGGTTTTAATTGCAGCGGTTCCCCGACTATTTGATCGCCCGTTTCAGTGTAAAAGGTTGGCGTAACCTCTATGTCTTGTGGACTACGACTGTTCAAAACTATTTCGCACGTTCGCGCTTCTTGTAATTCAATCGCAGGAACATAGATGCGGCGAGGTATCGGTGGTGGACAAGTTGAACGCCGTGGCGGAGTCTGTCCCTGGCCTACCCGAAGTACGTGTGATGTATCAGGTTGAGTAGCTTTAGCGGAATGAGCTGATGAGTTTGTTTTCGGAATGAATGCAAATATCGAAGCCACTATGACTAGCGATAAAATGCAAATGAGACTGCTGAAGAATCTTCTCTGACGGACGACGTGCATGGAACACCTCCTCGTGGCCTAGCTGCTTGTTGCTGTGATTACTGTTACGGACTAACTGCGACAGATTTCCTTGCGTGGCAATGGGAGGTGTTAATTGTGAAGCGCTTTTGTCTGGGACTCGCTATAAGTGGGGAGACCGACACAACTCACCCTGGTTCGTTCGAAATGAGCGCGTCGGCGGTAACACACGAATTTGGGGGATGGCTGAGTGCGAACTACACCACTTTAAAGAGCAGGAGTCAAATTAAGTTTTGCTTTCGAAACTGTTACGAATAATTTTTGCAAAATTTTGCTGTCCAGGCACAAATTGGATCATGGTCCAAAAAGCTTGAGGCCACCATCGCTGGTGGCCCCATTCTTCGATTAAGGTTAGCGTTCTCTTCTTAGAACTCGAAGCGAGCGGCGAATTGGATTTGACGCTCACGGAACAACGTGCTGTCAGCGCCGGTAATACCCAGGAACGGCGTGTTCGCGTTGTCGTTGAACAGCAAGCATTGCGTCAATCCGTTAGGACAGGCCGGATTGGTCGTGTTCGAAGCGTAGTTGTAGAACGTGCTCGTCACGGTCGTGAACTGCGTGCGATTGAACAGATTGAACGCCTCACCAAGAATCTCGAGTCTGGTACTTTCCGTAAGCTTGAAGCGACGCGAGAGACGAAGGTCAACGTACCAAATCTTTGGCTGCTTGAACGCATTGCGTGGCAAGCCGGCAAAACGAGTGCTGCCGCCCGATCCGTTGGCGCCACCGCCCGGCGTCGTGCAGGAAGCAGTCGCTGCAGGGTTTCCACCAGCGCCGCAGAGTGCGGTTATCTGAGCAGCATTTCCTGTAAAGCCGTACGCCGCCGGATTAATCGTGCCGCTGATTGACTGCGTCACTCTTGCACCTGAGAAAGCATTCAGGATTGGCGCAATCGTCCAACCGTTGAAGATCGCCCGCGCACCCGCATTGTCCTTGAAGCGTTGGAAATCCGTGTTGTAGACAAGGCTGGTGACGAACTTGTGGCGCCGGTCAAATGCCGACAATCCGTCTTCAGCACCCTGGTCAAAAGCATTGAAGGGAAGATTGTTGGACGTGAACGTGACCGAACTTTGTCCGTTATCCTGCGCGCGCGAGAGCGTGTAGTTTGTCTGGAACTGGAAGTTATTCGTCAAGCGACGGTTCGCTTGCAGTACCAGCGCATGGTATTTCGAAAACACGTCGCTGCGGATCTCGGTGATCTGCGCGAAGTTCGGATTCGGCCTCGGAGTTGTGAACGAGTTCGCCTGCGTACGTCCAACGAAGATCGGTGTCAGGTAGTTGGTGCCGCCGAACGGTCCACCAAATACCGGAACCCCCACGATTCGAGCCGGCGGAGGCAAGTTCGTATCGACGAAGTTCGGCAGTGAATTCGCAAAGCTCATTAGATACGACGCCGAGACGACGGTATTGCGACCAATCTCACGCTCGACAATCACATCTGCCTGGTGAATCTGCGGCAGCTGGAATTTGCTTGAGAAGTACTGCACCGCGCCCGGCACGAGCGCGCCAGCACCTAACAGGTTCGGATAGATCGGGGCATCGGACGCAGTTGCTTGAAGGGTAACTTGCCGTTGTGCTCGGTCGATACCAACGCCTGTATTAATCAGCGCGTTGTAAACCGTCGAGTTGATCACGCGGCCGTAGTACAGGCCCCAACCACCGCGAAGACTTGTCTTGCCATCGCCGGTTAGGTCGAGTGCAAATCCAATTCGCGGTCCGAAGTTGTTGCGATCGTCAACTTTGTTGTTTGTTTGCGGCAACCCCGGGTTGACGTTAATCGGATCCGGATTGAGCTGGTATTCGTAACGCAGACCGAGATTCAGAGTGAATCGCGGTGTTACGCGCCAGTCGTCCTGAATGAAGTAGTTGAGGTCGGTGGTCTTCATCGTCAGACCAAGCACACCCAAACCCTGATTGAAATTACCGGCCCAACACTGGCCGGCACGGCGAGTTGAGCTGAAGCAACGTCCGGCCTGATTCGCATCGGTTGGGAGCGTGGCGGCACTTAGCGTGCGGATTGCTCCGTTGGTCCGCCAGTTCTGGTAATCGACGATGAAATCGCCAAGACCGTTTATGCCATTGCCGGTGTAGTTGAATTCGCCGCCGCTGAAACGCAGGTTGTTGATGATGTCTTTGACGAAGTTGATGTCGCCGCCAAACTTAATGGTGTGGTTACCATTCGTCATCGTGACCGTGTCGGCAAACTGCCAACGGCGCTCATCCGGAAACGCAACGCGTTCGAGGAACTCCGGAATGCCGAAGGTAAAACCATTCTGGATGAACGTCTGCGGCGAACGACCGCCAACCGAGTTCGTTGGCTCGCCTGCCTGCGGCGGCTGGCTGAACTGTGTTTCCTTGTCACGACCCCATTGGAACCGAAACTCATTGAGCAGAGTCGGAGTAATCGTGGAGTTGAGTCGCGCCGTTAGCCAGTCGATGTCGACGAAATCGTCGCCGAAGTTATCGCGCGCGCGCGTGTTGGTCGCTTGCGTCTGGATGCCGTTCGGCGAATCCCAACGGAGACGGTTGTAAGTCACCGTCAGCGTGTTCTTGTCGTTGAGGTTCCAATCGACTTTTGGCAGGAACAGTAATTGATCGCCACGTCGGGGAACCTCGCCGCTGATGCTTCTCAGAAAGTTTGCAGTTTCCGTAATCTGAGCGTCTGTGACACCGCGCGCGATCAGTGTATTTTTGTTTGCCTGGGTTAAGTTCAGGAACGTCGGGCTGCTGAATCTTGCCAAGCCTGGGAAGTCGCGCTTCTGCTGATCGTACGAGAAGAAGAAGAACGCTTTGTCCTTAACAATCGGGCCGCCGATCGTACCGCCAAACTGGTGGCGCACGTCTTTCGGCTTGATGCCGACCGGCCCAAAGATGCCTGGCGCTACTTCCGCAGTGTTGGTCGCAAGCGGATTGCGCGCGCCCCACTTGTTATTTCTTTGAAAGTAGAAAGCACCGCCGTGAAAGTCGTTCGTACCGCTCTTGGTGACCGCATTGACCACGCCGCCGGCCGAGCGTCCGTACTCTGCCGAGTAGCTCGAGGTGTTGACCTGAAACTCGCGGATGGCAGCCTGGCTGATGGAGTAGCTGATGCGGGTTCGGCCACGCTCTTCAGCGAAGAACGCCTGGTTGTTGTCGCCACCATCGATGGTGTTGTTATTCAACAAACCAGAAATGCCGCGGAAGCTAATCAGTCCGAACGTGCCGTCAGGCACTGCGCCCGGCGTCAACAACGCGAAGTTGGACCAACGACGACCATTGATTGGAAGTTCGTTAATCGACGTCTGGTTGATGTTGCTCGAGAAGTCCTGCTGCGTGGTGTTGATTACCGGCGCCTCAGCACTGACGTCTACTGTGCCCGTTACAGGCCCAACCGAGAGCGCAACCTCCAGAGTCGTTTCGCGTCCGATTTCGACCACGGCGTTTTCGACTGTCATCGGACTGAAACCTGACGAGTTCACCGTAACCGAGTAATTACCCGGTTGCAGGTTCGCCACTTTGAAGCGTCCGGTGTCATCGGTCGTCGCCGTGTCTTCCTTATTAGTGCCGATGTTCTTCACGGTAACGGCCGCTCCGGCCACCACCTCTTTAGCGGGGTTTGTGACAACGCCGCCAATGGAGCCAGTGGTAGTCGACTGCGCAAAAGCTACTGCGCCAAACATGACGACCAGCAAGCTCACTAACAACAGCTTTACTGTTTGCAACATACTGGGGAACTCCTTACGAAAAATGAGTTAACGGTTGAATGCCTCTGCCGCGCGGCACGGGCCTATGTATTTTTCATTTAGCCAGAAAACACCCAAATCAATTGATGGATTATTGCGATTAGTTTGCGAGAACCTGACTTCTATCATGCCCCGCTCGCATTAGCAAGGTTTTAGGTTGACAGCCCACGATTAAATCTTTGTGACTAATTTCGAGTCTCGAAGTCGGCTGGAACAACCAAACGCAAGACGCGACTTCTAACACGCCTAGCCTGCTTTCACAAGTCTAAGTCGACACCGAATCAATTAAATCTTTATGACGCATTTTGGGACGAATGAAGCCACGCCATGAAGGCATTTAGCGTTCGGTTGAAAGTCGCAAAACCTGTGCCGGATAACGACTTGGATCACTTTTCAAAAGGAAAGTGATTCATGCCAATACTTAAGTGAAAATAAGAAGAGCGCCTTCGGACTGAAGGCGCTCAAGAATTTGGATTTGATCTAAATTTCAGGATAGGTCTGACCAGATGTTTCGACCTGTTCTTGTCGCTTTACACTCGCTCCACAATCATCGCGATTCCCTGACCACCACCAATACAAGCAGTCGCCAATCCGTAACGACCGCCACGTCTGTGAAGTTCGTGCAACACAGTCAACACGAGACGCGTGCCCGTTGCGCCTAATGGATGGCCGAGTGCAATCGCGCCGCCGTTGACGTTGGTACGGTTGCGATCGAGTCCGAGTTCTTTTTCGACTGCGAGATACTGCGCGGCGAACGCTTCATTCACTTCGATGAGATCGATGTCGTTCAGCGACAGTCCGGCTTTCTCGAGCGCAAGACGTGTTGCCGGTACAGGACCGATGCCCATGATCTCAGGTTCAACACCCGCATACGCCCAGCTCACGATTCGGCCCATTGGCTTGAGATCCTTTTGCTTCACGAATTCTTCGCCCGCGATCACAAGCGCCGCGGCGCCGTCGACAATGCCTGATGCATTTCCTGCGGTAACAAAGCCATCGTGCGCAAATGCAGGTTTCAATTTCGCGAGAATTTCGAGCGTCGTTTCCGGTCGCGGATGATCGTCCTCGCTGACTTGCACCGATCCTTTACGCGACTTCACTTCAACGGGAACGATCTCTTCGGCAAAAACGCCGGCATCTTTGGCACGCTTCGTTTCCTGCTGCGATCGCAGTGCGTATTTGTCCTGTTCTTCGCGAGAGATCTCAAACTTGCGCGCGAGATTCTCTGCCGTGCCGGCCATCGGCGTGTTGCAATAAGTATCAAGCAACGCCACCATCAAACTGTCTTCCAGTTTTCCCTGTCCGAGTGCGAATCCGGATCGCGCACCACGAATGACATGCGGCGCCTGCGACATCGATTCCATGCCGCCCACCAGACAAGTCTGCGCTTCGCCGAGTTGAATCATTTGCGCGCCCGACACAATCGACTGAATACCGCTGCCACAAAGACGATTGACAGTCAGCGCCGGACGTTCGAAAGGGACACCGGCTTTCAGCGCCACGTGTCGCGCACCGTAGATCGCATCGCCTGATGTTTGTAGTGCGTTGCCGATTACGCAGTGATCGATTTCATCCGCCTGGACTCCAGTCGCTTCGAGCGCACCACGCGCTGCGACTGCACCGAGATCGATTGCCGATACATCTTTCAGCACGCCGACGTATTCACCCATCGGAGTGCGTTTACCACCTAAAATAAAAACATCCTTACTCATCGTTAAGTCCTCTGTTAAGAAATTCCGCCCCAACCGAAACCTTGAAGGTTAGCAGAGAGATTGCTAGCTAGGCAACCACAGCTTATCCACAGATTACGCAGATTCCATAAAAACAATCTGTGTAATCTGTGGACAGGTTTTACGAGCTAAATCGATGTTCCTGGAGATAGCGGTGCAGCAGTTCTTCGAGGAAACCTTCGTAGGTGAATGAAGCGATATCGTAGCTGGGTCGCAGCTTGTAGAGAATCGGCATCGAAACTCGCCACGCCATCCACTGACGCGGGAAGTCAGGAAGTTCCCAACGACGACGCAGAAAAGTTTCAACTACCTCGATCTCCGATTCAGTCAAGCTATTCAAGCTGGCGGTGAAATCAACTGGCTTGAATGATCGACGCAGGGCCGGATCGCTAACTGGCGATGTGAAGAGATGCGAAAACGCCGGCGCTTCCGCTTCGCGTTCGCGCACGACGACCGTGCCGGCCACCATGTCACCAATGCGCTGATCGCGCGTTGACGAAAAGACTGCAATAAGACCGACTGAGTAAAAGGGCGGGAAAAACATGTCGAACGTGCGAAGTAAATTTCGCACCGACGCCTCCCAGAATGTGATCGGGCGGCCGTCTTCACGAATCACTCTCAACTTCATCCAACGCTTGCCGGGCGTCTGACCATTCCAGATCCATTCGAAGAAGGCAAAGTAACCGGAAATGACGAGAAATAAGAGAATCGTTGATAACGCTTTTACCCACTTTGGAGCGCCCGACAACGTTTGGTCAAAAATAGAAAAGCTCGCGAGTATGGCTGTCGTGATACCAATGAGCGCGACAATAAGAAGCTGAATCGTATGATCGATTGCCACCGCCAAAAAACGGTTTCCGATCGATGCGAGCGCGAAGTGCAGCGGCACCCGCTCAGGCGTCTCGATCACCAGGATCTCTTCATTTGTCAGTGTCGCTGCCATCCGTAAAAAATCCGTTTTATCCGCGGCCCATGACCCGAACGAATCGTCGCTTTCCAACCTGAATCAACAACGATCGCTCTCCCGTCAAACTCACCTCAGCATCAGTTTGCGTGCGTCGCTCTCCATCAACCGAAACGCCACCTTGCTCGATCAGCCTGCGCGCTTCAGCCATCGAAGGCGCAAGTTGCAAATCAACCAGCAGCCTTGGCAACTTCCAGGCGCCCGCAGTCAATGCACGCTCTTCGATATCTTCAGGCGCCTGCTTATCGCGGAACCGCGCATTGAAATCCTCTTCAGCCTTGCGCGCCTCGGCCTCAGAATAGAAGTCAGCCACAATTCGTTTCGCGAGGTCAACCTTTACATCACGCGGGTTGTGCTGTCCGGCATTCGTATTCTCACGCAGCGTCGCAATCTCCGGTATCGAAAGGTCCGTGCACAGCTCGTAGTAACGCCACATCATCTCGTCGGAGATCGACATGACCTTGCCGAAGATCTCCTGTGGCGGTTCATTGATGCCGATGTAGTTACCCAAACTCTTCGACATCTTCTGCACGCCGTCGGTTCCTTCGAGCAGCGGCGTGATCATCGCCACCTGCGAATCCTGACCGTACTCTCTTTGCAGGTTGCGACCCATCAACAGATTAAACTTTTGATCCGTGCCGCCAAGCTCGACGTCGGCTTCAAGTGCAACTGAATCGTATGCCATCACAAGCGGATACATCACTTCGTGCAGCGCGAGCGGTCGATTGGTTTCCAGCCGTTGCGCGAAGTCATCGCGTTCGAGAATCTGTCTGACAGTCACGTGCGATGAGAGTCGCAGAAACCCGGCGGAGCCGAGCGTGTCCATCCAGCGTGAGTTGAAATCGATCTCCGTCTTTTCAGGATCGAGCAGCTTGAAGATCTGCTGTTTGTAAGTCTCGGCGTTGGCGTTGATCTCCTCGCGCGTGAGTTGCGGCCGCGTGGCATTCTTACCCGAAGGATCGCCGATCATGCCGGTGAAGTCGCCGATGAGAAAAATCGCAGTGTGGCCCAGCTCCTGAAACGCACGCAGCTTGCGAATCACGACCGTGTGGCCCAGGTGAATGTCCGGCGCGGTCGGATCGGCGCCCAGCTTCACGCGCAACGGCTTGCCGGTGGCCGCGGACTTCTCGAGCTTCGCTCGCAATTCGGTCTCGCGAATGATCTCAACTGTGCCTTTCCCGAGATATGAGAGTTGTTCGTCAATAGTCATCGAGCGATAGAGTAGCTCAACTGTCGGAGGGTGCGCTATCCTCAGTTTTATGGCTGATACAAATCCTTTGAGCAACTGCCGTTTGGCATTTATTGGTTGCGGCGTGATGGCCGAGGCTGTGATTGCCGGGCTGCTCCGCAAGAAGCTGGTTGGTCCCGAACAGATTACCGGCAGTCATCCGCGCCAGGCGCGTCGTGAAGAGATGCACGTGAAATACGGCGTCGAGATGTTTGAACAAAATCGCGACGCGGTGCCTGACAGCTCGATCGTTGTCCTCGCGGTGAAACCGCAACGACTGCATCGTGTGCTCGAAGAATTAAAGGGTTCGCTCGTCAAGGAACAACTCGTTGTGTCGATTGTCGCGGGTGCGAAGATTGAGACGATTTCCGAGGCGCTGTTGCACGCGTCGGTGGTGCGCACGATGCCAAATACGCCGGCGCAGATCGGCGAAGGTGTGACGGCGTGGACTGCGAGTGCTGAAGTGAATGAGACGCAGGAGAATCAGGTTTGCGCGATGCTCGAAGCGCTCGGTAAAACGGTTAGAGTTGAGAACGAACGACAGATCGACATGGCTACGGCGTTAAGCGCCACTGGACCAACGTATATCTTCCTGGTGATGGAAGCGCTGATCGATGCCGGAGTTCACATGGGCTTCTCGCGACACGTAGCGCAGGAGTTAGTCCATCAAACGATGCTTGGATCCGTTTTGTTTGCGAGAGAGTCGCACAAGCATCCCGCGGAGCTGCGGAACATGGTGACCTCACCGGGCGGCACATCTGCCGAGGCGATCTATCAGATGGAGAAAGGGAGCTTGCGAACCGTGTTGTCGAAGGCAGTCTGGTCTGCGTATCAAAGGGCCGAAGCTCTGGGCAAAAAATAATCCGAGTTCATCCGCGTTCATCCGCGGCTAAAACTCTGGTGACAGCCTCCGGATACAAAAGATGTTCCTGCTCGAGGATTCTCTCGGAGAGGCTCTCCACCGTATCGCCTTCAATCACCGGAACCGTTCTCTGCATGATGATCGGCCCACCGTCGAGTGTCTCGTTAACAAAGTGAACCGTGCAACCGCTAACGCTCACACCATGCTCCAGCGCCTGTCGTTGAGCATCAAGTCCGGGAAATGAGGGCAGGAGACTCGGGTGAATGTTCAGTATTCGTCCTCGAAAAGCATCCACGAAGCACGGCGACAAGAGCCGCATGTAACCAGCCAGACAAACAAGCTCCACGTGGCGCTCGCGCAGCGCTGCGATGATCTCTCGCTCGTGCTCTTCGCGCGTGCGTCCGCGACGTTCGATCGCTCGCGTCTCAATTCCCCGCTCCGCCGCCAACTCCAACCCACGCGCACTCGCTTTGTCGCTGATGACGATCGCTATCTCGGCATTTGGGATCGTCCCGGCGCGAATCGCGTCGCTCAAAGCAAGCATGTTCGATCCACGACCCGAGATCAGAATCCCGATTTTCTTTTTCCCGGAACTGCTCAGATGAGCACCTCGCGATTACCGCTCAGAACATTCCCGATCGCATAGCACTGCTCGCCACGTTCACGCAGATGAGTTTCGATCTTAACGGCATCAGTAGGCGAGGAAACGATCACCATCCCAATGCCCATATTAAACGTGCGGTACATTTCGCTGTCAGAAACGTTTCCAAGCCGACGGAGCAGCTCAAACAATGGCGGTATGGTCCATGAATCACGCTTGATCTGGACGGCAGTGCCTTCCGGAAGGATACGGGGAATGTTGTCGGTCAATCCGCCACCGGTGATGTGTGCCAGACCTTTGATGACTCCCTTGTCTAAAAGCCCGTCGAGCGGTTGCAGGTAACTGACGTGCGGCAGCAGCAGCGCTTCGCCCGCCGTCATTCCGAGTTCGGGCAGTGGCGTGTCTGGTTGGTAACCCGCGACTTCGAAGAAGAGCTTGCGAGCCAGCGAATAGCCGTTGGTGTGTAATCCGGCTGAAGGCAATGCGAGCAAAACATCTCCGGGCGCGATTGTCTTGCCATCGATTACTTTTAAGCGATCCACGACGCCGACGATAAAACCCGCAATGTCGTACTCGCCGTCCTGGTAGAAGCCAGGCATCTCCGCAGTTTCGCCGCCGAGCAACACACAACCATTCTCACGACAACCATTCGTCACGCCTTCGACGATGCTTGCCACAACATCAGGCGACAACTTCCCGGTCGCGATGTAATCCAAAAAGAAAAGCGGACGCGCGCCCTGGACCAGAATATCGTTCACACAATGATTGACCAGATCTCGTCCGACCGTGTTGTGGACGCCGGTCGCAAACGCGATCTTGAGTTTTGTGCCGACACCATCCGCGGAAGCGACGAGCACTGGTTGCGCGAGACCGGGAAAGGCGCCGTCAAACATGCCACCGAAGCTTCCGATCTCGGAAAGCGTGCGCTGGTTGAAAGTGCGGCGGGCGAGTTCTTTGATCTTGTCAGTGGCGCGTGTGGCGGCATCGATATCAACGCCAGCGTCGCTGTAGGAGATTGAATCTGCGTTCATCTGCGTTCATCCGCGGCTTTCTTCGGTGGTTTTGGTGGTGGACCGAAGTCGCCATACGCGATGAAGCCCGAGCGCGATGAGTCGTCCTTCTGCGCGATCCGGCCGGCCCACATATCTTCGGTTGTTTCCTTCGCGGTCTTAATTGTCAGGTCGCTGTCTTTCCCGCGCGTCGTAATCGTGATCTCGCCTTGTAAGTCGGTACGATAGAGCTTCACGTTTGCGGCTTTCAATCGATCGAGCACTGCCTGGGACGGATGACCGTAGCGATTCCACGCGCCGCACGACACGATTGCAACTTCAGGTTTTACGCGATTCAAGAAATCATTCGACGTGGCGTACTTCGATCCATGATGCGCAATCTTGATGACCTTGCTCTTCAGGTCGAGATCTTTCGTGAGCAGACGATGTTCGGTCTGATCTTCAGCATCGCCCGCCAGCAGCATTGAAAAAGATCCGTAGTCCAAACGCGCGACGATTGAGTTGGCGTTTGCTTCGTTGCCGCCCGTCGTCATCTTGTCTTTTGTAAATAACGGCTCCGACGGCGCGAGAACCAGCAACAATGCTCCGCCGCCGAGATCGTACTTGGTTCCCGGTCGCGCGGTTTCGTAATGTGCGCCGCTAGCTGTTACCGCTGCTTTGTAGTCGTCGTAAAACTTTGTGAGGGGATTCGCTTTCGCAGGTTTCGTGCTGGCCGGCTTCTTTGCGCCGGCAGATTTCTGCGGCGCCGCCGCGACCGCTTGCGCAAGCACGCTCGGCGGCTGGCCGTTGTCGATCACATTGAGAACTTTTACCGCCTTGAACACCTCGGCAGCGCCGCCCATGTGATCGGGATGTGGATGAGTGACGATGAAGTAGTCGAGCTGTTGGATGTTGTTGCGTTTGAGTGCTTCGACAACCGCTTTTCCTTTGGTTGTGTCGCCGGCGTCGATGAGAACAGTTTTACCTGTTGGTGAGGATATCAGGATCGAGTCGCCGTTAATTGGACCAACATCGAGAATGCGAATTGTTAGCTCAGCACCTGAAGCCGGTGGCGGCTGAGTGCGCCACCAGGGCAGCACATACTTCCAGCCGACAAACGCGCCAGCTCCGGCGACGACCAAGAGAACAGCAATTGCGCATCCACAACCTCGCGTCGCTCGTCCCAATCTATATTCCTCGTTTCGTTGTTAACGATAAATCACGCGCGGAGCCACTGGCGCATCGACCTGGTTCACCATCCGCATCACGGCCGGCGTCACCGAAAAATCTCCCCGCGCGTACGCTTCGATCGCGTCTTTCGCTTTCACTACTTCCCAAATCCATTCGGTAGAGACGACTTGTTCCACCATCAGGATCAATCGCTCGTCATCTTTTGGTTTGAGTCTGATCGGTGTTTTGAAAGTCAAAGTCCTGGACGCGTACGGGAGCACTGCAAAGCCTTCGGTTCTATTGACCCGCACTTGCGCCTGATCTTTCGCGTCGATCGAGACGAGCGAGTAGCGAAGGCCCACAAGCTTCACTTCGGAACTGTTTCCGACAACAAGCTTCACGAGATAACCGCGCTCGGATTTTACGAGCGTAGCTTCATGAACGGTCAACGGCAGATCGAGAACTTGAAAAACTTCGAGTGGTAGCGCGCTCGTTTGAGTGAAAGCATTATTCGCGCAACGGCGCAGCGGCGCGGCGGAAAAACCTTTCTGACGTTGTGCCGTTGCGTCGTTGCGCGAGACTTCTTCCGAAGCCATAAAGGGAAAGCCGATTAATAAAAGTAACGCAAATTTCAACATCTCAGCTCTCGGCAATCACTGACTCATGCTCGCGTTCCCACATCGTCTCGGCTTCTCTCGTGATCCGCGTCGGATACTTCCCGTTCCAACACGCCACACACGACGCGTCTGCACTCAACCCGGTCGCCGTAATCATTCCTTCGAGCGACAGATACCCAAGCGAGTCGGCCTCGATAAACTTTCGAATTTCTTCGACGCTCATTTGCGCCGCGATCAACTCAGACTTGTTCGGCGTATCGACGCCGTAGTAACACGGACTAATCGTGGGCGGACAACTGATCCGCACGTGAATCTCTTTCGCACCCGCTTCACGAACCATGCGCACAATCTTCTTCGACGTCGTACCGCGAACGATCGAATCGTCGATCAGCACCACACGCTTCCCGTTGATCAGATCGCGAATCGGATTCAGTTTTATACGCACACCAAACGAACGAATCGATTGCCGCGGTTCGATGAACGTGCGCCCGATGTAGTGATTGCGCACGAGACCGAAACGAAAACTCAAACCACTCTCAGCCGCGTAGCCGATTGACGCCGCTACACCAGAGTCAGGCACGGGGACCACGATGTCAGCATCGGCCGGCTGTTCGACCGCAAGTCTGCGGCCCATCTTGTGCCGCGACTCGTTGATTGATCGGCCGTAGATCAGCGAATCCGGTCGCGCGAAATAGACGTGCTCAAACAGGCACATCGAGTGCTGCTGCGGCGGAAGCGGATGCGACGATCGCAAACCCTCCTGATCGATCACGATCATCTCGCCCGGCTCAACGTCGCGAACATACTGCGCGTCGATCAGATCGAACGCACACGTCTCCGACGCAACTACCCACGCATCGCCAAGCCGCCCAAGCGCCAGCGGACGAAATCCACGACTGTCGCGAATCGCGATTAGCTCAGTCGGCGTCAGAAAAAGCATCGAAAACGCGCCTTCTGTCTCGCTCAAAACTTTCGGGATTGCCTCGCGCACCGACAGGCGCGACCGCGCAACACCATGCAGCACAACTTCCGTGTCCGACGTCGATGAAAAGATCGCGCCTTCGCGTTCGAGTCGCTGTCGTTCTTCTCGCGCGAACGGAAGATTGCCGTTGTGACAGACGGCGATCTGACCGTGCTGGCAAGTGACGCAGAAAGGCTGCGCTTCCAGTATCGAGACGTCACCGGTGGTTGAGTAGCGAACGTGTCCGATCGCACTCGCGCCTCGCAAACGATCGAGATGTGTTTGGTTGAACGCTTCGGAGACGTGGCCCATGGCGCGTTCGATGCGAAGTTCCGCACCGTCGGAAGCAACGATCCCGCACGACTCCTGGCCGCGATGCTGAAGCGCGTACAAACCCAGATAAGTCAAACGCGCCGCTTCGGGATGTCCATAGATTCCGAAAACGCCACACTCTTCACGCAGCTTGTTGATCTCGATTTCAGTCAATTGAGTTGTCCTGGTTTTGCAGGTTACGGGGATTACCGCGTAATGATACCTCATTTCTTAATTTGGAGTCTTCGTGTGGGCGTGGGTATGATGACGTACGTATGCGGATCTATTCTTTACTGCTCGTGATGATGGTTTGCTTGCCCGCGTTTTCATCGACCTTCCAAGCTCAGGATCGGTCGGCTTTGCGGCTTTATCGTCGCTATTGCGTTTCCTGTCACGGCTCTGATGGAAAGGCTACAACGTCGAAAGGAAGGTTTAGCCACGCGCGAAATTTTACTGACGCGCAATGGCAAACGGACGTCAGCGACGAACGCATCTTCAACTCGATCACGAACGGTCGCAATGTGCGTGGCAACATGCCGGCTTTCTCAGATAAACTCAAAGAAAACGAGGTCAACTCGCTGGTAAGCTTTGTTCGCGCGTTCAAAGGACAACAGTAATATGCGTTTCAGCACACTTCGTGGCCTGTCGATCCTCGCTTTACAAGCGGCCCTGATCGCTGTGCTCGTCGGTGCGGGATGGCTGATTTACCGGCGACTGCCTGAAAGCGCCGGCCCGGCTGATACTACTGAGCGAACAAACGTCCAGATCTTCATCAAGCAAGCGCCCGAAAGCGCGGGCCAGTCGTTGGATGTGGCGGTCAGTCTTTATCCGGTCGATATCATCGCCGTGCGACACGAGTTCTTTACAGAGACACGCCCTGGCAAACGATTCGAAGACTTTCTTAAAGAGCGAATGAAGGGTCGTTCGCCGGTGAATGCACGACTCGACAAGCAAGGGTATGGATTGGTCATGCTCGCGCCGGGCAGTTGGTGGTTGCACGCGACACTTTCCGGCGACGAGCAACTCGAATGGCGTTTGCCGGTAACGGTCACTGGAACGAAGCAGGTCATCGAACTCACGCCACAAAACGCGTACACACGAAGTAAGACTTTTTAGGCACCAAAAGCACAAAATGAATGCTTGCCCTCCGCGTCGATAAGAAGAAACTAGCGATCAAAAATATTGAGAAGCCGAACCAGGCTGATGAAGCGCTGGTGCGTGTGCTGCTGTCGGGGATTTGCAATACCGACCTGGAGATTGCGCGTGGGTATGCGGGTTTCCATGGAACGATTGGGCATGAGTTCGTTGGCGTCGTTGAAGAGAGCACTGACCGCGCGCTCGTCGGCAGTCGGGTTGTTGGGGAGATAAATGCGGGCTGCGGTAATTGCGATTTGTGTCGTGCCGGTGACTCCAGGCACTGCCCTCATCGCACCGTGCTTGGGATTCACGGGCGCGACGGCGCACATGCAGAGTTTCTAAAACTTCCAGCCGTAAATCTTCTTAACGTTCCGGAGAACATTCCCGACGAGCATGCCGTGTTTACCGAACCACTCGCAGCGGCCTGCGGCGTCCTCGAACGCGTTGATGTCGACAGTTCGACGCGTGTCGCCGTCATCGGCGACGGCAAACTCGGTCTGCTCTGCGGTCAAGTCCTTGCTCTGACCGGTGCAAACGTACTCCAAATCGGCAAACACTCTTCAAAACTTCGCATCGCCGAACGACGCGGCATCGAGATCGCGACCCCAAAACTCGCAGCTAAACGGAGGCAACAGTTTGACGTCGTGGTGGAAGCCTCGGGTGCGGCCAGTGGGTTCGGTCTCGCGCTCGACCTGCTCCGTCCGAAAGGTCAACTAGTTTTGAAGTCGACGTTTCATGGAAAAACGGAACTGGACGCCGCGCGGATCGTGGTTGACGAGATCTCGATTGTCGGCTCGAGGTGTGGGCGCTTCAGCCCCGCGCTCGATCTGTTGAAAAAGGCCGCAATCGACGTCGATAGTCTGATTAGCGAGGAGTATCCCCTGTCGGATGGCGTCCACGCCATGCGACGCGCCGCGACAAAAGGCGTGATGAAAGTCCTGCTGCGGCCTGCCTAGCGGGCTTTTTTTGCTCGCAGCCTACCCTTTCGCTATACTCTAGCCCTTTCGCTGGGCCTCGATTTCGAGAAGGTGGTGTGAATTTATGTTTGACAGTTCCAATAACAGCACGACCGAACAAGAACGGACGATACTGAAAAAACTCCGCGTTTGGATCGCCGCACTGGCAGTTGCGTGTTTACTGGCTGGAATCGGCATCGGCGCGATGTTGTCCGGCCGGCCCACGTCAGCACAACCCGATCTTCAGATTGCACGCGCGCCTGAGGCGCTCTCGGCGTCGTTTGCCGAGATTGCGCGACGCGTCGAACCCGCGGTCGTCAATATCGAAACCACCCAGGCACAGGCCGAGGTCAGCGAGAAAGACGAAGATAAGGAAGATCAGTCGACCAACAATCCGTTGCTCGACATGTTCCGCCGCCAGCGACGTCCCACACGGGGCGTGGGCAGCGGATTCATCGTCAGTCCCAAAGGTTACATTCTTACCAACAACCACGTCATCGAAGACGCCACCCGAATTACGGTCGGGCTACAGTCAGGTGAGAAATATCGTGGCACCGTGATCGGCGTCGATCCGGAAACAGACGTCGCCGTGATCAAGATCGAGGCGCCGAAAGATCTGCCGACGGTGACGCTCGGCGATTCGAATGCCGCACAGGTCGGTGACTGGGTGCTCGCGATGGGTTCGCCGTTCGGACTCGATCAAACAGTGACCGCCGGAATCATTTCGAAGAAGGAACGTGAAACTCCTTACTTCAACGTCTTCCAGCGCTTCCTGCAAACTGACGCCGCCATTAATCGCGGCAACAGCGGTGGTCCACTCGTCAACATGCGTGGCGAAGTGATCGGCATGAACTCGCAAATCGCGACTTCAACCGGCGATTACAACGGCATCGGCTTCGCACTTCCTGCGAACGAAACGAACTTCGTCTACAAGCAGTTAATCGCGCAAGGCAAAGTCAAACGTGGCTATCTCGGCATCACGCTCGATTCAGTGCACGACGAGTTTGCGAAGGTCTATGGCCTTACCGAAGCGAAGGGCGCGATCATCACGACCGTGTCGCCAACGGAGAACGGTCAACCGACTCCGGCGGCCAAAGTTGGTCTGCAACCAAACGACATCATCGTCGATTTCGAAAACGCTCCGGTTACCAACGCGCAGGATCTCATTCAGCGTGTCGCAAGCACGCCCGTAGGCCAGCAGGTTTCGCTCACTTTCCTGAGAGACACCAATGGCAAGCTCGAAAAGAAGACTGTGCAAGTCGTACTTGGCGAGCGCCCGTCGCAAGTGGCGCGTGAATGGACTGCATCAGCAACGCCGAGTTCGAAGAATACCGATCCGCGCGGTAACGCGTTGCATCTCGGGATCACACTCGCAGAGCTGACGCCGCAACTGCTCGCCGATCGACACCTGACCGGCGTTCAGGGTCTTTATGTTAAAGACGTCGATCCGAACGGGCTAATTGCTGAACTGCGAACGAGCGGTGGCGGACAGGCGCTCGTCGAAGGCGACGTTATCAGTCGTATCAACCGCGTTCCGGTGACTTCGCTCACCGATTTCCAACGCGTGTTGAGTGGTCTCAAAGCGGGCGATCCGATCGTTTTGAATGTGACAAGGATCCAGCGAGACCCGAAAGGCGATCGACTGTTTCCGGTGATCGTCCAGTTTACTTATCAATAGGTTCTATCCACAGATTTCACAGATTTACTTATGGCTCAGGCAAAAAAGGCAATTTCAAAAACCAGCGGGAAACTCGCGGCGCGTAACGCTGCCCGCTCCGCAGTCAAGACTTATCACAACTACATCGACGGCAAGTGGGTAGCGAGCCAGTCGGGTGAGATGTTTGAAAACATCAACCCTGCCGACAATCGCGACATCGTCGGTCGTTTTCCACTTTCAACCAGCGAAGACATGAACGACGCGGTCAACGCCGCTCAGGGCGCGTTCGATCGCTGGCGCAACACTCCCGCACCAAAACGCGCTGAGTTGCTTTTTCGCCTCGGCGAAATACTGATCCGCGATAAGGAACAGTACACCGCCGACATGACGCGCGAGATGGGCAAGGTTTTGAAAGAAGCCGGTGGCGACGTTCAGGAAGCAATCGATTGCACGTACTACACCGCGGGCGAAGGACGCCGCCTGCACGGGTTCACCACACCGGCCGAGATGCGCGACAAGTTTGCGATGTGCGTGCGACAGCCGGTTGGTCTTTGCGGTCTGATCACGCCGTGGAATTTCCCGATGGCGATTCCATCGTGGAAACTGATTCCAGCACTCGTTTGCGGCAACACGGTCGTTATTAAACCAGCGGAAGACACGCCGCTTTCAACCTACAATCTTGTGAAAGCATGCGAGGAAGCCGGAATACCGCCCGGTGTCGTCAACCTCGTTACCGGATTTGGTGAGACTGTCGGCGCGGCGATGACGAATCATCCCGCCCTGCGCCTGATTTCGTTTACCGGCTCGACTGACACCGGTCGCATCGTCGCTTCAGCCTGTGCTGAGCGAAATGCCATTTGTTCGCTCGAAATGGGTGGCAAAAATGCCATCATCGTGATGGACGATGCCGATATCGATCTAGCTGTTGAAGGCGCCATCTGGGGCGCCTTTGGTACGTCAGGGCAACGTTGCACCGCGTCGTCGCGGTTGATCGTCCACAAGAAAGTTTACAAACAGTTCGTGACGAAGCTCGTCGAACATGCAAAGAGTTTGCGCGTTGGCAACGGCGCCGATCCGAAGACCGATGTTGGTCCGGTTATCAACTACGACGCGGTCGAGAAGATCATGAGTTACGTCCGCATCGGACGTAACGACGACGGAGCAACGCTCGCTTGCGGCGGCCGTCGCCTCTCGAAGGGCGATTATGCAAACGGTCATTTCATCGAACCGACCGTCTTCACTGATGCGACGCCGGATATGCGCATCTCACAGGAAGAGATCTTTGGACCAGTAACGACTGTCATTCCGACCAGCTCACTCGACGAGGCTGTCCAGATCGCAAACGGTGTTCGCTACGGACTCTCCGCCGCGATCTACACTCAGAACGTAAATCGCGCTTTCAAAGCGATGAACGAAATGTACACCGGCATTTGCTATGTGAACGCCTCGACAATCGGCGCGGAAGTACATTTGCCGTTCGGTGGGACTAAAGCCACCGGCAACGGTCACCGCGAAGCAGGCACGCAGGTGCTCGACATTTTCTCTGAGTGGAAGTCGCTCTATATCGACTTCAGCGGCAAGCTTCAGCGCGCCCAGATCGATCCGGTCGAGACGCCGCAATGATTATCGGCCTGCCTAAGGAAATCAAAGACAACGAATATCGAGTCGGATTAACTCCCGCCGGTGTTCGTGCGCTCAAAGAAGCCGGTCACGAAATCAGAGTCGAGCTCAACGCCGGCGCTGGTTCGGGTTTTGAAGATTCGCTTTACGAACGCGCCGGAGCCACGATCGGCCATTCGGCTGACGACATTTGGGCCAGCGCCGAGATGATCGTCAAAGTAAAAGAACCGATCGCGCCGGAGTATCCGCGCATGCGCGAAGGTCAACTGCTCTTCACGTATCTACATCTCGCGCCTGATCACGCGCTCACTAACGAGTTGCTCAAACGCAAAGTTACCGGCATCGCCTACGAAACAATTACCGATCGACGCGGGACATTGCCTTTGTTAACGCCGATGTCTGAAGTCGCGGGACGTATGTCGATTCAGGTGGGCGCACACTATCTCGAGAAGATGAGTGGTGGACGCGGAATCTTGTTGGGTGGCGTTCCCGGCGTACCCGCCGCACGAGTCGTGATCATTGGCGGAGGCGTAGTTGGCACGAACGCAGCGAAGATGGCTGTCGGCATGAACGCGCATGTGACGATCATCGACAACAATCTCGATCGACTGCGCGAGCTGGACGACATTTTTCTTTCAAAGATTTCGACGCTCGCTTCGAGCGCGTACATGATTCACGATGCGATCTCGCAGGCCGATCTGATCGTCGGCGCAGTGCTCGTGCCGGGTGCGGCAGCTCCGAAACTCGTCACTAAAGCAATGCTGAAGGATGTTCCGAATGGCGCTGTCATCGTCGACGTTGCTGTCGATCAGGGTGGCTGCATCGAGACCACTCACCCAACGACACACTCAAATCCGACGTTCTACGTCGAAGGCGTGCTGCACTACTGCGTCGCGAACATGCCCGGCGCCGTGCCACGAACCTCAACCTTCGCCCTGACCAACGCCACACTGCCGTACACTTTGAAACTGGCTAACAAAGGCTTCCTCCAGGCGATCACAAACGATCCCGGCCTCAAAGAAGGCGTCAACACCTACTCAGGCCATTGCACCTACGAAGCCGTCGCCACCGCCCAAAACATCCCCTTCACGCCACTCGACACACTGATCTAGCCCCAAAGAAGAGTAGCCACAAAAGGCACAAAAAAGCACATAAGGCACATAAAAGAAAGTACTGCTCATTCAGAAGAACTTCCTTCTGTTTTGTGCCTTTTGTGCTTTATGTGCCTTATGTGGCCCTTTTTGTGGCCAGGCAGGCGAGGAGATCTTCGGGGGAGACGGGTTTGGCGAGGAAGGCGTTTACCTGTTCGGATTCGTCAGTTGTATTTCGTGGGTCGAGGGCACTGAGTAAGATTATTGGCAGATGAGCTAAGTGCGGGCTATTCCTCACGAAGCGGCACAACTGGTAACCATCAAGGTTCGGCATCAGGGCATCGGTCACGACCACATCGACTCTGGCCGTCAGCAGAAACTTCATCGCTTCCAAACCATCGCCCGCCGACAAAACCGCATATCCATTCCGTTCGAGCACGACTTCGAGGTATCGCCGCAAGGCCGGATCGTCTTCGACCAGGAGGACACACCTGCGCTCCTCGTGCTGATGCGCCGAGTGCAGTCCATTGCCTGTTGACATTTCGAGGTCGTCCAGTCTGATCATCGCTGTGGGCTGCTAAGACTTTCGAGGCCGTGAGGGCTCTGAAGGTCGCTGAGCCAGGGGTGACTCGCCACGTGCAGATTAGACTGCCGGACCAATGATTGTCAATGTTTTCCATTGTTGGCCCGAATCGCCGCAAGTGGGGCAAACTGCCCGGAATCAATCAATAAACGTGCGGTGCCAGAGTTCCAAACCGAGCAATTGAAAGACTTGGAGGTTGTAGTCCTCGCGCCCCGAGAAATTGGCGTCAAGCACTCGTTTGACCTGATTTGGCCGGAAGATGCCACGCCGCTTGACCGTCTCCTCAGACAGCAAATCCGCGATTAGCGGTCGCAGCGGCCCGCGCAGCCACGACCTGATCGGCGCCCCAAACCCGGCCTTCTTCCGCCACACGACATCCTTTGCGAGGACACCTTCGAGCGCTCGCTTGAGCACGTACTTCCGTTTCAGCCCGCGGAGTTTCAGCCGCGGCGGCATGCGGGCTGTCATCTCGATCATCTCGCGGTTCAGGAACGGCACACGCACCTCGAGGTTCGCCGCCATCGACGTCTTGTCGGTCGTCATTAAGTTGAGGCACGGCAAAAACGTTTTCAGATCGACGTACAGAAGCTGGTTCAGTGGGGCGGCACCCGCCGCGCGTGCGAAGTAATTGCGATGCATGGAATATGGATCGTAATCACGCGTCGCCGCGCGCCACTCGTCCGTGTAGAGTTGGTGCTTCATCTCGTTCGTGAAGTAAGTGCCGTAGCCAAGATAGCGATCTTCGAAGTCGAGTGCGGCACTGCGTGCAAACTTCTTCGCGTTTCGCAACGGCGCCGTCAGTTTTCCCGGCAGCCCGCCGGGCAAAGCGCCGGCAACAGTTTTCATGAGCGGCCGGCGCAGCATATTCGGCACTGGATCGAACGCCGACGCGATCTTCATCGCCATCTGTCGCGGATAACCCGCAAACACTTCGTCGCCACCCATACCGGAAAGCATCACGGTCAACGTCTCACGCGCCGCACTCGACACCAGATAACTGGGAATCGCCATGTCGATCGGCGGCTCTTCCATGTGATAGACAAGCTTCGGCAAGAGATCGGCGACGGCAGGCTTCAACATGATCTCGTGATAGTCAGTCTGCAACTGTTCATTCACGCGACGAGCCCAGCGGACGTCGTCAGGAATGATGTCGTAACGAAGATCCTCGCTTTCGATGCCGACTGTGTAAGTGCTGATCGGGCGGCCGTTGCTGTGTCGCTCCATCATCGCAACGATCCCTGACGAGTCGATGCCGCCCGACAGAAAAGATCCGAGCGGCACGTCCGCGACCATTTCCATCTTCACGACGCGATCGAGAGTGTCGAGCACACGCTCACACCACCACGCTTCGTTTTTGCCTTCTTCGATCTGGTCGAATGAGACGTCCCACCACTGCGTGAGTCTTATCTCGTCGTTATGAAACTGAAGCAGGCGTCCGGGCGGAACTGTCTTGATGTTTGCAAAAAGAGTGTTTGGATCGGGTGACCAGAGAAACGTCAGGAACTGATGTAAAGCTTCCTTGTCGAGCTCTGCTTTGATCAATCCGGAAGCAAAAATCGCTTTGATCTCTGAACCGAAGAGAAGAGCCGCAGGCGCATCTGCGCGCGCGGGAATCAAGGTGTAATAGAGCGGCTTGATACCGACGTGATCGCGAACCAATGTGAGTGTGCGTTCCTGGTTGTCCCAGACGGCGAACGCAAACATCCCGTTGAGACGCGCCACTGCATCCCAACTCCACTCGGAGAGCGCGGCCAACAAGACCTCGGCATCGCTGTCAGTCTTGAACTGATGACCGAGCGATCGCAGTTGTTCTCGGAGCTCGCGGTAGTTGTAAATCTCGCCGTTGAAAGTGAGGACGTAACGGCCGTCATGTGAAAACATCGGCTCATGACCGCCGGAAGATGTGTCGATGATCGCCAGCCGTCGATGGCCCAGGCACACACGTCGCCCCGACGAATCAATCGGCTCTGAAGCCCACGTCCCTGAATCGTCTCGCCCGCGATGCTCAACACTCGCGAGCATTCGAGCAATCAGTCGCTCAGGTTCCAGCCCAACAATTCCCGCAATCCCACACATCTTTTTTGTGCTTTTTGTGCCTTATGTGCCTTTTTGTGGCTTAGATCTCGTATGGTTGGCGCTCGCGGAGGGAATCGAGCGCGCGAAACGTAGTGCGTGTGGTGGCGGCCAATTCCTCAAGACTGATCGGCGCTGGACCACCCGCAAGCACGCTCGCACAAATCTGTCGCACCTGTGCCTGCTGACCTTTATCCTGTGCCTTCAGCGTCACCTGTTCTTCGCGTCCATCTTTGTAAAGCGTGGCGCGTCGATAATCATCGAGCACGAAAACACGTCCTGCCCCAAAAATCTCGACCCGTTCTTTCGCGAGTCCCTTGTCGCCCTCGCTCAGATACGCAATGCCGCCGTTCGATCCATCCGCGAATCGCAAAGTGATAAAGACAGAGTCAGCATCGACGATCTTCCCCGACTTGGCGCCGATCGACTCCGCAAAAACTGAAACCGGTAACGCGCCCGTCAAATACTGCATCAGGTCGATGAAGTGACAGACTTCGCCGACGATCCGCCCGCCTCCTTCCTGATCATTCTGCGTCCAGTGTTCTTTCGGAATGCGACCGGCATTCACTCGATAAAGTATCGAAAGCGGCGTTTCGCGACCGCTGAAGAACTCTTTGGCGCGCTGAGCAAGCGGCGAGAACCGCCGATTGAATCCAACCATCAATTTCGCGGAAGAATCTGCGGCCACTTCCAACACCGAATCGAGTTGCTCATCGTCGAGCGCCAACGGCTTCTCGACAAAGACATGTTTGTTTCGCTCGAGCGCCGCGCGTGCAAGCTCGGCATGCGTGTCGTGACGTGTGCCAATCACGACGAGGTTAACGTTCGGCTCGTCGAGCACTTCCTCCGCACTGGAAACTGCGTAAGCAAATCCAAATCGCTTGCCGACGTCATGCGCCGAAATTCCCGACGCCGTCGCAATCGAGCGAAACTCGACTCCCTCGCCCTTGAAATGCGGTAACAACATCGCCGGCACGTATCCGCCCGCGCCGATCACCCCGACGACGATCGACTTCTCTGACTTTCGTACCGGCGCACCGAGGGATATCTTTCGCTCGATCGGCGCCTCGGGATCGTAGTTGAGCACAACGCCGAGATTCGGTTCCTGCGACTCTCCGGAAATCAGTTGATACGCACGATCCGCTTCGGCGATCGGAAAGCGATGCGTCGTCAGTCGCTCGACGTTGACGCGCCCATCACCAATCAGTTCCAGAAAGCTTTCGATGTTTCGCTTCTCGGTCCAGCGCACGTATCCAAAGGGATAATCCTGGCCTCTCTCTTCGTACTCCGGATCGTAACGTCCTGGGCCATACGACATGGAAATGATCAGCTTGAGCTCGCGGCTGAAAAACGGTGCTCGTGGAATGTCCATGCCGGTCATGCCGACGACGATCACGCGTCCTTTCAAACGCGAGACACGCGCAGCCAGCTCGATCGGTTGATTCGAATCAGTTGCAGCAGTGATCAGGACTGCGTCAGCACCGTAACCGCGCGTCCACGTTTCGATCTCTTTCGCTGCATCGTCGTTCGAGACGATTGCTTTGTCAGCACCTAACTCCAACGCCAACGCCACACGCGACGGATCCAGATCGAGACCAAACACGCGACAACCATTCGCCTTCAGAAGCTGCACCGTCAGTTGGCCCACCAGGCCCAGGCCAATCACAACCACTGACTCACCCAGCGTTGGCTCCGCGAGACGCACACCCTGTAAAGCGATCGCTCCGAGGGTTCCATAAGCACCTGACTCAAAACTCACAGTCTCCGGAAGGTGAACGCAAAGATTCTTCGGCACCGACAACACTTCCGCATGCGAAGCAAACCCGACACCAGCGCATGCCACCCGATCGCCAACCTGAAACTCGGTCACATCCTCAGCAACAGCCGCCACCACGCCTGCCGCGCTGTAACCCAACGCTTGTGACGCGGCCATTTTGTCGCGCACGGACGCAAACGTATTCAGCAATCCTTCATTCTTAACCTTCGCGACAACCGCTTTGACAAGATCCGGTCGTTGCCTGGCTTCTTGAACGATTCCTTTACTCACCAGCTCAACCGCCGCCCGCTCCGTCCCCGCACTAATCAGCGACGCCACCGTCCGCACGAGCACACGCCCTCGTTGCAACGCCGGCACCGGCACCTCACCAACAAAAGGCCTACCCGTTTTTCTATTCTGGAGCACTTGCTTCATGAATCAGATCCGCGTTCTTCCGCGTTCATCCGCGGCTTAATATCTTTCTCCAACAAAACTTTTTCGATCAGATCACTAACCCACTCGGCGCGTGCGTCCCACGTCCCTGACGCCACTGCCGCCTGGCGCGCCGCCGCGGCTGCTGGATCGTTGTCGTTCAACGCTTCCTCAACCAACCGGAAAAAATCATCTCGCGTGCGCGCAATCCTCAAAACGTCGCGCATCGGCTCGTATTCCGGCAACGGCGAAATGACCACCGGCTTACCCGTCGCAAGGTACTCGCGCACCTTGATCGCCGAACCATAACTCGTAAAAGATTGCTCAGTTTCCCACGGCAGCACGCAAACGTCGAATCCCGCTGCGTACGACGGCAGATCCCCATACGGAACCGGCGGCAAAAAGTGCGTGTTCGGCAAGTCTTCGATCTCCAGCCCGCGCGACTTGTTCCCGATAAACACCCACTGCCATTCGGGTCGCTCGTTCGCAGCGCGTTTAATCAATTCCTGATCGACTAACCACGGCTCAATCGCGCCGAAATAGCCCAAACGCGGCTGGGGGATCTTTGCAATCTCCGGCGCCACTGCGATCGACCCGTCGCCGACGCGCCGCCAATGATCGTAATCGACGCCCTGCTCCAGCAAATGCGAACGTTGCCACCCACGCGACGCCTCGACAAAAAGTTTTCGACCTGAATAGAAAATAAGATCAGCGGCGTCAATCGCGCGTTCATGAAGCCGGCGGATCAAAGCCGGATTCGTCGCGTGGTCCATCGTATTCGCATCATACTTGTCTGATACCTGATAGACCACCGCCGCCTCATCGAACGCACCGATCATGTCGGCAGCAGTCGGAATCGCGATCCAAAGTATCGGTTTTGTGAGCCCGCGACTTCGGGCCAGGCGTTTGATCTGAGCTCCGATCAAACGACGATTCATCGCTCGCGCCGCCGCTGTACCAAAGAAAGGTAAACTCGCGGGCGAGAAGACGGTGATGCCTTCTTCGGTTTGACGTGCGAGTTTTGAGTAACTGCCGAGCTTGCGTTTGATTCGCGGCAGAAGATCTTTATGACCGAGGCTGGGAAGGCCCATCGAGATCGAGTTGACGAAGATCACCTTGTTACCCGCGCGTGCAAACTTGCGCATCAGGTGGGCTTTGGAGTGCGGGTGGTGATACCACCAGTCCTCGCCACCGAAACAGATAATCGAACGATTCACCAACATCTAACGTTTCGCTCGCGCGACGCACAACCCTGACACGCCAAACGGCAGATTCATCCGCTTCAGGATCCAACTCTCGGCGCCAAATACACGCCCCAGAAGCCCATTCAACGCCGATACTGTGATCGTATTCTCGGACTCAGTTTTGATCCCCGTCAGTCGCATCAGCTTTCGCACCAGCAGGATGGGCAGGAAGAACGTGATGTTAGCGTACGTCGTGCGCTCAATCTCGAATCCTGCTTTCTCAAGCACGCTTCGCAGCTCAGGCAAACGATACCGGCGGCGATGATTACTCACATCATCCTGCAAGCCCCAAAGAAACATGAACGTCGGCACAAACAATAAAACTCGCCCTCCAGGTCGCAACACGCGTCGCATCTCGCTCAACCCCGCGAGATCGTCGTCCATGTGTTCAACGACATCGAACGCTGTTACGAGATCGAACGTGCCAGCCTCGTAAGGCAGCTCTTCGCCGTTGCCGAGTCGCACCTTCTCGAGTCCGCGTTCACGACAAAACGCGAGCGCATCTTCCGAAACGTCAACTCCCTCTGCGTCGCCGTACTGCGAAAGCATCAGCAGGTTTGCGCCTGTGCCACAACCAACGTCGAGAATGCGCGGACGTCGATCGGTCACCTCACGACAAATCTCTTCCACGAATTCAGAAAGAATCTTGCGGCGCCCGGCATACCACCAGTGCGACTGCTCGACGCGGAACATGATTGGATAGGTGTGTTCCTTCATCCTTCAGCCACGGATAACCTTGATTAAATAATCGATGCCCACGGATGCAAAAACAATCAACAACCCGTGCATAGGTAGGACGTAACGGATCTCCGTATGCGCGGCAGTGCCGGGAACAAGATAGTAAAGGACCGTCGCCAGCATTAGCCAACTCAGCCGCCAATTGCTGCGCATCCCAGCGTAAATTCCAAACGCCGCGAGCGGCAGAAAAAGATATCGCACCACGCTTTGAATCATTCCAAGGACGTTCACGACAAACGCAAGCACGCCGTGTTGCCACCGCTCCGGCAAGCACTTTTGGCTCGTCACATTAATGCCGCTGATACCGGTGTGCGGAACCGGATCGCCGGCGACCTTCAACATACCCCACATGCGCCCAAGCATCACGCTCCCGTACCAGACTGGATGTTGCCGGATAAACGCCAGCGACTCGCGTGTCCGTTCCTTATCGCGCCGAATTCCGTCGGGGAATTGGATTTCAACCGCCGTATCACCGGTGCGACCCATTCGTGCTCGTTCAACTGCAAGCATCTTATCGTCGCCATAAAGGAACCCGTTCTGCCGGCCGAGCTCTGTTTCGCCAAGACCTTCCCACAGATTTACTCCAATCGTGCCGCCTGTCGGTGTGAAGTCTGGGAAGACAATGAAATTGCGGATCACGATCGGAGCGATTATCACGATTGTTCCAGCTAACGCAGCCGCGGAAATTTTTAGTTTCAGAGGCCAATTGTCTTTCACGAGCACAAACAAGGCGACAGTCCAAAAAACGCACAGGTACAGCGGATTGACGCGCAGCCAGCATGCGATTCCAAGCGCAACTCCCGCGGCGAGAGCCAGCCAAACGTTTTTGCGTTGCAGCGCGAGCAACAAAAGCCAGTTCCCCGCGAGCACAAACCACGTCGCCGGCAAATCCGCCGACGGATACGCAGCATAGAGTGCAAAGAGGGACGAGAAGGCCACCAGAAAACCGCTCGCGATTGCAGCACGCCATCCGAAAGCAGTCAGCGCAATACCGCCGATCAGCAACAGCGAGAGAATCAAATCCAGAAACCAGAGCACGATCTGCACTGAATACGCAGACTGCTCGCCGGAGAGTTTGTAGATCAATGCGACGACTGCTGGAAACGCCGGCGGATACTGTGCGAGGTCAGTGCGCGACGGATCGTCAATCCAGAAGAGACGTTGTCGGCCGTCGAGAATGTCGCGGGCCTGTCGATCAAACTTTGTATAGGATCCGATCTGGAACCAGCCGGGGTCATTAAGATGCGCGCGCATGAATTGAAGCGTGAGGACGCGCACGCTTACCGTGATTAGCAGTAAAGCAAACAGTATCAGAAGTTGGTTTCGATTAATGGGCACGAAGAAAAGGTTTTCTCACGCAACGGCGCAAAGGCACAACGAAAGATTTTTAACGTTGCGTCGTTGCGCCGTTGCGTGAGAATTCTTATTTAGTAGCCGTAATAATCACGTTCCACCCGATCTTCTTGCGCAACGATTCGAATCTTTTGTCGGACACCAATGGTGACAGAAACCTCAACTCAGAACGCATCAACTGCTCCACATCAACTCTCACGTCCTTGAACAAACTGAACAACTCACGCGCCTGCTTGCGACTGTAGACCTTCACCAGGGGCCGTGCATCATGATCGCTGAACTCGATGACGCGGCTCATTATTTCTTCCGCCGAACGCCCGCGCAAAAACTCCAACCCCAGCACACCGCGCCGCAAGACGATCTCGAGCCAGTAGTTCAACGAGTTGCGATGGTAAAGCATCACCTTCGCCACTCCGCCCGGACGCAACACGCGATGAACTTCGCGTATCGCTCCGGCGGTGTCAGGCGTGTGATGCAGGACGCCGTTGGAATAGACCACGTCGAAGCTCTCGCTGCGAAACGGCAAACGTTCGCCGTCAGAGATCATGAAGTTACCGCCGGCTCCGTAAAGACCGAAACGATGTCGCGTGATCTCGACAGATCGCGGCGTGAGATCGATGCCGGTGCATCGTGCGCCACCACGCGCAAACTGAAGCAGGTCGGACCCCATGCCACAGCCGATTTCGAGCAGACGCGCGTCGCGAAACTTTTCAAACTCCATCAGGCGCGGCATCCACGGCGCATACTCCTCGTAACGATATCGCTCTACGGAATCGAAAAACTCACGCGTACCGAGCTCGTGCTCGCGGTCGTACTCCGCGCCGCAGGGATCCTGTCCCCACTGCTCGCGTGCCCGCAGCTTTTCTTCCGCCAAACTCATTCTGTTTGAACTGGGCGCGTCCTTGGAGTGCGCCAACTTGTTGGCGCTTTGATATTTTTCCAAAGCGGTGACAAGTCACCGCACTCAAAGGAGGCGTCCGAAACTAGACTGTCAAAGACTTAAACGCATCCAGGACGCGCTGAGCATTCTTGGTCCACGTGTGCTCTTGCCCAGCCACTTCACGCGCCCGCGCCCCTAAACGCTTCCGCAATTCCTCCGACTCAACCAACTTTAGAATCGCCTGCGAGAGATCGCCGACGTCTCCCGGCTCAACGAGCAACGCCGTCTCACCATCCACGAGCACTTCGCCGATCTGCCCCAACCTGCTCGCAACGATTCCTTTTCCCATCGCCATGTACTCAAAGATCTTCGTCGGCGATCCAAAAAACTCGCTGCCGTCTGCCAGCGGCACATGCGGCGCAACCAGCACGTCGCAGGCATCAAGTAACTTCGCGACGCGGTCGTGACCCACAGCTCCCGTAAAGATCACTCTCCCGCGACGCTTCTCATCCTCGAGTTGCTTCTCAACCTCGGCATGCAAGCTCCCGCTGCCCACGAGGAGAAACCTGACGCGAATGTCCTGCGGAATCGCCTTGATCGCCTCGGCAAGTTTCTCCATACCGTGCCATGGACCAAACGTGCCCACAAACCCGGCGACAACTTCATCATCGTCGATCTGAAGCTCATGCCGGACGTCTAAGCCTCCAATTGCAGGCCGAAAGCGCTCAACATCAACCCCGTTCGGGTTCACAACTATCTTTCCCGCATCCACACCCCGAGCTTCGAGATTGCGACGCTCGACTTCCGAGACGACAAAAATACGCGCCGCCGCGTCAAGGTTCAAACGCTCGTAACGCTCCAGCAGATCGAGGCTGCCGACGCGATCCCAGTGCTTGCCAACCCAAACTTCCGAGCCGTTGTATTCAAGCAAGAGCGGGCGCTTCAGGCGATTTGCGGCCACAACGCCGGCCCAGCTAAACCGCGCGTAGCGCTGGTAAATAAAGTCAGGACGGATGCGTTCAATTAGGGGCACCGCGCCGCGTGTGAAAACCAGATTGTTGTGAATGTCGAAGAGGGCGCGCGAGCCACCGCCCGGCTGAGGTGGAATAACTTCGAAGCGATCCTCCGCAGCGTCCAAACCGGCAATCTCGTCGTTGCTGATGATCCGAACGTCAACGCCAAGCGACTCGAGACCTTCGACAACGCCTCGAATGTGACTGGCAGCGCCGCCCGCCTGTGTGCCTGGACCAGGCGTCGAGCGCAGATAAACACAACGCAAGCGCGGACGCGATTGGACCGGCGTCTTCCGTGATACGCCGGTGAATCGCAGCGTCTCTTCTTCAAGTCGTTGCAATTCGCGGCGCGATTGCGCGACGTCGCTCGCCCCCGTGATCGTCTCACGACTCAGTCTTACCGGCGCGCCCAGCAAAACATTCGAACGCGACTTCTTGAGCAGACCACCATGCGCGTCGATCATCAGCACTTCACGCGCACCCGCAAGCGCGCCGAAGAGCATGAAAAGATTTTGACCGCGTTGCCAGGGAAGCCGTTCGGTTGCGATCGCAAGCACATCAGGTCGCAGCGCGCGCAACGCTCTGAGACGTTTGAGGTGACTGCCGGTTTCGAATTCAGTGCGCGAGATAAACTCGATCGAAGCGCCGGGATAATGCTCCGTGATCTTGTCTTGCCAGCGAGACAAATCACCGCTGAGCGCGAGCAGAACGACCTTCATCCGCGCAAACTCCCGAGCACGAATACCTCTGTGAAAGATCTTCCGGTGCTGCTATGAAAGTGGAGCGCCACGAGGCCAAAGATCGCGGCGTAACTGATCGTCGAAGCAATAGCTGCGCCCTGAGCGCCGTAACGAGGCACGAGAGTAAATACCAGCGCGAGATTGATCGCGAGCGTCACAACCCAGTAGATCGGAATTGCTTTCGGCAACCCAAGCGCGTTGAAGTGTTGGACCAGAACCGATTCGAGTCCCATCAAGTAAACACCGGGCAGCAGGATCCAAAGTAATCCGGTGGCGTCGTAGAACTGGGCCCCATAAACCAGCGGCAGCAGCAAACTAAAAGGAACTGCGGCGATGCAACAGATGAACATGACGAACGTCGTGTAGCGCGTGACGAGGCAAGTGGTTTCGCCACGCGCGTCCTGTTCGGTCGTCACACGCGGAAAAAGCAGCGTCGCTATCACACCCGGCAGCAACATCAACAACAAAGCAAATTGTGATGCGACACTGTAAACGCCCGCCTCCGCCGGTCCACGAAAGTGATTTACGACGAGCAAATCAGCGCGAATGATGATCGCGCCCGCCAGAATCGAAATATGAAACTTGAGACCGTAGGTAATCATGCGGCGCAGGAGTGCGACGTCTGCACGCCACTTTGATTGCGCCAAAGTCTTTGCCGAAATCACCAGCAACAGCGCGATCACAATGCTCACCAAAACGCTCGCCGCTGTGTTCCACACGATCAGCGTTCCCAAGTCGCCTTTGACCAAAAGCCACACGCACGCGGCGTTTATCAAAACAAACGACTGGCTGACGAGGTCGAGGATGTTGAACTGCCGCACCTTGCCCACCGCCAATAAGATGTTCAGACCAATCAACGTGAGCAGTTGAAACGGAATGGAAATGGCAGCGATCTGGACGAGACGGACGGAGGCGAGACCAAACCAATCAGGCCGCATAGCTGCAACTGCGCTGAGCGCGAGAGCCAAAATGGAGCCGGCTCCGAGTGCAAACATCAATGAATTGAGAGCAGCCGAACGGAAGCGCGCCTGATCCTGTGCGATGAAGTAGGTGTTTGATGACGGCAAACCGAAGCTACCCAGTTGAACGATCGTCGCCACCGCGACATTAATCACCGCCAACTGCCCAACACCCTCAGCCCCCAACCAATGCGCGATGATGATGCCCGCGGCGAGGCTGTTGAAGATCATCACCACGCGCGTCGCGAACGTCCAGGCAACTTGGGCAGAAAACTTCATAGATCCGCGTTCATCCGCGTAAATCCGCGGCTAAGAATCGATCCATCGCTCGTACCACAAACTCAAATTCAACAGCGCCCAGAGATGGAAACCCCAGTCTTTCGTCTTACGGCGATGCTCGTCCAACATGCGGCTCACAAACGAGTAGTCCAACAGATCGCGGCGCCGCATCGTTGAGTTCATCAAATGGTCGTCGAACCAGCTACCCAAACCCTCCCGGAACCATTCACGCACCGGCGCACCAAAACCTCGCTTCCGCTCGTACAGAAGATCGCGCGGCAGGATCTCCTCGAGCGAGCGTTTCAGGATGTGCTTGCCACTCACCCCCTCAACCTTCAACGAGCGCGGTAACGACAGCGCATACTCAACCAGATGATGATCGAGAAATGGCACGCGCGCCTCGACACTCGTCGCCATCGTGATCTTATCCACACGCATCAACAGCAACTCCGGCAAACGCAGCTTCAACTCGAGATACGTCATCCGCGCCAGAAAATCCGCGTCCGGCCGTTCCTGCTCGATGTGCTTCAGGTACGACTCCACCACCCGCAACGACGACAGCCCATTCAAACGGTCGCGCATTTGCTTCGAAAGCACGCGCGGTTTGAACGTCTCGTCATAAACAACGACGCCACCCCAGAACAACGGCTCATCAGCACCGAGCCGCCGGATCAACTCAATCGCCGCACGCTTCCGCCCCGTGGCCTCGAGCGCGGGCCGCGAAATATTCGAGATTGCACGGCGCAACGGAAGCGGCAACGTTTCAGCATGACGCCAGAAGTTTTCGTAGATCCGGAGGTGTCGCACGTAGTTGTCGTAGCCGCTGAAGATCTCGTCAGAGCCTTCGCCAACCTGAACCACGATCGTTCCCGAGTCTCGCGCGAGCTTCGATACGTAGTAAAGCGGCACGCAAACCGGATCGGCAATCGGCTCGTCCTGATGAAAGACCATGCTCGGGAGAAAGTCCTGCATCTCTTTCTCAGAGATGATCACTTCGTGATGGTTGGTCCCAAACTGTCGCGAGATACGACGAGCCTGTTCGAGCTCGTTGAGATACTCGGCATCGCTGAACCCGACCGTAAACGTCTCGACCGGACGCGTCATCTGTTCCGACATCAGCGCGACGTTCGCGGACGAATCGACACCACCCGAGAGAAAAACTCCGAACGGCACGTCTGACATCATTCGCTTGCGGATCGAGTCGCGCAGCAGACGCAGGATCTCCGCGCGATGCTCATCGTCCGTGCCTTCGACTCGTTGTTTCGGCGGCAGCGCGTCCCAGTAACGCTGAATGTTGATCGTGCCGTCGCGCCTTAATGTCAGGATGTGACCAGCCGGCAGTTTGTGAATGTCGCGAAAGAGCGTCGTCGGCGCAGGCGTGGTGAGAAACGTCAGATAGTGATAAAGCGCTTGTTCGTCGATGTCAGGCGTGACTGCGGGATGTTGCAGGATTGCCTTGATCTCCGACGCAAAGATGAAGCGACCATCCTTGTGATAGAAGTAGAGCGGCTTCACCCCGATGCGATCGCGCACAAGGACGAGGCGTTCTTTGTTCGCGTCCCAGATGGCGATGGCGTAGTCGCCTTCGATCTCGTGAATGAAGTCGAGGCCACGCTCTTCGTAAAGGTGCAGGATCGTTTCGGAATCGGTGCGTGACGCGTATTTGTGACCGCGATGTTCGAGATTCGCGCGGATGAGTGCATGGTTGTAGATCTCGCCGTTGAAGACGAGCCACGTGCGTTCGTCGCAACCGTGCATCGGCTGATGACCGGCAGCAGACAGGTCGATGATCGAGAGACGTCGAAAGCCGAAACCGCCGCGATGCTCGTCAAAGATCAGCTCGCCCGCGTCGTCCGGACCACGGTGAGTCATCTCGTCGCGCATGCGCGTCAGCAGCGAGGATTCAATCGATCCCTCGCTGGCGCCGTATTCCCAAACTCCGCAGATACCACACATCGTTTTTTGCCACGGATTACACGGATTTTATTTGCCAGCTAAGCTTTCCTGGCCGGCCTGAGATGCGCCAGCACGCGGATATCGCGTCGCTCATCTGTCCATAATCGTGTGAAACCGGTTTGTTTTCCAACACTGGTTCAGTTTGCAGGTTCAGTAATGAAACTACCAGACGTGAATCGCCCGCGCGTGCCTCAATCGACGGTTCCTTTACCTGCACATCGACACCTGCCGCGAAATGAAATCTTGCCTCGTAAACGTGTTCACCGTCGCCGAGAAATTCATCGTCAATTAACCAAAAGCGTTCGCTCTTGTTGAAGATCACGGTGCGGCGATGCGTCAGCGGCGCGTAGCCATAATGTTCCGCGACTACCTTGTCAAAATCGTCGCTCGTCGTCCACTCCAGTACTTTCGGGTTCGCCTCGTTGCCGATCACAAATGGTGTTTGCACATCGATCGTGCTCTGCTCGCGACCATCAATCTGTACCGTTGAATGATACGCCGTCGAACGAAACTCATGACGTCGGGCGAGATCCGCTGAGTAAACATACGTGCCCGGGTCGACGATGAAGGCGTGGCCGCCGGCCGAAACTTCAATGCTCAACGCGTCATTGTGCCCGTGCGAACCACGACCGTTGAGGCCAGCCCCACTCGCGTTGAAGCAAAGATACAGATCGCCGTCGCGCATGATGTAGGTGCCGGCTTGCGGAAATGCTTGCGAAGTTATGTGCTGAGTTTCAGCCAGGGTTGGATCGTCAAAAACAAGTGCACCAAGTTCCAGCAGATATGCGTGATCGTCACCGCGGCGATGAATAAAAGGTAAGACCTGTCCGCCGTCGGTATCGCCAATCAGCGGCGCGAATCCGTCAGGACGCAAATAGGCTCGCGTATAGAGCAACATCTGCTTGAGTTTGGTCCAATATCTCTCCTCAATCTTCACGCCGTTCGCACGACACAACCAAAACGTGTAAAGAAACAGCTCCGTAACGAACCGGTGATAGCCGGTTGAGGCTTCGAAATCGGCTCCATCAGGCAACACCTGTTTTCGCATTTCGCGGAGCATTTCCGCGCGGCCAAACTCAAACCACGACTTCGCGTCGAGAAGTTCCGGCAGCATCAATCCCAACCAAGTCAGCCCAACCACATCCGAAAGATAGTGATTGCTGGTGGCGATGTGGGAGAACTCGAGATTGCGTTCGATGTAGTTTGCGTGTTGTTGCAATAGTTGAAGGAAGGAGCGCAACGTCGAGGCATCAAGATTAGGCGAATGACGAAACACTTCAAATGCTGCAAGCAAGTTCATGGCGCGTAGCGCAACTTCCATCGCGCAAGTCCAATTTGGACCACGTCCGTAAGGATTCTGATCGATCCAGCTTTTTATCTGACCCCAAAACGCGACTGCGTAGCGCTCATCGTTCGTTTGCGCGTAAGCGGTTGCGAGCGGAAGAAAATGCCCCACGCGGTTCAACTCCCAGAGCACTCGCACATCCGAGCCATCTGAGCGCATCAACTTGATGTCGCGATGGTAATCGAGCGGCCAGACATAGTTTGAAAGCGGATCTCGCGTCCACTGAATTTGCTCGCCGAGATTTGCTGAAGCGAGTGACTCGTCCGTTGTGTTTGGAAAAGGTTCGAAAAACTTTGCGTCGCGTGGGCCCTGAAAGTGGGCCAGCAACTCAGCATCGGTCAGGCGCGCGAACGCGGGCTTCAATCTCAACGGCTCTTTATCGAAGACACCAGCCCGCTCCTTGCGCTCATTCACTGAGGCCACAGTACGCCGCAGCGCTTCGCGCGCCATGGTCGTCAACTTCACTTCTCCACGGACCGCACGTTTTATTTTTTTGAGAACTGCCATCAGTGGGAATCGTGCGCGGCAAACTCCTCGAGCGCATCGAGAATACGCTCAGAAGTGTGTCCATCCCAAAGCGGAGGCTGGCGGTGTGCTGTTTTCGTAGAACCGTTCAAGGCTTCGGTTGCGGCGGCAATGATCTTCGCGGTGTCAGTGCCGACGACGACGTTCGTTCCCATTTCGACCGTGATGGGCCGTTCGGTGTTCTCGCGCAAAGTGAGACACGGAATGCCGAGAGCGGTTGTCTCTTCCTGAATGCCGCCGGAGTCAGTCAAAACCAAACGCGCGCCACTCGAGAGATTGAGAAAGTCGAGATAACCAAGCGGATCGATAACGCGCAACTCTTTCATCGACTCAACACGTTCGCTCAAGCCGAGCTCCGCAATCGTCTTTCTGGTGCGCGGGTGAACGGGGAAGACGATTGGCAAACGCACTGAGATCGCTTCGAGCGCGTCGAGGATGCGCTCAAAAGAATCGCGCATATCGACGTTTGACGGGCGGTGCAGAGTCAGCAGAGCGTAATCGATGCCGTTCAGTCCGAGTTGTTCTCTTGTCGGCAAAGCACGCGCAACACTCAGGCTCTTTTGCAACGAATCGATCATCACGTTTCCCACGAAACGAATTCGTTCGCGAGGAATGCCCTCAGCGATGAGGTTCTCGTCGCCGTCAGGAGATGGCGTAAACAACAGGTCTGCGATCTGATCGGTCAGTAACCTGTTGATTTCTTCTGGCATGGTGCGGTCGCGACTGCGCAATCCGGCCTCGACGTGCGCTACCTTCACACCCAGCTTCACACACACGAGCGCACACGCGATCGTTGAATTCACATCGCCGACGACCAAAACCCAATCTGGTTTTTCATTAAGGACAACCGGCTCGAACCGCTCCATCACCGCAGCGGTTTGCACTGCATGTGAGCCTGAGCCGACACCGAGATGCACATCCGGGTCGGGAAGATCGAGATCGCGGAAAAACGAGTCGGACATGGCCGCGTCATAATGTTGTCCGGTGTGTACCACCAGCGGCTGAAAGGCGTGCGGACGCCTCTTCATCGCGGCGACGATCGGCGCCACTTTCATAAAGTTGGGCCGCGCCCCAACGACGTTTATGACCTTTAACATCTCTTCTGTGTTTTGTGCTTTCGGGTGGCGATCATTACAAGCGAATGATGCGCGCTTTGCTTTCGCGTCTCACTTCGCCGTTGAGCGCGTTGCGTGTGTCGACGATTAGCGAGCTCGCCGAGCAAATCCGCTTGTAGTCGATGTCGCTATGATCGGTGACAATAATCACGCAGTCCGAAGATTTCAGCTCTTCATCCGTCAGGGCAACGGACGACAGCGGTTCGCCGACCGAGTCAGTGTGTGCGTCGTCGAAATGAACATCCGCAACGAATGGATCGTGATACTTGACGTTGGCGCCTTTCGCGCGTAGCCGGTCGATAATCGACAGCGCCGGGCTCTCGCGCACGTCGTTCACATCTTTCTTGTACGCCACGCCGAGCAGCAAAACGTTAGAACCCTTCATCGCTTTGCGCTCGTCGTTTAGCCCGTCGGCAACAAGCTGGACCACGTGCTCGGGCATGCGCGAATTGACTTCCTCCGCCAAACCGATGAAGCGCGAATCGAATCCGTGTTGCCGCGCTTTCCACGAAAGGTAGTGCGGGTCGAGCGGAATGCAATGCCCGCCGATTCCCGGCCCGGGATAGAACGCCATGAATCCGAACGGCTTCGTTGCCGCAGCGCGAATCACTTCCCAGGTATCGATGTTTAGCGCGTAACAAAGACGCGCCATCTCGTTCGCCATGCCGATGTTCACCGCGCGAAACGTGTTTTCCAGAAGCTTCGCGGCTTCCGCCACACGCGCCGAGCTGACGGCGTGGACGTCGTTCACGATTTGCGAATAGAGATGCGCGGCGACAGCGGTTGAATCGTCAGTCACACCGCCAACGACCTTGGGAATGTTGTGCGTCAGAAACTGCGGATTGCCGGGGTCGACTCGTTCGGGCGAGAACGCGAGCAGGAAATCTTCGTCGAGCTTGAAGCCCTTTTCTTCAAACATCGGCAGTAGCACTTCGTCAGTCGTGCCCGGATAGGTGGTCGACTCGAGAATAATCAAGTGGCCACGCCGTAAATTCTTCGCGATCTGCTCGGCGGCCGCGAGAATGTATGAGACGTCCGGTTCTTTTGTCTTTCGTAGCGGCGTCGGAACGCAGATGATGATCGCGTCGCACTCGCGCAGGTGACTGAAGTCTGTGGTGGCGCGCAGCAGCTTGGCATCGACCACTTCCTTCAACCGTTCCGAAGGCACGTCGCCGATGTATGAACTACCGCTGTTGATCTGTTCCGCTTTCGAGTCGTCGACTTCGAAACCGGTAGCCTGAAACCCTCTGGAAGCAAATTCTACGAGTAATGGGAGACCGACGTATCCGAGACCGATAACCCCGACGTGTGCTTTTTTGTTTGTGATTGAATTGATTAGTTCGTTTTTCATCCTGTGGCAAACTCCAAACCGAAAAGACTAGGTGAGCCTGTCGATTAGTGTCAAGCAGGCAATTTTAGCCGCGGATTAACACGGATCTATGGCACTATAGCCGCTCGCGCGAATGAGCAAAGAAGCTCCCCCCAATCTGCTGCGTGGTCTAAGCCTGCTCGATGCAACCATGATCGTAGTGGGTTCGATGATCGGCTCGGGGATTTTCATCACTTCAGCCGAATCGTCCCGGCTTGTCGGATCGCCTGGTTGGCTGCTGGCCGCCTGGGCGCTCGCGGGCGTGCTGACGATCACCGGCGCGCTCTGTTGCGCGGAGCTGGCTGCAATGTGGCCGCGTGCCGGCGGGCAGTACGTGTTTCTGCGCGAGGCGTATGGACCGTCGATTGGATTTCTCTTCGGCTGGGGTTTGTTTCTGATTATTCAATCCGGAACGATCGCGGCTGTGGCGGTGGCGTTCGCAAACTTCACCGGCGTACTCACCAGCAGTATATCAGGCGATAAGTATCTCATCGACCCGATCATCTTGCTGCGGCCCTTCACGATCGGCGGGCTCTCGTTCAACGGTTACGCGTTGAGCCTGTCGAGCCAGCAACTTATCGCCGTGGTCATGATCCTGTTTCTCACGTTTATCAACACGCGTGGACTGCAAACAGGAAAGATCATTCAGAACAGTTTCACGTTCACGAAGACAGCGGCATTAATCGGACTGATCCTGGTCGGATTGCTGATTGGCTGGAATCACAACAGCGCTGCCTACACGTCGTCATGGTGGCAACCATGGCAGAACGGCTGGAAACCGTCGGCGTCGCAGGTTTGGTTTGAGCCTGCCGGGCAGGGACTGATGGTGCTTGCGTTGCTAATGCTTGTCGGTCGAGCGATGGTTGGACCACTCTTCGCACAGTCTGCCTGGAACAATGTCACGTTCACCGCGGGCGAAGTGCGCGATCCGGGTAAGAACCTGCCGCGCGCACTCTTGTTGGGTTGTGGGATAGTCGTCACGTTGTACCTGCTGGCGAATCTTGCTTACGTGGTGACCTTGCCGCTTTCGGGTATTCAGAATGCGCCGGAGAATCGCGTCGCGACGGCGGTGATGCAGGCGGTGTTCGGCAACAGCGGCACCATCATTATGGCGCTCGCCATCATGATCTCGACGTTTGGCTGCAACAATGGACTGATCCTCGCCGGCGCGCGTGTTTACTATGCGATGGCGCGCGATGGGCTGTTCTTCAAACGAGTCGACAGTGTCAACGCTCACCATGTGCCGGCAGTCGCTTTGATTACCCAGGGTCTGTGGGCTTCGCTCCTCGTCCTGCCTCGGACTATCAAGATCGATCAACACAATGGCATGTATTCGTATGGAAACGTCTACACCCAACTGCTCGAATACATCGTTTCAGCGGATTTGATCTTTTACGTGTTGATGGTTGGCGCCGTGATCGTGATGAGGCGGAAAGCTCCGGAGATTGAGCGGCCTTATCGAACGTTTGGCTACCCGATCGTACCCCTGATTTACATCGCGCTGGCGGGATTGTTCATCGTCGACCTCGCAATCCTGGCGCCTTCGACTTCCGGCATCGGCTATTTACTCGTCTTTACCGGAATACCGATCTACTTCATCTGGAGACGCAGATAAACGCAGATCCGCGCGGATCTATTTGATCCATTCATCCGCGATTTCGGTTTCGACTTTAACCGGCACCGTCTTCAGATACTCTTCACCCGCAGCGCACATGACGCGCTCGACGATCGCAGCAACACCCTGAGCTTCATCGGCGTCAGCTTCCACGACGATCTCGTCATGAATGATGTTCACGACCTTCGCGTTTGTATTGCTTAACTCTTCCTTCAACAACTTGAGCGCGCGTTTCAGGATGTCGGCACTCGTACCTTGAATCGGCGTGTTCTTGCCGTTGCGCTGCGTCATCGAGACCTGTTGCCTGTCGTTCTCGTCATAGCGGAAACGCACGAGTCGCCCGGAAGCAGTGCGCGCCTGCCGCTCACTCACCGCCCGGTTTGCCGCTTCACGCAGATAGGTATCGAGTTGTCGATAAGTGCCGAAGTAACGTCGCAAAACATTCTCCGCGTCTGACACACTCAACCCGGTCATGAGGGCAAAACGCTGCGCACCAATCCCGTAAACCACGCCGAAGTTCAATCGCTTCGCAAAGTCGCGCTGCTCTTTCGTAACCTGGTCCAAAGCGGCGTTGAAGACCTGCGCCGCCGTCACACGATGCAAGTCCGCACCCGAATTGAAGGCCTCGATAAAACCACGATCGCCCGAAAACTCCGCCAGTATTCGCAACTCGATCTGCGAATAATCGGCGATGATCAACTTTCGCCCCTCGGGATGACCACTGAAACAGCGACGGTACTCGATCGCGTGTGGCACCTGCTGAATGTTCGGATTGGTGCAGGCGAACCTACCCGTCGGCGCGCCGATCTGCCTGAAATCCGCGTGCAGACGCTTCGTCATCGGATTGATCAGCTCGATCATGTTTTCGCCGTAACTCGTCAGCGCCTTCTGCACGGTGCGATATTCGAGCAGCGTTCCGATGATCGGGTATTGCGCCGCGAGCGGCTGGAGTTTCCAGTTTCGCGTTGATTCCGGAACCGGAATACCGAGCCGGTTTAGCGCTTTGGTGAGCTGCTGCTGTGAATCGAGATTGATGTCGTCGCGCTGTGGACCGCCGAACAGCGAGCCCTGTGACGACTCCTCGGCTAAAACCTGCTGCAACTGCTCGGCAAGCTCCACACGTTTCTTTTCGACGATCCCGAGCTGATCCAGCCAGCGGTCCTTGTGCATGTAAAAGCCCGCGAGCTCGATATCAACTACCGGCATCACGCACTCAAACTCGAGCTGCGCCACCTTTACTAACGAGTCCGATTTCAGTCGCTCGATCAGCTTCTCGCGCAACGGCAAAAGGACCGCGGCATCACGCGCGGCGTACTCGAGCTGCGCTTCCGTCAACTCAAAATTCCAGTTTGACAGTCGCTCCGATTTATCGACCGCTTCGTTTAAGTAACGACTGGCGACCGTCTCCAACCCGTGACGCTCTTCAATGTCACCCGCGCCAACCAGTTGACTCGCCAGTAACGTATCGAACAATCCAACCAGATCGACACCGAGATTGTGCTTGATAAACTTTGCGTCAAACTTCGCGTTATGCGCGATCTTGATCGGGCGCGGCGCGGCGAACAGGCGACGCAGCGGCGCCAGCGCTTCGCTTTTCGCAGCGTCACCGTTAGCGAAATGGTCGAAATCTACGATGAAGACGCGGTCGCTGGTCGCGAGCTGAATCAGTCGCAGGCGAGACGTGAATGGATCGAGATCGGTGGTCTCCGTGTCGAGACCAACCACCGGTTGGGTTGCGAGGATTTCGATTGCTTTCCGAAGTTCATCGGCGTTCTTGATTAGCTGATAGTTCATTAAAAGATATAAGTCCTGTAGGACCTATATTGCCATGAGTCGCTTCAGCATAAAAATCTGGCCTTTGTGCTGGGCTTCGTGATCGATCAGATGGTGCAGAATGTAGCGCAGATTGTATTCGGTGGATTGACCTTTACGTTCGAAGGTGATGATGCGTTCGAGATCTTTGTCGTTGTATCCGAAAAGCACGTCGCGTGTTTGATTGCGAATTTTTTCGATCTCGCTCAGACAAAACTCAGCCGTATAACCGTTGCGCGCGACTCTTTCGAGGTCGTCCAGGATGTCCCAGTATGGAGTGTTCTCGTCCTCCTCGGTGAGTTTGTGTCCACTCACAACCATCTTCATCCAAAACCACTCAGCCTCACCGATGTGCAACACGAGGCCGCCGATCGAGTGTGCGCCGAGAAATGCGGGCTTGCCGATCAGATCGTCGGGAATCGTTTTTACCGCCGCACTGAGTTGGCCGCGGACTTCCTCCATGCCGCTCAGGTAGTAACCGATACCTGTCGATAATCCTGCGTGTGCAGTTATGAGTCTGCGTCTCATTTCAAACCGTCCTTTCGTCGGGGTGTGGCCTGACAAGAATTAACAGGAGCGCAGCGGCCGTGGCTCCCATAAACGCGCTGATTAGGAAGGCAGTTGCCGGACCTTTCCAATCCCAGATCATACCCATCAGGAGCGATGCGGGAAATACTGTGATACCGAAAGCGAGATTGTACAAGCCGTACGCGGTTCCGCGTTGTTCCGGACGCACGAGATCGGCGACCAGCGCTTTCTCAGCACCTTCGACAAGTCCGAAATAAATGCCGTAGATCAGAAAGAGAACCCAGAGTGACGCTTTGTTAGTCGCAAAAGCAAACCCGGCATATACGGCCGCATACAAAATCCAACCGGAAACAATCAATCGCTTGCGACCCAAACGATCTGAAAGATCGCCGCCAAACAGCGAACTCAAAACTTTCATACCGTGATGAGCCGCCCAGAGCAACGGCACCATGGCGACTGACACGCCCGAATCGATCGCACGCAAAATAAGAAAACTGTCCGACGAGTTTGAAAGTGTGAAGAGCGCAAGCACAACCAGGAAGCGCTTGAAATTATTGTCAAACCCGCGCAGAGAGAGTTTGACGACTTCCGTTCCGCCTCGCGCCTTCACCGGCGACTCGCGCATGAACACCGCGGCGACAATCACTGCGAGCAACGCTGGTATCGACGCAACGATGAAGATCTTCGAGAACTCGCCGGTCGTAGGCGACCTCGAATTCGCGACGAACAGCACCACCAGCAAATAGCCGATGATTGGACCAATCACGGCGCCGCCGTGATCCATCGCCCGGTGAAAACCAAACGCAAGTCCACGCTGTTCGGTACGAACGGTGTCGGCAATCATCGCGTCGCGCGGCGCGGTTCTGATCCCCTTGCCCACGCGATCCGTAAGCCGTATCGCCAGCACCTGCGTCCAGGTTTGAGCGAACGCCAGCAGCGGCCGCGCCACTGACGCCAGCGTGTAACCCGCCACGACCAGCGATTTTCTCTTTGCCAGACGATCGCTGAGATAACCCGCGAACAATTTCAACAGGCTGGAGATCGATTCGGCAAGCCCTTCAATCGTCCCGATCGCTTTGGCCGAAGCACCCAAACTGGTAGCCAGAAAAACCGGCAGGAGCGGATAAATGATCTCACTCGAAGCGTCGTTCAGTAGACTCACCAACCCAATCGCAAACACATTCCTCGGCAACCCGCGATACCGCTGCCATAATCCGTTGATGTGTCCGTGATTCTCAGAATTAACAGGAGTCGTCATGTAAGTCCTGTAATCCTGTACTAAGGTTTGGCGTAGCTTGCCCTCACGATTGTCTTGATGTTGCCGCGCACGTGGAAGTCGCCTTCGATTTCGACGCGCAATGGATCGCAGGCGGCGACGAAGTCTTCGAGGATGATGTTGATTACGTGTTCGTGAAAAATTTTGATGTTTCGGAAGGAATTTATGTAGAACTTCAGGCTCTTCAGTTCAATGCAACGCTCGTTCGGAACGTATTCGAGACGGATGGTAGCGAAGTCGGGAAAATCCGAGAACGGGCAGATCGCGGTGAACTCCGTGATCTCGAAATTGATTTTGATTTCGCTACCGGGAAACTCGTACGGGAACGTATCGAGCGGAACCAGATTCATCTCCGCACGCGGCGTCGATTGAATATCGAGACATTGCTGGTTTGGTGGCGGCAAAGTAACCATGCGGCCGATTTTAACAAAAATCCGTTAAATCCGCGGCTACCCTGTCGGCAACGCCTCGCGACCAGCGCCGCCCCTGTCGAAGAACTTGATCAGCACGAGCCCCGCGATAAAGCCGCCGATGTGCGCCGCATACGCAACTCCGCCTTGCTGCGATCCGCTGCCAAGCATGCCGAGTCCGCTAACCAACTGGAACGCGAACCAGATTCCAATCGCAACGTAGGCAGGAACATCCGTGAGAAAACGGAAAAGAATCACCGTCACGCGACGTTTCGGATGCAGCAGTATGTAACCACCCAGCACGCCCGAAATCGCGCCCGAAGCTCCAAGACTCGGAACCAGCAGACTTCTTTCGTCGCCCGCGAAAACGCCGGTGGCAAACACATGCGACAGTGAAGCGATGATCCCGCACAGCATATAGAAAATGAAATACTTCACGTGTCCGAGACGATCTTCGATGTTGTCGCCGAAGATCCACAGAAACAGCATGTTGCCCGCAATGTGCGCGATACCGCCGTGCATGAACATCGAGGTGATGAGTGTGAAGTAAACCGAACCCGGCGTATGTCCCAAACCCGGAATCAGCAACGTCTGTCGCGTAACCGGATCCATAACCTGCCGCGCAGGCGTGACGATGTCAGTGCCATGAAGAATCTCTGCCGGCACGGTCGAGAATGAGTAGGTAAACGAATCGTTGCTTCCGAGCTGTTGCAGAACAACAAAGACAAAAATGTTGAGCGCTATGATCACGTAATTGACGACCGGAGTTATCTGCCGGTCGGAATTGTCGTCATACAGCGGAAATACCATGGCCCATCACCTCGTGTCGGAAATGAGGACGTTCATGCAAACGCCATGCGCAGATTCTAATCCATGCCGCGCTCGGGAACCGGCACGCCTGCGTGGGCGATGGCGGGCTCGTGCGGCTTGAGTAATTCATAACCCTCAGAGCGTGCTACATACGTCGCTGCAGTGATGTCGCCAGTGACGTTAAGAGTCGTGCGACACATGTCGAGAATGCGATCAACGCCAAGAATAATCGCGATCAACGCCGGGTTAACATTAATCGTTACCAGCACGCCGATAATAAAAGGAATCGAGCCGGAAGGAACACCCGCCGTGCCAATTCCACCCAGGATCGCGAGGTAGACCACCATCAACTGTTGGGCCAGCGAGAGGTCCACGCCCGCAAGCTGGGCCAGGAAGAGTACCGTCACACCTTCGTACAGTGCAGTGCCGTTTTGATTCGCTGTCGCGCCCACCGTCAGTACAAAACTATTAATCTCCTGCGGCACCCCGAGGTTCTGTTCCGACACTCGCAGCGCGGTCGGGAGAGTCGCGTTCGACGACGACGTCGAGAACGCCGTAAGGATCACAGTCTTAATGCGGCGGAAAAACTCGATCGGCGAAATACGCGACAGGAAGTAGATCGAAAGCGAGTAAACGCCGAACATGTGCAACGACAAGCCGAGCAGGACCGTGACCACAAACCACGCGAGCGCCTGCAACAAGTCTAGACCAAAACGCGCCGTGTTGTTGAAGAGCAGGCACGCAACAGCGTACGGCGCAAACTTCATGATCATCTCAATGATCTTCGCCGTGATCTGGTAAACACCTTCGAGCACGCGCAGCACTGGTTCAGTCACCGACACCGGCAACAGCGTGATCGCAATCCCGATGATGAGGGCAAAGAACATCAAGTGGAGCATGTTCGGATCTTCTTTGCCGGAGACTGCGTAAAACGGATTCTTCGGAACGATCGTCTCCACCACCGCCATCATCGGCTTCGGCGTCGCGCCGCTGGCCTGCTTCGCGGCTTCGACACTCTTCGTCGCATCAGTTGCATATCGCTGCTGTAGCGCCGCTGAAGTATTTGGATCAATTCGCTTGCCGGGCTTGATCGTGTTTGCGAGCGTGATGCCAATAGCGACCGAGATCGCAGAGATCACGAGGCAATAGCCAAACGACTTGAGACCAACGCGCCCGAGTTTGCGGATGTCGCCAATGCCCGCAACGCCGACGACGAGTGAAGCAAAGACGAGCGGAACGACAATCATCAGCAGCAGGCGTAGAAATAGTTGGCCCACCGGCTGAGTGATGTTATCGACTACCCAGGCGACTTTCGGATGGTCGCCGCCAAAGGCCTTGTTGACGGTCACACCGGCGATCACACCGAGCGCGAGTCCGATGAGGATCTTGTTGTGCAGCGCCATGCCTTTCGGCTTGTCGGGAGTCTCTTCGTCGAGATCGGTGGCTATCTCGCGTTCAAACGCATCTCGATCGACCAGGTTTGGGTCTTTTTTGTCAGACATTTTTTCGTCTCTGGCGGTTCGTGTACTAACGACCCCAGCGCAGTTTATCGCGCAGGACGTCGAAGTAGTTTCTGTTCATCGGCTGAATGAGGTTGAATGTCGTGCGACTCTTACGAATCACGACACGATCTGCAACTTTCAGAGGAAAACCCACCTGGCCATCGAGCGTCAATGCCACTTCTTCTTGATCCGTTTTCAACAATAGCTCGATCTCGGCGTCGTCAGGCACGACGATGGGACGATTCGAAAGTGTAAACGGACAGATAGGCGTGATTACCACCGCGTTCATTGACGGAAAGATTACTGGCCCACCGGCTGAGAGATTGTAAGCAGTTGAACCAGTCGGCGTTGAGACTATCAAACCATCGGCACGAAATGAGTTGACGAACTGGCTGTTCAGATAAGCTTCAATTTCGATGATACGTGCGAGGGCCGACTTATTAATCACTACATCGTTCAGGACTCGGCTGGTCTTTGGCGTCTCGCCGGTGCGGTTTAATTCGACCTCGAGCATCACGCGCCGATCGAGCCGGTAACTTCCAGACAGGATCGACTCGAGTGCCGTGTACAACTCTTCGATCCGAAACTCCGCGAGATAACCAAGACCGCCGTAGTTGACGCCGAGAACGGGAACTTCCTGATTGCCGATCATGCGCGCGGTTGAGATCATGGTGCCGTCTCCGCCGAGCACCAGCATCAAATCGACGTCTTCAGCAAGTCGCTCACTCTTACTCTGATCTACTGGACAGCCGGTTTCGTGTTCGATCTGCTCGCGCTCGATCTCCGGCCCGCCGATGAGCTTGATGTCGCGCTCGGCCAGCCACACCACGAGCTCGCAGATGGTTTTCAGGGCTTCGGGTTGATGCGGTTTAAGGACGATGCCTATCCGCTTGATTGACGACATGGTTTGAGCGGGAAGCGTAAAGCATACGCCGCAAAGGCGCAACGGCGAATACTGGCCACAGATGACACGGATAAAATCCGGATTTCTGTGGCACTCTAAGGTTGAACTTTATAGTGCGCCAGGAATTCGACGTTACCTTCGGCACCGGTGATTGGAGATTCGATCACGTTCACGACCTCGAGGCCGAGGGTGCGTGCAGCATTATTCACTTCCTCAACCACACGCAATCGTTTCGACTCATCACGCACAATTCCGCCGCCACCAACCTCGCCGCGTCCGACTTCAAACTGCGGCTTGATCAGCGTAACGATCGAACCGCCGGGCGCGAGTAAGGGAACAATCGCCGGCAAAACTTTAGTCACCGAAATAAACGAGACATCCATCACGACCAGTTCGAACTTGTGTGGAAAGTCTTCGGGCGTGAGATAGCGCGCGTTCACTCCTTCGCGAACTTCGACACGCTCGTCGTTGCGCAGTCGCCAGTCGATCTGGTTATGACCGACGTCAACCGCAAAAACTTTCGTCGCGCCGTTTTGCAGCAGACAGTCAGTGAAACCACCGGTCGAAGCGCCAACGTCGAGACAAGTTAGCCCTGAGACGTCAATCTGAAATTCACGCAGCGCTGCCTCGAGTTTGAGTCCACCACGCCCAACGTAGCGAGTTGTCGGGTCGTCGCCGCCTTTGATTCGAATTGATGAGTTGGTATCGAACTGATGGGAAGGCTTTTCAACCCTTTGCTCGTCGACAAGCACGACGCCGGCCATCACCATTGCCTGAGCTTTTGTGCGCGAGTCTGCAAGACCTCGCTCGACGAGCAGCTTGTCGATCCGTTCACGCTTCACGCCACAAGATTAACAAGAATAGTCCTGTAAATCCTGTATCAGGCACGGCGCGTCATCGCTCGCGGCGTTTCGGACAGTCGCAGCTCTGCGGCGCAGTTATCACAGAGCCAGACGAGAATGTGTGGAGCATCGGCCCAGAAGAATGACGTAACTTTACTCGCCATTTGCACGGCCTCGTTTACGCGGAGTCGTTGCAAGGCCTGAATGTAAAACACCCCATTGTAAAAATCACCATCCGCACCTTCTTCGCGATGAATACATTCCCGCTCGCGATACATCTGTCTAGTCATGATGATTCACCATATCCCCGCGTCCGCATGACGCGAAAAACAGTTCCAGTAATCAGATGTCGGGGATTGCTATGAAATAGTGTGAGTTGAAAAACAGGGCGAACTTACGTAGTGAAGCAGATGATGCCACTCGATCACAGTTACGTCAATACATGTATTTTTTGCACTATGGATTAGGTCGTCTGCGACCTTCGAAGATCTCGTCGAGATTTGAAAGATCGCGATGATTGTAGCGTTCAGCACGACGACGCTCGCGTCTCCAAACGCGTCGCGCACGGCGTTCCTGCCATTCATCGACAAGCACGGTATCCCGAATCTGATGCAATGCATCCTCTTCACTCAGTTGGCGGCTGTCACTCGGCGCAAGTACATCGTCATCGCGTCTGACAGACGGAACCGTTCGGTGCTTCACTGGAGTTTGTTTCTTCGGCTCAGTCTCCGCAGGAGTTACTTCTTCTGTGTCCGTTGCTTCTGTTTCATCAACGGCCGCTGGGGGTGTACCAACCGGCGGATTCTCCGCCACCGCTACAGTTGCTGCAGGCTCGTCGACCGGTGCACTTTCTTGTGTGAGTTCAGCAGCAACAGGCTGCACGTTTCGCGTCTTGAAATACGACGCCACGAGCGCCGATGCCGCGCCCAGCATCATCGCCACCGCAAACGCACCGCCGAGAAACCATTGTTTTCGGTGTCGCGCTTTGGCGTTGATTTTCTCCAGTGGTACAACTGGCTGCGCTGTCAACAACGTACGCTCATCATCAAAATGCGGCTCGAATCTATCTTTCATAGCTGGTTCAGATCTCTTTGCAATCACGAGGCCACACCGTGCACAGCTAGTTTCGGGGAGAGAATTACGGGGAGAAGAACGGAAATGGTGCACTGATTGCCACAAATGGGCACAAAAGTCACATTTTGTGATTTTGTGCCCTTTTTGTGGCTTAAGAGACTGTGCGACGTGCTTTAGTGCGTCGATCGTCGAGCACGTCGATACTTTCTTTCACGCGGTTATAGATTCCGTCAGCGTCGAGGCCGTACTTCGCCAGCAACAATTTTGCGTCACCGTGAGTGATGAGCCGGTCCGGAATTCCCATGCGCACGACGCGGACTTTGTCCTGGAGGCCATTCTCTTCGAGCAATTCCATCACTGCCGATCCGAAACCGCCGGCGAGGTAGGCTTCCTCGACGGTGACAATCAGACGTTTGGTACGCGCCAGCGCGAGTAACAACGGCGTGTCGAGTGGCTTAACAAATCTCGCGTTCACAACCGTCGTGTCAATGCGATCTTTTGCGAGCCGATCAGCCGCCGCTAACGACGGATGGACCATCGCACCGTAAGCAACAATCGCGATCTCGCCAGCGTCACGCAGTATCTCGCCTTTGCCGATCTCGAGTAGTTCCGGTTCGCGATCGATCGGAACGCCGACACCGTTGCCGCGCGGATAACGCATCGCCACCGGTCCCGTATGCTCCAGCATCGTGAACATCATATCGCGCATCTCGCCTTCGTCTTTCGGCGCCATCACGACAATGTTTGGTATCGGTCGCAGGTAAGCGATGTCGAGCAGACCGTGATGCGTTTGTCCGTCACCACCGGCGACGCCGCCACGATCGAGACAGAACTTCACGTTTAGATCCTGAATGCAGACGTCGTGCACTAACTGATCGTAACCACGCTGAAGGAACGTCGAATAGATCGCGCAGACGGGCTTCAAGCCCTCGCACGACATGCCTGCTGCGAAAGTGACGCAGTGCTGCTCGGCGATACCGACGTCGAAAGATCTTTCGGGAAACTTCTCGAGTGGAGTGCAAATGCCAGTGCCGTCCGGCATCGCCGCCGTCAAAGCGACGACCTTCGGATCCTTCTCCATGAGCTGGGCAAGGGTGTCGCCAAATACTTTAGTGTAAGTCGGCGTCTTCGAAGTGCTCGCCTGCGGCTTTCCGGTTTTTAGATCGAATGGTCCGGTGGCATGCCAGCGATAGTAGTCGGGTTCGGTTTGTGGAAAACCCTTTCCCTTCGTCGTCAAAGCATGAACGATGACTGGTCCATCTTTGATCTGTTTAGCTTCTTGAAGAGCAGCGACGAGTGCGCGCGGGTTATGCCCGTCAACGTAGCCGATGTATTTGAAACCAAGCTCGGAGACGAGTGCGCCGGGTAATACGGCGGCTGCAATCACGTCTTTCATCGTCTTCGCGGCGTGATGCAATCGTTCGCCGACAGATGGAATCGCCAGCAGCTTCTCTTCAACTTCGTCTTTGAACCGGTGATAACCGTGCGCGCCGCGAATGCGATTGAGATAACCCGTTAACGCGCCGACTGCCGGCGCGATCGACATCTCGTTGTCGTTGAGCACAACGATCAGGCGACTCTTCAAATGTCCGGCCTGGTTGATTGCTTCCATTGCCATGCCGCCGGCGAGCGATGCGTCGCCGATTAGCGCGACCACGTGATGATCCTCGCCTTTGCGGTCGCGTGCGATCGCCATTCCGAGCGCTGCGGACAGAGACGTCGAAGCGTGTCCCGCGCCAAACGTGTCGTATTCAGACTCGTCGCGGCGGAGAAAACCGCTGATGCCGCCGTACTGCTTGATTGTTGGGAGCAGGTCGCGTCTGCCGGTCAGAATCTTGTGCGCGTAAGCCTGGTGTCCGACGTCCCAAACCAGCCGGTCGCGTGGTGTATCGAACGCGTAGTGCAGCGCGACCGCTAGTTCCACGGCGCCCAATGATGCGCCTGTATGGCCGCCGACACGCGACATCGTTTCGAGGATGTAGGCTCGAATTTCGTCGGCGACGGTTCGAAGCTGTTCGGGTGAAAGCGTGCGCAGGTCTGCGGGTGAGTTAATACTCTCGAGAAGCGTCATCTTGGCCGCATTGTACTCCAATCGTTGGCTTTTGCTATCTCGCACATAGCCGGTTACTTCATGACATAAAGTACTCTGCCCGCCTTGCGATGTCAATAGATTTTCTCCCGCAACGGCGCAACGGCGCAACGGAAA
>DASWUM010000158.1:0-82438 GCA_036401595.1 Pyrinomonadaceae bacterium
CCCCCCCCCGCCCCTACAGTACGTTCGGAGGTGTTTGAATCAATCTTGACGGGTCGTTTGTGATTAGGGCGTCGATGCCTGTTGTTCGGGCGCGCTCGATCCATGATGGATTGTCCACGGTCCAGACGGCCACGTGCATCCCGTTGGCTTTCGCTTTTTCGACCAGACTCCTGCGCGCGAGACGGTGATGCAATGCAATGGCTGCGGCGCCGATCTCAGTAGCTTTGTTGATGACGCTTTGGTCCGACAAGACTGAAGGATTTGAGAGCGAAGGTTCGAAAAGCGCGACGGTTCTGATCTCCGTGTCGATCTCTTTGACAATACTGAGCGCCGGCAATTGGAAGCACTCAACCATCACTCGATCCTTCAAACCGTATTCGGCAATCATCCGGCAGCACGCCTCGGCCAGCGGTGCGTATTCGACCGGCGAGTCGCACTTCATCTCGAGATACAGTGTCAGATTATTTGACTGGAAGAGTGTGAACAGTTCCGCGAGGCTGGGAACAGCTTCATTTGAGAACGATCCCTGTGGCAGTTTATTCTTACGCGCGAACCAACTCCCGACATCTGTCTTCGCGATCTCAGCCCAGGTCAAATCAGCAATCCGTTGCGAGACACCGCCCGTGCGTCGCAGCGAACTATCGTGAATGACCACCGGAACTCCATCGCGCGTTAGCCGAACGTCAAACTCAATTCCATCTGCCCCAACCGCAATGGCTTCGCGAAAAGCGGCCATCGTATTTTCGGGTGCAATGGCCGAAGCACCGCGATGACCAATAATCAGCGGCTTCGTCATTGACCGGGCGCTGGCGTGATCGATTCTGAGGGACGGACGATGCGTTTGAGCTTGATATCAAATGTGCCGTAGTCAGTCTTGACGCGGCCGCCGACTGGAACGTGATGCTGGTCGGCAGTGATCCACATCGAAAACTCGCCCTTCTCATCGTCGATCAGACGATTTGGTCCGAAGAGCTCCGGATTAACAAGAAACACATCAACCCGACCAAGAATGGTCTTCATGCGCTTCTTCTCGACAACTTTAACGGGGATCGTGTAAACGCGACCGCCGTCGCCAATGAAGATATCGAAAGATTTTCCGACTTCGAGTGGTTGTGTGCGGATGAAATAGATCGCAGACAGCACGTCCTGTAACTGTCCATTGAAGTCGGCGACCGCATGTCGCGGTTCGGCGTCAGGATTGTTTGGATCGCGCGAAGTCCAGGTCATGAGTCCTTTCGTGCGATCGAAGGTGGATTCTGTGGTCCGAACTCGTTTTCCTTGCTCGTCGAGAATCGTCGTTTTCTGAACGGTGAACGAAACCGGTTCGACTACCGATTCGACGCGCTCACGAAACTTCAGATTGAATAAACGCGCAAAGAAACCCTTGCTCGAGACATCTGCGCTCAACGTCAAAGCATAAGACTTTGCTGTTTTGGATTCGTTGGCGCTCGTCTCGGTGACTGGCGTGCGCGCGGATCGAAACTTCAGATCCGCCACGTCGATCTTACGTAACAGCGCTCGCGAAAATTCCGCTTCAAAGTGAAGCTCTTCGCCGAGCTCAAAGCGTCTCGTGTCGGCGTGAGCCTGCTGTGCGCGTTGACCGTTTACAAATTCGACGCTGACCGCGGCACCAAAAGCGAGCGCAGCGACAAGAGAGATAAAAGCGAGTGCCTTAAAAACTTGCAATGCAGTTAGAAGTAATAAGTCTTAATTAATAAAAGTCCCCAGGCGATCACGAGCCCGAGTGCAGCGCGGTATTCGCGGTAACGCAGATAAAGACTACCATCGAATTTGTTCACCGCAGATTCATTTGGACGAAACGGCGTGAGCCGCGGAAAAAATAGCGGCACCGCCTGCCTGTACATCTCAAACTCTTTGCCAAAAAGCTCAACCAGATGCGTGGCTTCGACGCGCATCACCGGCAAATAGATGCCAAGAAACAGTGCCGCGAACAGGAACCCGAGGACCAGCCGCCCGGAAGCGATCGTGAAGCCCAGCCCCAGCAGAAACGATCCCAGGTAAAGCGGATTACGTGTGAACGCATACGGCCCCGACGTCGCGAGCTGCGCATTTTTTCGGATGTGACCGGCAGCCCAGGCCCGCACGGCTAGACCCAGTAACGAGACAGACGCACCGATGAGTAACATTCGTGGCGTCGGCCGAGCGAAAAAGATGAACGCCGCGCCGCAAAGAAAACCCAGCGGCACTCGCCAACGCTGTATCCACGTCCCGCCTCTTCTACTCATCCCTTAGCCACAAAGACGCACAGAAACACAAATGAGTTAACGGCTCAGTTGTGCTTTTTGTGAGATTTCCAGTCTACGTCCGACTGCCTCCATTACTCGTTCGACCTCGATGTCCATACAGATCCATTTTGAACACGAACGGCGGTGACAGTCCACACGACAGTCAATATCATTTCGTTCCACACAAATGTCTTCCGGTCGTGGACTGCCGTTCCGCCACCACTCCGTTGGTCCGAATAATCCGACAATTGGAGTACCTGCAGCTACAGCGATATGCATCGGACCGGTATCCCCGCCGACGTACACACCCGCTTCACGTGCAAGCGAATAGTATCCCTTTAAAGACAATGCCACCGGTTGGGCGTGACCGGAGACAGACGATTGGCGAACAGCCTCGGCCAGTTCGATCTCACCCGGACCGTATGTTACAAGCGAATGCATTCCGTAATTGGACCACAAAAGATCGGCGAGTTTCCCAAAGCGATCGACGCTCCACAGCTTGGTCGGCCAACCGCCCGCCGGATTTAGAATCGCATAGTTACCACCGGTATGGGCTGCGGCCTCACGTGCCTCTGCTTCGTGCTCAGGACTGACCTGAATCGGAAACGAGAGCTCGTCTGGTTCAGGAATGCCTAGCGCGCCTTTGAGCAGCAGGAGGGATTTACGAATGACGTGAGTCTCGCGCGGAACCGCCACGGTCTTCGACAGCAAAAGAGCACTGGCCGGTTCACGCAGCCCGGCGCGCGAGTAGCCAAAAATACGACGCGCGCCCGAAAGGCGCGCGATTGAAGCAGATTTGAGTAGTCCCTGGAAGTCTAAAGCTAAATCGAAGGCCGAGGCACGTAACCGACGTAACTGCTGGCGCGGTGCCCGCAGCGTCTCCCCAGACATCAGCCCGCGCCTCAGCGCCTTCGTGTCGACTTCGATGAGGCGATCTACAAGCGGGTTGTCTCTTAAAATTTCAGAAGATCGTCGTTCAACTACCCATGAGATTTCGGCTTGCGGCATCGCCGCTCGTAGCGTCGCGAGGGCCGGCAACGTGTGTACGATGTCCCCAATACTGCTGAGCTTAACGATCAGAATTCTCATGTACCGCCAAAATAAACAAACTTCAGTTTCGCTTCCGCGACCTGCTTACCGTCACGAAACTTCGTCAGCATTCCTTCCAGCACAGGTGTCTCATCGTCCAAAATTCCGGATGCATAGACGCCGCCCTTAAGAAATCTTCCGGAAAAACTGTAAGAAATTCCAGCGATTGTCTCGGTGGTGAAAGTAAAGCGCTCTCGTTTGACGTTCAAAATTTTGAACCGATAGCGTCTTCCGTTATTGGTTTCCAAACCGGACTGAGGAAGTTGCCGCGATCGCTTTGCGTTCAAATTTATGCCACTGAAATCCGAAAAATCGTTTGGCGGTTCACCGTGGAGCCAGAACGATCCGTCCGGATCGAAGCGTTGAGATTTCGTCCGTTGTCCGTTTGCCGGAGCCATACAAAACAGCAGGAGCAATGTGACGAGGAAAAAATTTCTCCCGCAACGGCGCCACGGCGCAACGTTAGGGCGAGATTTTTTAGTCCGTCGTCGCGCCGTGGCGCCGTTGCGGGAGAAATCTTCTTTAACCATTCACACCTCCGAGGCGAGCGATGATGGCTGACGTCGAGTGATCTTTTGGATCTCCGACAATAGCGACCTGACCTCCGTAGGATCGTACCACGTCACGCTCCGGTACCGTCTCGGTTGTATAGTCCGTGCCTTTGGCGTGAACGTCCGGTTTGAGTGCGAGCAGGAGTTGCTCGACGGTCGGCTCGTCGAAAATGGTGACGTAATCGACAGACTCGAGCGCGGCGACGATTTCCGCGCGCTCGGTGGCAGGCAGGACCGGACGACCTGCGCCTTTTTGAATCGCTACCTGTTCATCGGAGTTAACACCGACAATTAAGAGGTCGCCCAACGCGCGGGCGCCGGCGAGGTAGCGAATGTGGCCCACGTGTAGCACGTCGAAGCAGCCGTTCGCGAGGATGATGCGTGCCCCGGACTGCTTCGCAGATTCCACGCGGTCAACAAGTTCTGCGCGGCTTAGAACGGTCATCCAGTAATCGCGTGCTCCAGTTCACCGGCGCTGACAGTGGCGGTACCTCGTTTCATCACCACCAGGCCGCCTGCGTAATTCGCCAGATGTGTTGCTTCGGCAAACGATGCACCTGACGCAAGCGCGAGCGAAAAGGTTGCGATGACGGTATCGCCCGCGCCGGTAACGTCAACTGCCTGCTGCTCGCCGACGGCAGGAATATGAAGTGGAGCAGCGTCGCCGTCGAGGAGTGTCATGCCTTTAGCTCCGCGTGTCACAAGCAAAGCGCGATGACCAAGTTTCTTCTTTAACTCCTGTGCTGCATTGTCCCATTCAGCCGCGGAGGTGATTGGCGATCCGACGATGTTCTCGACTTCTTCTTCATTTGGAGTCGCGGCAGTAAAGCCGGTGAAGTCGAGCAATCGAAAACGCGAATCAACCAGCACAGGAACGTCAGTCATCTTGCGAATCAGTTCCGCGACACGTGTATCGATCACGGCGTAATTGTAATCAGAGATCACAACGGCCTTTGCTTCAGGGATTGTTTGTTCGAGTTGTCTGAGAATTGCGGTGCGAATCTCTTCGTCGTCGAGTGGAGCGCCTTCGTAATCGATGCGGATTACCTGTTGCTTGTTGGAGTGCGAGTGACCGGCGAGAATTCGCAGTTTCGTCGTGGTTTGAACTTTTCCGGAAACGATAATTCCTTTTGTATCGACACCGGCGGTTTGAAGTTTCGCTCGCAGCTCATTGCCGGACTCGTCGTCGCCGGTAACCGAAATCAACGAGACATTCGCACCGAGCGCGACGAGGTTCATGGCGCAGTTTGTGGCGCCGCCGGGCAGTGTTTGAGTGTGCTCGTGTCGCAGAATAAAGACCGGGGCTTCACGTGAGACACGGCTGATCGAGCCGTGCAGAAACTTATCGGCAATCGCATCGCCGACGATCACGATCCTTTGACCGGCAAAACGCCGGACAATCTCAACCAGCCGTTCCTTATTTTCCGTTTGCATCGTTTGTTGGGGCGTCGCTTGTGTTGACGATCATCTTCACTGCTTCGAGTAGTGTTTCGCAAACAAGGTCGGGCTGATGTTTCCAACCCTCACGCTGATATTCCCATTCGCCGCGGCCGTATCCACTCAACACAAACGCCGAATTCAGACCCGCGTTTCGCGCTAGCTCGACGTCGCCGTAGCGATCGCCGACCATCCAACTCGCGCCCAGATCGATCTCAAAGTCTTTTGCGGCACGATCGATCAGGCCGGTCTTCGGTTTGCGACAGTCGCAGTCAAACCGGTACGGCGGTTCTCCCACGGAAGGATGATGTGCGCAATAGTAGATTGCATCGAGTTGCGCGTTTTCCAGTTCTTGTTTCAATTGATCGTGGACCTTTACGATTACATCCTCAGAAAAATAACCGCGCGCAACTCCTGCCTGGTTCGTAATCAAAATCGCGAGCCAGCCATTGTTGTTCAGGATCCTGATCGCTTCGGAAGAATAGGGAAACAGACGAAACCGCGAAGGATGATTTACGTAACCAACCTCTTCAGATATCGTTCCATCCCGATCGATGAAAACTGCCGGTCGCTTCATTCGTTGTCTACGCGACTGAGTCGCACAAGCTCCTTACTGTTTTTGCGAAACTGCCGCGCTTCAACAATGTGTGTGAGCGCTCGAATACTTCATCAACCGTGATCGCCGTCATACACCGGTGATCGATCGGACAATCGCGCAGCATGCAGGGCGCGCAATCCGGTGGGTGTCTGAGGACTTCCGCGTCTGGAGCGAATGGACGAGTGGTTAATGGATTTGTTGGTCCAAAGATGACGAGTGTTGGCCGGCCCAGAGCCGCAGCAACGTGAGCCGGCCCGGTATCGTTTGTCACAACCAAATCAGCGCGATCGAGCACCGTCGTAATCTGATCGAGATTGGTTTTCCCCGTCAGCACCACCGGTTGATTACGCATTTGTCGCGTCACGTTTTCAGTGACGTCCAGCTCGTCTTTTGATCCTATCAATAACACTCGGCGATTCGCCTCAATCAAACGATCTCCCAACGTTGCAAAAGACTCCGCGGGCCAACGCTTCGCACGACTATTTATCGAACCCGGACAGATGACAACCACCGAATCTTCGTCAGTCACGCCGTAAGCACGAAGGAATTCGCGCGCTTCAGTTTTTCTGCTCTCCGAAATCTGTATGCTTGCGTCCGGATCACTCTCGCAGATCGTGCTCTGTCCAAACAGCATCTGCTCCAGCGCAGTGACGAGATACAAGTAATAAAAGACCTCGTGTCTTGCAGAACGCCAATCGGGCAGCGGCAAGGGATGCGTCAGGAGCGCCTGTCGAGACTCCGTTGCATATCCGAGCCGCAACGGCACGCCGGCAAGAAAGGGAATCAGCGCTGCTTCAAAAGCATTTTGAAACAAGACTGCGAGGTCAAAGTCTCTTCGTTTCCACTCGCGAGTCTGCGGGATGATCGACAGCGCGCCTTTTCTGTCGTACGGAAGCACCTCGTCAATAAAATCAGCTTCGGAAAATATTCCTTTGTTTCCGGGACGAGTTACGAGCGTGATCTTTGCTTCAGGTAAAACGCGCCGGAGCGCGCGCAACGCCGGGATTGTAATTACAGAGTCGCCGACCCAATTCGTGCCCCGCACTACAACTCGCTTAATACTTTCCGCCTGCACCCTCGTCATTACAAAATCGTCCGCAGTCCGTCGTCAATACCGATCCATGGCCGCCAGCCAAGCTCGTTGCTTGCCCGCGTAATATTTGTAACGTAACGCAAGGGCACTGGAACCGGCGCGCCCGCAACCTCCTCGATAACGGGTTCGATGTCGATCATCGCTCCCACGCGTTTCAGAATATCGCGCAAGCTCAACGCATTGTCGGGGCCGCCGCCGAGGTTATAACGGGCGAAGTCGGTTCTCGAGCCGAGAAAAAACTGACAAGCCCGCGCGAAGTCATCGACATAAAGAATGTCCCGCACGGGATCCACACCGGCAGGCAATCGAATCGGATTCCGATGCTTGACCGACTCAACGTAATGGGTGACAAAACCCGGTTCATTGTCAGGAGTGGAGCGAGCGTAGACGGTCGAAAGTCGAAAGATGCAGGCGCGAACTTTGTTTTGTCGCGCGTAATACTCGACGTATTGTTCGCCGATCAGCTTGGACCACTCGAACGCCGACTGACCGCTGTAGTCAGTGCTGGTGTCTTCGGCGACTGTTTCGACGCCCTCAGCGTGACTACCGTACACGTCTTTCGTCGACGCATAAACAAACGCCGCACCAGGTTTCATGTTGCGAATCACGTTCGCAGTGCCGGTGGCGTTGGTGCGAAAGCACTCTGATGCGCCGTCTGGATGTTTGTCGAAGTGTGCCGCGAGATGAATCACGGCGTCGTAATCAGCCACGCGCTCGACAGTCTGCTCATCACGAACGTCGAACCCCGAACGTCGAGAAAAATCGTCAGCGTTGAAAAACTGCCGGACGAACGTGCCGAGATAACCACTGCCACCGGTAACCAGAACCTTCATTTTGTCTCCGCCTCGATCGCGCCTGGCTGCGTTGCTCGGCCGCGGGCCAGAGCATTCAGTCGCGCCAGTGATTCTGCATTGCCGATAGCGATCAGCATGTCTCCACTCTCGATCTTTGTTTCACCACTCGGATTGAAAATTATCTCGCCCAAATTGCGACGAATACTCACGACAACAATATTCAGCTCTGATCTAATCACGGTCTCACTCAGCTTACGGTCCACCAGATTTGAGATTGGATCGACTTCAAGTTGTTCGAAGCCAAGCTCCAGATGGTTCGCGGTAATTGAATCGAGAAAATCGCCGACCGCAGGCTTCGTCAACGCCATTGCCATACGATGTCCGCCAATGATTGTCGGAGCCACTACACGATTCGCGCCCGCTCGGATCAACTTACTCTCCGCTTGCTCAGCCGCGGCGCGAGCGACGATGTGAATGCGCGGATTCAGATCTCGCGCAGTCAACACGACGTAAACGTTGTCGGCGTCATCGGGCAGGCAAGTGGCAATGCCGCGAGCATGCTCGACTCCTGCTTCGATCAAACTCTCTTCGAGCGTTGCATCTCGCACGAGCACAGCAACGCCCGCATCCATGAGGGCCTCCACCTTTGTCTGATCGCTCTCGATCACGATGAAGGTTCCCTCGACCTGCCGTAGACTGCGTATCAAATGCGATCCGACGCGCCCCGCTCCGCAGATGATAAAATGATCTCGCAGTTTGCTCATTTTTCGCGAATGACCATACCTTGCAAACAGTTCTGAATGAACGATCGTCTGCACCGTGCTGGTTAAAGCATAAAGCACAATGCCCACGCCCACCATCATGAACACCGTGGCGAATGCGCGACCAGGGAGCGTTTGCGGCGTTAAGTCGCCAAAACCGACAGTAGTGACCGTCTGGACGGTAACGTAAAGACTATCAAGTATAGACCACCCTTCCAGCAGGTGAAACGCGACCGTTCCCAGGGCAACAGCAGCCAGAACCGCCAGCAAAACGATACGAATTCGACTTCGGCTGGTGAGCAGGAAACGCGGAAGGGGTGTTAGACTCATACGAGACGAGCGGCATCAAAGTCCAGCGAGGGGAGCCACGTTAGCGAATGCGGCTAACCCTGTCAAACTGAACGTCGACAGAACCGTGGGCAGAAAGTAACGTAATATCTGAAAGCGGTTTAGAGAGGGTCGCTCGACGAGTCATTCGCTTTTTATGCCAGTACGCTATCCACCTGACGACAAGCAACATCCCCGCACAACCAATCGTGATCTCCGTAAATCACGTGTCGTGTCGTATGTGGAGACGAGACCGAGCCTCCCACGCCGTGTGTTGCGGCGATTGTTGAGTGCCTCGGTGATCATTCCCGTCGTGTTTGTGAGCGCGATCGTTCTGGGAGTTTTGATTTATTACTGGACGGTTTTTTCAGGACGCATCGACAACCTGCTGGCGGGCGAGGTTTACACGCGAACGGCAGGCATCTACGCGGCGCCGAAGCAGCTTCGAGTCAACGAGTCGATCTCGCAGGCGGACGTAATCGCGTTTCTCAAACGCGCGGGCTATGTTGAAAAAACGCAACAGGCCGACACCGCGCGTGGTCGTTACGCGGTAAACGGAGCAAATCTGGAGATCGAGCCGAGCAATGGTTCAAGTGTAGACGGCACCAAGCAGTTTCAAAGCGTTAGAGTTCAGTTTTCAGGTTCGGGCAAGTCGATCAGTTCGCTTACCGATCTCGAAGGACGCGGCTCGCTGCAACGTGTTTGGCTCGAGCCCGAGCTGATCAGTTCGGTGACTGGAACTGAGCGAGCGAAGCGGAAGGTGATCGGTTTCAGCGACTTGCCGCCACATCTCGTGAAAGCGATCACGGTAACCGAGGATCGTTCGTTCTTTGAGCACTACGGGGTCAACGTTCGCGGCATCGTGCGCGCATTTATTCGCCGTTACGATTCAGATCCAAACTCGCCGATCGCACGCCAGGGTGGTTCAAGTATCACGCAACAGCTCGTAAAGAACCTGCTGCTTTCACCGGAGCAGACGTGGCGACGCAAAGTCAGTGAAGCCTACATGTCGATCATTCTCGAGACTCGTCTGAGCAAAGAGAAGATCTTTGAGCTCTACTGCAATCAGGTTTACATGGGGCAGCAGGCGGGATTCTCAATCAACGGTTTTGGCGAAGCCTCGAGCGCGTACTTTAATAAGGACGTCACAAACCTGACGCTCCCGGAGGCGGCATTTCTGTCCGGACTGATTCGCAGTCCGAATCGTTACAACCCTTATACAAAGATCGAAACAGCAACTGCGCGTCGCAATCAGGTTCTTGACTCAATGGCCGAAGCCGGCGCAATCACGGCGCAAGAGGCAACGACTGCCAAGGCAACTCCGCTTCAGGTCGTGCCGTCTCGCGGCCGAATCGACGTTTCCGACGCGCCTTACTTCGCAGACTACGTGCAGAATCAACTTGGCGACATGATCGCCGGCGCCGGTGCTGAACACCTCCGTATCTACACGACGATTGACATGGATCTGCAACGCGCCGCGTATGCCGCACTGACGAAGCAAATGGCTGCACTCGACAAGATCCAGTCGAAACGTTTCGAGCCGGGCACAGTCCAGGCCGCCCTCGTCGCAATGAACGCGAAGACCGGCGAGATCGTTGCGATGGTTGGCGGTCGTGATTATTCGAAGAGCCAGTTGAATCGTGTCACGGATGCGTTTCGTCAACCTGGCTCGGTGTTCAAGCCTTTTGTTTATGCGACCGCGTTGAATACGGCTTTCGATCCGGTGCCGCGCGTGATTACTCCAGCGACGACGTACATGGACGAGCCGAAGACGTTCACCTTTGATAACCAGGAGTACACGCCCGGAAACTTTGGCGAAACTTACTCACACGAGCCCGTTACGCTTCGAGATGGTCTGGTCCATAGTCTCAACGTTGTTACGGTTGACGTGGCGATGGAAGTAACGATCGGACGCGTGATGAATCTCGCTGCGAAGGCGGGTTTACCGAAACCACCGCGTGCCTACCCGGCGATGGCGCTCGGCACGAGTGAAGCGACACCGCTTCAAATCGCTTCCGCTTATACAGCTTTTGCAAATCTCGGCAGCCGCACGACTCCGATTGCAATCAATCGCATAACTACGGGCGACGGCGTCACGGTCGCGGCGCCAACCGCACAGAAAAGCGAAGTGATGCGTCCTGAAGTCGCTTACGTGATGACGTCGTTTATGAAGGACGTCGTTAATCGCGGCACTGCTTCGAAGGTGCGTGCGCGTGGTTTGAAGCAAGTATTGGCCGGTAAGACCGGCACATCGCGCGATGGTTGGTTTGCGGGTTACACGCCGAACCTGGTTTGTGCGGTTTGGGTTGGTTTCGACGATGGATCCCAACTCGGTTTGACGGGCGCAAATTCGGCTCTTCCGATTTGGGCCGACTTTATGTCGGTGGCGCTGGCCGAGCATCCGGAGTGGGAAGGCGACTGGGACATGCCTGCAGGCATCGAGCAGATCGAGATCAATCCCAAGACCGGCAAACCGACTGAGTCAACCGATACGGAAAAGCGCGTTGAATTCTTTATCAACGGCACTGGTCCAAACGACTCCGAGCTGCCGAAGGAAGAAGCCACGCCCGTCGAATTGCCCGAGCCGTCGCCAGTAGAACAGCCGTACGAAGAAGCGCCGATACCAATGGCCTCGCCGACACCGACGCCAAAGAAAGCGCCGTCATTGCCTGATAGCGGACTCGAAGGAACAATCACGCTCGATATTGATCCGCAGACGGGGCTTATTGCAGTGGAAACATGTCCGGTGATCAGGACGAAGACTTTTGTGCTGGGAACAGAGCCGAGGAAGTACTGCGGGCCACAATATCACCAGCGCAACACAATCGAACCAGTACGCCCACGCGTCGTCGGCACACCCCAACAACACAGATAAAGAAATCCGTCCTCAATCCGCGTTCATCTGTGGCCGAGTGCTGAGTTTAGCGTCTCGATCGCTAAGGCTGCAGCGTGATGTTTACGGGAGGGCAAACCACCGATCGCATCGAGCAGATCTGCACGAGTCAACGCTCTCGCCTCCGACGTCGTCTTTCCGGTAATCAACTCAGTCAACACTGATCCACACACGAGCGTCGGCGGACATCCATAAGCAAGATAGCGCGCTTTCTCGATCCGATCGTCCTTGATGATCAACGACAGCCTTATTCGATCACCGCAGACTGGGTTCGTTTCGTCTGCGATCGCGTTGGCGTCCGGCAATTCACCGGCGTTGCGAGGATGAGCGAGATGTTCTTTGAATATGACGGAGTAGGGCAAGTGATCAGTGGCCCACCAGAGTCAAAGGCGAAAGCGCCCGCAGTCTCTCAACCGCACGCGCCAACACTTCGACCGCATAGTCGACCTCAGCCTCAGTGTTATCTTTTCCGAAACTAAATCGAATCGAACCGCGTGCTAGTTCGTCGTCCACACCTAACGCGCGAATCACGGGTGACGGTTCGAGTGTTCCTGACGAACACGCAGACCCGGTCGAGACGGCGACGCCCTCGAGGTCGAGATTTATCAACAAACCTTCACCTTCGATAAATCGAAACGAGATATTCGACAGATGGCCCAGGCGAAGTTGCCGATCCCCATTCAATACGACGTCGCTGATCCGCTCGCTCACAACGGCTTCAAACTTGTCGCGCAGCATTCGATCGTGGAGAGACCGTTGCTCAAACTCTTCGCGTGCGAGTTTTGCTGCTTCGCCGAAAGCGACAATACCGGGAACGTTTTCCGTGCCCGCGCGTCGCTCGCGCTCCTGATGTCCGCCCACGTTTTGTCCGTGGAGTCTGACACCGCGCCGGACGTAAATCGCTCCGACACCTTTCGGCGCGTACAGTTTGTGACCCGACATCGTCAGCAGATCGCAGCCGAGTTCTTCGACATTCAAACGCAGTCGTCCGGCAGCTTGCACTGCGTCCGTATGAAACCAGAGATGTTTCTGGCCGGCAGCTCGCTGAGTGCGAACAAGCGCGCCGATTTCGGCGGCTGGTTGGATCGTGCCAATCTCGTTGTTCGCCAGCATAACAGTAATCAGGACGGTATCAGGTCGAACCGCTGCCGCAACGCCTTCGATTCGCACGACGCCATTTCCGTAAACCGGCAGCCGGGTGATTTCCCATCCTCGTTTCTCTAACTCCGCACAAACGCCGGCGACAGACGGATGCTCGATCGCCGAGGTGATAATGTGACGGCCATGCGCGGACGCGGCTTCACAAACGCCTCGAATCGCGAGGTTGTTTGATTCAGTGCCACCGGACGTGAAGACGATCTCGTTTTGCCTCGCTCCGATCAGCGTTGCAACCTCACGCCGGGCGCGGTCTATCGCAGCACGCGCCTGTTGCCCAAAGCCGTGAACGCTCGATGCATTGCCGAACGTCTCGACGACGGCGCGGGCCATCGCCGCCGCGACCCGCGAATCGACGGGCGTCGTGGCGCTGTTATCGAGATAAACACGGCGTGATGGCATCAAATTCAATTCCTCTGGCATCTGAATCGCAGTTTGCCACAAAGAGGCACAGAAAGCATAAAGTGAGTTCAGGTCTGACCCGTTCGTTCCCCTTTGTTTTTAAGACTTTTGTGCCGTTTTGTGGCAATTGATGGTAGCATTCGGTCGCTACGAAGGTTGGCTCTCCCAAGACGTGCGGCTGTTCCCGCAGTCGTAAATTCTTTGGAAGGACAAAATATGAATTATCTGAAGCTTCCCCTGGTAGGTTTATTAAGCATTGCCATTACTGGTTTGCTCGCGATTGTTCCTGCCGGTGCGCAGGGGACGACGGCGCTGGAGCGCGGTTATCGAACCGGATATTCGGACGGGTACACCGCAGGATTCAAAGACGTTTCGGACCACGCCGCCCGGAATTACTCTAATAAAGAGGATTATCAACACGCCGATCGTTCCTATAACGAAGCATGGGGACCAATCGAGGATTATCGCGACGGTTACCAACAGGGTTTTGAAGCCGGCTACACGGCGGGCTTTGACCGCCAGCAGTTCAATTCGTCGCTTCCGACCAACCTACGGAGACGGCAGAACCCGGGAAACATTCCGGTCGAAACGAACAACACGTCAGGCACGAGCGACGCCGAAAGCAACGTCGACAATTCGCCGGCGCCGAACGGTTCTCTGGCGATTCCGCGCAATACGATTCTTAATCTCGAGCTGTTGAATGCCGTTTCGACTGATATAAGTCAGCGAGGCGACCGTATTCAGGCGCGCGTTATTGAGCCCGCACAATATGCCGGGTACATCGTCGAAGGACGAGTTGCGCAGGTCAAGCGCCCGGGAAAAGTTAAGGGCGTGGCCGAGCTGCAATTGGCATTCGATCAGATTCGTTCGCCGGATAATCGGACTGCCGCACTTCATGCCGAGCTTATTGAGATCGGTCCGCAGCGCGGCGATGACCCGGAAGTCGATTCTGAAGGTGGCGTGAAGGGACGTGATTCGACGAAGGACGATGCGGCCAAGGTTGGTGCGGCTTCTGGAATCGGCGCAATCATTGGCGCCATCGCCGGCGGCGGCAAGGGTGCTGCGATCGGTGCGATCATCGGCGGCGGTGCAGGAACAGCCGGTGTGATGACGCAACGTGGCAAAGATATTCGACTCGAGCAAGGGCAGCACATAAAGATTCGCACCTCAACTGACACGAGCGTTCTGTGACGATTGTTACTTTGCTCACCGACTTCGGGACGGCAGATTATTTCGTCGGGGCCGTCAAAGGCGCGATTCTTTCGGTTAATCCGAACGTTGTAATTGTCGATATTACGCATGAGATTCCGGCGCAGGATATTGAATCCTGCGCCTTCATGCTGTTTGCTTCGTACACGACGTTTCCGGCAGGAACTATTCACGTAGCGGTCGTCGATCCCGGGGTTGGATCGTCGCGACGTCCAATCATTGTCGAGGCGAATGATCAGTTCTTCGTTGGTCCGGATAACGGGATCTTCAGTTATATCTGCGATCGTGAGCCTTCACACCGCGTATTCCACATCACCGCCGAGAAATACTTTCGGCCTAATCCAAGTTCGACCTTCCACGGCCGCGATATCTTCGCACCTGTCGCCGCAGCGCTTTCCGCGGGCGTCACGCCGGAACAGTTGGGACCATTGCTTGTTGACGAAGTCAGATTACCGTCGCTTGAAACGCCTCGCCGGATCATTCACATCGATCACTTTGGGAATTGTGTGACGAACATTAGTCGGGAGACGTACGACGGGAAGAGTCTGATGATTAATGGGAAGTCGATCAGTGCGGTCCGGAACTTCTACGGTGAAGGCGATTCAAAGGAACTCTTTGCGATCTGGGGGAGTGCCGGTTTTCTTGAGATCTCGGTTAGCGGCGGATCGGCAGCGCGAATTCTAGGCGCTAAGCGTGGCGACACGATCATTAGCCACGGATAACACGGATCGAAATCCGGATTCAATCCGTGTTACTGGGCTTTGGCCGCTTCCTTTGGCGCGGTGGATGTCATGTAATAACCTTGCCGCGAGCTCACCTGCAGCTTTCGAGTCTTACCTTTTTGATCCTGCGCTTTTACACGCACCTCGAGGTTGTGCATGCGACCGTCATCAGCCTCGTCTTCAGCCAACGCAAAACCGAGACTGTAGCGTGCCGTCAGGTTTCCAATAATCTTTGCCAGGCCGGCGCCATAATCCTTCGTACGCCCAACCTTGACTGCCTCGCCACCAGATCGCTGCGCGAGATATTTGGCGCTGCCATAAATACTCAATCCCATCCAACCGCCAATGGGCTTGGCGACCGGCATGAGGAACTTGAACAGCGTCCGCATTTCCACCGTCAGCGAGTTGAATATGACATTGTCGCGAATAATGATCTTTTCCGTAGCATCCCGATCTTCAAAGAATATCGGCGCGATACCATCCGACACCCACACGATCGATACCTGCGAATTTGGCCGAGTCTCGATAGCCTTGCGCGTTGCATCTTTCACCGCCGCGGCCATATCGTAAACATCGCCCATCTCGATCGTGACTTTGCCGTCCTTGTTTGTACGGGTCACATTGACGCTACCGTCGCGATGTGTCTTGCGTGTTATGACTGCGCCATTACGGCCAACGATCGTTTCCGTTTCGACGATGTCATCCGGCTTACCTTCGCTCTGCGCACTCGTATCCTGAGTCTTCGGTTGCTCCGGAGCGGCGCCTTCGGGGGTACCCTCATGCGATACACAGAGCGGCGGCACGCGGGCCAGCGCCGCAGCAAGTTTCGCGCGGTCGTTCGTAAACTCAGTTAACCAGAGCCTCTCTTCCTTTTCGTTTGAATCCATTACCATGATCGCGACTTCATCGTTTGGTGGCAGTTTGGCCAGCTCGTCTTCCATCGACTTCAGAATTTCGGGCTGCTTCATAAACCTGCCGGCGCCGTCTGCCCGCAGATTCAGAATCAGGATCAATGCGAGCGGCTTACGCGCCTGACCCTCGCGCGTGAAATAAGAGATGTTGCGCGGCTTGCCATCGTCGAGGACTTCAAAGTTTGTGGAAGTCAGATCGGAGATCGGAAGACTGGTCTTCTTGTCTTTGACGAGCGCATCGAGAAACACGACGCGGGTTTTGATCTTGATGGTGTCTTCAACTTCCTGTGCGCGAACAGGGAATGACGCGAGCGCTGCAAGGACGATAAGTAGAAAGAGGATTCTGTGCATGACCTACTCCTGATCATTAATGGTTGCTTCTTCGGTAATGGATTTGCCCGTACCTTCCGGATCTTTCAACAGGAGAGCGAGATTTTTCTGGGAGAGGGTCACCTGGACCACCGTCGCATCGCGTTCATCAATTGTGATCACGAGGACGTCGGTTTTGTCACCGCCATTTCTAAGATAGATATAAGTTTGCTCTGCATTCGTCGCCGAGAATGTTTGAATTAGCGGCATCCAGGTTTCGTTAAGCGCAGAGTTCAATAAGCCGCGAAACTTCAGAAAATCGCCGCCAAAGGCCTGATCCTCAAACACCGCCAACTTGATGCTGCCCGCTTCCGCGAGACGTCTTGCGGTCCCGCCTTTAATGCGGGCCGCGGTCGTGGTCACCTTCATGCCGGCCTTGGCGAGGAATGGAATCCCAACGTGCTTCACTCGGTAAAAGTCTTCAATCATCTTTACGACTGAATTGAAGTCGTCGCCTTTAGCGTACACGGCCGGCGCCGCTGTGATGCACGTGACAGAGACTGCGATGAAGATCTTGGTAGCAATCGTTTTCATCGCTCACCTCACTGCTCTTCATTCTTTTTCTTTGTCTTTGACGACTCGATTCCGAGTTCAGGAACGCCAAGCTGTCCTTCAAGCTGAGCAAGCTTGTCGAGATCCACTGGTCCAACAATGTTCACGACCGTGAGCTCTTTGTCGTCGGTGACGAGGACCGCAAGCCCGTTGACGGTCTCCCCAGCGAATTGCAAATAGACCTCGAGGTTTCCTTCTTTCTTGCTGGTAACGTTTACCATTCGCGTCCATCCGGCTCCGCGAAGTTGTGTGCGAATCGGTTCCAGATCGGCCACGACAAACTGGCCGTCAGTCTCAAACTCAAAGCTCTTCACGTAGATGCCTTTGAGTCCAGCGACCAACTTCTTAACATCGCGCTCATCTTCATCTTTGTCTGATAACAGCCTGACAGCCATCTTCATCAATCGTTCGTCGATATTGACGTCGACAGTCTGGCTGGCCTTCGCCGCGAGATGATCGAGGCTGCTCATCTGAATTCGTGAGTCCTGCGCGTTTGCCGCGAGTGCCGACGCAGCGACAAGCAGTAAGGCGATAAGAGTTGTCTTAATGAGTGATTTCATGATTGCTCCATTCATCCAACACGATGTTGATTCTTAATCTGGTTAGCAGGGTTCTGCGTCTTTTTATGGACCAGGCTTAACTTTTCAGTGGTGAGACGCAAAGCAAGCATCATTTGCTCTTTCGCCATCAATGCTTCCTCCCGTTCACTTTTTGACAGAAGCGGCGCGGAAGATCTCGGCCGGTGTTTGTGAACTACCACCACCTCTTCTCGCGGTTCCGGTTTTAGCTCAGGCAACTTGTGCTCTGGCGTGACGGAGGATGTCGGCGTTACTTCCTTAGCCGGCGCTGGTGCTGTTAGCTTCGCTTCAATCGGCGTCGGCTCACGGCGCGAACGCATGCTGAGCCAAAGTCCTCCGATGAGTATTGCTAGCAACACTGAGGCGGCGATTGCGAGCCAGGGAAAGTAGTTTCGTCGCCGTGGCAGTTGCAGATCCTCAGGAATCTCCAGCGGCGCCGGTTGATAGCGCAACGTGCCCAGGATCTCTTCCAGTTTTTGAACCTCGGGATCGGGCTCTCCTGTCTTGTCCCACAAATAATCGTCGTTCATAAGCCCTCCATAAATCCGAGCTGCTCACGCAGCAGCTTCATACCGCGATGCAGGTTCACACGCACTGACGCAGCAGTGAGACCTGTGCGCACTGCGATCTCAGGGCCGGTCATGCCCTCGACGAGTCGCAGCACTAAAGTTTCGCGGTAAGCTTCGGGGAGATTGCGGATCAGTTCCAGGATTTCTGTGGCTCTTGAATCCTGTGTATTGCTGCCGCGCAGGTCATCATTGATCTCCACTGTCTCACGCGACCGGCGATGGAAATCCACCGCGCGATTGCGGGCTATCATTGCAATCCAGGGCCCAAACGACGAGCTTTCGCGCAATGTGTGAAGCTTTTTGAAAGCGTGGAGAAAGATGTCCTGAACGAGATCGTCGACTTCCGCTCGCGGCACACGAGCCAGCAGGATGCCATGCACCAGAGGTGCGTAAAGATGGTAAAGCCGCGTAAAGCCATCGCGGTCGCCTTCCAAAACTGCTTTCACCAGCACCACTTCGATTGCCGTCTCCTGCGGTTGCTCGGCGGCGGCGGCTGCTTGGGCGCTGGTTAAAAGCATGTCGGCTGTGGCGTACATCGTGCTGTCTCAATCGTTTATCGGTCTCCGGCTTTGGTTCTGGTTCGGTGGTGTCCCGAGAGAGCGGTCGCGATTTCCAAAGACCCAGATCCAAAGACCGGAGACCTGTTGTCCCAACAACACCGATTAAGACGGGAGAGTGATGAAGACTGTTAACAGTCCACAGATTACGCAGATTCTATTTATTAATCTGTGTAACCTGTGGATAGGCTTAGTACGGGTTCGCGAGTGACAGGGTTTTCTTCCGAAGTCATTTTAAGTAGTTCCGGAGTCGCGGAAATCAGGGAAGTGCGCCACAGAAAGATCGTGATGATAATCAGAGAAATCGTGCAGGCCACACCACCTTCAATGCCGTAGCTGCCGCCAGTCAGCCATTTCGGACCTGACTCCTGTGCTTTCAAAAGCGGATTGGAAACAAGATTGATCCCGCTGATCGGAATCCCAAAGAACCATCCCATCGCCCAGTTCCAGGACCAGTGAACTCCCAAAGGCAACCAGAGACTGCGCGTGCGCAGGTACGCTGCGGCCAGCCAAACGCCGGCGAGTGCAGTGTTCGCAAAGGTGACGCCGGGAACCACGTTTGGATTTCCGAGATGCACAAGGCCGAACGGAACTGACGTCAGGAATACGCCGATCCACGCGAGTTTTGCTCGCGACAACGTCTGCAAGCCGTAACCTCTGAACATCGCTTCTTCGGCGAGTGCAGCGACGAATAACAGGATTGCGGAGCCGATCATCGATCTGATCGTCGGGATTAGCGGCGCGTCGGTTAATGAAAAGTGAAGTCCTTTAAATGCGATTGCGACCGCAATCACGAGTGAAGCACAGCCGATAGCGAAACCGAGCGCGAGATCGCGGAACCATCCCGCGTGCAGTGTCAGACCAAGAGAGCGCCAAGGCAGTCCTTCAAGGAATTTGACGCAGAGAAATCCGGCCCCGAGTGCTGCTCCTAACAGGCCGGTTCGGAAGATCACTTCGGAAACGAACTCGGGATGAGGAAGCGAACCCGCGAATGCTCTGACAACTACGAAACCGGCGCGCAGTGCCGTGACTATCAAAAACGAGACGATCACAAAAACTGCCACGAAGATCAGCAGTCGCCATCCACTGCGTAGCCGGCCAACGTCGTTGAGGAAGATTTTGCGCATATGGGCCGGCGCATTGTAACAGATGACGGTAATCCGCGGCTTCGTTATCGGTGTGCTAAACTTTTGCGTGCTTCATGACTGACAATCGCGAAAACATGACCCCGGAGCGTCGGGAGCGAATTCGTCGTCGCCGCCGCGTTTTGCTGTGGGTTTTGGGCGGCACAGTGCTGTTGCTGCTCGGGAATATCGTCTCGCAACAGCTCTGGCTCTGGACGGTGGTCCGCCCTGACACCGCCGCCGATGCGCTCGTCCTGTACGCGTTATCGACACTCAACTTTGTTGCCTTCGTCGTCTTCTTATTTATCTTCGTTCGCAACCTTCTGAAGCTGCGTCGCGAGCGCAAAGAACGCCAGCTCGGTTCGAAAGTCAAAACGCGGTTGCTGGTCTATTTCATCTCCATCAGCTTCCTGCCGATCACGGCGATGGCCGTGTTTTCGTATCTGTTTCTGAATCGCTCGCTCGAGAAGTGGTTCAACCCGTTTCCGGATGAAATCGTGCAGCAGGCGACTGAAGTCAAACGTCTGACGCTTTCAAGTCAGGATCAAACTCTGCGTGACACTGCTTCGTTGCTCGTGATGTTGCTGGCCCAGCAGCCGGCAGACGTGCGGCAAACGACGATGAATCAGGTCGTCGCATCGGGACAGCTAGTCGGCATCGAAGTCGTCGGAAGCGACGGCGTGGTTTCGATTCAGAGTCGCGCGAATCTTTCGCCGGCTGACTCAGATGAGCTCAACAAGCTCTTCACCGAAGCGCGCAAGTTTGGTGGCCCAACCGGGGCGACGCTTGCCGACGGGAAGGACTTCGACGCGCTCGCCGTCCCTTTAACTCACTCCGAAATGCTGATCATCGCGCCGCCCAAGCGTGCCGCAAACGATCTTACGGATCTGGTCACTGCTTCGGAGCGTGGTTACCAGGATTTGGTGCGAAAGCAGCGTCGCGTCCGTCTGCTGGGACTCTCAACGCTCGGGTTGATGACGTTGATCCTGCTCTTCGTTTCGAGCTGGGTGGCGATTTATCTCGCACGCGGTATCGCGACACCGATCAAAGCTCTTGCCGAGGCTTCAAAAGAGATAGCGCGCGGAAATCTGAGTCATCGCGTTACTACCATCGCGGACGATGAGCTGGCACTGCTGGCCGAATCGTTCAATCACATGACTGCTCAGCTCGAGGAGAATCGCACTCGCATTGAAGCCGGCGCCGCGGAACTGCGCGACAAAAACATGGCGCTGCGCGAACGTCGCAACTACATCGAAACCGTGCTCCAGTCGTTATCAACCGGCGTCGTTTCGATTGACGAGAACGACTCGGTTACCACCGTTAACGCGTCGGCGGCGCGGATGTTGGCCCTTCTCGATCGAGACGAAAAGAACCCCAAACTAACAGACTTGATCGGCAGCGACGACTGGCTGGTTGTCGATCGACTTTTGCGCCGGGCTCGTCGCACCGGTCACGCAACCGAGCAAACACAACTGGCAGCCGGTGCGAGTGGCAATGGACCACTGCCGGTTTCGATGACCGCCACGGCTTTGCGCGATTCGCAAGGTCCGCGACGAGGTGTGGTTTTGGTGATCGAGGATCTTTCCGAGTTACTCGCGGCGCAACGGGCGGCGGCGTGGAGTGAAGTCGCGAAGCGCATGGCCCATGAAATCAAGAACCCGCTCACACCGATACAGCTTTCCGCCGAGCGAATTGCGAAGAGTTACGGGCGGACGATTGCTAACGGCAACGGATCGAGTCTCGGTATTGACCATCGCGCCGACGAAAAGCGTGTCGCGGCTGTGATTACTGAATGCACTGAGACGATCACGCGCGAAGTTGCGGGTTTGAAAGCGATGGTTGACGAGTTTTCTCGGTTCGCGCGCTTGCCGGCGACGCGACTCGAGCTTGCGAACCTCAACGATGTGGTAACTCAGGCTGCCGGTCTCTACGAAGAACGGCTCGACGGCATTGCGCTGGAAGTCGATCTCGATGATGAGATTCCGCCTTCAATGCTGGACGTGGAGCAAATCAAGCGGGTGTTTGTTAACTTGATCGACAATGCGCTCAACGCGTTGACGCGGGTGCCGGATGAAAAACAGATCAAGCTCGTCACGCGACATGATAGAGACAGAAGTTTGTTGCGTGTTGAAATTGCCGATACGGGGCAGGGAATCGAGCCTGGAGATTTTCGTAGATTGTTTGAGCCGTATTTTTCGAGGCGCGATGGCGGGACTGGGCTCGGCCTTGCGATTGTGCAGCGAACGATACTCGAGCATGGCGGACAGATCCGTGCCGAACGGAATTATCCGCGTGGAGCACGGTTTGTGATTGAGTTGCCGGTGGCTTGAAGGTTGTATGGATTCGATTCTTATAGTTGACGACGAGCGCGGTATTCGCGACACACTGCGTGCGGTGATGGAAGACGAGGGCTTCGTCGCCGATGCGGTGGGCACGGGTGAGGAGTGTCTCAAAGCGCTCGGCCGTCGCGCGTATGGCTGCATTTTGCTCGACGTCTGGCTGCCGGGTATCGATGGACTCGAGACACTAAGACAATTGCGCGAAGCTGGCTCGGATGCTGCCGTTGTGATCATCTCGGGTCATGGCAACATCGAGACGGCAGTGCGCGCCACAAAGCTCGGCGCTTTCGATTTCATCGAGAAACCACTTTCCATCGAGAAAACCGTTCTCACTGTTCGCAATGCTCTGCGACAACAGCGGCTCGAGTTAATCAACGCCGACATGGCTGCCGCGCTTGCGCGCGAGTACACCATGGTCGGCGAGTCGGTTGCAATGCGTGCGTTGCGAAAGCAAATCTCGGTAGTCGCGCCGACTGACGGTCGTATTTTGATCTACGGCGAGTCCGGTACGGGCAAGGAACTGGTGGCCCACTCAATCCACGCCGAGTCGCGCCGCGCCGCCGCGCCATTCATCGAAGTCAACTCGGCCGCAATTCCGGAAGAGTTAATCGAATCCGAACTTTTCGGACACGTGAAAGGCGCATTCACAGGCGCGACTGCAGCGAAGAAGGGAAAGTTTGAGCTGGCAGACGGCGCCACGATCTTTCTCGACGAAGTTGGCGATATGAGTCCGAAGGTCCAGGCGAAGGTTCTGCGTGTACTTGAAGAGCAACGCTTTGAGCCTGTCGGTAGTGGCACATCGATCAACGTCGACGTCCGCATCATCGCGGCGACAAACACACGACTCGACGTCGAAATCGAACAGGGAAACTTTCGCGCCGATCTCTTTTATCGTTTGAATGTGATCCCGTTTGAGCTGCCGCCTTTGCGCGACCGTCTTGAAGATGTGCCTCTCCTGGTCGATTTCTTCAATCAACACTTCTCGAAAGCGTACGGTAAGAAACAGAAACAGTTCCTGCCGGAAGCGGTCGAAGCAATGCAGTCGTATTTGTGGCCGGGGAATGTGCGTGAGTTGCGAAACACGATCGAGCGTGTGGTGATCATGCATCCGGGTACAAAAGTCTCGGCCAACGATCTTCCGCCGCAAGGTAAAGAAGAGCCACCCGCCGCCTCTTTCCGCTTCCCGTCCTTTAAAGAAGCCACCGAGGCCTATCATCGCGAATTCATCCAGCGAAAGCTTGAAGAAGCCGACGGCAACGTCTCACGCGCCGCCGAACTGATGGGCGTGGATCGCAGCCACCTCTACCGCCGCATGCGCGCCCTCGGCATCCAAAACCGAGCCACATAACGCACATAAAGCACAAAAGGCACAAAAGAGAAGCGGAGGTGGTCCGTCTTTTCTTTTATGTGCCTTTTGTGCCTTATGTGCTTCTTGTGGCTGCCATTGACAAAACTTTACATAAGCTTGAAGAAGTCGCTACATAGCGCCTGTATTCTCACAAGTCTTCAAACCGGGGTTCAGTCCGAGTTCAACTCCAAAATGTCTTACTCACGATGAGCCAAGAGCAAGAACGGTATAGATCCAGGTGGCCCATAGTCGTTTGTGTTCTCGTGTCGTTTGTCGTCGGTTTCGGAGTGTCGGTCGTCTCTCGAAACCAAACGCCAGCAACCGAGTCTCGCATTCAGATAGCCGACTTCCGCGTTGCCATTCCTGAAGGCGAAACGGTCATCACCATTACGAGTCGCCAACCGGAAGGCCAGCCATTAGGAAGACTCACCATTCAACGCCAGGGCAGCTCGATCACCGGAATTCCCGAGATCGAAAGACGCATTGAGCCGCGTGAACGTCTGACTACTGAAGATGTCGACTATCTACGTCGCGAAATGCGCAACGAGGTTTCACTCTCAGATTCTCAGTGGCAGCGTGCAAATAAGATTCGAGTCTGGCTGTTCAAACGCGGTTACCACCTGGGAATGCCCGGCCTTAGCACTCGCAATCCACGCGAAGCATACGAAAAGATGAGGCAGGGCGACGCCGTTTTATGCGGGAACCTGGCCCAAATCTACGTCGCTCTCTGCGAAGCAATGGGATTGACGGCGCGTGCGGTTGGATTAAGTGTCGCAGTGCAGAACGGTTTGTTTGGTGTCGACACTCACGCCGGCGCAGAAGTCTGGATTCCGGAGTTGGGCGGTTGGATCTATCAGGACCCCACGTTCGATTGTTACTGGAAAGTCGATGGCAAACCGGCGAGCGCAATGGCGCTTCACGACGCGTTGATGGAAAGGCGGCCCATCATCCTCTCGCCCGAGGACAAGGATACCGAGCTCAGAGTCAAAGAATATTATCTCGATCCGCGTCTGTACTTCCGACAGATCTCATACGAGTACAAACCCGGCGGCGCCGTGCTCTATTTTTCCGATCCGCGACTCGAACCACTGAACCTGCGTGACAAGAACTGGATACACACCGCGAACCGCGTCGATATCCAACGACTGGACACAGGTGGAAATCTCATTATTGAGCGGCGTTCCGAGATCTCGCCCGGTGTTTTCGTGCAACTCGTTGGTAACGATCTGTTCGTCAGAGATCGACGCGAGCAGAGTCCCGGCATACGTGTGCGTTCGTCAAGTGGAACCGTGGAAGGCTGCGCCTATCTGCACCAGCGCGCACAAGACCTGGGCCTGTTCAGCGGAACCAATCTCGCGCGCAATCCGTCGTTTCGGCTCATCTCCAGCTCAAATCAACTCGCCGATGAATGGTCGGTGGCGGGGCCGGTTGAAGCGATGACAATCTCCGGCGGACAGGCGATGGCGTCGCTTGCCGGTGGACGCTTGTGGCAGCGAATTCAAGTTCGTCCTCGCGGCAGGTATTTATTGTACGCGCGCGTGAGCGTCGTGCGAGGTTTTGTGAACTGGTCTCTCGCCGACAGCGAACGCGGGCCGCGATCGGTGGGCACAATCGAGCCAGAACGGATGAGCGAGGTTGTTTCGGACGTGGTTGAGAGCCAGAGCGGCTACATTGACGTGGGTTTTGATCTTCCTTCCGGCGGGGCCTTCCGAGTTATCGACGTGATTGTCACTGAAGCTCCTCGATTCAACGCAGATCTGCGCTGATCTGCGTCCTTACCGTGTCTAAAACCTTTCGTTGACATGTGTCATCAAATAGCTTATCTGTAGATTCGAGGTAGTATGGATTTTACGACTAAAGAATTACTAAAGCGTTACGCAAAACTGGCAATCGGGCAGCCGTTCGCGCCCGTTTTGCTGAACATTCTGGTGACGTCAGTTTGCGATATGCGCTGCACGCACTGCTTCTTCACGGACGAACTCGACGATCGCCCGCGCAAGAAACTGCAAATGAAGACGCACGAGATCGAGCGGATCTCGGAAACGCTCGGCGGCAACCTCGGTGTACTGATTCTCGCCGGCGGCGAACCGTTTACACGCAAAGACCTCCCGGAAATTGCACGCGCCTTCTACACCAACAACAAGCTCGAATCGATTTACATCATGTCCAACGGTCAGATTCAGAAGCGAATCTTTCCGGACGTGACCAGAGTTCTTCAGGAGTGTCCGAATCTCAACGTCACCGTCGCGCTCGGCATCGACGGGCCGAAGTCCGAGCACGAAAAGATTCGTCAAAAGCCCGGCTCGTGGGACATCGCGATTGACACAGCGCGCCAACTACAGTCGATCAAGAAGGAGTATCCGCGTCTCGACGTGCAAACGTGCACCTGTTTCATGAATTCGAATCAAGACACGATCTTCGAGTGGTACGACTTCCTGAAATACGACCTCAAGCCTGACAAAGTTAACTTCAACTACATTCGTCCACCTTCAGCGGTTCCGAAGGAGTTGGACATCGATCATTCGCGCTACGCGAAACTCGCGCAGATGATCGACGACGATTCACGTCACGCCGCCATCAAGAACAACTACGGCGGCAAAGCAGGCTACTTCAAAGCCGCGATCGACATCTACATGCATGGACTGATCGCGAAGACGCAGGAAACACAAACCGCGCAGATGACTTGTTACGCCGGAACTGCTGGCGGCGTGATTTACGATGAGGGCACGGTTTCATCGTGCGAGAACCTCGAGCCGGTCGGTAATCTGCGTGAGTTTGACTGGAATTTTCAGAAGCTCTGGCTGTCGCCCGCCATGCAGGCGCGTCGCAAGAAAGCGCATGACGGTTGCTTCTGCACGCACGAGTCAAACAGTTATTACCCGTCGCTTCCGTTCAATCCGGGGCATTTGATTCAGATCAAGAAGCTCGAGCGCGAGATGAAGAAGGCGCGCAAGGCAGTGGAGAAAGCAGAGCACGCAGGCGTGCCCGTTGCCGATCTGAATTAGCCACAAAGAGGCACACAAATCACCAACAGAGAAATGCCGCAGCAACAACGCATTCCCAAAATCCTGATCATCTCGTCTGACACCGGTGGCGGACATCGTTCTGCCGCGGCGGCGATCGTTGCGGGCGTGCAGAAGTTTTTCGAAGGCGAGTCGTATGCGATCCGGGTTGTGCGCGCGGTTGAGGAATCGCATCACCTCAGCGCGAAGCTGGTGAGTTTGTACAACTGGATACTGCGCAACCGGCAGCACTGGATGAAGTATTACTACTGGTTCATAAATCGATTTCGCCCTGAGACGAGCCAGTTTTTCCACAAACGGTGTGTGGGTTACGTGGTTGAGCTGTTCGAGCGCTGGTGCCCGCATGTCGTCGTCAGTGTTCACCCGCTCACGCAGCATATTTTTGCGCGCGTTTTGAAGGAGTTGAATCTGGCGGATCGTGTGCCGCTGGTTTCCGTTGTGACCGACCCGTGTTACGGCTTTTGGAAGGGCTGGGCCTGTGAGGACGTGACTCTTTATCTCGTCGCCAGCGAGGACGCTCGGCGTCAGTTGATCGACTATGGCATTGCGCCGGAACGGATCAAGATTTCCGGTCTGCCGGTGCATCCGAAGTTTGCGTATCCGGGCGAAGAAGCGGCTCAGGCAGCGCGCCAGGCACTTGGACTCGATCCGGAGAAGTTTACCGTCTTCGTGAATGCGGGCTGGGTAGGCGGCGGCAACATTCCGCAGATCTTCAAGGAACTGGTGCGCGGCGAACTCGACGTGCAGGCGATTTTCCTCGCGGGCAAGAACGAGGACCTGCGTGTCGCGGCTGAGTCACTCGCGCTCGAAGCTCCGTTTCCGATCAAAGTTATCGGTTATTCGGATGAGATTGAGAAGTTGATGAGTGCGGCGAATGTGATGATTTCGAAGCTTGGCGGACTCACGACGTTTGAGGCGCTGGCTTGCCGCGTTCCGATCATTGCCGATGTCATCACCGCACCGATGCCGCAGGAAGCCGGGACTGCAAACATGATTGCCGAGCGTGGCGCTGGTGTGATGTTGCATCGATCGATTGATGTCGTTCCCGTCGTGCGACGCATGATGGAGGATGAGGTTCATTACTCACGCATGCGCGCTGCCACCGTCGGCCTCGCGATTCCAAACTCAACTCGTCATATCGTCGAAGAGATCGCTGCCCTCATTCCGCAATCCGAAAACGCGATACTCACTGAAGTCATCTCCGCGTAATCTGCGGATAAAGTTCTTGACAAGCTGGTCCTAATCAACTAAGAACCACGTATCTCACTGGAGGGACCAACATGCCTGCACGCAAAACTACTAAAAAGGCCTCAGCTAAAAAATCGACGAAGCTAGCTGCTCGACCAGACACCGGCGCAGTTCCGCCTTACGGTGATCCGATTCGAAAAGCGATTGCACGCGGCGATGCGCGTGAGATGAAAAGCGTAGCCGCTTCTGCCCGAAAGTGGATGGCCGACGTGCAAGCAGCGCTCGATCAGCTCGATAGCGCACTCAAAAAGAAATAGACCTCGCGGCATTACCCGAAATTACGTCGATGGCTGCTCCGACGCGTTATCTGTCTTCGCGGGATCGCTCCACGTTTGTGCCCGTGCACGCGGTGTGGGAGATCACGCTCGCGTGCGACCTCAAGTGTCATCACTGTGGTTCGCGTGCCGGTAAACGTCGTCCTGATGAGTTAACGACGGAAGAGTGTCTCGATCTTGTGCGGCAGCTCGCGCGAATGGGAACGCGCGAAGTGACGCTGATCGGCGGCGAAGCCTATCTGCGTCGCGACTGGCTGGAGATTATCCGCGAAATCAGAGATCAGGGTATGGATTGCACGATGCAGTCCGGTGGGTTGAATCTCACTGAAGATCGGATCCGAGCGGCCGTTGACGCGGGTCTGCAAGGGTTGGGCATCTCGATCGATGGTTTGAGAGAAGTTCACGATCGGGTGAGGGGAGTGAAGGGCTCGTTTGACGCTGCTTTCAAGGCGCTCGACGCGATCCAGAAGAGCGGTATCGAGTCGAGTGTCAACACGCAGATCACTTCACTCGTGATTCCGCAACTGCGTGAGTTGATGAATCGGTTCATTGAAGCAGGCGCGAAGAGTTGGCAGATTCAACTCACGGTTGCGATGGGCCGCGCGGCGGACAATCCGGAGCTGCTGCTGCAACCGTACGAATTGCTCGAGTTCATGCCTTTGCTCGCTGAGTTGTTTGAAGAAGGCGCCGATCGAGGTTTGTTGATTCAGCCTGGAAACAATATCGGTTACTTCGGCCCGTATGAGTCGGTGTGGCGCGGCAGCGGCGACGATCGAATTCACTGGACGAGTTGTAACGCCGGTCAGAACACACTCGGTATTGAAGCCGACGGCACTATCAAGGGCTGCCCGTCGTTGGCGACAAATTCTTACGCAGGCGGCAACGTTCGCGACTTGAGTCTGAAGGAAATCTGGTGGAACACCGATGAACTCAGCATGAATCGCGATCGGAATACCTCCGGACTGTGGGGCTTCTGCGGCAGTTGTTATTACGCCGACGTCTGCAAAGCCGGCTGCACCTGGACGACGCATTCCTTGTTAGGAAAAGCCGGCAACAATCCATATTGCCATCATCGCGCGTTGGAGTTGTCTAAACAGGGACTGCGCGAACGCATTGTTCAGGTTGAGAAAGCGCCCGGCACGTCGTTCGATCATGGTCGCTTCGAATTGATTTTGGAGGCGATGGATGGAAAGGCAACGACAAACAACCTCATCCAGATAACTCCGGCTAGAACGCGTCACGAAACAGAATTAATTCTTTGCCGCGGTTGTAATCGCCATGTGAAGACGGGAACTAAAGTTTGTCCTTTTTGCAGCGGAGATATTGACATCCTCACAAAGCAATACAATAAGAAACTACGCGAAGCTAAAAGGGCATATCAGCGTCTACTGAAACTCCTCCCCCTTTAAACTATCCACAGATTACACAGATTCATAAAACAATCTGTGTAATCTGTGGATAGGTATTCAACGTGAACGACCATCCCTGGATACTGGGCATCAGCGCTTCGCACAACGGCTCCGCCTGTCTCTTGCGCGGCGATGAGATCGTCGTCGCGATTCAGGAAGAGCGTCTCACGCGCTTCAAGCGCCATCGCATCTACGGCGCCGGCCCATCAAGCGCTGTCGCTTACTGCCTGAACTACGCAGGAATCCAACCAGCCGATCTCAGTCTCGTGGTCCTGTGCGTTCAAGGTCGTTCGTCCGAACAGAAACACGACATTCGTCTTGACCCGTTCCTCAACGTATTAACCCATTCAGTCCCGACGATCACGATTCCTCATCACTACGGTCACGCCGTCAGCGTTTTTGCCACATCCGGCTTCGCCGAGTCAGCAGTGCTAATCGTTGATGGCGCCGGTTCGCCGGTCGACGACCTCCGACCCGACGAACTCAAAGTCCTCAAGGGCAATCCTGTCGATGGCTGGGAAACGATTTCGCTTTATCACGCGTCGACCACAAACATATCTCCGCTTGAGAAACACGCGATCGATCGCGGCGCGTGGTTTGTGCCGTATGACGGCGAGATGCCGTCGTTCGGCAGTCTCGGTGGCATGTTTTCCGCCGCCGCGCAACAGATATTTGGCGAATCGACCGAAGCAGGCAAAGTGATGGGGCTTGCTCCTTACGGCGAAAAGAAATATCCGACCAGCGACTTCTTCGAAATTGAGAACGGCAGCTTTTGTTTCAAAGACGCTGTTTCACTTCGCTTCCGGCATCCCGAACGGTGGCCCAATCGGCAGAGCGAGTACGAATGTCTTGCTTACTCCGTGCAGTCGGCGCTCGAAGACGCTTTGCTTTACCTCGCTCAGCATCTGCGTGAGCTGTCTGGCAGTGAAAATCTCTGTTACGCCGGCGGCGTGGCGCTGAATAGTGTTGCGAACGAACGGATCATTCGCGAGTCGGGGTTTAAGAATGTCTACATCATGGCGGCGGCAGAAGACAGCGGCACTGCCATCGGTGCGGCATATCACGGACTCTGGCAACTCACGCAACACAATTCTCGCAAACCAATACTGCACGATGCTCCCGGACGTCGCTATTCAACGGCAGAGATTTCGGCAGCCATCGATGAGTCACCAAACGTTGTCGTTGTTAACTCGACGGATGTGATTTCGGATGCGGTGCAGCTCCTGTGTGAAGGGAAGATCCTCGGCTGGTTTGATGGCGGATCCGAGCTCGGTCCAAGAGCACTCGGGCAACGCAGCATTCTCTGCGATCCACGCCGGCCGGATGGCAAGGAAACTCTGAACCGGCGCGTCAAGATGCGCGAGGCTTTTCGTCCGTTCGCTCCTGCCGTTCTGCTTGAAGAAGCGGCCGACTGGTTTGATTTCGGCGATACGCCACGCGAGAGTCCGTTCATGCTCCGCGTTGTTGACGTGAAGCACGACAAGCGCGAGCGCGTGCCTGCGATTGTGCATGTCGACGGCACCGGTCGAGTGCAAACGCTCACACGCGAAAACAACGGCAGGTTTTATGAGTTAGTCAGAAGATTTCAATCTGAAACAGGCGTCCCGATGCTGCTAAATACGTCGTTCAACCGAATGGGTGAACCGATAGTCGAAACGCCCGCTCACGCGATTGCTTGTCTGTTGAATACGGGTCTTGCTTGTAGTGTGTTCGAGGATAGAATTGTGTTCAAGAAGTAGGTGAAGAGAAATGTCAGAGGTGGTTCCGGCGACCCATTTCAATCTGTTCCTGCTCAGGAATTTTATGGATCCGGGGGCGTGCGCCAGTTTGCGAACTGAACTGGCTGAGTCGCCGACGACGCAAGCGCCTGTTTACATCCAGGGCACCGAAGGCACGATTCACGAGACAGTTCGCAAAACGACTAGCATGCACCCGTCGGACGAAACGTTCAATCGAGTGCACCAGCAATTACTCGAACAGACGGCAGCCCTTTCACGCCATTTCCAGGACAATCTGATCGACTGCGAGCCCCCGCAGTTTCTACGTTACGAAAAAGGCGATTTCTTCGTGCGCCATCAGGATGGCAACCCTAGGCAGGACGACCACGATCATCTTCGTGTCCGTCGCATCTCAATCGTCGTGTTCCTGAACGACTACGCCGCGGAACCACAACCAAACAGCTACAGCGGCGGCATTCTCAACTTCTACGATGAGACTAAGGAGTTCGGTCTGCAGGGCGAAACCGGATTGCTAGTGGCATTCACCTCCGACACCTTTCACGAAGTCTTCCCCGTCACGAATGGCGAACGCTTCACGATCATCACCTGGTTCCGATAGAGCCACAAAGTGGCACAAAGTCACAAATGTTTTTCATTTTGGTCCTTGCTTCTCTGGTCCAACTCGTAAGAGTGATTTTTGTTGACACGCGAAAATCACAGGAGTAAAGTGCGCCTACCTTAGCCCAGACCGCTAACGCTAACCGACTCTTTAATGAGTCTTTGCAGCCGATTTAACGATTTAACAGGACCAGCTCACAACCAAATTTCTGCGACCACTCACGTCAGGCTTTCTGACGCGGGGCGCAACGTCTACCCAGAACCGGCGTCTCTGCGCTTCTCACTATGAGGTCCATAGCCACCATGATTATTAGTAACTTGCACAAGAGTGCACGTATCTCGATACGCGTGCTTATTCTCTCGCTTTGTTTGTTAAGCGCTCTCGTTACAGTCACAGCGCAAGCTCCGTATTTTCAAAAGTCTGCTTCCACATTTACTCCACTAGCTGAGCAGCCGGGCGCGCCAGCGGGATCGTATCCGTTAAGCGGTTTCGATAATGTCAATCTTTTCAACGGGCATCTGAATTTCCGACTTCCTTTGATGCATATAGGGGGCCGAGGAAGTGCCGGTTATACGATGATGCTGACGCTTGAACAACAGTGGCAGGTTCAAACTGTAGCCGTGCCAATTTGCAACCAGTCCGGATGCAGTTATCCCGAATCTAATTACCGTTACATCGCAAACCCGATCTGGTGGACCGGAATTCGGCCCGGATTCAGCCCAGGTGTCTTGCAGGGTCGGCAGTCGGGTACAGCTCCGGCTTATGCCGCCGAAGGATGCTCGGGTCCCATTCATTTTAAGACCCTGACTCGCCTCACATTTACTGGCGCCGATGGCACCGAAACTGAATTGCGCGATACGAAATTTGGCGGAGAACCGATAATGGGTGGAGGATGTTCCGGAGGATCATCGAGAGGAAAGGTATTTGTCTCGGCGGACGGTTCGGCGATGACCTTCATTTCCGAAGCCGACATCCTTGATGAGCGAACGCCACAGGATCCGAATGTCATTTACCCATCGGGTTATTTGTTGTTTCGCGATGGAACTCGTTATCGCATCGATAGCGGCAAAGTCTCATGGATACGAGACAACAACGGCAATAAGATCAGTTTCACCTATACCGGCACGACTTTGACTGGCATCGACGATTCTCTGAATCGCCACATTAGCATTTCCGGAGGAGTCATCACCTTCAAGGGCGCGGATGGTGAAACGCGGACGATCAAGGTCTATTCCGATTCGCTAGGCAATGCGCTTCGCAAACATCCAGACGGTTCAACTGAATACATACTAAAGACATTTGCTGAGCTATTTAGCTTCCAAAACCCGCAAAATGGAACGTTTAATACAGGTGTAACGACTGCTGTCGAATTGCCAGATGGTCGCAAATATCAGTTCCGTTACGACTCCTATGCAAATCTTGCACAGGTAATCCTGCCAACCGGTGGTCGCATTGATTACGATTGGACCAATCTTACCTATCAATCAGGGGACCATGTTTTTGGCGTGATCAATGAGGTGAATGAACGGCGAACTGCGCTCAATACCACCACCACTTCCTATGAAACCAAAACACGCTACTCAACGGGTGGCTTCCCCGGCGATGCCACGCTAGGGATAGTCGACGTACTCGACCCTAAAAACAATGACGCGCTCATCAGTAGGACCAAGCATTATTTCTATGGAAATAAGCTGATACCTCCCGATCCATTCGTCCTCTATCCCAAGTGGACAAGTGGACTGGAATATCAAACCGAGTTACTGGCCGCTGATGGCGCCACTGTTCTGCGCCGCGTGAACAACACATGGCAGCAACGAGCTGTGATTAGTTGGTGGACTGGCAGTGCGAACGATTCGCCGGCGAACGATCCGCGCCTGGTGGAAACAACCACAACATTAGTCGATACAAATCAGGTGTCAAAAACGACCTCAATTGATCCCAGCGATCCAAACGGGCCGCCAGGTTTTGATCAATATAACAATCAGACCAAAATCTGGGAGTTTGATTATGGCTCAGGTGCGCCTGGCCCTCTCATCCGTAAAACAGTTACGTCGTTTTTGACCTCAGGCTACGACGCCTTATTGCCAAACTCGACCGCTCCCGATCTGACTCTTACATCTCACATACGCAATCTGCCGTCGCAGATATCTGTTTACGACGCTGGGAACGTCGAGCGGGCAAGGGCTGTTTTCGAATACGACAATTACGTTGCCGATTCATCGTTCCATGCGAATCTAGTGCCTCGCATAGATATATGCGGACACGATAATGCGGTCTCTACTTACAATAAGCGGGGCAATGCCACGGCGGTATCAAACTATCTCTTACCGGCTGGAACTGCGATCACGACTTATAACCAGTTCGACATCGCAGGAAATATTGTCAGGGCTATAGATCCGAGAAGTACAGCCGGTAACATTATCGCAGCCAACATTGTCTATGACGATAATTTTGGCGGTCCGGATAATTCGCTCGCGGACCGTGACACGATCACTGAGCTAGGACTGCAACATACGTTTGCGTTTCCAACCCAGATAACAAATGCACTGAACCAGTCAGCGTTCACCCAATACGACTATTATCTTGGACAGGCAATTAATACCCAGGATCTAAATGGCGTGGTCGCTGCCGGCTATCACATCGACTCACTTGATCGTTTGACTCAAATCAGACGCGGAATTGGAACCACGGCAGAGAATCAGACCACGTTTCAGTATGACGATCCTCATTTAACGGTTTACACGAAGAGCGACTTAGTTAGCGCCAACGACAACATTCTTGTAAGTAGTGTTGTTTATGACGGACTGGGCCGGACTATTGAGTCGCGGAAATACGAGAACGGCACAGACTTTATCGCGTCCCAGACACAATATGACGGCGCCGGACGTCCTCATAGAACCTCAAATCCGTTTCGGCCGAATGAGGACGTCATTTGGACCGTACAGGCATTCGATGCCCTGGGTCGCGTGACTTCCGTAACGACACCGGATGGTGCGTCGGTTAGCACGAGTTATCAGGGCAATAGTGTGATCGTGACGGATCAAACGGGCAAACGGCGGAAGAGTGTTACCGACGCTTTAGGCCGCTTGACCGATGTTTGGGAGGACCCGCAGCCACAAAATCCAACCGGACTGAACTATCAGACCACCTATACTTACGACGCTCTGGACAACTTGGTGAAAGTCAATCAAGGCGGACAGCTGCGTTTCTTTCTGTACGACTCGCTTAAGCGGCTAATTCGCTCGCGGAACCCGGAACATGCAACTCTGGCAAGTCTAAATCTCACGGATCCCATCACTGGAAACAGCGCCTGGTCCACTGGCTATCAATATGACGTCGTTGGAAATCTCACGCAGAAAACAGATCCACGTGGAGTGGTGTCCACATACGTTTACGATTTGCTGAATCGCAACACCACCATTGACTACTCCAACACTGCTGTCGTTCCGGACGTAACTCGAATATACGACGGTGCCGGAAACGGCATCGGTCGTGTGTGGAAGAGCTATGCGGGTGGAACTGAATCTAATGGCACCAACGTCGAGAGGACGGTTTTCGACAGTTATGACGCTTTTGGCAGACCGTTAGTTTTGAATCAGTCTTTCAAACTAAATAACGAATGGAAGCCGCCTTATCAGGTGACACGAACCTACAATCGGGCTGGCCAGGTACTTTCTCAAATTTATCCTTCCGGCCATTTTGTTAATTACAACTACGACAACGCAGGACGTTTGGCAAACAAGGACCAGACTAATCTCGCCTTCACCGGGACTCTGGGTGATGGAAACTCCCGTACTTACTCCAGAGATATCTCATATGAGTCTGCCGGGCAGATGACGCAAGAGCAGTTTGGAACGAACAAGGAGATTTATCACAAACTGCACTATAACTGGCGACAACAGTTGACTGAGATTCTTGTCAGCACAACGACAGGCAGTTCCTATGACCGCGGCCGAATCCTCAACAGATACGGTCTCCAGTGTTCTGGCGCTAACTGTAATCCGACGGACAACAACGGCAATCTGAGAAAGCAGCAAATCGACATTCCCACCACTGAACAGGCGACTACTTTTGTTTCATGGTATCAACAGTACGATTATGACGCCTTAAACCGCTTGCAGTCAGTGCGTGAAGTTGCAAACAATAACCAACTGTGGCGGCAGTGGTTTGCTTACGATCGCTGGGGAAACCGCACTATCGATACCACTCAAGATCCGGACGATCCGAATCCTCGCACATACGGCACAGGTATCAATAATACAGCTTTTCAGAAGGAGGACACGACAAATCGTTTGTATGCTCCAGGGGATCTGGGCCTGCCTGATAATCAAAAACGCATTACGTATGACGCCGCTGGTAATCAGATCAAAGACATATATACCGGCTTCGGCAGTGCTACATTCGACGCTGAAAATCACATCACCGACATACAAGACAAGAATGGCGCAACCGCTAACTACACTTACAACGCCGATGGTCAACGCACTCGACGAAAGGTCTCGAACCAGGAGAACTGGCAAGTTTATGGCATGGATGGCGAGTTGGTGGCCGAGTACGCAGCAAGCGGTGCTGCGAACGCGCCTCAAAAAGAATATGGTTATCGCAACGGTCAGTTGTTGGTAGTAGCTGATGTCAACGGTGTTCCGATCGTCCCCGAATTCAGTGATGACTTCAACGACAACAGTTTGAGCACAGTAAAATGGAGTGTTCTGGATCCCAATTCTCCAGCAGCGGTGAGTGAGCAAAATCAGCAGCTGCAAATCACCGTGCCGGGCAGTACTCAGACTTACAACGGTGTAATTTCAGTTGGCACTTACAGCATGGAAGGAAAGATGGTCCAGTTGGAAGTACCGCAGGTGGTCAGTCAGGCTGGTTGGGTTGAAAATGCATTGATGATCCAGAAGAATGCGTCAAACTATTTCCTCATCAACGTCGGTGCAACTAATTTGCTCTTTCGTTCCATGGTAAACGGTGCAAACGATCAATTGATCATTACCTACAATCCTGCCTCGCATCGCTTTTGGAGAATCCGTCACGATCAGACGGCGAATACAGTCGCATTTGAAACTAGTGGTAACGGAACAGGTTGGACCACACAGAAAACAGTTAACTTAGGTTTCGCGTTAACTGGTCTGAGGTTCCAACTGCATGCCGGTGCTTACGGTATCGGTAATGCCAGCCCGGGTACCGCAAAGTACGACGACTTCAAGCTGGTCAACAGTCAGGCAGCTTTCTCGACGTTGAGTGTCAGCAATTCCGGTTTTGAAACCCCGAGTGTTGGTGCGGGTCTATGGGTGTTCAGTCCCAATGGCGGTTCATGGACTTTCGCGTCCGGCGCTGGTCTAAGTGCGAACGGAAGCGCGTTTACATCCGGCAATCCGAGCGCACCCGAAGGGAGCCAAGTGGCCTTTTTGCAGGGCACTCTCGCGACTATCACTCAATCAGTCTCGGGTTTCCAATCAGGGGTGAGCTATTCAATTCTTTTCAAAGCCGCGCAACGCGGGAATTGCTGCAACGCCGGCGGGCAGGATTTTCAAGTCTTTATCGATAACCAGTTACTGGGAACTTTTCACCCAACCGGTACGAGCTATCTGGATTACGACACACCAGCTTTCACAGTCTCTGCCGGCGCACACACAATCAAGTTTGCGGCGGTGAATCCGTTGGGCGGTGATCACACCGCGTTTATCGATAATGTGCGCGTTGTCGGTTCTACAAATAACGGTGCTGGAATTCAGTGGCTAGTTTCGGATCAGCTAGGTACTCCACGAATGGTCATAGATCAAACCGGAAGCGTCGCTGGAGTAAAGCGACACGACTACCTGCCGTTCGGCGAGGAGTTGTTCTCAAACGTCGGCTTACGCAATACAGTTCCACTCGGCTATACAAATACTGACGCTGTGCGCCAGCAGTTTACCTCAAAAGAACGGGATTTTGAGACTGGGCTCGACTACTTTTTGGCGCGGTACTATTCGTCAGTGCAAGGAAGGTTTACATCTCCCGATGAGTTTAGTGGCGGACCCGATGAATTGTACAACTTTTCAAGCACCGCATCCGCCAATCCAACATTTTACGCCAACATGTTAAATCCCCAGTCTTTGAATAAGTATCAATATAGCTTTAATAATCCTCTGCGGTATGTGGATCTTGATGGTCACGATGGGGTTGAAGGTCAAATTGCGGAGGGAACTAGGGCATTGCAGGGTGGGGCAATTTACGCGGGCGTAACTCTGATGCGGGACGGGCATTATCGAGCTCAATATACCGCTGCTGCAAAGGGTGCTACCAGCGCAGAACGAGAGATTCTTAGAGCAGCGACTAGAGAGAAAATGGGTTCGTTTTCTCGAGAACTCTCGAAAGTTGCTGACAAAAGCCGTGAAGGCCAGGCTGCCAAATGGACGGTCGATAGCGCGAAGCGAACAAGTCCATTTTGGAATAAAGTCGGAGTGGTGAGTGAAGGACTCGGACGCGCAGCAACAAGCACCGCCGTAGTCTTTTCTGTCGTGGCGATTGCAACATCTGAGCCAGGGCATCGGGGAGAAGCTGTCGCAAGTGAGGCAGGCGCGTGGGCTGGAGCATACGTGGGCGGTAACGGTGGAGCCGCGGGCGGAGCTATTCTAGGAGGAGCCATTGAGGCAATGATTGTTGGAACCGCAGTTGAGCCTGGCGTAGGCACAGTCGTAGGAGCGGCAGTGGGAGCACTTGCTGGTGGTGCCGGAGGGGCAGTTGCCGGCAGTAAAGGAGGAAAGGCCCTCTATAACTTAGCCGTAGAAAACCTACCCAAGCGACCAATATCTACCGCGGCATCAAACATGGAACGCCACTAACCGTTATTCAAAGTTTTGGCCGGTTGAAAAAGCACTTTACATGATTACAGGCTCCCATCACATGATAGGAAAGAGTGATTCCTCGACGATTTGCCACTTAAGATATGCGAAACAAAATCCTTGAGCTGGAGCTCTGTCCTGGGTGCGGAGAGTCGCTAAGCGGCCACAAATTCGCCTTATTTGCTTCGATCATCGATGATCCAAACCACAAATTCCGATTGGAAGCGTTTCTGAATGCCATTAAGAGCCGTTCATGGGGCGATGTGTTGCCATTTCGTGAATGGGATGGTGGTTCTGATGTGATGCAAGTCTATGCTCTTATGTGTTCAAGCCAAACGCTCTCCCTGGTGCTAATTAGAAACCCTGTTGAAGTTCTTGACAGCGAAAGAATTGTTGGTATCGAACCTCTCGACTTGGAGGAAAGCCGCAGGTTACTGGAACTGATGCATCAGGTAGAATGGTGCCCTATTCTCTAAAGTAGTCGCAAAACTTGTTCGTACGGAAAACTCCTAAGACGGATGTACTAGATGTAGCATGCGGCACCGATTGCGGCGACGCGGAACCAGTACGCTTTCCACTTGGCGGTGCCGGGATCCTGGCTTGCTTCGCTGTAACTTCGCGCTTTCGAGATCGCATTCCACGACAGTTTATTCTCGCCTTCATGTTCACCGGCCGTTGCGCTTAATCCCGGGTGCGCTGGGAGCCTGGGGTGCTGAGCGAGCCGATTTCGTTTCCATACGGATGCTGGTGATCATCGCATCGCCGTGCCGGCCACACTCTCGACGTTCCAGCGAGCTGCGTCAGCATCTAGGTCACTCTTGTTTCTGCTCCATCCTGCGATAATTAGCGTGCACAATATGCGGGCTGGATAAGAAAAGAAATTGATAACGCTGTGCGTGCCATCACAAAAAGACTGGCGCAAAATCCAATAAGCACGAATTCGATTTAATGATGCTGGCTTACACAAAGTCACAAATGTTTTTCATTTGAACGTTTTGTGCTTCTTTGTGGCAATTTTTATTGACAGGATCACCATTCTGGCATTAACCTGCCGCGCGTTCCCTCGTTAACTTGTAACCTTTTTTCCGCTGCGGCGGTCTCTCCGTCGTCAGCTCTCACTTGAAACTCATAAGCTTCAAGCGATCCTGTGCCTCATAACTTTGGGAGAATCATTCATGAGTACACCGCGAATTGCACAACAACGTAGCAAGCCGGACCAAGCTGCTCGACCGATCCCGGAGGTTGCACCCGAAATTAGACCGATTCCGGAAATCGCACCCGAGATTCGGCCCATTCCTGAAATCGCACCCGAGATCAAACCAATTCCGGAAGTTGCACCTGAGATCCGACCGATACCGGAAGTCGCACCCGAGATCAAAACGGAAATCCGACCGATCCCGGAGATTGCGCCGGAGATTAGACCAATCCCGGAAATAGCACCCGAGATCAAGCCCATTCCGGAAGTCGCGCCCGAGATTAAGCCGATTCCGGAAGTCGCACCTGATCCGTATCGAAAACCGATTCCAGAAGTGGCGCCGCAGAAAGCTCCGCGACCCATTCCGGAAGTGGCACCACATCCGGAAATCGCGCCGGAGAAAGCTCCTCGGCCCATTCCCGAAATCTCGCCTGAAAAGGCGCCAAGACCAATCCCGGAAATCTCACCTGAGCGAGCACCCAGGCCGATTCCCGAGGTTGCGCCAGATTCTCCGAAGAAGTATTGAGCACAGCGGCCAGCCACGGATTGCATAGATTCTCGTTGTAGTCTGTGGCTGGCATTTTTTTCGGAGGATAGTTTTGAAACCGGTTGCACTAATTAGCATGCCGACACTCTCGGCACGCTTCCCATCATTCCAACTTGCGCTGCTCAAACCAACTCTCGAGCAGGCAGGCATTCCTGTGCAAACTTTCTCGCTCTTCATGTACTTCGGTACGCAAGTCGGGTGGAGCGTGAACGAGACACTCGCCGATGTGTATCCGTCGATGGTGGGAGAATGGATTTGGACCAAAGCCGCGTTTGGCGACTTTGCGAAAGACGAAGACTACTACGAGATTTACCGCGGCAATCTCGAAGCGATCTGCGCCAGGGCCGGATGCTCGTTTGACGATCTCCGCCGTCTGCGTGAAAACGCGGCGCCGGCTTTCATCGACTGGTGTCTTACGAGTGTCGATTGGAGCCGCTTTGGTTTGATCGGCTTCTCAGTCGTGTTCCAGCAAACGCTGGCCAGCGTCGCACTCGCGCGAGCGTTGAAAGAACGTTACCCGCACATTCCGATCATGATGGGCGGCGCTACGTTCGAAGACGACATTGCCGAAGAGATCATGAACGGCTGTCCGCAAGTGGATTTCATTCACTGCGGCGATGCTGACGAGACTCTCCCGCGCGCGATTCGACGTGTTTACAGCGGCGAGTCGATGAAGGGAATGCCGGGAATCATGTGGCGTGAGAATGGCGAGGTCGTCTTTAACGGACGCGCGCCAAATCTCGCCGACATGAATAAGACTCCGGTTCCGGATTTTGACGAGTATTTCTACGCGCGCAAGCAAGGTGGTTATCACTTCTGGAACGACGCACAGGAGGTTTTGCTGCCGATCGAAACGGCGCGCGGCTGCTGGTGGGGCGTCAAAAATCACTGCACGTTCTGTGGTTTGAATCGTGCCGGAATGGAATTCAGATCGAAGCGAGTCGAGAACGTCATCGAACAACTCGACGCGCTTTCGCAACGCTACGGCATCCTCGACTTCAACGCCATCGATAACATTATCGAGCCTGAATACATCGACAGACTATTCGGCCAACTGAGCGAGGCAAACACAGACATTCGTCTTCATTACGAAGTGCGGCCGAGTCTCTCTCGTGCACAACTACGGCACATGCGCAAAGGCGGATTGTTTTCGATTCAGCCGGGTGTCGAGAGTTTCTCAACACACATTCTCAAGCTCATGAAGAAGCATACGACGGGTATGCGTAATCTCGAGCTGATCAAGTGGTCTACTTACTACGGCATCAATAACCTTTACAACATCCTGCTGCGTTTTCCGGGTGAGACCGAGGAGGACTACCGCGCGCAGTGTGACGTGATTGCGAAGATTCATCATTTCCAGGCGCCGTGGGCGATCGCGAAGGCGCGTGCAGACCGTGGTTCGCCGATGTACAGCGATCCTGAGTCGCAGTCAATTAGTCGCCTGGTGCCGTCGCCCTGCTACGATTATTTGTTCCCGAAGGATCGGTTCAACCTGAATCGCGTGTCGTATTACTTCGAACACGAGATGAGCAACACGGTGGAGGATCGTTCATACGATGAAATCTTTGCCGCTGTCGACAATTGGCAGGATCGTTGGCGACAGCGTCCGCGACCGTCACTGCGTTATCGAAAAGGATGGGCGACGATTCTGATCAATGATGGCCGGAACGGCGCACCGCATTCGACGACGTACAGCGGTGATTACGCGGCGCTTTACGAGTACTGTGCCGATTCCCGTAGCCGCAAGGAGATCGCTACGAAGTTCGACGATGCGCCGTGGGTTGAGAGTGCGTTACAGGAATTTGTCAGCAAAGATCTGATGATCCATCTGGACAACCGTTATCTGAGCCTGGCGCTCCCCGAGAATCAAAACTTCTAGCCCCTTCATTCTGTCAATCTTGCTCATAATCCGGTAAATCCTTCAAAGATGCTTCGCGAAGCGCTAACAACTACGCTGCAGTCGTTACCGGAAAGCTTCCAGTCGGCGCGCGCTGAGTTGCTCGAAATGCTTCAGCGTAGCGGTATTCTTTATCGCACGGACTCGCAGCCAGTGCTCTCACGCGATGGTACGAGTGCGCGTTGGATGCTTGACTCACTCGCCGTAACGCTCTCGCCAAGAGGCGCGCAACTGGCAGGGCAGTGTGTGCTCGAACTGCTTAAACGCTTCGACGGGCGACAAATCGCAACGTATGGAGTAACGGGTATCCCGATTCTTCAGTCATGCATCGTTCAAAATCCCGAGTATCGTGGTCTCCTGGTCCGAAAAGAACGCAAACAACACGGGTCACTGAAACTCATCGAAGGCATCATCGATCCGAACGAACCGGTGATTATCATCGATGACTCTGTTAGCTCGGGAACTTGTATGACCGAAGCGACGGAACGACTGGAGCAGGCTGGCTTGCGCGTCGAGGGCGGGATTTGTCTAGTTCGCTTTGGTTGGCAGAACGGCTACGCGTTGATGCAGCAGAGTGGTTATCACATGGAAGCCGTCTTCGACATCTGGGACGACTTCATTGCGTTCATGGACGACGAAGACAAGATCCCGATCAACCCGTCGAAGAACTTTCCAGCATTTGAATGGGCCACGCAGTACGCCCCGGAAGGTCTTCATCCAGCCGAACTCGCCCGTGTGGTCATTTCTGAATATCTTTCAACTGGAAAGCTTCTGCGCCCACCCGAGCAACTCGACAAGAAATACAATTCAGCCGGCGGTGCCTGGGTCAGCATTCGATCGCGCGCGAGTGTTTACAAGCGACATGCTCGCGGTGGCTTCTGGCACTTCCCGGGCGAAGAATCGAAATCGGCCGCAGACGATCTGGTTATGGCTGCGGTAAGCACGGCTGCGGGTTTACCTGCAGGCGAGGATGGATTAAAGATCGTCGCCGAGAGTGCGTTTGCGGTGACGTTCTTTAGTGCTCTGGAGCAGTGTACTCCGGGCAAACTCGACAACGATCGCTACGGAATTGTTGTCAGGAGTTTGGAACGGCGCGCGTGGATGGGCGGCGCGTTGCCGCGTATGCCTGGGATTGCAAACGAGTGGGCGCAGTTTCAACACGCGCGCATCAAGAATGCGAAGCTGATTTCGTTTGAGCCATACGAACTGTTTCGTCACGAGGTCACGAAAGTGATCGAGCCGGGAGAGAAATGGCAGCCAACAGGTGTGCCGGCGCCGGACGAAACACCATGGCAGAAGGATCGGCAGATATGCGGTCCGGTCGCCGAACGTGCGCGAGATCTTGTGCTCGCCCAATTGCTCGAGCGTCCGGAGACTACCGAGTCGTTACCGGAAAATCTGCTTCCAAAAAATGTCGATTCGTTGTACCTGACGATCTACATCAATGGCCATCTGCGTGGCTGCATGGGCCAGAAGCTACGCCACCTCGATGAAGATTTGAAGACAATTGCTAAGGCTGCTCTTCGTGACGAAAGATTTGCCGGACGAACGCCAATCGACGCCGAGAACGTTGCGGTTACGGTTTCCTTCCTGTTCGATCCATTGCCACTCGGTGAGTGTCCTCCGGAGGAGGTTGTTAATTACTATCGCCACGGCGACCAGACGGTGATGGTCTATCAGGACGATCGCGTTGGCTTGTTGCTGCCGTTTGTCGGTTCGTTCTGGAATCTCGACTCGGTGGGTTTTGCGAAAGCAGTGATCGAAAAGGCGGGATTGAATGAACCGCCGTATTACTGGGTTCGGTATGATTGTGCGACTTGGTTTGCAGGCCCGGAAGGAGTTGAGTTAACGGTCGGAGGTTTCAGCCGTTCGCGGAAAGAATTACCGCCACTCAAAGAATTGGTTACAAACCTCGGCAAGTTACACCTGCACTACCTGCTCAAACATTTGAGAGAAGACGGAACGTTCTACTCGGGTTACCAACCTTTTCATAACCGACTTTATGAATCAGATGATCTTGCGAGGCAGGCTCATGGAGCGTGGGTACTGGCTCGTGCGGCGAGTGTCTTCGGCGATGAAGAGGTAAGAAGCGCGGCAGATAAAGTAATCGACTCACTGGTCGCTAAAGTAGTTCGCGACGGAGACGATGTCTGGTTACAAGTTGAAACCGAGACACCAGCCGTTGCCGAAACGTCGTTCCTATTACTGGCGCTCAGCAATCTTCCTGAAAACGATCCGCGTCGTGACCTGATGAAGGATCTCGCTGCGATACTATGGCGCTGCGTTACTCTTTCGCACGGACGCATCGCCACTCACCACAGTGCAGATGATCCGTCACCTGATGTTTATCAAGACTATTTTCCCGGACAAGTCCTGCTCGCTCTCGCAGTCGCTTGCGAAGCAAAGGTTTCCAACATCGATGAGCAACGTTTACGCCGATCGTTCCAGTATTACCGGCATCGCTTTCGCTACAAGCGTCACTTTGGCCAGGTGACTTGGCTGATGCAGTCGTTCAGCAAATGGTGGCAGGTTACTCGCGATCCGGAGCTCGCGAGTTTTGTATTCGAAGTTGCCGATTGGCTGTTGGGATATCAACAGGACAAGACCGGTGGTTTCATCAACGATCACCAGCCCGGTGCGCCCGGATACACAACTGCCGTCTATCTCGAAGGCATCGCCGCTGCCTTATCGCTCGCCACATCGATTGGTGATGCGGAACGTCAAGACACATACGCCGATTCGCTTGCGCGAGGTGTGGCATTTCTCGATCGAATTATCATCCAGGAGCGCGATCGGGCAATTCTTCCAAACCTGGATTTCGCGCTCGGCGGGCTCCGTCAGGGCCTCAATTACAGCGAAATTCGCACAGATTTCGTCCAACACTCCCTCTCGGCTATGCTCGACTTTTTGCCCGATCTCGACGCGCTTAATTGACTGTATGGCGCTTTCACGCTTTAATCTGGCCCGCGGCAGTTAACTTTAGCCCCGTCTAACTATTAGGAGAAACAATCTTCAGTGAGTCTTTTGCTTGAGGGAAAACGTGCGTTCATAACCGGCGGAACGCGTGGCATCGGTGCGGCAATCTGCGACATATTCGCGCGCGAAGGCGCAGACGTGGCGTTCAGCTATAACTCGCGCGAGGATCTTGCCGCCGAGATGAGTCAAAAAATCGAGGCCCATGGCGGCAAGTCGTTCAGCGCCAAAGTCTCGGTCGTTGACCGTGTCGGCATGAAGAAGCTGACCCGCGAGCTAGTCGAAAAATGGGGTGGCATCGACATCCTCGTCAACAACGCCGCCATCAATCGTGGAGACATGTTCGCCACCACAACTGACCGTGCCTGGGATGAAGTGATCCATACGAATGTCGACAGTCTGTTTGCAGTGACGAAGCCGATGTACAAACAGATGATCCGCCAACGAAAGGGAATCATCCTCAACATCACTTCCATCGGCGCGATGCGGGCGCTGCCGACAGCCGTTCACTACGCGACTTCGAAAGCCGCGATGATTGGCTTCACGAAATGTCTCTCACGAGAAGCATCGACGTTTGGTGTGCGTGTAAATGCGATTGCGGCGGGAATCTTCGATACGGATCTCGCTCAGGCGCTGCCCGATCGATTGTTACAGATGCACGATTTCTGGACCTCGGCCGGCAGGCTCGGACGTCCGGAAGAACTCGCTGAGTATGCGGCGTTCATGGTGAGCGAACGAAATAGTTTCATGAACGGGGAAGTCGTCATTGTGGATGGCGGAGCCATTACTTAGCCACAGATGACACGGATTTAAAATCCGGATTTCAATCCGTTTTATCCGTGGCTGCTTTTATTCTCCGTTCAAGGTCTCTGACGGTTCTCTGCATCTCACCCAATCTCCGGAAAGCTGCCGTCGATCTCAACCAATCCTTGTTATCAAACGCCGGAATACCGGAAATAACTTTGCCCGCCGGAATATCGTGACTCGTCGCACTCTTGGCGGTTAACACCACATCATCGCCAATCGTTAAATGACCCGCGACACCAGCCTGGCCCGCGAGGATTACGCGGTTGCCGATGTGCGAACTTCCCGCAAGCCCAACTTGCGCACAGAGCAGCGTGTCTTCGCCTACCGTGCACGAGTGACCAATCTGAACGAGGTTATCGAGTTTCGATCCGCGGCCGATGCGACTCTCGCCGACTGAAGCACGATCGATCGTCGTCGCGGCGCCAATCTCAACATCATCTTCGATTACTACTCGCCCCGTCTGAGGAATCTTTAACCAGTGTTTCTCTTCGTCCTTCGCGTAGCCAAAACCATCGCAGCCGATCACGGCGTTGTTATGAATCACGACTCGTTCGCCGACCACCGTGCGTTCGCGAATCGCTACGCCGGAGTGTATGACTGAGCCTCGACCGATCGTGACGTCGTCGTAGATCGTGACGTTCGGATGGATACGCACTTCGTCTCCGATAAAGACGTTGCGGCCAATCACGGCGCACGCACCGATGGCGACGTTCTTTGCCAACTTCGCCGTCGGTTCGATCACCGCCGACGGATGGATGAACGGCTCAATCTCGGCCTCAGGACTGAAGATCCGCAGCGCGCGCGTGTAAGCGAGATACGGATCTTTCACACGCAGAATCGGAATCTGCCGCTCGGTCTGAGCGTCTTCGCTGAGATAGATTGCGGAAGCGTGTGTGCTGTTAACTCGCGGCGTGTAGCGCGGATTCGCGAGAAATGTCACGTGTCCTTCGCCGGCTTCATCAAGCCCCGCCGCGCCAACGATCTCGACATCGTCAGTAGCACCTTCGACCCGAGCGCCGGTCCGTTCAGCCAATTCTGATAACTTCATTTCTTATCCTCACATGATCGAAACAGGATCGATCTCAAGGTTTATCGATCTCAAATTCGCGCCACCGTCTGCAACCGCCTTCAACGCCGCATCCGCAACTTCGCGCAAGTGCTTTCGCGACCGCGACTTGATCAATATCTGAAACCGATGCTCGCCCTTCAACCTCGAAAGCGGCGCTGGCGCTGGTCCAAGTATTCGACACTGCCGATCCTGATTCACAAGATCGAGCTGCTTGCGAAGCTCGAGACTATCCGAACGCACGCGTCCCAGGTCTGGTCCATGAATCAGCAAACTGGCGAGCGCGACGAACGGCGGATACGAATGATTTTGCCGGTAGCGTAGTTCTTCCTCAAAAAAGCCTTCGTAATCCTGCGCACACGCGTGTCGCAGAGAATAGTGATACGGATGATACGTTTGAATCAAAACGCGGCCCGGCCGATCACCGCGTCCGGCACGTCCCGCCACCTGCGTGATCAACTGAAACGTCCGCTCGGCCGAACGAAAGTCAGGCAATGCGAGACCAGCGTCGACTGAAACCACACCAACGAGTGTCACGTTCGGGAAGTCGTGACCTTTGGCCAACATCTGAGTTCCAACGAGCGTATCAATCCGGCCCGCACTGAAATCGGCGAGTGATTGCTCGAAGACTTTTCGACGCGTAGTGGTGTCGCGATCGATGCGAGCGACACGTAGGGCAGGGAAGAGCAGCTTCAACATTTCCTCGAGTTGCTCGGTGCCTTCGCCCACGTAGTAAATATATTTCTTGCTGCATGACGGACACACACGCGGCACTGCTTCGCGATGATTGCAATAGTGACAAACGATCACGCGCTCGCTGCGATGATACGTCAGCGTCACGTCGCAATTTGGACACTGCACAGTCTCGCCGCACGAGCGGCAAAGGATGAAACTGGAATAGCCGCGCCGGTTGAGCAGTATGATCGACTGCTCGCCACGTTCGCGTGTTTCTCGAATCGCTTCCAGCAACTCATCTGAAAAGACGCGCGGCTTGCCATGCCGGGCAAAGACATTGCGCATGTCGACAATCTTTGCTTCGGCCATCGGTCGTGCGCCGATGCGTTCAGGCAAACTCACAAAGTGATACTTGCCTTTGCGCGCGTTGTGGAATGATTCGAGCGAAGGAGTTGCCGAGCCGAGCACGACGGTGGCCGATTCTTTTTGTGCACGCACAATCGCGACATCGCGCGCGTTGTAGTAAGGCGACTCCTGCTGCCGGTAAGACGACTCGTGTTCTTCATCGACAACGATCAAGCCGAGGTTCTTCACCGGCGCGAACACAGCCGAACGTGTTCCGATCACGACGCGTGCTTCACCGTTTCGCACGCGTGTCCACTCGTCGAATCGTTCCCCTTTCTGAAGGGACGAGTGAAAGATTGCTACCTGATCTCCGAAACGCGCGCGCAGGCGTCGTGAAAACACCGGCGTGAGTGCGATTTCGGGTACGAGCATCATCGCCGAGCGACCGAGACTGAGCGCATTGTTCATGGCGCGCATGTAAACCTCGGTCTTGCCGCTGCCTGTGACACCGTGCAGCAGAAAGGCTGAATACTCACCCGCATTCATCTGTTCTTCGATCTGCGCGAGAACTTTTGCTTGTCCGGTGGTGAGATTGTGTTCGACGTCATAGATGCCGAGGTTCTCCGCGAGTGGATCGCGACGAATCGCGTCAACGTAGATTTCAACGAGCGCTTTCTTCTCTAACGACGAGACTGTTGACGCGCCGACGTTTGCTGTTTTGATTACCGCCTGGACCAGCATTGGACCATTCGCCGCTAACGTGTCGAGCACGCGCCGCTGTGCTTCGGTAAGCTTTTGTTCTTCCGAGTCCGATGCTTGTTTTAATCGAACGAAGCGGCGCAGCTTTGCCTGGGTGACTGGCGCCGACTTTCGTTTTGGCGACATGCCGGGCGGCAACGCTGCTTTGATGACTTCACCAATCGGACACGCGTAGTAGTCGGCGACCCAGCGTGCGAGTTGCAGAATCTCGGGACCGCACACAGGGGTCTCGTCGAGCAGCTCTTTCGCGTCTTTGATGTCTGTCTCGACGAGATCGGCATTGAGGTCGTCAAGCAAATTGACGATGTAGCCGGTGACAACACTGCGCCCGAGCGGCACTACTAAACGCGAGCCCACTTCGGCCTGGCCAGTCTGTTCTGGAGTCAGACGGTAAGTAAATGTTTGAAACACATGAAGCGGCACTGCCACTTCAGCGTATGAGGTTTTATCCACGGAGCTCACAGATTAGCACGGATCCGTGTCGGTCTGTTTGCCGTCGAGGTAGTCGCGAACCATCTTCAGATCTTCCCACGTCTCGCGTTTCTTGGTTGGGTCGCGCAATAGGTAAGCCGGGTGAAACGTCGGCATCACTTTGATGCCTTTGAAGTCCTGGAAACGGCCACGTAGTCGTGTGATTCCTTCGCGCGTGTCGAGCAGGTTTTTCATCGCGGTGTTGCCCAGTACGACGATCACTTCAGGCTGCACGATCGCGATTTCACGGAGCAGGTATGGCTTGCATGTTGTTGCTTCTTCAGTCGTGGGCGCGCGGTTGCCGGGTGGACGGCAGCGATTGACGTTTCCGATCAAAACTTGTTCGCGTTTGAGGCCGATGGCTTCGATGATCTTCGTCAGCAATTGTCCGGCGCGACCGACAAATGGACGTGATTGAATATCTTCATCAGCACCCGGCGCCTCGCCGACAAACATTAAGCGCGCTTTTCTGTTTCCTTCGGTATGGACCACGTTTGTGCGCTCGAGGTGAAGCGGACAGCGAGTGCAGGCGCCAATTTCGGCGTGAATCTGTTCGAATGTTTCGCTTGATGGAGTCAGCGTTACGGGTGCCGGCGCGATGTCGCCGAAAAGCGAGGTCACTGGTTTGGATGCAACTGGCTCGACCACTACCGGCTGTTTTGAACGCGGATTGGGTGGATCAAACTGATCGACGCGGATGCCTTCGACTCCCAAGGCGCGCAAGTGTTCTAGTTGTTTCTTTGTTTCCTCGAGAAGATTTAGGATTTCTTTGGGCATCGTAGCTGCAATATAACATCCAGGATTCGATCAGCGGCTTCACGCTTCGATAATGTCGGCAGTACAACCGGATTATCATCTTTCGTGATTATCGTAATCGCATTCGTCGCCGAATCGAAACCGGAATCGGCACGCGTTACATCATTCGCGACGATCGCGTCCAGTTTCTTCGCGCTCAGTTTCTGTTGCGCATTCTCGACCAGGTTCTCAGTTTCGGCAGCGAATCCGATCACGAGCATTCCGTTCGTTCGTACAGCAGCGACCTGCGACAGCACATCCGGCGTGCGTTCCAAGGTCAAAGTTATTGAGTCTTCAGATTTTTTGATTTTCTGCTTGGCTCGTTGCACCGGACGATAATCCGCAATCGCTGCAGCGCCGATGAACACCGATGCAGCAGCGCTCTCACGCGCGACAGCTTGCGACATTTCTTCAGCCGATATTGCTTTCACGATCCGAACACCATCAGGAGCTGCGGCTGTTGTTACACCAGCGACCACAGTCACTTCAGCGCCACGCTCAACTGCAGCCTCGGCCAACGCGAATCCCATCTTTCCTGATGACCTGTTTGAGATAAATCGAACCGGATCGATCTCTTCACGCGTCGCGCCGACAGTGATGAGCAGTCGCTCGCCACTAAGATCTTTTGTTTTCGAAGCGCCGAGAATCTCGAGTGCGGCAGCAACAATCCGATCCGGTTCACTCAGGCGGCCTGGTCCAATCGTTCCGCACGCCATTTCGCCCGCATCAGGTTCGACAAAATGCACTCCGTCTGCTCGTAGCCGTTCCAGGTTGCGTTGTGTTGCGGGATGCTCCCACATCGTCGTATTCATTGCGGGTGCAATCAAAACAGGTGCGGTACACGCAAGATAAGTGGAACTCAGAAAATCATCCGCCACACCGTTCGCAAACTTTGCGATGGTGTTTGCCGTCGCCGGCGCGACGATCAGTAGATCGACTGTTTGAGAAAATGTGATGTGAGCGATCGGATCAGGATTGTCCGGCGCATAATCGTCGACGATGACGTGATTGCCGGAAAGTGCGCGAAACGTGAGCGGCTGCACAAACTCGCACGCCCGCTTCGTCATCGCAACTCTGACAGTGCAACCAGCCTTTTGCAGTCCACGCAAAACCTCGACTGCTTTATAAGCTGCGATTCCACCGCAGACTCCGAGGGCAACGTTCTTACCAACCGAACTAGCTTGAGGCTCTGAAGAAGACATGCCGCTTAACGGAAAACGAAGATCAATGTAACATTGCCGAAAGACGGGTGCAATTTAGTGAATCCTGGTGCTGGTATAATCCGCAGTCACAATAAAAATACAGGATTACCTCCCGCCAGGAGCAAAGCCATGGCAAGTATCAAGGGAAGATTCTCCGCGTTTCTGTTGGTGGCCTTTTGTGCCCTCACGCCGGTTCGAGCCAACCAGGGTCCACAATACTCAGACGATGAATTTGGTCCAGTGGTTCGTGCCTATCTTGGATACCTGCGCAACGAACAGGAAGTAGTGGATGATCGGGTGAGCCGGCGCGAGGTCAGCTCTACCTATTATCGACATAATTCCAACCGCATTAAGGCTTTACGTCAAATGGCAATCCGTTTGGCGCGCGAAACACACAACGACTATCTGCCGGAGCTGGAAGCTGTTTCCGGAGAGGAGATGAGGCTTCTGTTTGGTTCGAATCCGCCCCCGCCGGCGAGTTTGAAGGTCGGTGAAGTGCTGCGGAATACGTTTCGATTCCTGGGAACTGTACGGACCACGGGCGGCAATTTTTATCTCTTTGCCCGACTCGATCCTTACGAGCAGGCAGAGCAGACGGAAAAATCCTCGGCTGCCGTCAAACGACCATGATGGTTTAGCCGCATTTGAGGGTGTACGATTGGGGTCCATCGACCACTTGTGAACGCCGACACAGATTTGTGGCAAAGTTAAGCCAAATGATTGTTGACAGAGGGCTTTTATTAGTGTAATAAATCCAATGTTAGTGGCTGAGAGGCCATAAATCCCAAGCATTAACGGGCTTTGTACAGGTCGCTAACGACTCATAGTTTTTCCCACGACTGTACGGCCGTCGCGGTACGCAATTAAGACCTTTGTGTTTCACATTACGGGAGGAAAGTTAATGATCAGCAAAACTTGGAGCCGCAAGTCCATCGCGACCTTGGTGGCGGTTGCCGTTTTGAGTGTTTACTCAATGGTGGTGTTGGCTGCGCCAGGTGCGAAGGCGTCAGGCGAGCTTTCGGTTTCCGGTCAAGTCACTGTGAATGGCCAGAAAGTGATTTCCGGTGGCACGATTTTCACAGATTCAACGATTAGCACCGCGGCTCAAAGCAGCGCTTCAGTGAGCATCAGCAAGGTCGGTCGAGTTGAACTCTCGCCGAACAGCAATCTTCGCCTTAGCTTTGCGGACAACAGCATCACAGCGATGCTCGAGACGGGCAGTGCTCAGGTATCAACGTTGACTGGAACCATAGTTAACCTTACGACCAAAGACGGTACGGTTGTTGTCGACGGCAGCCAGCCGACCACGTTCACTGTGAGTGCTTCACGTGGACGCACTTCAGTCTCGACCCTTTCCGGCATGGCGCAGTTCAAGACCGGTGGAACCTCGAAGCAGGTTGCCGCTGGCGAGAGCGCAACAGCCGGAACACCGAATCCGCAGACTGACGACGATGACGACGATATGAGTGGTGGCGCGTTGGCAGTGTTGCTGCTGGCCGTCGGCGGCGCAGTGGCAGGTGTTCTTTATGCCGCGTTCCACAACAACGACCTGAACTTTGGCGGCAGCGTTACCGTAGTCAGCCCGACCAAGTAAGCTCGCTGGTAAGCTCGTCCGGCTTGATTAAAAACACTGTGGCACTGGTAACCAGCGCTGCGGTCAGATAGATTCACCTTGCGGGTCACGCGAATTCACACGCGTGACCCGCAAGGTTTTGAATGTAAGGACAACAGAATCATCCACAGATTACGCAGAAGCAGGTGGCGAATCTGTGCAATCTGTGGAACAGGAAATTGATATAGATGCATATTGCTGTGATTGGTACCGGTTATGTAGGACTTGTAACCGGAGCATGCTTCGCTGAGTTTGGTGTCGACGTAACCTGCGTCGACGTTGATGAAGATAAGATCGAGCGATTACTCAAAGGTGTAATGCCGATTTACGAGCCCGGCCTCGAACAGCTCGTCTTAAAGAACACAAACGCCGGTCGCCTCAGATTCACTACAGACGTTCGGCAGGCCGTAGAACAGGCTCTCGTAATCTTTCTCGCCGTAGGAACCCCGCCTAAGCCTGATGGTTCTCCCGATATGAGTTTTGTCGAGGCTGCGGCCCTTTCAATCGCCGACTACATGAATGGCTATAAGGTCGTCGTTACCAAATCGACGGTGCCGATCGGGACCGGCGAACGCATTCGCAGTTTAATTAGTGAACGGAAGAAGACCCGTGCGAACTTCGGTGTCGTCTCGAATCCTGAATTTCTCAGGGAAGGTGCCGCGATCAACGACTTCATGCGTCCCGACCGCGTAGTGATTGGCAGTCGCGATGAAGAAGCGATTGCGATCATGAAGGATCTGTACCGGCCGCTCTACCTGATTGAAGCGCCGTTCGTGATTACTTCGCTCGAGGCTGCGGAGCTGACGAAGTATGCGGCCAATGCTTTTCTGGCGACCAAAGTCTCATTCATTAACGAGATCGCAAACTTGTGTGACCGGATCGGTTGCGACGTTCACGACGTCGCGCGCGCAATCGGCATGGACCGACGAATCGGAAGCAAGTTTTTGCATCCGGGCCCCGGCTACGGTGGCTCATGTTTTCCGAAAGATACGAGGGCGCTTTCGTCTGTTGCTCGGCAATACGATTCAGCGTCGCTCATCGTCGATGCAGTCATCGAAGTAAATCAGCGCCAGGGCGCGATGATGCTTACGAAGATTCGTAAACTCGTTGGTCCACTTCAGAATAAGACGATCGCGGTTCTCGGGCTCGCATTCAAACCTGAAACAGACGACATGCGCGAAGCGCCTGCAGTTGGAATCATTCGCAGTCTGCTTGAAGAGGGCGCAAAGATCCGCGCTTACGATCCGGTTGCGAAGCACGAAGCAATGAAGCTGTTGCCGGAAATCGATTACGCTGACGATGAATACACGGCAGTCAAAGGCGCGGATGCGCTCGTGTTCGTGACCGAGTGGAACCAGTTTCGCGCGCTCGACATGATCCGCATTCGCGACTTGATGACTACGCCGAAGATCGCGGATCTGCGAAATATCTATAAGCCCGAAGACATGCGCGAATTTGGTTTTGAATACGTTGGGGTTGGCAGGTAAAGGGTAAATCGGATGCCACTAACAGGAACTGTTCTGGTAACTGGAGGCGCTGGGTTTATCGGCTCTCACATCGCTGCGGCACTGCTGGCGCAGGGTGCGCGTGTTCGGGTGCTCGACGATCTAACAACGGGCCATCGTGAAAACATCGAAGAGATCGGCGGCGATCTTGATTTTGTCGAGGGCAGTGTCGCCGATGAGCAATTACTGAGCAAGGTGCTTAACGGCGTCGAGGTAGTTTTCCACGAAGCGGCGATTCCATCTGTGCCGCGTTCGGTCGAGGAGCCGCGTCAAACTCATGTCGCGTCAGTCGATGGCACGTTTTCGTTGCTAGTTGCGGCGCGTGATGCGAAGGTCAGGCGAGTTGTTTACGCAGCCTCGAGTTCGGCGTACGGCGATCAGCCTACACTGCCAAAAGTCGAACACATGTTGCCGGATCCGTTGTCGCCGTATGCGGTCGCGAAGCTTGTAGGTGAGTATTACTGCCAGGTGTTCACGCGTGTCTACGGGCTGGAGACAGTTTCGCTGCGCTACTTTAACGTCTTTGGACCACGACAGGATCCGGGTTCGCAGTATTCAGGCGTCGTCTCGCGATTTATCAGCACGCTTCTGTCGAACGAGCGGCCGGTAATTTATGGAGACGGAGAGCAGTCGCGCGACTTTACCTACATCGAGAACGTTGTCTTCGCAAATCTCAGAGCCGCTGAATCAAAGGAAGCTTCGGGTAAGGTGATAAACGTTGCGAATGGAGAGCGCATTACGCTGAATCAATTGCTCTCGGAGCTGAAAGAATTGACCGGGAAAGAGGACGTGACAGCGGAATACCTTGAACCACGCGTTGGCGATGTGCGTCACAGTCTTGCTGACATCACGCTCGCAAAAGAGTTTCTCGGGTATGAGTCGAAAGTGGATCTGCGCGAGGGTCTGGAGCGCACCATCGACTGGTGGAAATCGAGCAGGTTTAGCCGCGGATAAACGCGGATTTAGGGCTCAAACAATTTCTTCAAACTCTTCACGTAGGGCGGTCTCGCCACGCCTTTATCCGTTATGATCGCAGTGATGAATTGATGTGGGGTCACATCGAACGCCGGATTGTGGACGTTCACGCCGTCAGGTCCGAGCTGGTGATCGCGGATGTGTGTAATTTCCGTCGCGTCGCGTTCTTCGATCGGTATCTCGTCGCCCGTAGCGAGCGAGAGATCGAGTGTCGTCAGCGGCGCCGCAACATAAAACGGCACGCCGTGTTCGCGGGCGAGCACTGCGACCATGTAAGTCCCGATCTTGTTAGCCGTGTCGCCGTTGGCGGCGATGCGATCCGCGCCCACCACGACTGCGTCAACCTTCCCGCTCTTCATTACATGCCCGGACATGTTGTCGGTGATCACAGTGACGGGAATGTTATCCTTCGCGAGCTCCCATGCAGTCAGTCGTAGACCCTGTAGAAAAGGACGTGTCTCGTCGGCGATTACCGCGACGTTCTTTCCAGCATCGCGTGCGCCACGAATGACGCCGAGTGCGGTGCCGTAATCTCCGGCAGTAGCGAGAGCGCCGGCATTGCAGTGTGTGAGCACAGTGGCGTTGTCGGGAATTAGTGGTCCACCAAACGCGCCAATCGCTCGGTTGGCAGCGATGTCTTCTTCAAAGATTGCGAGTGCTTCGGCGACAAGTGCTTTTTTGACTTGTTCGACGTCGCCGAGGTGTTTGTTTTTCTGAAACGAAGCACGCATTCGCTCGATGGCCCAGAAAAGATTTACGGCGGTAGGTCGCGTCTTGCTCATCACGTCGCAGATGTATTGAAGGTCGTCATCCAGATCGGCCACGGAAGTGCCGACTGACTGGCTGGCGCCGAGCGCGATTCCCATTGCTGCTGCAACTCCAATCGCGGGTGCGCCACGAATTACCATCTTACGGATGGCTTCGGCCACCTCGTCGTAGGATCGCAGCATCAGGTAAGTTTCTTCGGAAGGCAACACGCGCTGGTCCAGCATGCGCACGCCGTCTTTAGTCCATTCCACGGTTTTAATCATCGCCACGCATCTTGCCACAAAAGAGGATTAGCCACAAAAAGGCACAAAAAGCACAAAAGGCACAAAAAGGAAAAGAGAGGTTTTCTTATGTGCCTTTTGTGCTTTTTGTGCCTTTTGTGGCATGTTACCTGATCTGCGTTGATTTGGAGGGCTGTCGTTGTTGCGAAGAGTGATGATTGTCGTCTGTGCTTTGCTGGTTGCGATTTCGTTTGCGTGTAACTCTGGACCGAAACCCGCAACCGATGGTCCGGTAACAAGGATTGTTTCCCTCGCGCCGAATTTGACTGAGATTGTTTTTGCAGTTGGCGCCGGAAACAAACTTGTCGGACGAACGAGCTATTGTGACTACCCGCCCGAAGCGAAAGCGGTGGCGGAAGTTGGCGACACGCTCCATCCGAGTCTCGAACGAATCATCGCGCTGAAGCCTCAGGTTGTGTTGGTCTCGACCTCCTCGCAACTGGAAGTGTTCACGCAACAACTTCACAACCAGAACATCGCGGTTGTTGTCTCAGACCCACGCGATCTCGATGGGATTTTCAAATCGATTCAGCAAATCGGCGAGATAACGGGCCAAAAGGCCCAGGCAGAGCAACTGGTTTCGAAACTGCGCGAGCGTGTAAACGCCGTCGAGCAGGCTGTCAAGAATCGAGTACCCGTGCGCGTTTTTTATCAAGTCTCGGCTGAACCACTTTACACGGCTGGGCACGACGCGTTTGTGACTGATCTGATGCGTCGCGCCGGAGCGGCATCGGTTACGGCTGACGTCCCGGGCGCATGGCCCAAGTACAGCACTGAGTCGGCACTGGCTGCGAAACCGGAAGCGATCATCCTGCCCACCGGTGGCTCGATGGGATCAGTTAACTCAGACGTGACTGAAGCCCTACGCCAATCACCAGCAGTGGTTCAGGGTCACGTGTACAAGATCAACGACGACTACCTTACGCGCCCTGGACCACGGGCGATCGACGGGCTCGAGGCGATGGCGCGAGCTCTTCATCCCGACGCCTTCAAATGAACCGGGTCACTCTTCGCAAGACATTAATTTCGTGTGCGCTGCTTGGAGGTGCACTGCTTCTCGCCATCGTCTCGATGTCGTTGTTGGGAAGTGAACGACTGCCCGTGCGCGAATCGCTATGCGCGCTTGCATCTCTTGGAACGAACGCCTGCGGTTTGACATCGAATCAGTTCGACATCCTGTTTCAAATACGATTACCGCGAATCCTGCTGGCTGCTGCTGTCGGCGGTTCGCTCGCAACTGCCGGCGCCGGTTATCAGGCGCTACTGCGAAATCCGCTCGCCGAACCTTACCTGCTCGGTATTTCAAACGGCGCAGCGGTTGGAACGATGATCGCCTTGATCTTCTTCGGCGCCAATGAATGGATTCGTCCATTGCTCGCGTTTTCCGGCGCGTTGGCAGCGACGTTTGCGGTCTATCGACTCGCGCGAGGTCGTGCCGGTGCAACACCCGAGCGTTTGATACTTGCAGGTGTGATTGTCACGACATTTCTGTCGTCAGCGATCGTTTTCGTCACCACTCTGATGGATGCGACCCGGATCCGATCATTCACTTTTTGGCTGCTTGGCGATCTCTCCGGAACGAGCAAGAATTTGTTACCGGTTGCAATCGTCATTGTGATAGTTGGAGCCCTCGTGCTGACGCTTCATGCGCGGTCGTTGAATCTGTTGATGCTTGGTGAGCGTGACGCATTTGATCTGGGCGTCGAAGTCGGGCGCGTGCGCATAGTTGTGTTTCTCGTGGCCAGTATGTTGGTTGGAAGTTCGGTGGCTGCGAGTGGATCGGTCGGGTATGTGGGACTCGTCGTTCCACATCTCGCGCGACTATCGCTCGGCAGTGACAACCGTGTCAGCATTCCCGCGGCTGCACTTGGCGGAGCGCTGTTCGTGATCGTTGCCGACACAGTCGCGCGAACGATCATCGCCCCGAGGGAATTACCAGTGGGAGCCATAACAGCCCTGATCGGTGCGCCGCTGTTTATTTATTTATTGAAGAGAGCGTGAATACCTTGCTGCAAGCGCGTAATCTGACAGTCTCATACGACCAACGCGTAGCGGTGGCTGATCTCACGCTGTCGTTGAATCCCGGTGAGATCACTGCGATCCTCGGACCAAATGGCGCCGGAAAATCCACTCTGCTGCGCACGCTCAACGGTCAGATTCCGAAGTCTTCAGGGACCATCGTGCTCGATGGCGAGCCAATCGAGCGACTCAATCGTCGCAGCATCTCACGTCGCATCGCGGTGGTCGCTCAGGAAGCGGAACTCCGCTTTCCAGTCACCGTGCTGGAATTCGTCCTCGGCGGCCGTTTCGCATGGGCCACTCACGCGGGTTGGGGTTGGGAAACAGAACGCGATCTACAAGTCGCCGACGAGGTATTGCAGGAAACTGAGTTGAGCGATCTGAGTGCCCGTTTGATGAACGAGCTGTCCGGTGGTGAACGCCAACGTGCGCTCATGGCCCGCGCGCTCGCAACCGAAGCCCCGATTCTTCTGCTCGACGAGCCGACGGCAAACCTCGATCTCTCGCACCAGGCGACGCTTTTGAATTTAGTAAGGAAGCGTTGTGATGAACATCAGGCTGCGGCTCTCGTTGTTACTCACGACATCAACCTCGCCGCACAATTCGCAGACAACATTACCTTGATGAAGCGGGGAAAAGCGGTTCATTCAGGGACGCCGGAAGAGGTTTTAAGAGCGGAAATACTTCAGGAAGTTTTCGAAGTGAGAGTTCTAGTAGACGCCCATCCGATCACCGGTGGACCGCGTGTTACACCGCTAATTAACCACAGATAACACGGATTCTGTGGCTCAGGTTGCAAGGGGTTGGAGCTCGAGGACGCATGTGCGCCACTTATTAGAACTTCCCCCTGCAACCTGAAAACGAGACTTAATCGATCTTCTTGGTAAACAGTCCGCCCGCCAGGAAAACGATGCCCAGCAGGACGTGAATGCCGTGATCTACTTTGCCGAAATGTAGTGGTCCAATCATCCACATTCGTTCTTCGCCGGTGCCGATTGCCAAACCCAAAATGCCAAGAGCGAGATAGACCACTCCGAAAACGAGTGCGAAGGTCTTTGCTCCAGATAAACTTCCCGCAAAACCAAAATAAAGGGCGATGATGCCCGAGACAATGTGAACCAGATTATGTGGAGGGGTAAGGTGAGCGCCGAGTAGACTTGGTGCGGCGAATCCGCACAATCCCACCAACAGGAAAACGACTCCCAAAACTTTGCAAACCGTCTTTGCCATTCTCACTCGCTCCTCTGTGAAAGAGTTTGGAACCGAGCGGCGCTGCGCCACGCTGAGCCGGGCGACCGCGTTTCAATGACCCACTTTGGTTTCGATTTTGGTGCGCCGCATGTATATCAGAGAGAGCCGTTTCTTGCAAAGAATTTTACATTGCGATTTACGGATAATCGGGCTGCGTGCCGTCTCCGTCCGTGAATTCTGCGAGGTTTCCCGTATAATTGCGCAAAGCTTTGGAAATACGAGGTATGAACCATGGGTGTAAGTAAGAGTCTCTGTGCAGCGCTGTTACTGTTTCTAACTGTTTCGGTTGTTAACGCGTACACGGTCGTCATGCGTGACGGTCGCCGTGTCGAAATTCCGAGCGAGTTTACGGTCACAAGCTCGACACTCACGTACGACGTGGGTAATGGCATTCAGATAACACTTCAACTCAACGCCGTCGATGTCGCTGCGACTGAGCGACTGAACGGCGAGGCTCGGGGAGCATTATTGCAGCGAGTTGCTACAACCCAGGTCCCGGTTGAGAGCGCGCCACAAACTCGTCGTACCACTGCAACGCGCACGATCACGAATGCAAATCTCGAGAAATATCGCCGCGAGCGTGTGGCGAGTGAAGAAGAGTACGAAAATCGCCGCAGGGAGTTGGGCCTGCCTTCGATGGAAGAGCGACGGCAAGAGGTCACAGCGATTGAAGATCGAACTTTGGAGCAGGTGCGCAGCATGCGTGCGCAGGAGGAAGCACTCTTACGGACCCGTGCGGAGGCATTGCGAGCAGAAGCGGCAGCAAACGAGGCGCAGTTAGAATCGTTGCGTCGCAGGTCGGACGATGTGCGATTCGTCGACTCGTTTGGAGCGTTTCCCGGGTTTTTCCCTTTTGATGGTTTTGGCTTTGGCGTGACAACGGGTGGTCGATTCAACCAGTTCAGACGATTTCAGCCTTCGCCGTTTGACGGGTTCCTGGCCACGCCGATAACGCCGTTTCCGAGATTTCAGTCGAATCCTCGGCCGCTAATATTCGCACCTCGGGGAATTCGTAACAATTCCCAACCGCAGGGCAGACGTGGATCACATAGATGACGATATGACATGGGAAACAGTTATTGGACTCGAGATTCATGCTCAACTGAGCACGGAATCTAAAATCTTTTGTGGCTGCGCGACGCGTTTCGGCGATGAGCCGAACTCGAACACGTGTCCGACGTGTCTTGGTTTGCCCGGCGCGCTTCCGGTCTTGAATCAGCGTGTAATCGAGCTTGGCGCACGCGCGGCGCTCGCGCTCGGATTGCAAATCAACCAACAGTCGATCTTTGCTCGGAAGAACTATTTCTATCCCGATCTTCCGAAGGGTTACCAGATATCGCAATACGATCAGCCCTTCTCAGCGAACGGTGAGCTCGAGATCATGACTGCCGAGCGCGACGAGGCTGGTCATCCGATCGAATGGCGTCCGAAGAAGATCCAGATCACGCGGCTTCACCTCGAAGAAGATGCCGGCAAGAATGTGCACGAGGGTCTTCCCGATGTCGATCGGTATTCTTATATCGACCTGAATCGCGCCGGTGTTCCCCTCGCCGAGATCGTCACCGAACCTGACTTTCGTTCGTCCTGGGAAGCTTACGATTACGTCAATCACGTGCGGCGTTCACTCCAATGGGTGGGCGCTTCGGAAGCTGACATGGAGAAGGGAAATCTGCGTTGCGAAGCGAACGTTTCAGTTCGCCGTGTTGGTGATGAGAAGTTTGGTACGAAGGTGGAGTTGAAAAATCTTAACTCCGTTCGGTTCATGCAACGCGCAATTGAGTTTGAAGTTGCACGACACATCAAGGTTCTCGAATCGGGTGGGAAGTTGACGCAGGAGACGCGGCTCTGGGATGACCGTGCGCTGGAGACACGTGTGATGCGCTCGAAGGAAGAGGCGCATGACTATCGCTATTTTCCGGAGCCGGATCTTCAGCCGCTAATCGTCTCGGAGCAGTTTATCGAGAAAGTTCGTCAGTCGCTGCCGGAGCTTCCTGAATACCGGCGCAAACGATTTGGTGAGCAATACGGTTTGAGTTATGCGGATGCTTCGCAACTTATCTCGGACCGTGAGCTGGCGGATTACTACGAAGCGGCAACGGAGGCGTCGGGCAATGCGAAGGCGACGGCGAACTGGATTCGCTCGGAGTTGTTACGCGAACTCGAAACGGGTGGGCTCTCGGCTGCGAACTCGCCTGTTGCGCCAAAGGAATTGGGCGCGCTCGTTCGTTTGATCGATGAAGAGAAGATTAGCGGCAAGCAAGGGAAAGATGTGCTTGTCGAGATGTTCAAGACCGGGAAGACCGCGCAAGCGATCATCGAAGAGAAAGACATGGTCCAGGTGAGCGATACCACCGAGATTGATGCGCTGATCGATGGGGTGATAGCGGCGAATGCTGATGCGGTCGCAAATTATCGAGCGGGGAAAGAGACGCTGTTTGGGTTCTTTGTCGGACAGGTGATTAAGGCTTCGAAGGGCAAGGCGAATCCGAAGGTTGTGAATGAACGCCTGCGCGCAAAGCTGCAAGGCTGAAAAATCATGGCTATCGATCTCTCAAACAAAACAGCGATTGTCACAGGAGGCACAAAGGGGATCGGCCGCGCCATCGCCAAATCTCTCGTCGATGTGGGCGCAAGTGTGGCCATCACCGCTCGTCATGAGGACGAGGTCGCGAAAGCTGTTACAGAAATGAACAGGCGCAGTCGAGGCATGGCAAAAGGCTTCGTCTGCGACGTGCGCGATTACGATCAGGTCAAATCTCTTTTCGCGAATGTCGGTGTCGTCGATATCCTCATCAACAACGCCGGTGTCGGAATATTCTCGTCTGTCGAGTCGATGAGCGTCGAAGACTTCCGCACAGTTCTCGAAACAAACGTCTTCGGCGTCTTTTACTGCTGTCACGAAGCGATTCCGTTGATAAAGCAACGTGGCGGCGGACACATCATCAACATCTCCTCGCTCGCAGGCGCAAACGCGCATCCTCAGATGGCTGCGTACAACGCCTCCAAGTTTGGCCTGAACGGTTTCAGTGAAGCTCTCATGCAGGAAGTCAGACACGACAACATCAAGGTGAGCTACATCATGCCCGGGTCGGTGAACACCGAGTTTGGTGGAGACGAGATGAGCGATCAGAAAAGCTGGCAACTGCAACCGGACGATGTCGCTGAGGTAGTAATGGATCTGCTGTCGCAGGAGCGGCGTGCTTTGGCGAGTCGAGTCGAGCTTAGACCATCAAGACCTCCGAAGAAGAACTAAATCCTATCCACAGATTACACAGATTGAAGCATGAGAACTGTAGTTCAGAGAGTGACGCGAGCGAGCGTCACGATTGAAGGAGAAATTGTCGGCGAGATCGGAAACGGTCTCGTCGTTTTGTTGGGTATTGCGCGCGACGATACCAAAGACGACGCGGATTATCTTGTTCCCAAAATCGCGGCGCTGCGAGTATTTGACGATGCTGACGGCAAGATGAACCGGTCGCTGCAGGATATCGACGGCGGTCTGCTGATCGTCTCGCAGTTTACGTTGTACGGCGACGTGCGACGCGGTCTGCGACCTTCATGGAGCGACGCCGCCGCTCCGGAAATCGCTGAACCCCTATACGACTATTTTGTTGAGAGTAGTCGAAAGCTGCTCGGGAAGGTCGAAACTGGCAGCTTTCGCAAGATGATGTTGGTGGAACTCGTCAATGATGGTCCAGTGACCATACTGCTCGATAGCCGCAAACTGTTTTAGATCGAATTGTCTGACGCTTTTGAGCCCTCGTCGAGCTCATACCGTTCGCGATCGCGCTTTTCAATCTTGTCGATAAACTCCAACTCCTCGTTATCCTCAAAGCTGACACCCATTGCCGACGCGTTTTCTTCGACCAGCGACTGATCCGGAGTCGGGTTGTCGCCCGCTACTGTCTCAGAACCGCTGTCGTTAACGTCTTCCCAATCTGCATCGAGATCGCCGCCGGCGTCGCGCGGCGAAGCGGCGGTGTTGTTGCGCAATCGCTGGGCCAGCAGATCCGGATCTTTTGGCGCACGCGAGATTTCCTGTTCCATAAACTCTTCAATCTCCGGGTCGGGCACGTAATCGGGATTATTTGCCAGATACTCGAAATCGTCGCCGTGTTTCTTAGTCATACGGAGCTCCTCACCTTGCTCAAACAAACCGGATCTTGGGGGAAGTCGCTGAAGACTATAACCAATCTGCAGCGAATGCAGAAATGGAAAAACTGTGTCGCTGTGGAATGTTTACCGCGTTGGGACCGCGGCGGTTGACGATAGTTTGACCAAACTTTACACTTCAATTTGAAGCACAACACCCTGCAAAACATAACTTTTCAGGAAAGAGTTTGAGCATCACTATGCCAGAAAGCCTGTTTGATTCTTTGCAAACCTTCTCTTCCGATTCCGGCCCCATTGGACAATTCTATTCACTCCCACAACTCGAAAAGAATGGCGTCGGTCCTATTTCGCGATTGCCGCACAGCTTGCGCGTGGTTCTCGAATCCGTGCTGCGAAATTACGACGGTGAAAAGATCACCGAAGAAGACGTCCGAGACCTTGCCAACTGGCAGCCTAACGGTAATCGCGTCGAGGAAATTCCGTTTGTCGTCGCGCGCGTGTTGCTCCAGGACTTCACCGGCGTGCCCCTCCTCGTCGATCTCGCTGCGATGCGTTCGGCGTGTGCGCGTCTGGGAAAAAATACCGGGCTCATCGAACCGCTCGTTCCTGTCGATCTGGTGATAGACCACTCGGTCCAGGTCGACTTCTCGAGCACGCGCGATGCTTTTGAAAAGAACATGGAGATGGAGTTCAGACGCAATCGCTCGCGTTACCAGTTTTTGAAGTGGGGCACACAGGCTTTTGATGGGTTCCAGGTGATTCCGCCGGGCATCGGCATCTGTCATCAGGTGAACCTCGAATACCTCGCCAAGAATGTTTGGGAAAAGAGCGTTTACTTTCCGGATTCGCTCGTTGGCACTGATTCACACACGACGATGATCAACGGACTTGGCGTCGTCGGTTGGGGCGTCGGCGGTATTGAAGCCGAAGCGGCGATGCTCGGCCAACCGGTTTACTTCTTAACTCCGGACGTAGTCGGTGTGCACCTCAGCGGCGGTTTGAAGGAAGGTGTGACGGCTACCGATCTTGTGTTGCGTGTCACGGAGATGATGCGTAAAGCGAAGGTCGTCGGAAAGTTTGTGGAGTTTCATGGCGAGGGCGCTGCGAGTTTGTCAGTGACCGACCGTGCGACGATCGCAAACATGGCTCCCGAGTACGGCGCCACAATGGGCTTCTTCCCGGTTGACGAGGAGACTTGCGTCTATCTTCTGGCCACCGGTCGTTCGAAAGAACACGTCGACACTGTCCGCGCCTACTACAAGGCGCAGGGTATGTTTGGCATACCGCGTCGCGGTGAGTGTGATTACAGTGTCGTGCTCGACTTGGATCTTCAGTCGGTTATTCCGAGTGTCGCTGGTCCTAAGCGGCCACAGGATCGGATCGAACTGTCGGCGCTCAAGACGCAGTTCAATGAATTAATGGTGAAGCCGATCGGTGAAGGCGGCTACGGCAAGACAGAGGACGATCTGTGGACGCGTTATCACGTGAAGATTGGTACCGACAGGCAACACTCAGTCGCCGGCGGTGGCGAGCAGCGATCGGAAACTGTGCCGGAAGTTTCGGGAAATCATCAATCGTCGTCTACAAACACGAACGTCTGGAGCGAAACGGAAATGGTCAACAACCGTCCGACTCCGGATATCATCGCTGAGATTCCGGAAGACGAGTTTAAGACTGGCGATGAGCTTGTGGGTCACGGCGATGTTCTCATCGCAGCGATTACCTCTTGCACAAATACTTCGAACCCGAGCGTAATGCTGGCCGCCGGCCTACTCGCGAAAAAGGCGGTTGAAAAAGGATTGACTGTTAGTCCGAAGGTGAAGAGCTCGCTTGCACCCGGATCGAGAGTCGTCACTGAGTATCTCGAACGGACCGGACTCCAGCCGTACTTGAATGAGTTGGGCTTCAACCTGGTTGGATATGGCTGCACTACTTGTATTGGAAACTCCGGACCGCTCGATCCGTCGATCGAGCAGATCGTAAACGAGCGCGACGTGATCGCTGCTTCAGTGCTGTCAGGCAATCGAAACTTCGAGGCGCGTGTTCATCAAAGTATCAAGGCAAACTTCTTGATGAGTCCGCCCCTCGTGGTTGCATTTGCGATCGCAGGCCGTATTGACCTCGACATGTCGACGGAGCCGGTTGGTCAGGGCGAGTTTGGCGACGACGTTTACCTGCGCGATATCTGGCCCACGATGGCAGAGATCAACGAACTGATGCGCGCCGCGTTTGATCCGGCGACGTATCAGAGACTCTACAGCAACTTTGCCGACCACAATCCGCTTTGGAACGATATTCCGTCGAGCTCAGGCAATGTCTATCAGTGGGAAGCAGAATCCACTTACATTCGCGAACCGCCGTACTTCGACGATTTCCACAGCACAACTTTGCCTGTCACTGATGTGAAAGGAGCGCGACCACTCGCGATCTTTGGCGACTCAGTGACAACGGATCACATCAGTCCTGCCGGCGCGATCAAACCGTCATCGCCCGCGGGTCTCTATTTGCAGGAACGCGGCGTCGACATCAAAGACTTCAACAGCTATGGCGCGCGACGCGGCAATCACGAAGTGATGGTGCGCGGCACATTTGCAAACGTCCGGATCAAGAATCTGATGGTTCCGGGAGTCGAGGGCGGTGTGACGATGCATTATCCCGATGGCGAGCGCATGAGCATCTACGATGCGTCGATGCGTTATCAGTCGGATGGCGTTCCGCTCGTGATTGTAGCCGGTCAGGAATATGGCACTGGCAGTTCGCGCGACTGGGCGGCGAAAGGAACGCGATTGCTTGGAGTCAAAGCAGTGATCGCGCAGAGCTTCGAGCGAATTCACCGCAGCAATCTCGTCGGCATGGGCGTGTTGCCGTGTCAGTTTAAAGACGATATGAGTGCTTCTTCGCTAAAACTCGATGGGAGTGAAACGTTCGATCTACTGGGTGTTGAATCGGGCATCGAACCGCGCCAGGATGTTACGCTCGTGATTCATCGTGCGGATGGAACGAGTGAAGAAGTAGCGATCACTTTGAGGATCGACACGTCGATCGAGGTTGATTACTACCTTCACGGTGGAATTTTGCCGTATGTGTTGCGGCAATTGCTTTCGGGTACGACTGAATTTTAGCCAAGGGTTTTTACAGATAGGAGAAACATGTCATCTGCAGAATTAGCTCCGAAGAAATACCAGTTGTTCATCGATGGTCAGTGGGTCGATTCCGAATCGGGAAAGACTTTTAAGACGCCAAATCCGGCGACGGGCGAAACGCTCGCTGAAGTTGCCGAAGGCGACAAGGCTGACATCGACAAAGCCGTCGCGGCTGCGCGGCGAGCGTTCGAAGGCAAGTGGTCCAAGATCAGCGCACGCGACCGCGGCCGGATGCTTTACAAGCTTTCGCAGTTGATCGAACAGAATGTGGCCGAGCTGGCCGCACTGGAAACGTCCGACAACGGTAAGCCGATCAAAGAATCGCTGTACGTCGATCTGCCGCAAGTAGTTGAGAACTTCGAGTATTTCGCTGGTTGGTCCACGAAGATCGAAGGCGAGACGATTCCAGTGCCCGGCAAGATGTTCAACTACACCTTGCGCGAGCCGATTGGCGTCTGTGGTCAGATCATTCCCTGGAACTTTCCGCTCCTGATGGCGGCATGGAAACTGGCGCCTGCGCTCGCAGCGGGTAATACGATCGTTCTCAAACCCGCGGAGCAAACTCCCGTCGGTGCGATGGAACTCGCGAAGCTGATCCAGGAAGCGGGATTCCCGGAAGGTGTCGTCAACATCGTTCCCGGTTATGGTGAGACTGCCGGGGCCGCGCTGGCTTCGCACCCGGGTATCGATAAGATCGCGTTCACCGGTTCAACGGAAGTCGGTAAGCTAATCGCAAAGTCGGCGGCAGACAATCTGACGAAAGTCTCTCTCGAACTCGGCGGCAAGGCACCGAACATCGTCTTTGCTGATTCCGATCTCGATCAGGCCGTCGCCGGCGCGATGATGGGAATCTTCTACAACCAGGGCCAGGTGTGTTGCGCCGGATCGCGACTGTTTGTGGAAGAGTCAGTCAAGGATCAGTTTCTCGAGAAGCTTTCCGACAAAGCGAGCAAGATTGCGGTCGGCGATCCGATGGATAAGACGACGCAGATGGGCCCGCAGGTTTCGGAAGAGCAACTAAACCGCATCAAAGGTTACGTTGACATTGCGCGTACAGAGGGCGCGACCGTTGTGACCGGCGGCCAGTCGCCGCAACTCGAAGGCGCGTTTCAGAAAGGCTACTTCTTTACGCCGACGATTTTCTCGGAAGTGAAGAATAGTATGCGCGTGGCGCAGGAAGAGATCTTTGGCCCAGTTGTTTCCGTGATCAGTTTCAAAGACGAAGACGATCTGATCAAGCAGGCGAACGACACGATCTACGGTCTCTCGGCCGGCATATGGACGAGAGACATCACTCGTGCACACCGGTTTGCGAAAGAGATCAAAGCCGGAGTTGTTTGGATCAATACTTACAACATGTTCAATGCAGCGTCTCCCTTTGGTGGTTATAAACAATCGGGATATGGGCGAGAAATGGGGCGGCACGCGCTGGAGCTTTACACGCAGGTAAAGAGCGTTTGGGTCGACCTGTCAGGCCGTCCGATCGGCTGGTTCGGGAAATAGACCATTACACAGATTCCGCAGATTACACAGAAATTGGTTCATCTGTGTAATCTGTGGTCCGATTTTGTTATGATTCGAAGCCTCTCCCGAGATGAATTTTCAACATTAAAGGAGACGCCGCCATGGTGGTATCTAAAAAAGTCGTTGCTGTCGTTCTACTGCTGAGCGCGACCCTGTTGTTCACGGCCTGCCCCAGTCAAACAAACATTGCAAAAATAACTGCTAATCCTGATCGTTATCGTGGAAAAGAGGTTGGGATTGCGGGACGTGTGACGGATAGTTACGGAGTGCTGGGCGCCGGAGCTTACGAGATTGACGACGGCACCGGAAGAATGTGGGTAGCAACTCGCAAGGGCGTCCCTTCGCGCGGTGCACACGTCGGCGCAAAAGGGTACGTGCATAACGGATTCAGTTTCGCCGGTCGCAGCTTTGGAACCGTGATGGAGGAGACCGATCGGCGTTCCCGATAACAACCACGAGCGCCAGATCGTTCACCACATCGATCGAGAGTTCGCGAATCTGATCGACAGCCTGAAAGATCTGGTGCAATCGGTTCCGCCGGATCTTCTCTTTCGACATCCACCGGTTGTTAGCGTTGGGGAAAACATCCTCCGCAGCGCTGCAATTGTGGAACAGGCCTGTGGCGGGCTCACCTCTAATCTCTGGGACGATCCATTCGAGTGGACGTTGCCTGAGACACTTTCCAATCCGGATCTGATCGTCGAGTATTTATCAGAAGTCGATCTCGCCCGGCAGCGTGCCTTCAGCTCGATTCGGGATGACAGTGAGTTGAGCAAGTTCATCTCAGATCCTAACGGCGAGCGACTCCTGATCAGTTTGCTGCTTGAGACACTGGTCAAGGCAGCCGACTTCCGCGGTCGAGCGATTGCAAATACCACAAAAAGGCCCCAGTGATCTTTTGTGCTTCTTTGTGGCTAACTCCTCGGTTTATTATCTAGCGCGACGTAACAGCCCGTAGGCGAGGAACAATCCCCATGTTTTGTCCGCAATGCGGCCAGCAACAAGTTAACGGAATCATCCGCTTCTGCTCTCGTTGCGGTTTCCCCCTTGATGGAGTCATTCAATTGCTCAACAGCGGCGGTGCGCTCCCGGCTTACCGCTCGCCTGACGAGCCGGTGCAAATGTCGCCGCGACGCAAGGGCGTCAAACAGGGTGGCTTGTTGCTGCTCTCAGGTATCGTGCTGGTTCCGATCCTCGGAATGTTTGCCAGCTTTTCGAGTGGTGTCTTCCTGCAAATGCTCGCGATACTCGCCGCAATCATCTGTTTCGTCGGTGGTCCACTGAGGATGTTTTACGCGGCAGTGTTTGAAGAGGGAGCGCCGAAACCGCTCTCTACGTTTGGAACACCGATGCCAATGCACATGCCGCAGCAGTTCAGGCCGCAACCGCAAGGCGCATTACCACCACCTCCGGTACGCCAACCGCCCAGTTGGCGTTCGCGCCCGACTACGGCTGAGTTGGCAAATCCACCCAGCGTCACCGAGAACACGACTCGCTTGCTGGACAAAGAAGATCGCACCGATCGCTAGTTTCTAACAATCAGGTAAATCTCTGCTTGCCGGTTTCGCTAGCCGAACGACTGAGGGAACGGATTCGACGTGAAGGCGCCGTTAGTTTTCATGATTGGATGAAGGCGGCGCTGTACGATCCGTCCAGTGGGTATTACCAGAGATCGGATCGCACACGATGGGGCAGGGAGGGCGACTATCGTACGAGCCCGGAGCGAAGCGAGCTGTTTGCCGCCACGTTCGCGCATTATTTCGTCACACTGGCAGATGAACTCGAGAGTTTAACGATTGTCGAGTGTGGTGCAGGCGATGGAAGTTTTGCGGCGGGTGTTCTGTCAACGCTGCGAGAGCAAGCGCCGTCGATCTTCGACAGCACGCGATACGTCATCTACGAATTGAGCGAAGACGCACGCGGTCGTGGAAGTGAACGACTGGTCGACTTTGCCGATCGGGTTGAGTTCGATCCCGATTGGGATCAAGTTTCCGTTAATCGTGGGATCTATTTCGCAAACGAGCTGTTCGATGCGTTTCCGGTTCACCGTGTTCTGAAGACGGAAGCAGGGCTGTTGGAGTTTTACGTCGGCGTCGATGCGAATGACAGGTTTAGTTGGGTCACCGGACCGTTATCAACGCCGCGGTTAGCGGAATTCTGCAATTTACTTGAGCTTGTTGATGGCCAGATCATTGAAATCAATCTCGCCGTTGACGATTGGCTCGCCCAAGTTGCCGGCAAACTCGATCGCGGTTTCGTAGTCACGGTTGATTACGGAGCCGAGGCCGTTGATCTTTATGATTTCGTTCAGCGCCCGGAAGGAGCGTTGCGCGGCTTTTCTCGCCATGATTTCGTGGATGATCTGCTTTCGCAGCCTGGCGAGTTTGACTTAACCACGAGCGTGAACTGGACGCAGGTCAAGACCACCGGCGAGAGGCTGGGCCTTCGGGTAATCGATTTCGCTTCGCAGGACAAGTTTCTTCTAAAAGCTGGGTTGCTGGACCAACTGGAGTATCGGCTCAGTAGAGCAGCAACTGAGGCCGAGAAATCAGCTTTAACGGTCGGCGCCCGCGAGATGATCCTCCCCGGCGGCATGGCGTCGAGTTTTCAAGTTCTCGTACAGAAACGGAGTTAACAGATGTCGCGTAATTTCGAGTTGATTGACGTGTCGCACAGTGTCGAGCATGGAATGGTCACGTACAAAGGACTGCCGGCGCCCGTGATCAGCGACTATCTCAGTCGCGAAGATTCCCATACTCGCTACGCTCCCGGAACTGAGTTTCACATCGGCAAGATCGAGATGGTCGCCAACACGGGCACTTATCTCGATAGTCCTTTTCACCGCTATGCGCGTGGCAAGGACCTGGCCCATCTCGACTTGTATTCGATTGCAAACCTCGACGGCGTTGTCGTGCGCTGCAAAGAACGCCAGGATCCTGCGATCCCGGAAGAGTGTTTCGCCGGGATCGACGTGAGAGACAAGGCCGTGCTGGTCCACACCGGATGGGATCTTTACTGGCGCACTGACGAATACTCGAGCGGCAATCATCCATTTCTCACTGAAGGCGCGGCCAGCTATCTCGCCAAGCACGGCGCAACGCTGGTTGGCATAGATTCTTTCAACATCGACGCTACGCGCGACGGCAATCGTCCGGCGCACTCGGTGCTCCTCGGGCACGACATTCCGATCGTCGAACATCTCTGCGGCCTCGGAGACTTGCCCGATAGCGGATTCAAGTTCTTCGCGGTGCCGGTCAAGGTGCGATTGTTTGGGACGTTTCCCGTTCGTGCGTTCGGCATAGTGGCCACGGATTAGGCGGATTTAGTTACGGATTTTGTTTGGAGGGTTCCCGATGCAACGATGGTTTTACGCGATTATTGTGTTTGCATTCAGCGCGTCAGTTGGTTTTGCGCAAGCGCGTCCGTATTTTACTGAGCCATCGCTTTCACCGGATCGGAAAGAGATTGCATTCGTTTCCGGCGGTGACATTTGGACCGTGCCTGCCACCGGCGGCGTTGCATCGCTGCTGGTGTCGCACACTGCAAACGAGGCGCGTCCGCTCTATTCGCCGGACGGTCGCTACCTCGCATTCATCTCATCACGCACCGGCAATGGCGATATCTATCTCCTAACGCTTGCAACCGGCGATCTCAAGCGTCTTACCTTTGACGACGGGCTCGATCAGCTCGATGGCTGGTCACGCGATGGTCGCTGGATCTACTTCTCGTCGACCAGCCGCGACGTTGGCGGACTCAACGATCTATTTCGAGTCAGTGTGAACGGCGGCACGCCGATGGCGGTGAGCGCCGACCGTTATACGAACGAGTTTTTCTGTGCGCCGTCGCCTGACGGAAAGACACTTGCTTTCGCCGCGCGCGGTATCGCTTCCGGACAATGGTGGCGCAAAGGTCATAGCCACATCGACGAATCGGAAATCTGGCTGCTGCGGTCGTTTGAAGATGGCGCGGGAACGTACGAGCGCGTGACTGCGCCCGGCGGCGCCAAAGAGATGTGGCCGATGTGGAGCGCCGATGGTCGCAACCTATTCTACGTTTCCGATCGCACCGATTCGGGTAACAAGAACGGTGCGCAAAACATCTGGACAGCAACGCCTGGGCGTACTGACGCCCGCCGGCTCTCAAGCTTTACTGAGGGGCGCGTGTTGTGGCCCAGCGTCTCTTATGACGGGCGCGAAATCGTTTTCGAGCACAACTTCGCCATCTGGAAACTCGACACCGATAGCGGCAAGGCCTCGGAAGTTGCGATAACGCGCCGGGGAGCATCTGCTGGTCCAGGTATTGAGCGACAACGCATCACCGATCAGATCAGTGAGCTGCAACTTTCACCTGACGGCAAGAAAGTCGCGTTCGTTGTGCGCGGTGAAGTATTCGCGGCGTCGGCGACGGATGGCGGCGATGCGGCGCGCGTTTCCAACACTCCGGCGGAGGAGTATCAGATCGCCTGGGCCCCGGATAGTCGTCGCCTGGCTTACGTATCCGATCGCGATGGTGTCCCGCACCTGTTCTTGTACGACTTCAGCACGACCTCGGAAACTCAACTCACGCGCGACGCGGCCGATGATTCGACGCCACGCTTTTCACCCGACGGCAAGTTGCTCGCATTTATCAGAGGCGCGAAAGAGCTTCGTGTCTTCGATGTCGCTGCGAAGACCGAGCGACTGGTGAAGACTGCGATTTTTGAGCGACCGCCAATCATTTCCGATCGTCCGTTTGTCTGGTCGCCGGATGGAAAATGGCTGGCGTACGTTCCTGTGAGTGATAACCAGTTCAAGAATGTGAATGTGGTTTCGGTTGAAGGCGCCGCTAGCGGAACCGCGAGTTATTTGGCAAACGTTTTCAGTAACACTATCTCGTGGAGTCCGGACGGCAGCTACGTGCTGTTCGATTCAGGTCAGCGAACGGAGAGCACGCAACTCGCTCGCATCGATCTGGTGCCGCGCACGCCTCGGTTTCGCGAAGATCAGTTTCGCGATCTGTTTCGCGAGGAGACGCCGCGGAATGCGACACCCGCGAATCGTCCCGAACAGCGTCCGGCTGATGCGCCTGCCGCTTCGCCGTCGCCTTCTGCTTCTCCGGCTGATGAAAAGCGACCTGCTTCCAAGCCAGTTCAGGTTGTATTCGACGACATCCGGCGGCGCTTGAGCTTTGTGCCTGTCGGCCTTGACGTGACTTATCAGACGATCAGTCCCGATGGAAAATGGGTCGTGCTGATCGCGAATGCTGCGAATCAGGCCAATCTCTATCTCTACTCACTCGACGAACTTTCGCGCGAGCCCGCCGTCGCGAAGCAGCTAACGTCGACGTCGGGGCTCAAAGGTTGGGCGCAGTTCTCGCCCGACAACAAGGAGATCTTTTACATCGAGAACGGTCGCATCGGAGTAGTTAATCTCGAAGGACGCACTCGATCGCTAGCAGTCACAGCGGAGATGGACGTCGACTTCTCACGTGAAAAGATGGAAGTGTTTCGACAGGGTTGGTCCTACCTGCGCGATTTCTTCTACGATCCGGCGTTTCACGGTGCGAATTGGGAAGCAGTGCGTGCGGAGTACGAGCCACTGATCGCCGGCTCGCGCACGCCCGACGAGATGCGACGGCTGTTGCAGTTGATGGTTGGCGAGTTGAATGCGTCGCACCTCGGCGCCGGAGCACCGCAGGGTGGAAACCAACCGGCAACTGGTCGCGTTGGTCTGCGCTTTGATCGACGCGAGTATGAGTCGAGTGGTCGACTACGCGTGACCGAAATCATTGCTCTGAGTCCGGTTGCGATCGTTGGCGGAGTCAAAGTTGGTGACTATCTGCTCGCGGTTGATGGACGTGCAATAGATCAGAGCACAAATCTCGATGAGTTGTTGAATTACAAAATTGGGCGGCGGGTTAGTTTGACTGTTTCGTCGACGGCGGATGGCGCAGTTAAGCGTGAGGTTGTTGTGCGTCCGGTGAATCCCGCGACCGAACGCGGGTTACTTTATCGACAGTGGGTGGAAAAGAATCGTGAGTATGTGAGCAAGGTGAGTAACGGCCGGCTCGGTTACGCGCACATGTTTGACATGTCGTCGGCGTCACTCGCGCAGTTGCTTATCGATCTCGACGCGGAGAATTACGGCAAAGAGGGCGTGGTGATTGATATCCGCAACAACAGCGGCGGGTTTGTGAATGTGTACGCGATCGATGTGCTCGCGCGGCGCGGTTATCTCACGATGACGCTGCGAGGATTAAGCGGCACGCCGGCGCGCACCGTGTTGGGCCAACGCGCACTCAATCGCCCAACGATTCTGGTGACCAACCAGCACTCGCTCTCGGACGCGGAAGATTTTAGTGAAGGTTACCGGACGCTGCGGTTGGGCCAGGTCGTCGGTGAGCCGACTGCGGGTTGGATCATTTACACGTGGAATCAATCGTTGATCGACGGCACAAACTTCCGTCTGCCGCGCATGAAGATTACGGCCAACGACGGTACCGACATGGAGCGCAATCCGCGGCCGGTTGACGTTGAAGTCACCCGACCGATTGGCGAGACACTAATCGATCGAGACTCGCAACTCGACGTCGCCGTCCGAGAACTGCTCAAACAACTCGGGCGGCCGGATCAGCCACAAAAAGCCACAAAAAGCACCAAAAACTGAATAGGGATCTAAGCGGCGTCCATTCTCATTTAAAAAACAATTTTGTGCTTTATGTGCTTCTTTGTGGCTCAGAATTGAATTGAATTACTTCTCACTTTGGCGCAGAATGGCCGCCCGTGATAGGCCAAACTATCTCCCACTATCGCATCCTCAGCAAAATCGGTGAGGGAGGAATGGGGACCGTGTATGTCGCCGAAGACACGGTGCTCGGCCGGCGTGTCGCGGTCAAATCGCTGAAGGTTCCTTCGGACCAGGCGCATAAGAGCTTTCGCACCAGGTTTCTCCGTGAGGCGCGAGCCGCCTCCTTGCTCAATCATCCGCATATAGCAACTATCCACGACTACGGCGAAACAGAGGACGGACAGCCGTTCCTCGTGATGGAGTTAATCGAAGGTCAGAGTCTGAACGAACTGCTGAGCCAGAGTAAACTGTCACCGGATACTGCGGTCACGATCGTCAAACAGGTCGCTGAGGCGATTGCTGAAGCACACCATCACGGTATTATTCATCGCGACATCAAGCCTTCGAATGTAGCTCTCAATCAACGAAACGAAATCAAAGTCCTCGACTTCGGATTGGCGAAGCAGATCGAACCGAGCGGCATCGAAACACAGCGATTCGGCGAATCAACCGAACTCACCGTTACGAAAACACTCGAAGGCGTCATTGTCGGAACGCCTGCCTACCTGTCACCGGAACAAGCACTCGGTGCTCCCGTCGATAAACGCAGCGATATTTTTTCCATTGGTTCACTGCTGTATGAATGTCTGACGGGTAAGCCTGCCTTCTCAGGCAAGAGCGTCGCAGAAATATTCGCGCAAGTGATCCGCGACGATCCTGTTCCTCCCTCGCAGTTGAACCCACGTATCACCGCGGAGTTGGATCGTATAACACTCAAAGCACTCGCCAAGAAAACCGAAGCTCGCTATCAAACTGTCGACGACCTGCTCGAAGATCTGAAAACAATCGATGCGACGCTCGAAGAACGTCGCACTCCAAACAAAAAATCAATCGCTGCAATCTTTCGCTCACTGCCGCAGTCTTCTCTACGACATGGGATGGTGCTTCTTGGCGTTGCGCTTCTGATCGCCTTACTGGCGCTGTGGATCTCAACTCGTCGAAGCGTTAGCGCCGAGCCTTCCGCGGAAGCCATGCAGCTTTATCAGGCCGGCGCCACTGCGTTGCGTAACGGCAACCAAATTAAGGCCGTCAATTTATTCGAACAGGCGATCAAAACGGATGGCCAATTCCCGTTGGCCCATGCACGTCTTGCTGAAGTGTGGAGTGATCTGGATTACGAGGACAAAGCGACCAACGAGATCCTGCGCGTAAGTGAGATGGCGCCAAACCTCTCTGCGCTGCCCCCACTCGACATGCTTCAAGTCCAAGCTATCAGTGCTACGGTGCGGCGCAATTATCAGGGCGCGGTAGACACTCTTCAAGAGATCGTCAAGCGCTCCCCCGAAGGAGAGAAAGCATCAGCCTATTTCAATCTCGGTCGCGGCTACGAACGTGCCGGAAATTCTAAAAGCGCGGTCGACGCTTATGAAGAAGTCACACGGCGTGATGCTCAGGCTGCCGCAGCTTTCATGCGCCTTGGCAGTCTCTACGGTCGCCGGCAGGAGGAAGCAAAGTCTGCCGCGGCTTTCGCTAAAGCCGAGTCGCTGTATGGCAGCGAGAACAACTCGGAAGGAATGGCGGAAGTTGCCTATCAACGCGGGGCGTTTTATAGCGTCAACGATAAGCTCTCCGAGGCGCAAGACCAGTTCCGGCGCGCGCTCGACTTTGCCAGGACGACCGATAACAAACCGCAGCAAATTCGAACTCTGCTACAGCTCGGAAGTATCTCTTATAGTCGAGGCGAAACGAATCTTGCCGACCAGTACACGAAACAGGCCATGGACATGGCTGCTGGCGAACAACTCGATAACCTCACGACGATGGGGTTGGTCGAAATCGGCAATGCCTTCCTGCTACGAGGCGAGTATGGCGAGGCGGAGAAGCAGTATCAACAATCGTTACAGATTGCGAAAGCCAACAAAGGGAGAAAAGCAGAGGCGCGCGCCTCAATCTCTCTCGGCAGTTTATTTGTCACTCAGGGTAATGGCGGCGCCGCACTGAAGTATTTGGAACCGGCCCTCTCTTTCTACCGGCAGGGAAACTTCCGGCGCGAGACTTTGCAGGCCCTGCTTTTGCTCGGTTATGCCAACGAACAGCAAGGCAACAACGAACAGGCATTAGAATCGTTCAAAGAACAGCTTAAGCTCGCACAGGAGGCGACCGATACGGCCCAGGTGGCCCACACTCACGCGGCCATCGGTTTACTGCTCTTACATCAGGAACGTCTCACCGAAGCACTCAGCCATTTCGACGAAAGTTACAAGCTCAACAAGTCGCTCGGACTCGAGCCGAAGACAGGATACGACCTCGTTAATCGAGGAAATCTGCTGTGGCAACTCGGACGTCCTAAGGAGGCTGTTGACGCTCTCAATGCGGCTTTCGACGTTGCCAGTCGAGCAGGCGGAGTTGATAAGCAATTGCTCGGCTGGATTCATTTGTTCAGAGCCCGCATGGCGTTGAGCGAGTTACGTTATGCCGAGGCAGCAGCAGAGACCCGAAAGGCCTCGGCGTTGGGAGGAGCGCAGGACAAAGACTTCTCAGTTCAAGCCGCTTACACACTCGGATTGGCCCAACTCAACTCTGGCATGTCGCATGCAGGAGTTGGTGAGTGTCAGAAAGCCTTTGACATCGCGACTCGCGCAGGCGATCCGCGACTCATCGCAAACGCACAGCTCGCGCTTGCTGAAGCGCAGTTGTCAACGGGCGATGCCGCGAACGGATTAGCTTCGGTGTTGCAGGCTCAAAAGACGCTTGCACGTCTTGGCAATCGTCATTCCGAGTGGCGCGCCTTGCTTATCGCAGCGCAGGCAAGCCGGCGACAGCAGGACGAAGCGAAGGCGGCCGAGTACTCGGCACACGCGTCCGAGTTACTGAAATCAATGGAAAGAATATTGGGAGCGAATGAATACGGTAATTACCTTTCCAGACCGGATGTTCGCCGCGATCGAAAACAATTAGACGAACTCCTGCCCGGAGCAAACAACTAAACCTCATTCCAAAAAGGAGAAACGACAATGAAACCCCAAACCAGTAGAACTCCCGAGATTAATTTCAATCCTGCACAACAAGTGACGCCCGTGATTGTAAAAATCGGCGGTGGGGATACAACTGCCGACGGCACTGGCACCGGCACGATGATCGTTAACATCGATTCGTATATGCCATTCAGCGATATAACTGGAACGACATGGCACGAAGCGCTGTCAACTATGAGCGGGCGAATTCATGAGTTAACGCTCAACGACGGAACTTTGAACCCCATCTATTGTCCTGTTTCTCCGCAACCCGATGTGCTTACATCTCTCGAACTCACGTTTGCGGAACAGCAACAGCTTAAGGTGTCCGAAGTGATCGATAACTCAAACGGCATGTACCTACTGAAGGTTGAGTGTTCCGGCTTTACTTTCAATGTCACCGAGAAAGCCCCCGGAGAAGGTGATTGGTTCAACTCCCGATCGCCGGCTTTGAGTGACCCGCAAAGCCTTGTCTTTAAGCAGAAAACGAGTGATGTCGACACTTTCAAATTCGAGTACGCATTCAACAACCCCAAACGCGTACGTTTCAATCTCGATTTCCACGCCGATCGGATTCAATGAAGTCAGGCAGTTCTTCGGTGTACGGTGGCTGGGTGCTCACTTCGGTGAGCACCCTTTTAAAATTGTAAAGGGCACGGAATTCATCCGTGCCCTTACTTGTTAGGGAGATTAGCCAGGCGGTCTAGTCCTGGTAATAGAAGGCCCCTGTCTTCGGGTCGACTAACACCGTCGCAAGGTTATCGCCAGATGGCGCGGAACTCTGCGGCTGAATTCCCGGGTTAGCGAAACTTCCGTTTACTTCCAGCATGAACGTCGGATTCGGCTGGTTGATGCCGACATTGCCGTTGTCGTCAACGATAAATCGTCCGGCGGCGACATTCTGCTGGTCGATTGCGAAAACGCCGGGTGCGCCGAGGACAAACATCGCCCCTTTGGCCAGCTCGAATCTGACCGTTTGGCCTACTCCGACGTGCAGTGGCCAGGCTGGGTTGAGTCCGATACCGAAATTTCCACCAGGGGAGATCGTGATGTTGTTAGTCGATAGTTCCAACGTGGAAACGCTGCCGTTTGAATCCACGACTGGTTGTGGCGTTGTGGACAAGGGGTTGGAAAGTTGTAGTTGAACCGGGGAAGCCCCCGCTGATGCAGATTGAGACATTTCTGTCGCTCCTCTCTTGGGTGGACTGGGTTTGATTCCATTGCGCCTGTGGAGAGATGGGCGCGTCTCCTGCCAGTCGGGCTTTGCGTCTTGGAAAACGCTTCAGCCGGCGGCGTCTCTGTAGATTGCTATTTCGGTGCCATCCCAATCTCGCCTCAAAGATTGGTCCGAGTTCGTATTTCTTACTGATAAGAAGGGCAAGAACTGTCATAATTGACACTGCCGATTGTCACAACTGACACGCGAAAACGCTCATTCATGACTGAGACGACAAACCATCCAAAATTAATTGCACTTTCCGGACCTGCGAGAGGAACGAGTTTCGCTCTCACTGAAGATGAAGTTTCGATCGGACGTGAACCAGCAAACGGAATTCGCGTCGACGACGATTCCGTGTCACGGCGACATTGTGTGTTTAGGCGTGAGAACGGATCGTTTCGCGTTGTCGATTTGGAAAGCTACAACGGAACGTTTGTTAATGGCGTTCCGGTTCGAGAGCAAGCTTTGAATCACGGCGATCAAATTGCTGTTGGAAAAGTCGTGTTTCTTTTTCTTTTGGATGAGACGGAAGCCGTGGCAACTGGCAACGCTGTTGAGCTCAACGACGAAGAGCTGAAGAACTTTTCGACGGTTCGACTCGAAGGGAAGGACGCACTCTACCTAAAGCCGGCGGACGTCGTAGCCGCTCTACCTGAAAACGCGCGGATCGCTCGCGACTTAAATGCTCTGCTGAAGATCAGCAACTGGTTGAGCACCGTACGAGAGTTGGCCCAACTTCAGGATACGTTGCTTCAAACGTTGCTCGACACGATCCCCGCCGAACGTGCTGCGCTGCTGCTCGTCAAAGAAAGTTCGGAAGTAATAGTTGCAGCACACGCGCTGGCGGGAAAGTCTGAAACACAACAACCGATTGGTATCAGTAGATCCGTTGTCGAAAGGGTGCGGCGTGACGGCGCGGCGATGTTGTGTGTTGACATCAGCCAGGATGAGGTAATTCGCGACGCGGAGAGTCTCGTTGCTGCTCAGGTTCGGTCGTTGATCTGCGTCCCGCTCGTTATACGCGAGCGTGTGGCAGGATTGATCTATCTCGATAGCAATCATCCGGAGACGAAGCTGGACGAGGGCCACCTGCAATTCCTGACAGCCATCGGCAGCATCGCCGCTGTTGCCATCGAAAACGTGCAGCATCTGGAGTCGTTGCAAAGTGAAAATCAGAGATTGCACGAGGCGATCAAGCTTGAACATAACATGATTGGCGAGAGTCCGCGCATGCGTGAGGTCTACCGTTTCATCGAAAGAATCGCGCCCGCGAATGCCACGATTTTGATTCGTGGTGAGAGTGGTACCGGCAAGGAACTCGTCGCCCACGCGATTCACAACAACAGTGAGCGCGCGAATAAGGAGTTTGTTGCGATTAACTGTGCGGTGCTGTCGGAAACGCTGCTTGAAAGCGAATTGTTCGGTTATGAAAAGGGGGCGTTTACTGGAGCTGTAGCGCAGAAGCGTGGGCGACTTGAAGTGGCTGACGGAGGCACTCTCTTTTTGGATGAAGTTGGCGAGCTTACGCCGGCGACGCAAGCAAAGCTGTTGCGTGTGTTGCAGGAGCGGCAGTTCGAAAGAGTTGGAGGCACACGAACGATTGAGGTTGATGTGCGCATCATTGCTGCAACCAACAGGGATCTGGAAGCAGCAATCAAGGAGGGCACGTTTCGACAAGATCTTTACTATCGACTGAACGTAATCTCGCTGACACTGCCTGCCCTGCGTGAACGTCGCGAAGACATTCCTTTGCTCGCCTGTTACTTCGTGGCAAAGTACAGCAAGAAGTGTAAGCGACTGGTCAGTGGTATCTCAGCCGAAACGCGTGAGTGTTTGTTGGCATACGATTGGCCGGGAAATGTTCGCGAGTTGGAGAACGCGATCGAGCGTGCTGTCGTGCTCGGTAATTCTGAGGTGATTGTGCCTGACGACTTACCTGAGACGCTGATGGCGGTTGCGCCCGCGACGAAGAGTGCGGAAAGCTTTCACGAGGCGGTGATTGAGATGAAGAAGCAAATCATTCGCCGAACGCTCGAACAAACCAATGGCAACTACACCGAAGCCGCAAAGATTCTCTGCATCCACCCCACAAATCTTCATCGACTGATCCGCAGCCTGGGATTAAGAGGTCAATGAATCACGACTCGCTTTCAACTACACCATTTCGCGGAACGACAACGGTGCCGGCCAGCGAATCACCCATGCGCTGGTGCTTAACTGACGTGGCGACGAGCAAAGCTGCAGGAAGCCCACCAAACAGGACTGGATTTGCTTCCAAGATTCGCGTCAGCGTGCGAATAAAGGTCTGTTTCGGGCTGCATTTGCCGCCTTCGATGTCCCGAATCTCAAGTCCCTGAAAGATCTTGCCGGGCGTCCGCGCGAGGGCGAGTTCAAAGCCAAAGAAGTACAGAAGGTACGTTAGTGAGAGAATGCTGCCGCTGACAAAGCTGTTCGCCGAGTTGATTTTCCCCACCAGCAATAGAGACAGAAGACAGGCGATCAAATTATCGATAATGAAAGCAAACACCCTCGCTTTCGTCGCGTCACCAACTAGTTGGGGCATGAGGATATCTCCATTTGATTAGGTTCGATTGTAGGGGCGGCCCTCTGTGGTCGCCCCTCGTCGAGCTCCACGCAGGGGCGGCCACGGAGGTGTTGATTATCAAGACATCCTTTACACCTTGTTATCAACACATCCTTTACACTTTTGGTTGCCGCCCTTTCATTTCGCTTCGTGCTGGCAAGAGCACCGCGGTGCTCTTGCCGGTGCGAAGT
>DASWUM010000159.1:0-5301 GCA_036401595.1 Pyrinomonadaceae bacterium
GGAACTTACTTGATGCGCAGAGCGATCTCGATGCGTTCGGATTTCTCACCGCGATCCGTCCAAACCTGGCGTCCGCTATCGGCGGTGAGCCAGATCTGCGCAAGGAAAAATTTCTCGCCCTGCTTGCCGAAAACGAGACGCTCAACAGCGTTCGGATCTGTCGAGGTGTTGGTAACCGGCGCGTTCAGAATCACCTTCGACTTGCCGTCCTCACTACGAAGCGACAAAACATTTGCCGAGATGCGCTTGATGTTGTAAACACCCGCGGGCAAAGTCGTCTTCCCTGCGGAAAACTCGAACGGAATATCGACCCTCACCTTGCTCGGCGCCTGCGCGTTGGCATTCACCAGCGCCAGTCCAAAGAACAGTCCGAAAATTGCAATCACGCTATAAATTTTGTTTCTCATAAAACCTCCTTCACCTACCTAACGCGACAGTTCCGCGAAACCGGGCTCAAAAAACTTATCCACAGATTGCACAGATTTGCTTTCTGTGTAATCTGTGGATGGTTTGTAATGCCGAAAGACACGGAAAACATTACCGATCTGCTGGTCAGCTACGGTCGTGGCGACAAAGAATCGCTCGATAAACTGATGCCCGTCGTTTACGACGAACTGCGCCGCCAGGCCGCACGTTATCTACGCCGAGAGCAGGCGGGCCACACGCTGCAAACAACGGCACTGATTCACGAGGCTTACGTGCGGCTGGTGGATCAACGCAACGTGCAGTGGCAGAATCGTGCACACTTCTTCGGCATTGCGGCCCAGATGATGCGCCGCATACTCGTCGATCACGCGCGCACGAAGAAACGCGCCAAGCGCGGCGGTTCAGACATTCGCGTTTCACTCGACGATGCGACAGTCGCAGTGAAAGGACAGAACCTGGACGTCGTCGCGGTGGACGAAGCGCTGAGTCGTCTGGAGCAGATCGACAAACAGCAGAGCCGCGTAGTCGAGCTGCGTTTCTTCAGTGGTTTGACGGTTGAAGAAACTGCGGAAGTGATGGGCATCTCTCCCGCGACCGTCAAACGCGACTGGAGCATGGCTAAAGCATGGCTGCATCGCGAGCTAAGCGGTGACAGGTAGGAATGAGCGAGACAGACCCCCAACGCTGGCAACGTGTGAAAGAAATATTCGAAGGCGCCCTCGAACGTCACGGCGTCGAACGCGAATCGTTTCTCGAACACGCTTGTGCGAACGACGGCGACGTGCGCGAAGAAGTTGAGTCGTTGCTCCGTTCGTACGAAGTCGCCGGCAGTTTCATGGAATCGCCGGCGGTCGCGCAGGCTGCAGACGATCTTGCCGCCGAAGAAAAACTCAAACCCGGACAGCGTGTGAAGCATTACCAGATCGTCAATCTCATCGGCGAAGGTGGGATGGGCGAAGTTTATCTCGCGACGGATACGACCCTCGGTCGTCGTGTGGCGTTGAAAGTACTGCCAACATTCGTCAGCAAAGATCCGGAACGTCTGCGTCGTTTTACTCAGGAGGCACGCGCTGCTTCAAGGCTGAGCCATCCCAATGTCTGCGTGGTCCATGAAGTTGGTGAGACGGAGGACGGACGGCCATTCATCGCGATGGAGTACATCGAAGGTCAAACTCTGCGCGAGCGCATTCGCAGCCACGCGATGAAACTCGGCGACGTGCTCGACATCGCGATCCAGGTTGCCGACGGACTCATCGCGGCGCACGAAGCAGGCATCGTTCATCGTGACATCAAGCCTGAGAACATCGTCATCCGTCCCGAAGGCTACGTCAAAATTCTCGACTTCGGTCTCGCAAAACTCACCGAGCGTCACAAAGGCGCGACGCACACCACGATGTCGACACTCCTGTTCAACTCTTCACCGGGAATAGTGATCGGCACAGCGGCTTATATGTCGCCCGAGCAAGCGCGTGGTGTTGCAGTTGATGAACGCACAGATATTTGGGGTCTCGGCGTCGTGCTTTATGAAATGGCCTCGGGCCGCGCGCCGTTCACTGGTGAAACTCCAACCGACGTCGTCGTTGCGATCGTCGAGAGAGAACAGACGCCAATTTCTGACCACGTTGACGGCGCGCCTCCCGAGTTGGAACGAATCGTTCGCAAAGCGCTGCGCAAAGACAAAAACGAGCGTTACCAGATCGTCAAGGAGATGGCGATCGATCTTCGCAGTCTGCGTAAGGAACTGGAAAAGAGCTCGATGCTGGAGCATTCGATCCTGCCGGGAAGTGGATCGGGTTCGTCGGCTAGTAGCGAATATGCGCGTGCTTCAACAAGTCGAGATCGAAAGGTTGAGACAGATGAGTTAAAACAACTCGGCAAGGATTTTGTTGAGGATCTCGTTCCGCGCAAGTCGCACTGGCCGATTCTTGTAATTGGCGCGCTACTTTTAGCGGGCGTGGTCTTCGGCACTTACTACAAGCGAGCGCGGCAGATTGAACCAAAGCTGCCCGTGCCGTTTGAACGTGTGGAAGTCACGAAGCTTACGACTAACGGCAACGCGCTGTTGGCCGCGTTATCGCCCGACGGAAAATACGTCGCATACGTAACCGGCGAAAGCGGCAAACAAAGATTGTGGCTGCGACAGGTCGACATCAATAGCAATGCGCAGCTAGTCGCACCGCGCGACGGGCACTACCTCGGCGTCGCTTTCTCGCCGGACGGCAATTACGTCTATTTCGGTTATGCGGATTCGCAAGATAACGATGCGAGCCGAATCTATCGGTTGCCAGTACTCGGGATCGGAGCGGCGGCGACGCAGATCGAATTGCCCGATGGGCTTCCGGCACTCTCGCACGATCGCAAACGAATTGCCTTCATTCGTTTCGATCGCCAGGCGCACACTGATTCGCTGATCGTGGCAAACGCCGATGGCAGTAGTCAGCAAGTCCTGGCCACACGCAAATGGCCGCAGAGGCTTGGCTGGGATCCCCTGTCGCGACCTGAGTGGGCGGGAAACGATCAGATGCTGGTGCTACCAATCGTCAGCTTCGATCCTTCTTACGCCGACGACGCTTCGACAAATTACTCGGTGACGCTCTTCGAAAAGGATCTCGTCAGCGGCGCTGAGCACACCGTTCCACTCTCGCCGCAGAAGTTTGATGAGCTTGGCCGCGTCACCGTGCAGCCGGACGGCAATGGCGTGATCATGCTCGGCAAAGCACACGGGGCGGCGTTCGTGCAAATCTGGCAATTGTTTCGCGACGGATCGCAGCGCACGCTCACAAGCGATTTGAGTGATTATCGCGAGCTGAGTTTGCGCGCGGACGGTAGTGCCCTCGTCACCGTGCAAACTCAAACTCTGTCGCGACTCTGGATGCTGCGGAAAAACGAGACGAAGCCTACCCCCATCGGTTCCGGCACGAGCCGTTACTACGATCTCTCAATTGCACCCGATAACAAAATTCTTTACGCGTCCGACGCCAGCGGCATTGCTGACATTTTCGAAATCGCTGCGACTGGCGGTGACGAGCGACCGCTAACTTCGGCGGGCGGTCGAAATTACGCGCCTGTCGTCTCGCCCGATAATCGGTATCTCGTTTTTCATTCAAATCGCACCGGAGTTTTTCAAGTCTGGCGCACCGATCGCGACGGCGGCAGACCAAAGCAACTAACGTTCGAAGCGACGGAGAGCACGTGGCCCAATTTTTCTCCCGACGGTAAGTGGGTCTTGTTTCAACACGCCGACCCGCATAATCCATTCACGCTCTGGCGCGTGCCGGTTGACGGCGGAACGCCGGAGCGAATTACCGAAGGTCTTTCGATCAGGCCGGCAGTTTCGCCGGACGGAAAGCTCGTCGCGTTCTGGCACAACGACGAAAAGCAGACTTCTCGCTGGCGGTTGAAGGTGGTCCAGTTGGAAGGTGGTGCGACATTCAACATATTTGACGTCGCGCCGACAGTGCAGGTTCAATGGGACACGCCGTTGCGCTGGAGTCCAGATGGTCACTACTTAACGTATGTTGACCACGCCGGCGGCATCGACAACATCTGGGGACAACCTATCGAGGGCGGCGCGCCAAAACAGTTAACCAATCTTGACGACAGCCGGATCTTTTCGTTCGACTGGGCGAAGGACGGCAGTCTGGTGACATCCCGCGGGGTGATCACGAGCGACGTAGTTTTGATTAAAGACGCAGGAAGATAATCAGGAGAGCAAAAATAGCGATGGCAGAAGCGAAGCGTGTTGGGGTTCTGACGGGTGGCGGTGATGCGCCCGGTTTGAACCCCGCGATCAAGGGTTTGGTTTATCGTGGCTCGGAGCTCGGGCTCGAAGTGATTGGTCTATTCGACGGCTGGCGCAGTTTGATGAACCCGGCGCCGGAAGTGTTACCGCTGGATCGTGAAACGGTGCGACGTTGGGATCGTGATGGCGGCACCAATCTCGGTTCGTCGCGCACCAACCCGTTCAAGCAAGTCAATGAAGAAGGTGAGACACAGGATAAGGCCAGCGAGGTACTCGAAAATATCGAACGTCTGAAACTAGATGCGCTCGTCGCGTGTGGCGGTGAAGACACGCTCGGCGTGGCCGCGACGCTCGCGCAGCGAGGCGTGTCAATCGTCGGTGTGCCGAAAACGATCGACAAAGATCTCGCCGGCACTGATTACACATTAGGTTTCGATACCGCACTCAGGAACGTCACTGAAGTGATTGAAAGATCTCGCACGCCCGCCGGTTCGCACGGCTGGGTCCAGGTTGTCGAAGTGATGGGACGGCATGCGGGACATCTGGCGCTTTGGTCAGGCGTAGCTGGTCAGGCGCACATGATTCTGATACCGGAACATCCGTTTCGTTACGAGCGAGTGTTTCATTTACTGAGCGCGCGCCTGGGTGAGTCAGACTTGAGTCGAGGATTGTCGCGGCGTCCGCGGTATTCGGTGATTGTTGTCGCCGAAGGCGCGCGTGCTGAAGATGGTGAGATGGTGACCATCGACGATCGCCATGATGCGTTTGGACACGTGCGACTCGGTGGCATCGGCGAAGTGCTGGCAAAAAGGATTGCCGCAGAAACTCAATACGAAGCGCGTGCAGTGGTGTTGGGCCATCCGCAGCGTGGTGGGCCGCCGAGTCCGATCGACCGCATCATGGGAATGATGTTTGGCGCGAAGGCGGCGGAAGCTGTCGCTGAGAATAGTTTTGCGAAGATGGTTTCGGCGCGTGGCATTGCACCGGCGTGTGAGTTTTCACTTGTCGATCTTGCGGCCGCGCAAGGCGGGCTGAATCTCGTTGACGTCGATCGCTATTACGATGGCGAGCGATACCATCTCAAAGGGATAGGAATGTAGGGAATATTTTAGCCGCGGATGAACGCGGATAAA
>DASWUM010000160.1:0-47850 GCA_036401595.1 Pyrinomonadaceae bacterium
CTTCGGGAAGTTAGGCGGGGGATTGAAAGCCGGATGCAAACCACCGACGGCGAGCGCGAAGTTAGGTGAGGACTGCCAACTGAGCCGCAGGGCCATGTCGCCGGTTAAGGGAAACTTCTGCAGCAGGCGTGAATCGTAGAGTGTAGCGTCGAGCGCGGCGGTGCCCTGGTCGAAGTCGACGATACCGATAGCATCCATCTGAATCCGCACCAGGTCGTGTTCGGGACGTGGCAGCACGCAGAGCACCTGGGCCAGCAGCAGCAGCCGACGGCGCGCACCCAACTCCAGCACGACAGCAACCTCAGCAGTGATGAGCGCCGGTGTGCCCCAGGTGATCTGGACCATAGGACCAAACAGATGATGTCCGGTGGCCGGCGGAAAGACGCGATTGAGATTGCTGATGATCTGGGGCGCGTTGCGAATCGGATCCTGAGGAAACAAGATGCTATCGAGCGTGTGCTGCTTGAGACCGGTGCGCAGTGCGTCTTCATCGAAGGTACGATTGAGAGCCAGCAGACCACCGATGCCGGCGAGGTTGAAGCCGAGGCCGAGCGGAATAGGATTGAAGCCTTCGACAAAGATAAGGATGACGAGTGAAAAGCCTTTACCGCCGCCCGGCAGACGAGTGTTGAGTAAACCGAAACCTTTGACGGAAATTCGTTCCGCGATCTTGAGTTCGAGAAAGCCGCTGTACTGCCCTTGCTGCGGATCGAATTGAAGAAATCCACCGCCGACTACAGTCGGTGCTTCAACTACTATCCCGATTCCGCTCGGTGGCGTCGGTCTAATAGTAAGATCCGCGGAACCGAGACTGCCGGGTCCGGGCGTGATCGTGGACCGAACACCGATCCCCTCGACCACGAGTAGGACCGGGCCTATGGTGAGTGACGCGCTGACTGCGGCCGTAAAAGCGACACCATCGTCGCGAGTTGCCAGATCAAGCTCGAAGGCATTGATAGTGACCGGACCGATGCGCTGGTTAATATTTTTCTTAACCTTGAGCTCGGCGTTTCCCTCCAGTTGGATACCGTGACGGTGCGACCACGACAAGTCGACGTCAGCCGTGATCGCCATTCCTTCACTCGGCAGTGCCGACTTCACAAACGGCAAATCGTCGGCAGACAGAGTCAACTTTCCACCTTTAAGTTGCAGGTGCAACGCTGCATCGGTACCCGTGCCATCGACCGCCACTTCCAATATCGCAGCGATCGAAGCCGCTTCAATTTTTACCCCTCCGGCGGTGAGCAGAGTCATGGGCGGCTTGCCTTGCGGCGCCGCAAGTGTCAGATCGACTCTTACTTCGGCGCCGGAACCGGCAGTACCGGCTTGTGGCTCATTCAGACCAGTACGAAGTTCGGGATCTTTGTTGGGCCGTAACAGTAATGCCAGACCACTACCCAGATCTGCTTTAGACGACAAGCCGATCGACACCGTCGAGGAGAGTGGAAAGCGCAGAGTCGCAATGCCTTTGCCGTACGGTGCGAGTCCGATCCCGCCATCGGTGCCGCCCACGGTCTTCGGTGGAAGACCAAACACCGAGATTCCCGCTTCGACACTGAGTGGTGGGCCGGATCCAATGAACGGAAGAAAGAGTTGGACCAGCGGCGCATGCGGCGGAGGTGTACCGCCATGCAAACGTGCGAGGGGAAGTGCAGGCAAGCGACGCTGAGTTACTTGTGAAGCAAGATGCTCCAGCGCAGCTCCGAGCCGTATCACCATCGTATCCGCGTCGAAGGTCGCGGTACCCCAACCATACACCTCACGCAGTAGATCAGTGGGATCGGTGAACAACTTCGGCACGCGGTCCCAATGCACGATGTGTCTCAAGTGCACGACCTGAAACTTCGCCGGATCGGCGTCGAACCTTTTCAGCTCGAACCAGCCGAGCAATACTGCGACGTCGAACACCGGACGCGAAGCAATTGCGGCAGATTGGATCAAGTACAAATCAAAGAGTCGAGTAAGAAACTCGTCTTTGATTTTGGTTTTGTTGAGGTAATCCTGCGGCGCCTGAAAACGCAAGTCGCGCAAATCGCTGAGTGCTTCGATCACGGCGTCAGCGAGTTTCGCCGTAGCGATCGCTTTGTCTTCAGTTGATGCTTCCGGATCTTCAACGAGCCCCGTCCACTCAGTGAGTTGAGTTCCAACGCGGCCGACATTCAGACCAGCGAGACCGATATCATCGACACCAGGCGGCAGATCCCAACCGAGCTTGCCCAGCAGGTAGCGCGGGCCACCGGTGATCTTTCCAATCGATCCGGCAATGGTTAGTACGGAGGCAACGCCCGTCAGCAGTGTGTGTTCGGCACTCATGGTTTTGCCCCGTTGAAGTCTTCACGCTCGAGATCTTTGTCCCACTTGCCTTCATTGAAGTGAAACTTCCGCGTACCCGTGACGGGTCGCACGACGGCTTCGCTCATGTTTAGCTTCACGCCGAGGGCAGCAAGGTGTTTGCGCGGCGTGTCGAGACAGCCGCCGTCTTCCTTCGGATACTCGAGGATGAAGCCGTGCAGTGGTTCCTTCTTTCCGGCTTGAACGTGCGTGAGAGCCGCCGCTGCGCTCGGCCGCCAAAGCTTCTCGATCCACTTGAAGGTGCGATCGGGCTGCAGGTCTTTGTGGTTTGGATCGAGGTTACCGTTGGAATCGATAAGTCCCAGGTGCTCGGCCCATAGACGTCTCCGCATCTCTACGGCAAACGGTATGACTGCATCCGGCGTCGGCGGGAGCACGTTGATGTTGAGTTCCGTCGCGGTGGTTTCACCGAAGACAAGCGGACTCAGCAACAAGTTGTAGTCGAGCGACAACCCGTCGAGATTGGCAGAGCCGATGGTCGCCCACGAGTCGTCAATCACCGCGCCTTTGGCATGGATGTAGACCGGCGCAATCCAGGGACGAACATGTTTTTCGTCGTAAGCCCAACGCGTGAAGACTCCGACTCGCTCTCCGCCCGCCTCGCGGACCTGATCGATGCGATGAGCCTGACGGCGTGGGTAAAAAGAGACGTCAGGTTTGATCGGTACGACGAGAATGAGCTGGAGATCTTTGTTCTTCTTCAGCACTTCGACGAGGGCATCGGTGATGACCGAGTCAGTGAAGTACTGGTTCTCGAGATAGATGTAGTGCTTAGCGGCTGCGAAGGCGCGCAGATATCCCTCGAGAATTCCTTTCTCACTTTTGTCGTTGAGTTGCTTGAAGCGCTTTCCGCTTATCGTACGGACCACCTGCACTTTGTAGGTGGGACTAATGCCGCTGGGCGCGACTGCGCGAGTAAGCGTTTTCTCAACTTTACCCGCCTCGTCGATGCCTTCGTTCCAGAAAAATCGAAAAGCTTCATAGAGATCGGTTGCGGCTGGACCTTCGACTGCGACACTCAGATCGTGAATAGCATCCGACGAATTTATTCCGCGGTGCGCATCCTCGATACTGTGAAGTTGAGAATCGTAGTAGCGCTGCTTGAATGGTGATCCAACGATCACAGCGCGACTGTCAGCGCGACCCTCGTCGGTGATCATCATCTTGCAGTGAAACACGCCATGATCCGGCAGGGCCTGGCGGAACCCCTGGACCAGGATCTTTGGAGTCTTCGGCTTGGCGGCAGCGATGGCGCTACTGAAGTAAGATCTCGCTTCGTCGACGTGCGTGTTGTCCGCGAGAATCAAGTTGACCTTGATGAATTCGGCAAAGAACGCGATTACCGTGACCGCGAGCACCACCGGGAAAAATGGAATTCCGATTCCCATCCACAACAGCACTGCAGCCACACCGCCGACTCCCAGTCCCGCTGCCAACGGCGTGAGAACTGCCAGCAAGAAAATACCTTCGGGGAAACCAAGACCTGGCTCATTGAGCAGTAGTCTGATGGTTCGGCCCTTAACCGCAGCGTCCATGATGAGCAGTTCGGGCCGGTCGTCGTTGATTGCCGGTGGGATTTTTCCGCGTGGAACTGGTGGCGGCTGGTTTTTCAGAAGCGGATCAACTGTTACAAAGTCAGGCGGATCGAAGTTGAAGATGAGGGCGGGTTCTTCTTTCTCTGGCTGAGCATTAAATTTCTCCGGCAGCGAAAAGAAGAGTTGCGTGATGTTGATCGAGCTTTGGGCTTTCTTGATGTCGTCTGCAACTCGACCGAACGCTTCGACACCATCGATGAGTAAGGTAACGGCATTGTCGTTACTTACGAATGGAGTGGTACTGGTGCCGTTGGTGACGAGCAGTCCTTCCGCTTCGATACGTTGGACCACAATGTCGCCGAGGTCTTGATTCTTATCAGTACCATTCAGCTCTTTATCTTTCGTTAAGGGACGCTTGGTGACATCGGTAATACGGAACTTGAACGGTCGAGGCAGATCGTCAAAATCCAGAATTTCCGGAACTTCCAATCTGAAACGGCCATTCACGGTTTCGGCTTTGGCAAGCTGCTCCGAGGTAAGCAGCCATTCGCCGATTGCCTCGGCGACGAGACCGTCGGGCAACTGTGTGCCCTTTTCATCAACAACACGTCCCGTCACGATCACCATCGGCGGCCCTCCGTCGCTGGGCAGACTCAGAGATTCAGGATGAGGGGGGAATATCGAACGCGCGAGAACTGATGGCTGAAATGAGCCGTGATACTAGCACTGCGCCAGTGCATTCAACAATCCTTATCCTCAGATTACGCAGAATCTATAGATCAATCCGTGTAATCTGTGGCTAAAGCATTACCGTAATTCCGAGAGCCGCAGAATAGTGAGCGGCTGTTGCAACTTGCGCAGCGATTCGACTGCTTCCGAATAACTCTCCGGTTTGCGCACCGGCTGCTTCGTCAGATCGTCAGCCGCGACCAGGCTCCAGCCTTCTTTTGTTACCTGATATTTGCCGATCGTGGCCGCGCGGTACTTGGCGCTGCCCGTGCGTCGTAATGAACTGCTGCCCGCCGCGCCAAAGCGCGCCTGTTGCAGCAGCAACGAGTGATTCAGTTGATAGAACAGCAGTGGCTGCTGTGGTTGTGGTTTCTCCGCTTCACTGCGTCGTGCTTCACCCGTCTCGCTGTCCATGATCCAGGTCTCAAACTCAATCGTCTTCACTTCCAGCCGGTCGCTCGTGTCCTTAGTGAAGCTGAGCGCGTCCGAGCCGAAACTGATGCCGGCCTCCATCGTTTCAAACGAGGGGCGCGAGAGTTTCTGATCGTCCGTGAGCTCAAGGAACTGGGCCGGCGCAAAGAAGTCGGTGCTGGGCTTAGTAGTTTGGTTCTGGCCACCCAGATTGACACTCGTGATCGTAAAGCGACGTGGACCAGCGGGCGCTGCCTGACCAAAGCGCGAGATGTCCATGTTCAATGGCACCACGCCTTGTTTGACCGTAAGAGTGCCGAGCGGATGCAGCCGGATGTCGGAAGCGGCGCCGGCGTTAGCACGTAACTGCACCAGGCCGTTTGCACCGTCCGGCAGCTTCGCAGTCCAGTTGCCGGGCTGACCCAGTGCTTCCTGCAAACGCGGCAACACTTCGACTGGCGCCGGTAGTGGTGGCTTCTCGCCCGCGATGAGTGTCTTGTCGATACGAATCGAGATGTCCCACCAGAAGATGCTGAAGGTAGCTTTACCTTTCAGATGCAGTGGCCGTGGTCCTTCAAGCGAACCCTTCAACTCCACTTTGAAGAGGTTGGTAGAACCGCGTTTGAGTTGTAGTTGCGCATGAAAGTCGGCGATGAAGTAGAAGGGGTCAAACTGGATCAGCACATCGAAGCCGATGTCGCCATGAACACTGAAGCCGGCGGCCGAGGCAAAGAGTTCTGCGCGGGCGCCAAACTGCACCGTATTGGAAGTGATTGCAAAGTAAGCCTCACAGCGCAGTCGTGGGTTATCACCCGAGGAGAGGTTGATGGCAATGCGTTCGAGTTTGGGGAAGTTAGGTGGTGGATTGAAAGCCGGATGCAAACCACCGACGGCGAGTGCGAAGTTAGGTGACGACTGCCAGCTGAGCCGCAGGGCCATGTCGCCGGTTAAGGGAAACTTCTGCAGCAGACGTGAATCGTAGAGGGTGGCGTCGAGAGCAGCGGTGCCCTGGTCGAAGTCGACGACGCCGATAGCATCCATTTGAATCCGCACCAGGTCGTGTTCGGGTCGTGGCAGCACGCAGAGCACTTGGGCCAGCAGCAGCAGACGACGGCGCGCGCCCAACTCCAGCACCACGGCAATCTCAGCGGTGATGAGCGCGGGTGTGCCCCAGGTGATCTGGACCATGGGACCAAATAGATGATGCCCGCTGGCGGGCGGAAAGACGCGATTGAGATTACTGATGATCTGGGGCGCGTTGCGAATAGGATCTTGAGGAAACAAGACGCTGTCGAGGGTGTGCTGCTTGAGACCGGTGCGCAGTGCGTTTTCGTCGAAGGTACGATTGAGAGCCAGCAAGCCACCGATACCGGCAAGGTTGAAGCCGAGGCCAAGCGGAATAGGATTGAAGCCTTCGACAAAGATGAGGATGACGAGTGAAAAGCCTTTACCGCCGCCCGGCAAACGAGTGTTGAGTAAGCCGAAACCTTTGACGGAAATACGTTCCGCAATCTTGAGTTCGAGAAAGCCGCTGTACTGTCCTTGCTGCGGATCGAATTGAAGAAATCCACCGCCCTCTACGATCGATGCATTGACGAGCAGCCCAACCCCAGTTGGTGGTTTGAAGCTAATGTCGACATCGACCGGACCAAGATTGCCTGCTTTCGCGCGTGCGGTCGCGCTCAGTCCAACCCGTTCGACCGTCATCAGCAATGGACCAAGTTCGACGGCTGCTGTTACGCCTACTTCCGTCGTGAGCGCATCCTGGTCAGCTTTGAGATTGACGTCGAGCGCTTGTAGCAGCAGTGGTCCAACACTAAGGTTCAGTGGGATCGTAGTTGTCAGTCCGGCTGAGCCACGGAAGTGAAGACCAGCCTGCGACCAACGCAGCGCCAGTGAGAATGACGCCGTGAGTCCGTTTTTCGGGAGCACACTCGCAAGCAGTCCATCATCAGACGGTGGAGCCACAACCAACTTGCCATCTTCAATCGCCAACTCGGTGTACACATCGGTTTTTCCGGCAGAGGCTTCAGCACCAACTCCGAACGAGATACTGCTCCCAGTGATCTGTGTTCCACTCGCGGCCGACATGCCGTCCGGCTTTTCCCATTGCGCTGCGCGCCAGGTGAGCGCGGCTGCGACGCTGCCGGACGTCAGATTTCTGCCGGCCGGGGCTTCCATATCAATCACGATCTCTGGCGCGCGATCCGGTCGCACAATTAGCGACGCGCCAGTGCCGATTTCGGTGGATGCCTTAACGCTTAACTCGAGTTGATCGGTTACGGGAATTTTGAACTCGCCACCTGCTGACGGTACCAGCCCAAACGCAAGTGCCTGCAACTCAGTCGGACTCGTTGTTGGTAACGCAGTCGTAACCACGAAGAAACTTGCTTCGTCGGATCGAAACACCGGTATCCAGAGTTGACGAGGAGGAGGTGAATTAACGTCAACACCGGGACTGTGCCGCTGGCTAAATGTTGAACTCGCGTAATGAAGTTCGGACGGCATGCTGAGCACCATGCCCAGCGGAACTAATTCACTGAACAGATGTTCGCTGTCGATTTCAGGCGTGCCCCAGCCATACACCTCTCGCGCGAGCGATGCCGGATCGGTGATCTTAAAGAGACGATCCCAACGAATGTGATGCTCACCGAAAGCGGGCCCAACCGTGTTTTCATCGACAACCTGATCGGTTGCCTCAATCACACCTGCCACACGCAGCAGGCGATAGATCAGAGGCGAGTTGGTCGCGAGATCCAACGAGAGTACAAAATCGAATATGCAACTCTCGATCTCCTGATCGATATGCGTGGTTGCGATGAATGCTGCTGGTAATTCGGTGCGAAGTTGTTCCGGCAAGTCGTGGAATCGTTTGACGACCAAAGCCAGATCCAGGACGAGACCCTGTAATGCTGAGTCGACCTCGGAGGAAGTGGCCTCCAGTGAGTCCGCTCGCTGGCGAGCCTCGATGAGATCGGCAAGCGATGAATTTAGTTGAGCTAGATCCTGGCCGAGGGCAAGCAGGGAAGGCGGAACTGTGGGTAACTCCCAGCCAAGCGCCGCGACTACCATCCGTACGCCGTCTTCAGAGTCCATGCCGTAGGCCAGCGGTCGCAACGCGCGCGCTAAACGGGCTGCAAGTAACTCGAAGGTCGCCATCGTTACTTTCTTACCTTTGGCCTGACTACGGGAACTGTTGTTTGACTACCGCGGTAATAGAGACCCTGCGCCAATTTCCCATCGACGGTGAGAGCGTTGAGCTTCGTGGGTGCGCGGAAGGCCGGGACAGCAAATCGCTTGTTAAGATAGGCACGCCAACTATCGCCATCGGGTCCACTCGCAACGTTTGGTTCGAACAACGGAAAATAAACTGCGTCCGCGTCTGGAGGCGGGTTATAACCGACTCCTGGAGTTTCTTTCGCTACGGTTCGTGGAACCGATTTCACGACCTCATCAGTCGAGGCGTAAATCCATTGTTTATTCCAAACATCTTTGGGGATCTTGATCCACCATGCGCCAGGAGGATCGAAACTTTCGTAGGGCGACCACTGCACGAGTGTCTGCCCGGTGAGCGTCGTAGGAGTCGCTGTTTTAGCAGTGATGGACTGCTCCAGGCTTTTGCGTAAGTTATCGATGATTCCCTTGATGTTTGATACCAGCTCCGCACCCATGGCGCTGTAGAGCTTATTGTGAACCCCGTGACCTGCGAGTGTGATCTGTGGCCCATCAGTCGCCACTTTGACGTTTCCGTTGATATCTGTATCAACATCCATAACGTGGGAGTATTCGTTGCGCCACGCACCAGCAGCGATCAGATCGTAAAGGTGATTATTCCAGAAGCATACGAAGTCGCCGACTTGCAGATCGTTGATGTCGATGAAAATGTTCTCAAAGAACAGGTCGCTATCGTCATTCATCAGAAAGCCTTCGTTCTTCTCCTTGGGGTGAGCGCGAACGACTGGTCCGAGTCTGACGTAACCCTCTGTGGTCATCGCGGTTTCAAAGTCGGTATGAGGCGCGCCCGGACGTCTGGCAATGCCAAGCTCGAGGCCCTTGATGTTGAGCGAACTGCCGGTCTGATCGCAGTAAAGCCAGTTACGGTCAAAGTAGTTCTCTCTGGGTTTAGAAAACATCTCGCGAAAGACGTCATCATGTTTCAAACCTTCCTGCGGTTGGAAAGTAATCCATTTAGTAAAGGTGTCCTGGGTGAGCAGGACCAACCATGCTTTGTTGATTCGCTTGGGAAAACGAACATTCGCTTGACTGAAGGCACCGGTAGTTCCGGATGGCGAGAACAGGATTGTCTTTCCCGCCTCGACCCAGTTTTTCATCTTCGATAGATGATCTTTGAAGGGATCTTTGGGAAGAAAAGGATACTCAAAGTTGCGGACGAGTATTCCATCAGTCCATGGTCCCGCAGGACCGGACACCTTCCACGTCCGGCCAAGCGGTGAAATTTGGATGCCGCCTGAATTTACATTGCAATAAAGTTGTTCGACTGTGTGTACGCGGCGGTCGAACAGCTCGTCGAGTGCTTCGGTTTCTAGTTCAGCCTCCGTCTTTTTCCACAACAGGTCGTCATGAATGGTGACGGCGCGCCAAACGATCTGCCGAATCCAATCCGAACGATTGGTCACATAAGTCTTCTCAAGGGTTTTCTTCGAAACCGACGAATCACCGACATTCGCCATGGTCTCGAGGTCCAGGTGGCTGGGCGTCTTGGGGTCCGGTCCCTTGATCAGATCCAGGAACTTTTGCGTGATATAGGACACGACCTTTGCCTGCTCTTTCTTAAGCTGGAGAGCCAGGTCCAGAGCCTGCATACTCGGTTTTTGTTTCAGCAGTTTGGCTCCACGTCGCCGAAAATAGCCTGCCGTCAGGCGATCTTCACGTTTCGTGAAGTCGAGACTTTTCGTAGCCTCTTTGAAAGCGTCATCGAGTACGCCCATCTGAGTTCTCCGGTATCAAGCAGCGGCAGGAATGTCGAGGTTTGAGCGCTGCATCATTGGGGGAGCGGCGATACTACCACCGCATTTTCAGTCGAGCAATGAGGTTTTTTTCGCCAGCGCGATTCTGACGCGAGGATGTTCGTTTTGACTTTTTTTAGTGGCTGGGAATAAAACCAGTATCAGGCTGGTATTAACGGTAGACTCGCCAGTTTCAAACGGCGGTCTATCGCCTCGACGAAACAACATAATTAAAGTATTGGTGACCGTAATGACGCGGTTCAGCTTCTTCTTCTGCAACATCGTGTCGTTTGTGTCTCGGTGGTTATTCTTTCCGGCAGTAAACACGACAGAGACTTAATAGTACGTACACACCAGAAAGCGAATTGCGCGGAGGTTCCGATATGAATTGTCAAAACCTTCGAGAAATCATGCACTCCTATATCGATCGCGAATTGGGCCTGGCTCACGCGGCAGAGGTTGAACGCCATCTGGAACAATGCGGCGAATGCGATCTTATCTATCGCGGCCAAATTGCGTTGCGTTTATCTTTGCGGGACCCGTCCTTCTATCACCGTGCGCCGGCAGACTTGAAAAAGCGCATCACGTCGTACTTCAAAAGGGCAGTGGTCACAGCGCCAGACCAACCAAAGCTACTCCTCCGTGACTAGTAATTATTTGGGCCAGGCGTCCGCGAGCACGAGCTAAGCGCGACATCACTGTGCCCACAGGGATCTGCACCGTGTCCGCGATTTGCTGGTATGACAGCTCTTCAAATTCTCTCAGGACAATAACCTCGAGGAACTCTGTCGGCAGTTGTCGTAACGCGCGCCTGACTAACAGTTGATTCGCCTCTCTCACCAACAACATCTCCGGACTAGCGGCATCCGAATCGCGAATATCTTCCTCCTCATCCAACGGAGTCATAGCATCTGATGATCGGTTGCGCCGAATCCAGGTGTAGAAAGTATTACGCACGATCTTCAACAACCAGGGCCGTGCGTCGCCGCCTTTGAAGGTACCGAAATGCTTCAGGGCACGCAGGTACGCTTCCTGCACCACATCTTCAGCATCTCTTTCGTCGCGAGTGAGCCAGCGGGCGAGGTTGTATGCGGCGTCGACATGCAGTAAGAGTGCTTCCTCAGAAATTTCGCTGGTGACTTCCATTACCAATCTCCGTGTATTCGTAACTACGCGGCTCCGTCCTTGCACTTCTTGATCTGCTCGGCCACGAAAAGCGGCGGATTTGTGTGACGAACGCCGCGCTCGATCAGATTTCTTAGTAGTGCTATCCCCTCGCAGTCGATAAAAGAAATATTCTTTAGATCGACATTGAGCTGCACTCCCTGATTGAGCACCGACTCGGCTGTCTCTCGTAATAACTCAACCCATTGACCTGAAACTCGACCGTCTAATTGCAAAGTAATTTCCTTTTCGGACAAATCAACACTTGTAATCTTCAACATTTTCAACCTTAGAAATAGACGCGATTAATAAAGCTTTCTGTGCGACTCTGTGTTGTTCTCCGCCAACACAGAGCTGCACAGAGGATCCAACGTTAGGGGGTTGTCAGATGATGTGGCTCTCCATAGATGAAGTCGTCCATCATCACGACGTCGTTCGCCTTGTCATCGTCCGGACCTGGGGCGACATTGCCTGCCGTAATCCGCACACTCGCGATCCGCGGGTCGTTAAACTTGATCCCGAAGAAAGAAAAACCGCCATCACCAGGCGTGGCCGGGACAAAACTGCTGAACAGCAAACGGCCATCGGCGCCGAAAAACTGGATCAGCGTACTGGCGCCACGGTTCCCGCGTTTGTTGCCTGGACCACTGCCGTCGGGTTGATCGACGTCAGTGAAGATCGCACCGAAGCCTGTAACGGCCGCTCGAGTGCCTCCGTTTGAACCGGGCACAAAGAAAGCCGTGTCAGTAATGTTGCTTCCCACCGGTGTGAACAGGCGGGCATTACTAAAAGCACGAAATGCAGTGGCGTACGTCGTATTGCCGAAGAGGTTGACGAGACCGCCCTGTGGTCCACCTGACGGCGGCGCCTGGGAAAGTCCGATCCCCGGAGTGGTGAACTGTGCGCCACGCGTATTCAGAAAGGTGTTGAATGGGTTTACGGGAGGAGTAGTAGCGTCCGTCAGAGGATTGCCATCCCAGTTGATCTCACGACGACCGGCACCGAGTTCGTTAAGCGCGTTACCGTTAACCGGGTCACCCAACGCAGCGCGAAAGTCAGTAAGAGTGCCTTGAATAGACGCGATATTTGGTCCAGCCGCCTGGAACACAGTCGGCGGAACAAAATCGATGGTTGTATTGTCCTGAATTGCGACCGCATCGATGGTCGGATCGCTGAAGAGCTCCTGGGCTTTAGCATGCACTGCTACTGCCATGACAATGATTGCTAGACCAAGGCTCGCCACCCACCGCCAATTCGGTTTGGGCGTGCGCGCCTTTCCTTGGGGAACGTTTCCCTTCGAAAGATAGATACATGAACTGCTCATTCTTATTCTCCTTATTCTGTTGAACTCCTTTTGAGTTTGGTGGTGGTCCAGTGCAGATTGCATGCCGCAAAAGGCACAAAAGCACACAGAAACTTTCTGTGCATTTTGTGCCTTTTTGTGGCTAATCCTTTGTGGTTAAGCGAACGCTCCCGTATTTGGGAGTTGAGAGATTGGAGCGTTGGAGGCGAGCTACGAAATGCGGTGGGCGGAGCGTTTGATTCCCAGTTTTTCCATCCGATGTCTCAAGGTGTTCGGATGCATGCCAAGACTCCTGGCGGCACCATTCGAACCCTCAATCACGCCGTGAGTGTGTTGTAACACTGCCATGATGTGGGCCCGTTCAACTTCCTGTAAGGTTTTTAGCGGCGACTGATCCGTTTCGGGGACGACGTCGGCGTTACGATCCGGATCCGAAAATACAGGAGACGCTGAAACGCTGATCAGATCGCTTTCGAGCTCGAGTATGGGCCCGGTAGAAAGAATCAGTGCTCGTTCGATTAGGTTTTGCAACTCACGTATGTTGCCAGGCCACGAATACGACAGGAGCTTTTGCTTGGCAGTCGCGGAGATTTCGGTGATCTTCTTGCCCAGATTCCGGGCGTATCGGGAAACAAAAAACGTTGCGAGCTGCTCGATGTCAGAACGGCGCTCTCGCAGCGGCGGAACTTCAAGCGGAAATACGTTCAAGCGATAGTAGAGATCCGACCGGAAAGTGCCGGCCTTGATCGACTCTTCAAGATTCCGGTTTGTCGCGCAAATGATGCGTACATCGACGCGAACGGAACGATTACTGCCAACTGGTTCGAACTCGCGCTCCTGTAAAACGCGAAGCAATTTAACCTGAGTGTCCAAAGGCAATTCGCCAACTTCGTCGAGAAAAATCGTGCCACCATCGGCGAGTTCGAACCGGCCGATGCGACGCTCGAACGCGCCTGTGAAAGCACCTTTCACGTGGCCGAATAATTCACTCTCCACCAAGCCTGCGGAAATAGCGCTACAGTTCACCTTGACCAACGGCCGGTTTTTGCGATTGCTACGGTCGTGAATCGCACGCGCGATCAATTCTTTTCCGGTTCCTGTCTCGCCGTAGATCAGCACCGTTGAATCCGTTGGTGCGACCTGATCAACTCGTCGCAAAAGCGCGAGCAGAGGAGGACTGTCGCCGACGATTTCTTCAAAATTATGTTCGGTACGTATCTCCTCCTGTAGATACACATTTTCTTTTTCAAGTCTTGCCTTCAGAGACGCGATCTCTTCGTATGACTTCATGTTTGCGATCGCCAAGGCAACCTGATTTGCGACATCCCTCAGCAACTCAGCGTCGACCTCGGTATAGCGGTTCTGTGTCTCACTCCAGACTGCAAAAGTACCCAGACTCTTTCCCATCGCAACAAGGGGGACCACGCAATACGATTGGATACCCTCATGAACAAGGTTCTTTTCACCGGGTGACTGCTGCTCTCGCTTCAGATCGCCGCGCGTGACTACCTCCTGGTGTTCAAGCACCCAGGCGGAGATGCGAGTCTCGTCCAAATCATATTCCTTGCCCACCCGGAAAAAGTCAGATTCATTTGGACCCTGCATCGAGACCAGCTTTAGTGTTTTAGTTTCGCGCTGATAAAGAAGGAACGCGGCGCGGTCGAACGGGACCACGCGTTGGATTGCTTCATAAGCAGAAGAGAAAAGTGCTTCGGGCGTGAGGTTCGTAATGATGGCGTTGTTGATCTCGAGCAGCGTGTGTGTGCGTTGCTCACTCATTCGCAATGCTTCCTCTGCGTTTTTTCGGTCTGTGACATCGAGAAAAGTGACTACCGCACCGACGGTGTTGCCCTCGCGAATAAGTGGGTGAGACCAATACTCAACAGGAAAGCTGCTGCCGTCCTTTTTCCAAAAAATATCGTCGTCAACATGGACGCCACGATTTTCAAGGAAGCCTATAAAAATAGGACACTCGTCGATAGGAAATGGAGTGCCGTCCTTTCGGGTATGGTGTTCGACGGCATGCATGTTCTGACCGATTAACTCTTCAGGACCGTCATACCCGAGTATCTGTGCTGCGGCTGTATTACAAAACAGACAAGTTCCATGAGAATCACAGCCAAAGATTCCTTCGGCGGCGGAATTGAGAATCAGGCGAGCTCGCTCGTCACTTTCCAGCAGGGCTTCTGGTGCAGAATTCTCAAACACAGATCGCCACCTTTGCGCCTCCGTTCTCTCTTTGGATGTATCGACGTCGGGGGCGGAAAGGCTGTCCGTGGTTCCGTTAGTTGAACCAATGTCGGCCATATGCCAGCTGGAATGAAACGTAAATGTGGATGAAGTTTGTTTCACGCAGGATGGGAAGTCAAGAGGTCGTCTCGGTTTGCAGAAAATTAGTTTGAAGTGAGCGCACTTTGTATTGCCCCATCAGCGGTGCGCTCACTTCTTAGACCAGCGCCACCCCCCAGTGTTACTGGCCTTTCCCTTTGCCCCTTGTTCGCGTCTGATGTCTATACTGTCTGAGTCGCCCGCTTATTCCCGTGTCTGCTGCCTGACATTGAGAATCTTGTTTTGGAAGATGATCTCGAAGAGTTTCTCAGCCATTTCGTAATCGATTGTTTTGAGCGAATGGTACTCTTCCAGAGCCAGCGACCGCTGACCGCGTTGAAGATAAAGCACGGCCAGGTTGTGGTGCGCGGCAGCAAAATTTGGATTGAGCATCAGAGCCTGCTTGTACTCCGCGATGGCCTGCAGCTGTCGATGAGCCTGGGCCAACGCAGAGCCAAGATTGTAATGAGCCACGGCGAGTTCAGGTGTTAAGCGGATAGCCTGCTGCAAGACTTCGATGGCGACTGAAACCTGGCCGGTTTTGAAGTATGCAACTCCCAGATTGTTGTAGGCGTCAACGAAATCAGGTTTCACACCGATCGCTTCCTTCAAAACCGCTACGGCGTCCTGCGCACGCCCGTCGTTGGAATATGCAAACCCTAGTTCCGTAAGCAGGTCGGCTCGACCTGGCTGGAGTTGAACTGCGCGCGCCAAACACTCAACGGCATCTGTATAGCGCTCAGTTGTGTTGTAGGAGATACCGAGTTGATAAAAGGCGTCTACGAAGTTCGGATTCAGCTCCACTGCATGTTTATATTCTTCAATCGCAGGATTCAATTCGTCTCTCATTTGATAGATGCGACCGAGATTGTAGTGGGCCATAGCGTGGTCGGGCTGAAGCGTAATCGCCTTCTTGAGCAAGTCCACAGCTTGTTGATACTGGTGGTCCTTAACACAATCAACAGCATGGTTATTGAGCTCCGCCGCTTCTTCACTCGAGTCATCCCGGCTTTGGCTCGCTCCTGCATTGGTCGTGAAAAGCAGCACGCAAAGCAGCAGCACTGCAACGAACGTGAACTTGCTCAGTCTAAACATCGGTCGTCCCCCCATGGCTCGTTTGTTACTTAAACTCCTGCCGCTATACATACCGTGCATGAGTTTGGTTTATTCCGACGAGTGGAAAGGCTTGGTGGTTTTTGGGGTGGTCCAGGAAAGTTGCTTGGTGACTGCGATGCGTAAAACGCTGAACGAAGCAGGAGTCGACGATGACAATATTCGCACAGAGGAATTCTCCGGCTACTAAATCACGGGAAGGGTAGAGATGAATATCAAGATAAAGAGAGCGTACGAACAACCGCACAAGGATGATGGGTTGCGTATTCTCGTGGACAGGCTGTGGCCCCGCGGTCTAACTAAGGAAAAGGCAAGTGTTGATCTATGGCTGAAAGAGATCGCGCCGAGCACGGAGCTGCGAAAATGGTTTGCGCATGATCCGAACAAGTGGAAGAGTTTCCGCGGACGGTATGAAACGGAGATCAGGCATAACCAGGATCTAATAAAAGTGCTGAGGCAAAAGGCCGGGGCAGGAACGATCACCCTAATCTACGGAGCTCGAGATGAAAAACACAATGAGGCATTAGTTCTGAAACAGTTCCTGGAGAGGGGCCAATAATAGTGTGGCGAGCCCTGGTCCGTCATCGGACTCAATAATGGTGCTCGCGATCGAACAGCCTAGGCAACTGCATCGCTGACGATTGTTTGTGCCGCATCCAAAATGCGCTTCAGGTGATCCATTCCACGAAAGCTTTCAACATAAATCTTGTAGATGTCCTCAGTGCCAGACGGACGCGCCGCGAACCATCCGCTCTCTGCCATCACCTTCAACCCGCCGAGGGGCGCCCCATTTCCTGGCGCATGCGTAAGGATTGTCTGAATTTGTTCACCCGCGAGCTCTTTCAAGCGAACCTGCTGCGGAGAAAGTTTCTTTAGAGCATCCTTTTCTTGCGCTGTGGCTGGAGCCTCCGTGCGTGTATATACCGACTCGCCGAACTCCCGTGTTAGCTCCTGATAAATCTGGCCTGGATCGCGATCCGTGCGAGCGGTGATTTCCGCCGCCAGCAAGGCCGGGACAATTCCATCTTTATCCGTAGTCCAGACAGTGCCATCGAGACGGAGGAAAGATGCACCCGCGCTTTCCTCTCCACCAAAACCGAGCGTGCCGTCGAGCAAGCCGTCCACGAACCACTTGAAGCCGACCGGAACCTCGTAGAGCTTGCGGCCCAGTTTTGCTGTGACGCGATCGATCATCTGACTGCTGACCATCGTCTTACCCACAGCCGCGGCATTGCTCCAGTTGGGTCGGTGTTGGAAAAGATAGTAGATAGCGACCGTTAGGTAGTGATTGGGCTGAAGCAAACCCGCATCCCGCGTGACGATTCCATGCCGATCATGATCCGTGTCACAAGCAAAGGCGATGTCGAAGCGATCCTTCAGTCCAATTAAATTTGTCATGGCGTATGAAGAGGATGGGTCCATGCGGATCTGGCCATCCCAATCGACGGTCATGAAACGGAAAGTCGGATCGACGAGTTCGTTCACGACAGTAAGATCCAACTTGTACTGGTCAGCAATTCGCGCCCAGTAGTGGACGCCCGCACCGCCGAGCGGATCCACGCCCATGTTCACCTTCGCGCGGCGAATTGAATCCATGTCAATAACATTGGCGAGATCATTTACGTACGAACTGAGAAAGTCGTGACGGTGTGTAGTGGCGGCGCGCAGCGCCTGCTCGAAGGGAATCCTTTTAATACCTTGCAGAGCGCTCTCGAGAAACTGATTCGCCGTTGTCTGGATCCAGTCGGTGACGTCGGTTTCTGCCGGTCCACCGTTGGGCGGGTTGTACTTGAAGCCGCCGTCATCAGGAGGATTATGCGATGGCGTGATCACGATCCCATCGGCGAGTCCGGTTTTGCGTCCGTGGTTATAGGTGAGAATCGCATGCGATATTACAGGCGTCGGAGTGTATTCGTCCCCTTCGGCGATCTTCACTTCCACATCGTTGGCTGCCAGCACCTCAAGTGAACTCGCAAACGCCGGCAGCGAAAGCGCGTGAGTATCCATCCCAAGAAACAGTGGACCATCCGTGTGATGCAGTTTTCGATACAGACAAATTGCCTGCGTGATGGCGAGGATGTGCCACTCGTTAAAAGCTTTTTGTAGAGCTGAGCCGCGATGCCCTGAAGTGCCGAATGCAACTCGTTGTGCTGGGATCGAAGGATCAGGCACATCGGTGTAGTACGCAGTGATTAGCTTCGGGACGTTGACCAGCATTCCTGGTTCGGGCGATTTTCCTGCCCATGGACTTACTTTCATGGTGCGCTTTCCTCTAACGATTTACCGGCGTTGCTAAGCAAGGTGGACAGGTCGCATGCATTTCCTCTACCGCCGTCACGACCCTGGCACGTGCCCGCATCCAATCAATCTATAGTTCCTGCAGAACAAAAACACGTAAGCAATTTCGTGCGTTATAATGGCTTAATACCATAACAAGCCGGGTCTAATAACAACAGGAGGTCTCATGAGAATTTTCTATTTGGTCGGTGCGCTTTTGCTATCAATCTCCTCCGTTGCGGCACAGGAGGATTCGATCAAGAACTTCCTCCGTGTGAATAAAGAATTTTGCACGGGCGGACAGCCGAGCCTACAGCACCTGGAAAAACTGAAAGCTGACGGCGTGAAAGCGATAATCAATTTACGTCAACCCTCGGAGTATGCGGCCGCCGAAGAGGAGGCAAAAGCAAAAGCTCTTGGGTTGCGATATTTCAATATTCCAGTGTCACCCACCGAACCGAAAGACGAACAGGCTACTGAGTTTTTGAAGATCACCGACGATCCGGAGAATCGACCGGCGTTCATTCATTGCCGATCTGCGGCGCGCGTCGCGGCTTTTTGGATGATCAGACGTGTGTTGCGCGACGGCTGGAAAATCGAAGATGCGGTGAAGGAAGCGGAAAAGATCGGTTTGGGAGATCATCCGATCCTAAGCGAATTTGCGCACAAGTACATCGATAGTCATCGATAAACCTCATTCGCTCTCAGGATCACGATGCCGCATCGCGCTCGGCACATGGCTTCGAACATGCCAACGAGTCAGGCTGCTTTGGCCGAAGCTGTAAATGCCGCCGCATTCTTTCTAACGAACTCCTGTGCGCTCAGTGGTCCCTGGCCGGTTAGCGTGAGCACATCGTCCGACATCCGGTCGTAGCGTCCCGCGCGGTGCAGGTCGGCCATTGTCGCAAGATGATTTACCAGGTGAACGGGCAAGCCGTTCTGGAGGAGCCTTTCTCGCCACGGCCCGACCGGAATGTCCTGATAGGTGATCGTGCGGCCCAACGCCTGCGAATACTCCTGTGCATAGAAATGCATGTTCTCAGACTGCGGACCGGTCAGGTGATAGATCTTGCCGATGTGCGGCTGTGGATTGGCGAGCAGCGCGGCGACCACGCGGGCCACATCTTCTGCTGATATCGGCGAAGTCCTGCCCTCGCCGAAGGGTAGTCTGATCTGATTTGATTCTCGAACTGAATCCGAAGTGAAAGTCAGGAAGAAGCCCTCGAGAAACACGGTCGGCCGCACATGCACGACCGGCAGACCGGACCAGTTGAGCGTCTGCTCGGCAAGCCACTGCAGTTTGTGCTGCGGACTCGTGGTGGTTTCGGTAATGCTCATCTGTGAGAGCGTCATCTGCGACATATTGATGAACGCCTTGATACCGTGATACTTCGCCACCGCCGCCGTATTAACCGTAGCTTCCAAATAGGTATCCGAAACCGAAAGGCCGAAGTACATCGTGTCGCAGCCGGCAATCACCCCATGCATCGAATCGAGATCGAGGAGATCGCCGAACACGACCTCCGCGCCCTTGTCGCGCAATGCCTGCGCGCGTTCGTCTTCGGTTCGCACCATCGCACGCACCGCTCTGCCTTGCTGCAACAGCAGCTCAGTGACGGTGCGCCCGACCGCGCCGACGCGGCCCGCCGCACCTGTAACCAGTATTGGCTTTGCCATGTTTTCCCTCCGTGCGTTCACGGTGTGATCAGACTAGGGCGTTGGATAGTCCCAAACATCAGGCGGGAGCTTATCCTTGAGTGCGGCATACATGCCCTCGCGGAACAACTTCACCGCCGGATACGGCCGCATGGCAATAGTGCGCTCCACTATCAGTCCCTGCTCGTTATCCACGATGACCTCCCAGCTCTCAAGCTTGTGCCCGTCCATGGTTCCCACCCAGCGCAGGAAGGTGGTGCGCTCATCGAGCTTATACTCGGCTATATAGGTTCCGGAACCACGCGTAGAGCTCGACTGAGCGAAAATCGCGGCGATGACGTCGCGACCCTCGATCGGTCGAATCAGGATCGGACTGTTGAAGACGATGTTTTCAGCAAGCAACTCTCTCACCTGCGCCGCTGTAGGGTGACCGGATTCTCGTAGTTTGCGTAAAGGATGCATGGTGATTTCTCCTCAGCGATGCATGGGCCACGACTTCGTCTAGGCCTTTGCCGCGGCGCCGACTTCGTAGTTGCGTTCCTCAATGGCTTTCAGCGTCTTTGCAAACCACTTCTCCAACTGTCCCTTGCCGAAGATCCCAAGGAATGCGCCGAGCAATCGACCCTTCAAGTTCTTGCCGTCGCGTACAATCACGACATCCACGTCAGTGGCGCCGTTGGACTGCCGCGTCAAGGTGTAGGTGTGGCCCGAATTGCCTCCCCACAAGTTCGAATCAGTGGTGGTTAGAACTACGTGCGCGGGGTTAGACCAATCATAGTGCAGTCGTTCCCAAATCCCGCCGGAGCCCTCCGTAACGTCAGCGTAAGTTGAACCCTTCTCATGGACCTTGAGGTATCCGTCGGTGCTATTACCAAAGAGCTTATCGCGGCCCGGACCGAAGTCGGTGAGGCCGGCGATGAACTGTTCGGGCGTCGCGGTAGTCGTCTTTTTGAAATGGATTGTAGACATGTGTGTGCTCCTTGCGCCATGCGAGTTCAGACATCGGTCTTACTTTGTATGTTGCTCACCAGTTGGGCCAGGTTCATTTCTGCCTCTCTGGTTTGAAAGCCGTTTTTCATCGCAGCCTGCGTCATGGACTTGGGTGTGCTCAAGATCATTTTCCTTCACTACATACCAACTCTTACGATCACGCTGCGCGTGCTGCCGATGCTTCCGGCATGACTACAGCTCGACCGACCAGATGTCCCTGCTTGAAATCGTCGTACGCCTGGTTCACCGCGCTCAGAGGATAGCGATCCAATAGGTTCTTGATCCGACCCAGAGCCGCAAGGTCGACGACTTCCTTCAAGGCGACTCCGCCACCATTCAGGCTTGTCACCAGTTGCGCACCCGGAGCCTCTTTGAAAAAGTCAAAGGGAATAGAACCGCCACCAGCGCCGACCATCGCCAAGCGGCCTCGCCACGACAATACTGCGACACCTGTAGCGAGCGTCTCATTTACTCCGACGCAATCCAGAACGAATGATGCGCCGATACCGACGGTGAGATCGCGAATTTGATCCGCGGCATCAGCGCCGCTCGTGACAACGTCATCAGCGCCGTACTCGCGCGCGAGCTTCAGTCTGGTTTGAGTCGAATCAACGGCGACGACTCGTGCGCCAGTCAATTGCCGAAGGAATTGAACCGCATATAGCCCCAAACCGCCGACGCCGATTACGACCGCAGTGCTGCCCGGATAGATCACTGAGAGTGCTGACTTGATGGCGGTATAGGTGGTGAGACCAGCATCGGTAAGTGGTGCGGCCTCAATTGGGTCAAGATCACCAATCGGCACGAGGAACCTTGACTCGGGAACAAGGACGTAGGGCGCGTGACCTCCATCGTAGCCGACTCCGGGGGCGCGAATGGCCTTCTGATAGAGGCAAAAGTTTTCTTCGCCGGAGCGGCACATGTGACAGCGTCCGCAGCTGGCCCAGGAGGGATTGACGGCCACCGCTTCACCACGTTGAAATCCCTTTACTCCACTTCCCAACTCTTCAACCCACCCGGCGATCTCATGTCCGAGCGTGAATGGTGGCGGCTCGTTCTTCCAGTAGCCTTGCGGTCGAGAGATGACTGTGAAGTCGGTGTGACAAAGACCCGAACCCGCGACTCTGATCACCACTTGACCTGGACCAGCCTGAGGATCGGGCACCTCTTGAAACTCTGGTTGCGTCTGGGCTCTGAGCAGTCGGTATGCGAGCATTGCTTCTCCTTCAGCCTTTTTATTGCTGTAAATCCGCAAGCCACTTCAAAGCCGATATGCTCGGCATGAAGAAGTATTCGCCGCCGCGCAGCACATTGAACGTTTCGATACCGCGCACCAATCGTCTGACCGGATCCTTTGGAATGGTGAAGTGCGCGCCTTCTTCCTGCAGGCCGATCATTGGGTCACGCTCATCACCAATACCAATGAAGTTACCGTCGTTGATCCATTCCTGTTGCAGAAATTCGATCGTGGCCATTGCCTTGGCGCTAATGAAAAGGAAATAGGCTCCGCGCGCTACTTCGTCATCAGCTTCTGAGAGCGCATTCGGATCGTATGGTGGTCCATAGGTGGTGCCGCGCCTGATGAGTCGATGCAACTTGACGTCAGTCAAACGGGTGAGTTTGGTATCGCGCGGGTTCATGCGTCGAATGTGACATCCAAACGGCGCCTGCCGCCCGCGCGGATCATTCGCGTAATCAAAATCATTGTTCCGTTGCGGGTCGGCTCCGAGCGTGGGGTTGTCGACGTCAGGCGCGAGCACGAGCGGCGCGCCGCTACGCCAACGCCCGACCAGTTTCGCGGCGAGCAGTTCGCGTTCTGCTTCGGTGTTTCCGTGGGCCTGGAGAAATCGATTGAACGCGCCGACGCGCGATTGATATTTGCGGAAGCCGACATAGGTGCCGTTGCGACCGAGTATGTCGGGCTGCGGCATCGGCAAAGGAAAGCCTGACTCACCCGGGTATCCAAGGATGAACTCACCAGCCTTGATCGGCTCTCCCTGCCCAGGCAACGGGTCGACGCCGCTGCCTTCGATCGCGGGTTGGTCGATACCATCTTTGTAACCCAGTGAATTGCGATCGCCGGGCTGCGCGCCGAAGTCCTGCATGGCGATAATGCTGACCGACAAGCCATTGATTTGCTCGCGAGCGATGCCAAGGATGCGACGCCGATCTTCCTCGGAATCGCTAAATGCCTGCACCCCGATGTGGACTTCACCTTTACCGTACGCCGCGTCCCAGTTCTTAGGATCGTTGATGCCTACGTCCCCGAGCTGCCGGGCGCGCGCCGCCATCCCTTCGCGAAAAGCTTCGGGAAAGCTTTGCAACGAATCCTCGGGAAGGCCAAGCGCCTTTAGACCGGCATAGCTGATCCCGACCGAAAGCCAGGGATTGGCCGCCGTCCACCAACTGTCGGCGGAATCGATGTGCGGTGTCAGCCGCCGAAAAAGTTCGCGACCGGCCGAGCGCTCGTCAATGCGCAAAAGCACGTGAGTGCCGAAATATGGCGCGGGTCTCGGCCTGAGTACAGTCGCCTGTATTTCATGCAAGTCGAGCGTCGGTGCAAGCGCCGCAACACTCCCCCCGGCGGATTCATTGATGGACGACATGCGAGCATCCTCCATTGGCCCGAGTTCATTCGGACTCGGGCCACGAACAAACGATCAACCAGAGCCAGGCTATTGAACCTTGTCGAGGAATTCGTCAGTTGCTTTGCCGATGCGCTTCAGTCGCTGGATCTCAGCCAAAGTCAAATCCGGCTCGGCCACAAACCATCCCTCTGCCGTGATCTGGTGCTTGATGAGGTAATCCTTCGCTCCGGGATCGCGAATTCCCGGCCAGCCGTCCCAAGCCGAGTCCATGAGATCCAGATAGTCTGGAATCAGTGCGATGAAATCGTCGATATAGGTGTCCCAATCGCCGTCGAAGGAAGTGGCGAATAGTAATCTCGTGTCATTGTCGATGAACACAAACCGCATATCGTGGAGGGTACCGACCTTGGTCGCACCCGGCGAAAGGTTGCCGCCCAACAATTGCAGGAACGTGCGCAGGCGCTTCGCGCCGCCGGGCACTAACGGAACGATGATCGTCAACTCCGAGCGTTTGCCGAGACGGGCGCCAACCCGACCGGCGCTTTCGATTGCCGGCGGTGGTTCTGAAACCTGCGACGACAATTCTTTGATTACGTTTTCCAGCGCCCTTTTCCCCACGTCCGTTGCGTCCGCGAACAACTCGCGCAACTGCTGAATCTTTTGTGCGCCGGCATCTGGTTGGGGCGCGGTTCCTGTCTGTGGTTGATTTGCCATGACTATTTTCCTTTCAATTCTTCTAATCGTGCATCCGGTAACTGAGAGGATTCCGCTCTGTTATTCGCTGATCTTGTCGAGAAATTCGTCCAGCGCCTTTCCGTTGCGCTCAAGACGTCGCGTCTCCGCCACCGTCAGGTCGTTGGCGACGAACCAGCCTTCTGCCGTGACTTGGTACTTGGCGAGATAGTCTTTCGCTTCCGGGCTCCGAATTCCGGGCCAGCCTTCAAACGCAGCGTTGAGGATGTCCAGGTAGTCGGGAATCTTCGTCGCGAAGTCGTCAATGTAAGCGTCCCAATCGCCGTCGTAGGCGGTGGCGAAGAGCAACTTCGTGTCGTTGTCCAAAAACACGAAGCGCATATCGTGGACGGTGCCGACCTTGTCCGCGCCGTTGAGGTTGCCGCCCAGCAATTGCAGGAACGCGCGAAGCCGTTTGGCACCGCCGGGTGCCAACGGAACAATGAGGGTCAACTCCGAAACCTTGCCGAGACGGCTGCCGGCTCTGCCGGCGCTCTCGATGGGCGGTGGCGGCGTATCCGCAACCTGCGACTTCAGTTCTCCGAGGACGTTCTCCAGCGCCTTTTTTGACAGCTCCGGGGCGTCGGCATAGAGCTCCCGCAGATACTGAACCTTCTCCTCCGCGGTCTGGCCGGATTCGGGTACTGTCGATCTCTGTGTTTGAGTTGTCATGACTCTTCTCTCCTTTATTACTTTTATGGAAGTCTCATTTTTCGTGGTTCAAGCCAGCGTGCGTCTCCAGAACTTTTGTCAGCAGTTCACCCTGTCGCTCGATTCAAATGTTGATGCTTTGCGGAATCTTCGATGGCAGCAGAAATTCATACGGCGTGCGCGTCTTATTCCGCTCATTAATCTCCTCTTCAATCTTGATCAACTCTTGCTGGAAACTGGCCAGGTGATTTTGAATGACCGGGTCAGTGAAGTAGTTCTCTCCGTAGTCGCCGAGCTTCGTGTAATACACCGAGCTCAATAGATACAAAATGTCCAGCAGCGCCTTTGCAATATCCAATGGCGGCAGGAATTTCAGGAAGTCATTCTCACCGAAGCCTTCCTGCGTCAGGGACGACAATGGCGAATAGCCTGCCGGTGGCGCTGCAGGCACGTAGCTCATCAATGGAGCCTGCGAAAAGTTCACGGCAGCATGCTGCGCACTCGCGGTAAAACAGATCAGCGTGATCAAGTCGATCAATTCCGTAGGCATGCTGATCCGGTTCGCCGCGCCGATGTTGTTCAATCTGCCCCCATCGTGCGCGACCAATTCCGTTACCCAATTCTGCAATTCTGTATCGCCTTGCACCGCTGCATCCGAGGTGTAGTAGTGGTTCACGTAGTTTTCCACCCATTGATTAATTGCACCCCAGAGCAGCAGAGCATCGTCGCGATAGGGATAATCCGGCAGACGGCTCGTGTCGTCGACGCCGCGTTGAGCGAGTGTCTGTGGCAGCATCGAAGTGTTGAGATTCAGTTGATAGCTCTGCGCGGCTTTCACAGCGAACACTCGCGATTGATCTATCGAACTTGCCAACAACAGATCTACCAGGCCGCGCGACGCGAGCAGACTCAAGGCGCCTTCGTTGATTGCGAGCGTGCCTTCAAAGTGCGGCGTGAGCAAAAGAAAGAGCGGATGCGTGCGCGACAACTGGTTATGAGTAGCAATAACGAATGGTTCGATGAACAGATGCGTCCGTCCAAGATGGCTGGCGGCTTGATGAACATTCGTATCAGCAACCTGAACGATGCTTTTTGCCATGAACCAGTTTTCGCCATCGTGCGGCTGGAAGATTGGATTGTCCGGCCCCGGCCTTGGCCCGCACTGAATCGCCACCGGAATAAGGGATGGTCCGTCCGGGCGAACCGCAAACAAAGCCAGTGGCGCATAGTTGAACTTCTGTCCCGCTGGAAAACTCCCGTTTACCGCTCCTTCAAACGCGGAATAATCGGCTAAATAAAGCCGTCCATCAGCCAGCGCCCTCTGCAGCGTATCTTGAGTCCCGATCACCGTCTGATACTGTTCATCAGTAAGCGGCAGTCGATCGTCCAGCGTTTTCATCCGCTCAATTGTTAACGGATTCGGCCCGGCCACCCGCATGGCAGCAAACTCCGAATCCTCTCGAAAATTCTCGCTGACCGCCGGCAATGAAATGAACTGAAACACTTGATCGTAGTCTTCAATGCTTGAAGCGGGACCGGAAACAACAGATCCCAACTGCTGAACGATCTGACCGATGTCGTACAAAGTTTTAAGGTCGAGCGTCTTCGCCAAAGGCTCTATGACAACTTCCAGCAGCGCTTTCAATTGGGGCAGCGTAGTCGGCGCACCCTGCTTCTCTAACTCCATGGCAATTGCGTTATTCAGGTCACGCCCAGCTTCGCGGTCCAGTTGCTGCGCCACGGCCTGAATATTTTTGAGCACTTGATGAACGAATGCGACATTGTCCTCCGTGTTTTTGACTTTGATCATGATCGTGTTGATTAGAATCTTCAGTGCCGCGTGCGCGACCAGATGTATCCAATCTGGCCGGGAGGAAAAGGCTTCTACATCAGGCAAAGCACCCGCCATCGCCAGGGGTGGGAGTCTGGCATAGTCATAGGTGTACCTGGTTGCAGGTTTGCTGTTTTCTGTCACGGCACGAGCGGCAGTGTTTCTTTCAGGCATCATCGACTCCTTTCAACAATACTCAGCAACTGAGTGACTAGCGTTTGCTAGATAGTCGAGACCACTGGGTCCGGCAGCACGTCATCCGCACTGGCGGGTTCGGCTTGCGGTTGCTGATTGATGGTCCGGCGCAGCTTGGCTGAGGCGCTGTAGATCCGTCGCACCTGCATGATTTCGCCAAGCGGTCTGTGTTCCTCAGTGACCCGCCATTGGTTGAACGCGAGTGCATCCGTCTTCTCGAAATTCTCGTTCCCCGAAATGTCCTGGCGCGGGACATGGACCCGTCCCACCGTCACGAAGGGAGATAGCTTTTCCGGCCATTCAACTGTTGAGTCGTTGACCGGCATCGCCTCGAGATCGGTGCACAACTGGACCTGAAGGTCGAAATCGAAGGCGCTCGCTTGCAGTTCGTCCACCAGGGTCGGGTAGAACACATCCGGCCGGCTGCGTATGTCGAGTTCACGATGGATCGCACGCGTGGTGTTTTCCGCGACCGGAGCGACGCGCACCTTCGCTACGTAATCACCGTGACGCACGGCCGCCATGCTCCAGAACGTTGTCAACAAAGGATTGCGTACTGGCGTCTGTGCCGCTTTGACGAACGCGAACAGCTCGTCCCACGCCCAGTCGGATTTCTCGAACGTTCCCTTGCCGGTGACAAAATCCGTGAGCAACTCGTGGAAGCCCGTCTTGCCGCGCGCCAGGTACTGCGGCACGTTGTTGCCGATCTCCTGGAGTACCAGATAGTGCTTCGCAGTGTTGGCGACGAAAACCGGATTGTTCTTGAGCACGAGGTCGAACGTGTTTGAGTCCGGCTCTTCCTCAACCAGCTTCGATCCCGGAACATCGAACATCTTCATGGCGCATCCCAGAACCCCTCCGAGCGTGGCGTCTGCTCCCAGATGGTTGGAGGCGCTCGAGAAGCGGATTAGCGCACCGTGTCGGCCTGGCTTGGCGTAAATCCCCTGCGCGTATGCCGGTGGCACGTTGCGAAGGATCTGGACCTCGGCTTTCACCACGCCGAATGTCTTTGCGTGCGCGCCGCGGACGGCTCGCCCACTGCCCTCGACCACCGGCGATTCGCGGACCTTCTTTTCCCAGAAGTCGATGATCTGTTCCATGAGTCGATCGAGATCTGGATCGAGTTTCTCTATCTCGGGCGTGTAGCGAACGAAGTCCGGTGGCATCTGTCAGCACTCCTTCTGCTCGATCGAGCTTGTTTCCGCGAGATCTCCGATGGCATGCACCACCCGCCAAATCCCCTCGGATTCGGGCAAGCTGCGCATTTGTCGCCTCATGTCATCGAGTACCGTATGGCGGTTGTTTCGAAATCTGGTTCCTCGCGTTCGACGTTCGGACCGTAACGCACAAACCACTCATTCATTGTTGTTCGATTGCTGTCGGTTGGAGGATTACAATCCAAATAAGCAAATTGGTCTATCATACTTAGGTATTGGGCGATACCTTAGTATTAGGGCAAACAGAGGATAGATCCCCCTCACTTCAGTTCCTCGTTGAAACCGTTGCTGTAAGCACACCAGCCGTCGGGTTCTTTAGTGTTAAAGCTGAGCGGCAATAATCGAGAAGCTACAATGTTGGTCCTGGCCCGGTAACGCGACGGGCGCTGACGACGTAGCTGAGGACTCTGATAGAATTGGCAAAATGTCGAGTCAGGAAATCGTACGTCTTAAGAACCTCGTCAACGATCAAGATCACGTCGCCGGTCCCGCAAGCGCGGTCGTGACGCTACTTGAGTACGGCAACTTTGAGTGTATTCACTGCGGGCAAGCCTATCCGATCATCAAGCAAGCTCGACAACTTCTTTCTGACGATCTGCGGTTTGTCTTTCGTCATTTCCCAATCGAGCAGACTCATCCGCATTCTGTACGTGCCGCCGAGGCAGCTGAAGCTGCCGGTGCTCAGGGCCGGTTCTGGGAAATGCACGATCAGTTATTCACTCATCAGACAGCGCTCGAAGATCGCGACTTGATGCGTTATGCCAGGCATATTGGTCTCGACCTCGATAAATTCTCGCGGGCAATGTCAGAAAATACTTTTCTTCCACAAATCCAGGCCGGTTTCGAACACAGTCTATTCGACGAGCACATCACCGGTACTCCCACCCTCTACCTGAATGGAACCCGCTATACCGGCTCCACTGACCTGCAGCCACTGCTTGAGGCGATCAAAGAGAGCGATGCTACTGGTCGAATTAGTCCCCCAAAGAAAATCAGTCGCATCAAACAGGCAATCGGCAAACTCCGGCGAGACACTGGTCGATAGTTTTGCAGAAGGTCAGATGACTCCCGAATCAACACCACTGCCGTTACCCGGTTCGAAACCCGATGAAATGTTTCCCGTGCTCTCGCCTGAACAACAGGCACGAGTATTGACTCATGGTCGAGTCCGAAAGGTTAGTACTGGCGAGATACTGATCGCGCTCAATCAGCAACCGTCCGGGATTTTTGTGGTCGTCGCAGGCAAGCTCGAAATTGTTCGCGTGAGCGATGACAGGGAAGAGGTGCTGGCCGTTTGCGGGCCTGGGATGTTTACCGGCGAGTTGAATCTGCTCTCGGGACGACGCTCGCTGGCCAGAATTAGAGCGGCGCAACCGAGCGAATTGATCGAGATCGAACGTGAAGCGCTGGTCAACCTCGTACAAACTGATAGTGAGCTGAGCGACGTCTTTCTGCGCGCGTTTATACTTCGCAGACTGGAGTTAGTTACGCGCGGTGCCGGGGACCTCCTGCTGATTGGTTCCAGCAATTCGCTCGACACTTTTCGCATCAAGGAATTTCTCACGCGCAATTACCAACCGTTTTCGTACATCGATCTCGAGCGGGACGCTGCGGTTCAGGAACTGTTGGACCGTTTTCAGCTTTCGATCTCCGATCTTCCGGTTTTGATTTGTCGGCGCAGCCAGGTACTTCGCAATCCCAGCAATCAGGAAGTTGCGAAGTGCCTCGGATTCAATGAAAGCATCGATCGAGAACACGTTCGCGATGTGATTGTTGTCGGTGCTGGACCAGCGGGCCTGGCGGCTGCTGTTTATGGCGCCTCCGAGGGACTCGACGTCCTGGTGGTTGAATCAAACGCGCCTGGCGGACAAGCTGGATCAAGTTCGAAGATTGAAAACTATCTTGGGTTTCCCACCGGTATCTCAGGACAGGCGTTAGCGGGAAACGCTTATACACAGGCGCAGAAGTTTGGCGCCGAGCTGTTGATTGCCAGGAATGCAAAGGGCTTGTCGTGCGAACGCCGGCCCTATTTTCTAAAGCTCGAGGGCGAAGAGAAAGTACCAGGTCGCACAGTCGTCATCGCCACCGGTGCTCAGTATCGCAAACTTCCTTTAGAGAACTTGGATCGATTCGAAGGAGCGGGTGTCTATTATGGCGCCACTCATTTGGAGTCGCAGATGTGCGGCGGCGAAGATGTGATAGTCATAGGTGGCGGTAATTCAGCGGGACAGGCGGCAGTTTTTCTGGCGCAGACAGCTCGACACGTTTACCTTCTGGTGCGCGGCGACAGTCTGGCTCAAACAATGTCGCGCTATCTCATTCGACGCATCGAGGAAAGCGCAAATATCACGCTGCTCACCAACACCGAGATCACCTCATTAAGCGGCAATAGTCATCTGGACTCAGTAGGGTGGCGCAACAACAAAACCAACCGGGTTGAGACGCACCCTATTACCGCGGTGTTTTCGATGATTGGGGCAGTGCCCAATTCCGCCTGGCTTGAAGGTTGTGTCGCCTGTGATGATGCAGGTTTTATCAAGACCGGATCAGATCTCTCGGGTGAAGATCTTGAACGCTGGCATTGGCCGCTCAGGCGCGCTCCTTATCTGTTAGAAACGAGCCGGCCAGGTGTTTTTGCCGTCGGCGATGTTCGTGCCGGCAATGTGAAGCGAGTTGCGTCAGCGGTCGGTGAGGGATCGATCGCCGTCTCATTCATACATCAGTTCCTGGCGGAATAGTTTGCCCCCTTGACGGTCTAGGGAATGAATTGTACTCTAGACAATCTAGGGAGACTCATTCGATGGCAAATGACCGGACAGATTTGATGCAAGGCACGCTCGAACTCTTGATTCTCAAAACCCTGTCGCATGACTCTATGCACGGTTATGGCATCGCGCAACGTATCCACCAATCCGTCGATAATCTGCTCAAAATCGAGGACGGCTCACTTTACCCGGCACTCTATCGCATGGAAGAACGCGGCTGGATCGGGTCTGAGTGGGGCGTTTCCGAAAACAATCGTCGAGCCAAATTCTATAAACTAACCAGAGCAGGGCGTAAACGTCTTGACGCGGAATGCGCTAATTGGGACCGCATCTCTCGCGCGGTTACGAAAATTCTGCAGACTGCTTAACGAGGACAACTGATGAGAGACCTGACACGCAAATTGTTTGATCCTATCGGCGGCAAAGCGATTGAGCGTGAGGTCGAGGAAGAGTTGCGTTTTCATCTTGAAATGTTGACGGAGCAACATCTTCAGCAAGCTGCCACACCCGTAGAAGCAAGGGCTTTCGCATTAAGACGATTTGGCGATGTCGAACAAGTCACGAACCAGTGTGTCGAAATCAGTAAGAGGATGCGCCCTTTCGCGCGCGCTCTGAAATCCTTCTTGATCCTGATTTTTCTCGCCGGCATTTTCGTGCGCATTTTCGGCACCGAACTTCATGTCGATCGTGTCGGTCAGATGCTGATCACAGTTGCGGTTATGGGTCGTTTGTTTCTATATGTGCGCGGCTTAAAGCCGGCGCGCTTCCGGCCCAAATCCGATACCACATCGCACTTAATGCTAAATAGCACGGCTAAGACGCCAACAAGTCTTTTCGAAGCAGACAACCTTTAGCAGGTAAAGTCTTAAAACCTAAAAACAATCTATCGGATTTGGAGACGCGTATAGGTGTGTCTTCGCGGGAAAACTATGCTCACGATTAGAGAGTTAACCAAAACTTACGGAGGCAGCATTCAGGCTCTCAAAGGGATCAGCCTTGATGTTTCTCCGGGAGTTTTCGGACTGCTTGGCCCTAACGGCGCGGGCAAGACAACATTGATGAAGATACTAGCTACGTTGCTCGAACCCGACGCCGGCACAGTTGAAATGAACGGCTTTGACTTAATCAGTCGAAAGGACAAGACGCGGAGGTTGCTCGGCTACTTGCCGCAGGACTTTGGTCTATATCCGACATTAACGGCCGAGCAGATGCTCAACTACTTCGCGAAACTCAAAGGAGTCACAGATAAGCAGGAGCGTCGGGCTTTAATCGATGCTCTCTTCGAACGAGTCAATCTTACCAGCGCGCGCAAGCAGCGACTCGGCGGGTTTTCAGGTGGCATGCGCCAGCGCTTAGGGATTGCACAGGCGCTGATCGGTCAGCCGCAACTCCTTATTGTCGACGAGCCGACCGCTGGCCTGGATCCCGAAGAACGAATTCGCTTCCATAACTTGTTGGCAGAGTCGGCTGGCGAAAACGCGCTGGTGATTCTCTCAACTCACATTGTCGCCGACGTCTCGAGCCTTTGCAGCCAAATGGCGGTCATTCGACAGGGGGCAATCGTGGCTTCCACCACCCCTCAGCAAGCGATCGATCAACTTAAGGATTCAGTTTGGGAAGCTACTGTGCCGCGCGAACAGGTGACGACTCTAAAGGCTCGCCACCAGGTAATCTCTTCGCAGATGCTCGGCGGACAAGCGCGGCTGAGGGTGATTTCGAAAGGGGTACGACCGAGCGAGGAATTTACGCCGGCAACCCCAGTTCTAGAAGACTACTACTTTGACCTGATCAGCCAGCGGTAACGAGCGTGTTGAGATGAGAAACTTCGCCACGTCGCCGTTCATTGCTGTCTTTCAGAACGAGGTCCTCCTCAACCGTAAGCGCGTGGCTCCTTACGCGTTGATGTTTCTGTTCGTCGCAAACGCCGCTTTGTGGTGGAGCCGGCCGGCGGTCCAATTTGGGTGGGCCACAAACAGCGACTGGTACATTGTCAGGAACCTGCTGGGCTTCTCTTTCTTATTGGGACTTCCGATCTTCAACGCAGTTATCATGGCTGACCCGATAATCAGAGACTTCCGCGCGGAAGTTGACTCGCTTATTTTTTCCAAGCCTGTCACTCGCGCCCAATACCTGCTCGGAAAATTTCTGGGGAACTTCTTTGTACTCGTGTGCTGCCAGGCTGTCTTTCCGCTCACGCTCCTGGTGCTGCAAGCTTTTCCGACGTCGCGGATGATTGTCCAGCCGTTTCGAGTGTTCCCTTATTTCAAACACTTCTTTTTTTTCGTGGTCATCTCGCACTTAGTCCTGGCGGCCGTCTACTTCACTGTCGGGACTCTTACACGCAACAGCAAAATCGTTTACGGGTTGGCGGTCTGCTTTTATCCGCTTTACATCACTTATGCAGTTCTTTTACTCAGGCCGCTGTCATTCCGTTGGCGACTCGCGCTCGATCCAATGCTGCTCAGTGCAAGTCTTCAAGGCAACGGCTTTCTGCACAGCGCAGAGTTTCTCAATCAGTACGTCGTAGGCTACACCGCGGACATGATCGCGAACCGGGCGGTGATGATACTCATCGCCGCCCTTTGCCTGGCAGTTCTTTACGTCCGATTCACGATAGCTGAACGATCTGGAAACGTAGAGAAGCTTTCCTCTCTAAACCTCTCGACCGCATTCGCAGCAGTTTATTACCCTGAGAGTTCGCCGGCAACGAGGCTCGACGATTTAGAGAAATCTGATTACACAGTAACCGCGTTCGTGCCGCACGTGGCTCTGCCTGCAGTAGCCAGAGTGAACGAAGGGTTTCGTGCCAATTTAATTAAACTGATCGCGACCTTAGGCGTTGAGTTTCGCCTGCTGCGCGCTGAACGAAGTCTCGTGGTGATCATACCGCTGGTTATCTTCCTCTCGGTGGTGGAAGTAGCCTTCTATAACATTCCCTTAGACGTCTCCTATTCCGCCGCTTATGCCACTAACACAGCAAAGTTGTTATTACTATTCCTGCTCGGCATCAGTGTCTTCTTCATCGGCGCCGCGATGCATCGCGATCGCGAAGCGCGGATCGAACCTGTCTTATGGGCAGCACCTGCTCCAAACAATGTATTGCTGCTCTCGAAATTTCTGGCGACGGTTTTGTTACTGTGTGGCTTGATCTTCGCCGTGGGGATCACCGCACTCGCTATTCAAGTTTCAAAAAATCACACACCGATCGACCTGCTGGCCTACGTTAGGGTTTACGGATTAATTCTTCTGCCAAGCACAATTTTTGTGACGGCGGTCGCTGTACTGGCAAATATCGCTTTGCGAAACAAGCATGTCGCTTACGTGTTTAGCATCGGAACGGCTGCGGCACTGTTTTATCTATACAGCAATGGTTACAACCAGTGGCTTTACAATCCGGTGCTGTACCAACTTTGGAATTACCCTGATCTAACCGGCAGCGGAAGCAAGCAATCAATAATCCTGATCCACAGACTTTATTGCCTTGCTGCTTCGGTCGCGTTTATTTCGCTCGCTCACATCCTTTTTCAACGGAAATCGACTAGAGGAGTTAGGGTGGATGGTCATCTCACGGATAGAGGCTGGTCAATCTTGCTGGCCCTGGTTTCATTAACAACTGCTATAGGCACGGGATGGATCATTTCATCCAGGCACTGACTAGTCGAAACAAATGAAGGACTTTAGGGGTCGGTGCTGGAGTTGGCGGCCGAACTTGCCCAGTGTGCCAGCGGGGACTTGGCCACGACTCCCAGTGTCCAATATTTCTGGCATGGTCTCTGCTCGCCGAAGAACAGCAACACGACGCTTAAATCACTCCATGAGACGGAATGGAAAGTGCAACAGTCCTCGCGGACGGTGCTCTTTCCTGTGTCGCAACATGACTTTTGGGGCGCACAAGCAAGGGTCCAGCATGGGCGAAGGAAGCTTCACTAATTCTTTGTGCCTTTTGTGCAGCTTTGTGGGCTCCCGCGCAAATCGTTCTTAGGGTCGTTCTTACAGCTAAGTTCTTCGCTCATTGATCAATCGAGTGTGGCTTTCGAAGCCTGAAAAATGTTAATTTCGCCCAGCATAGGAGACCTAACCCGTATTGAGTATCCCTCTTCACCGACTGCGTAAAATTACGCATCTCCGAACCAGTCCTGCACTGCCAATTGCTTTACTTTTGGCGTTAGCTCTGGTCTGTGTTTTTGTAGATCACTTGCCTGGTGCGCGGGCACAAAATCAGACGACTTTTGTATCGAGCCGCACCCGCGAGAAAACTGTCGACTTTGTCCCGGGTGAAGTGCTGGTCCGATTTCGATCCGGCACAACCAACGCACGCATTAAGACCCGTGCCTCTTTCAACGTCACTGCCACTCCGGGACAAACGCTGCGCGTTGAAGTTAATCACTTCGCCGGTTCCGATCTCGTCGACGGACTGATGCTCGCTCGTGTCGCGCCCGAAGACACGCTGGACGCAGTCAAAGCGTTGCGCGTCCGTTCCGATGTTGTTTACGCCGAGCCAAACTACATCCGCCATGTCGACGCGGTTCCGAATGATCCGCGCTACAACGATCTCTACGCACTTCACGATGGCTCCGTGGGTGGACCAGCGATCAATGCCGAGTCCGCCTGGAACATTACCAGCGGTAGCTCTAGCGTCGTCGTGGGCGTGATCGATTCCGGCATCGATATCGAACACAAAGATCTCAAAGACAACATCTTCGTCAACCCTGGTGAAATTCCGGGAAACAATATCGACGATGACAACAACGGTTTCATTGACGATGTAAACGGCTGGGACTTCGTCAACCACGATCGCACAGTCTTCGACAACGCTAACGACGACGCTCACGGTACGCACGTCGCCGGCACCATCGGAGCGCGCGGTAACAACTCGACCGGCGTCGTCGGTGTTAACTGGAACGTTCAGCTTCTGCCGATGAAAGCGATTGGTCCACTGGGATCTTCTGACTCGGTCCTGCTTGAAGCCTACAACTACGCCAAAATGATGAAGCAGCGCGGCGTTAACCTGCGCGTGCTGAACAACAGCTACGGCGGCCAGCGCTTCTCACAATCGTTAGGCGATGCGATCAAACAGCTCAGCGACGCCGGCATACTCTTCGTTGCCGCGGCCGGCAACGAGAGTGTCGACAATGATTTTGTGCAGCATTACCCGGCCGGATACGATTTGCCAAACGTGATCTCGGTCGCAGCGTCGACGAAGTTCGGCTCATTCGCGTCGTTGTTCTCCAACAAAGGCAAGCAGACGGTTCATCTCGTAGCGCCCGGCGAAGAAGTTCTCAGCACCACGCCGCGCGGTTATAACGATGACGGACTGGTAGCCGCTTACACCGAACCGGACGGCTCTACGTACTCAAATTTCACCGGCACTTCGATGGCATCACCTCACGTCGCCGGGGCGGCCGCGCTTGCCTGCGCGGCGAACCCAAACATCTCGATGGACAAGCTGCGAACCGTATTGTTGTCGAGCGTCGACCAAAATCCAAATTTTACCAGTCAGGTGATGACGGGCGGCCGTCTCAACGCCAACCGAACGCTCCAATATGCACAGGAGAATGACACTACCGCGCCCGCAATAGCCGCGAACTTCCGCATCAACACGCAGAACGGAAGAAATATTGACGTCCGCTGGACCGAGTCTGGCGACGATGGCACAACTCAGCGCGCTTCGTTCACCGAGCTTCGTTTCATCGACTCAGGAACGGGTAAGCAGTTTCGACTAAACACATCGGTGGCGGGCGATCCCGGAACGGAGCGAGGTGTTTTTACTTCCGTCCCCGTTAAGCATACGTCCGGTCAGTTGGTCCTGCGCACTTTCGATAACGTTGGCAACACCAGCACCGCCACCATCAACGTCACCGTCGCCGCCGACGTCGCGGATCCCTATACGGTGAGTTTGAGTGCGCCGTCCAGTTTAACCGCCCCGAACTCAGGCACTGCAGTTGGTCCAAAAGGTGACGATCAAACCGCCGTAAACTTCGTCAGCCTGCCTTTCCCGTTTCCGTACTTCGGATTTACTACGACGACCGTGGTCCCCTCTTCAAACGGCGCCTTATACATTCCGTTTGGGAACAACACCACGCTGCCCAACCCCTCCATCGGGTCGGCAGATCTCGCGATCGCGACCGCCACGAATCTTGACACTCTTTCGATGGTTGCCGGCATGTGGGCCGATCTGCGTACGGACCGGAATGCGACCGATAACGTCTACATGGTCCAACCCGATCCGGATCGTGTCATCTTTCGCTGGCAGGCCGTGACTTTCGGCAGCGAAACACCCGTGAACTTCGAGATCGAGCTCCGCCGCGACGGAACGATTCAGACGCGCTATGGCAACGGCAATGCGAATCTCCTGCCTGTTATCGTCGGCATCTCGAGTGGCGACCCGGACTCTTACCTGGTTGACACGCACTCATCGGAAAGCGGAGCGCTCAGTCTGACGAATGCGCAGACTGTTACATTTGCGCTTCGTAATCCGCCACCCCCACCGACTACAGATCTCCAGGTGAAGATCACTGCTAACGCCAATCCGGTGATATCCGGCAAGAACCTTACTTACAACGTGAGCGTGTCGAACCTTGGAAACAGCACGGCGTTGAATCTCGTGATGACGGACGTGCTGCCTGCGGGAGCAACTTTCGTTTCCTGTACGAGTAACTTTATTGGCGCAACTTGTACCGGTCCCAACGTTGGAACGACTGGCACTGTTACCGGAAAAATCGATCAGCTACAGCCCATCTCGTCCGGCAACGCTATTGGCTTCAGCATAGTTGTAAACATAACCGCCGCTCCCGGATCGCAGTTGGTGAACTCAGCGTCCGCAACGAGTTTCCGTCCCGATCCAAATCCGGCTAACAACACTGCGAGCGTCACCAGCTTCATCGTCGCTGAATCATTTTTCAGCAATGGACGCGCCGTCGCTGCGGGTCGTTCTCATACCACGAGTGTGCGCACTGACGGCACGGTTTGGGTTTGGGGCACCGGCCAGGACGGCCAACTCGCCGACGGCAACACCGGGATCGGTGTGCAAGCGTTAACACCAGTACAGGTCGGCGGTCTTGAGAATGTCAACGCAATCGCAGACGGCAATGGGTTCGTCTACGCTGTGAAAGCTGACGGCACCGTTTGGGCTTGGGGCTACAACGCGCTCAGCCAACTCGGCGATGGAACGACCACAGATCGCTCTCATCCGGTTCAGGTATCAGGACTGACTAATGTTAAGGCTGCCGACTGCGGCGATTTCTATGGCGCCGCCGTCAAGAATGACGGCACGGTTTGGCACTGGGGCGCCTCTCAGGGTCTCGTCTCAAACCTCTTTGGCACTAACCCGACGCCGGTTCAGTTGCAGGGGATCACAGGTGTCTCCGCGATCGCCGCCGGCGGCAATCACCTCATGATGCTTAAAACGGACAAGACTGTCTGGGGCCTCGGCGCCAACGATCGTGGCCAACTTGGTGATGGCTCTACCACCAATCGACAGTCGCCCGTGCAGGTTGCCGGACTCACAAATGTCATTCGCATTGCGGCGGGCGCCGACTTTAGCGTCGCGCTCAAGGACGACGGCACTGTCTGGGCTTGGGGCAACAACTTCAACGGCGTACTTGGACCAGGAGGCGGCAGCAACGACTTCACGCCTCATCCGAATCCGATCAAAGTTACCGGGTTCTCCACCGAGATTACCGAGATCTCAGCAGGCAATGAGTTTGTCCTCGCACTTGCGAATAACAGCGTCGTCTGGTCGTGGGGCAACAACGGCTCCGGCCAACTCGGACAAGGCCCGGACTTTGGCGCCAATCCGACTCCGCAACCGATTCCAAACCTCAGCAGCATCGTCGCAGTTGCCGGTGGTTACGAGCATGGTGTGGCGCTGAAGAGCGATGGATCAGTTTGGACCTGGGGCAGAAACTTCGAAGGTGAGCTTGGTGACGGTTCTCTGACGAAACGCACTTCGCCAGTGCGCGTGAGCGGGCTCGAAGCCGTGAATTCACCATCTTTCAATCCACCGGCCGGTACCTACAACTTTGTTCTCAATGTCACGATTACCAGCGCTACTGCCGGTGCGACTATTCACTACACGACGAATGGTCAGGAGCCTACGGAGGACGATCCGATAATAGCATCGGGTGGTACGGTCCAGGTTGGCGGCTTCATGTTTTTGCGCGCGCGCGCGTGGAAACCGGGGCTCGTTCCGAGCAGTGTCACGTTCGCGCAGTACGACATTCAATTAACACCGCCGCTTCTGACTCTGGAAGAAAATGGACCATTCGCTTCACAGCTTACGGCAGTCGATTCGCTGTTCTTCGCCCGAGATCCGTTTCCAATAATCTCTCCAGCGAATCCACCGCTGCGAAATGATGCCGATCCGAACACGAGAGTCATTCTCTTTGTTACAAACTTCCAACTGTTGTCGAGTGAAACGCCGGCCTCTGTCGCGATCACGCTGACGGATGCGAATAGCGTCGTTCACAACCTGACCGCGGAAGCTGTGCGCGCGACGCCTAACTCGATCTTCACCCAGGTAATCTTCCGGCTACCTAACAACATTGCGCCGGGAACGTGTGCAGTAAAACTCACCGCGCATTCTCTGACGAGCAACATAGGGACAATCAGGATCAAACCGTAGCAGGTTGAGTAGGGACGGGTAATGCGGTTTAGAGCTGCGGAGTTGAACTTTTATTCGACACCGTCTGGATAGTCTTGGCAACTTTGTTTTCGAAGTGGAGGCTTTTCCACCACCAAACCGCGAAGGCTTTGCTATTGATCCTTCACGAAAACATTAATACTGCCACCTCTTCTGGTTATCGGTTGTGTTTCGATAACCAAATAGCCCTGAATGGAGCCATCAGGCCGGCTTTTTAATTCTTCGAGAAATACTCTGTGGGTCCTTTCGGATTTCAAAAAGGAATTGTCTCTGATTTGTAACCGCACAATATCTCGATGCTTGAGAGACTGCACAATCTCAGAGACCTCAACAGCGGAATTGTTGGTAAAGTGGAACCCTATCCCATTTACTTGATACTCAACCACTTTGTTGATTTCTCCATTCAACACCCTCGCAGGTATCTTGAAGGCCACATGAAATCTCATCCGTTGTCCCAAGCCGGACGCATTAACTTCAGTGTTGTTGCCTGGGTTGCGCGGATTCTCAAAATATCCGGTTTGATCGACCACAGCTATTAGATTCAGAGTACCGTTTTCTCTAAACCAAATCTGATTGGCCGGATGTATCTCATTGTTGAAAAAATCTTCGAAACCAGCCGCTTCTAAAGCTGCGTGAGCAGGTAAATCATCAATGAAAAGTCGTTCCCACATCCATGGTCCATATGCACAAACGTTCTTACCGAGATTAATCGGTCGAAACGAAAACATTGGATTGAGAGGAGGTCTCAAAAAATGCGTACTGGGAGAATCGATCGGGTTTCCCAACATTGCAGGGGTAAATTCTACTTCAATATTATCTGTGTTGAATTTTCGCAGAAGTTCCTGGCCGCCTGCTCGAGCGCGATCCTCTGCCAGTTTTCTTATCGCAGGAATATTGCAGTTTGAAACTGAGCAGGCGATATTCATTTGTTCCTTGAAATACCGATCCTTAACATAACTTTCCATCTTAGGATTCTTTAACATGAAGCCAAATTTTGAATTTGGCTCAAGATGCAAGGTGGCATCAACATCCAGGCTAAAAGTGCCATCGTGCTCCAAGTCCTGCTTTTGTTGTTTATACTCTAAAACTCTGCCACAAAATGTTCTTCTAACTTCATTAACGGGGGCCCAGGCGATTACTGATTCTTCACCAAAACCTGGCGCAAAAAATTTCTTTCTATATTCGAAGAACTTGTCCGCCCCGTTGTTATGGTGGAAGTAAATCGGTTTTGTTGTGTCCCCGTTCCTTACCGCAACGCCGGATTGATTTGCCACGATGTCTTCAAATTCCGATATTTCCTGTGACGTTGCCAACGGCAGTAGCGCCAAATCGTCTCTTGCTACAAGAATCCACTTTTGATTATCTGCGCCTGAACTGTGGTTGGCGAAAACGAGGGACCTGGCAGCATTAGATTGCGGTTGCAACACGACGTTATCGGCCATACTCTCAATCGTAAAGGCCTGCGATTCATTGGAAACAGGACTGATTTTCCAAACTTGATTGACCGGACAATTACGGAGAATCGCAGTTGTGGCGCAGGCGGGATTGTCGAGAAATCTCTGATCGAGTACCAATTTCCCTGAACTCGAGGTGCTTGTTTCACCGCCACTTACTTCCCCTTCAGCTACTTTCAACGAAAGAAAGAGGTTGTTTTCACTTACAATGCGGAAGGTTTCGTTACCAGCTTCCTGCAGCCTGAAATGTTGTGAAGATCCCCCAGTGTACTCAACTTGCCGCACCTGAGTTCCGGCTGTGATTACACTCGACAACACATTGCCTGAAGCTTTGTTCTTAATCACAATCTTTTCGTGGGCAACCAGATGGTGAGTTGGGGTGGTCTGACCATAACTATTTCCACTTAGGGTGACAACTATCCCAAATATAGAGGCTGTGATTTTCATCGTTTTTCTCCGTGGAACGTTGCAGTCACTTCGTCTGAATTGCCGCGCTGCGGCAGAGTATGTCTTTAAAGATCGAAGCTTGATCAATCTTAAGGTTTGCGAATCGTCTTAGTGGTCTGGTCCTCGCGCGGTTATGTTAGTCCGATTGAGAGAAGCACTCCGGTTCACCTACTATATATGGGAGGAAGTGGCTTTTTCATTTCACATGCTTGTTGCTCTCTCTTCTTTAAGTCGGTCCGCAAGTTAGCCACAGAGGTCATCCAATGGGATTCCGCGTTCAATTGATCGCTGTTAGTGGCAAGGAGCCTGACGCAATCCACCGCGAATTCGGTGTGGTGGCCACGGGACAGTGCGAAGAGATTCCTGAGTCTCCATTTGTGGGTGCAGTCCTTCCCGGTGGTGCCTACCTGTTGTACATCAACGACCAGGGCAGAATCGTCCCAGACGACGAAGTGTTCGCACGCCTCTCCAGAGGTGCGTCACTGATTGCGTGCTACGCAAACGAAACCGTGATGAACAGCTACGCCTGTGCATGGTTGAATGGGGTTGAGTGCTGGTCTGTATTCCATGATGCCCAACAGGACATTACGCATCTGGAAACAAGCGGGACTCTGCCGCCCGAAATGCAGACCATTCACGACCAACTGTTCGCCAGGCAAGAGGACACCAAGGGTGTCGACTTCATTTTTGATATTCCGATTGAGCTGTTCGCATCTCTTGGAGGCATCAGGTACGATCAGGACATTCCAGGAGCAAGTCCAGAGCCATGGGAGATTCTGGAGTCGTGTGGATGAGCGTGCGAGTGCATTGTTTATTGTTTCAAAGAGTAGCTCAGGTTGAGAAATAGGAAATGTTGACAGGACAAAATCAGAGCATCTGAATTCGGCGCTAAGCAACATCAGGTTGCTTGCGCTCCTGATAGAGTTTTCTGAGTTTGCCGAAGCGCATCGAAGCGGACTTATTAATTAAGTTCACTCCCGATGCCGACATGCTCAGATCGAAGCAACGATACTTTGCCTTTGGAGAGAACTACGATGGTGGCAACAATTTCTCGAGACGAGTTGAAGCAGAAGATCGATCGCAGGGATCATTTTCTGCTGGTTGAAACCCTGCCGTCCACTGCTTATCATCACGCGCATTTGCCTGGCGCGATCAATCTGCCACCAGATCAAATAGATCAACTCGCGCCCCAACTTCTGCCTGATAAGCAGGCCGATGTCGTTGTCTATTGCGCCGGTCCGACTTGACACGCGTCGGAGAAGGCTGCCCGTGAATTGGCGGCCATGGGATATACGAACGTCCGTGACTATGCTGAAGGAAAATCCGATTGGGTCGAAGCAGGGTTACCAACAGAGAGCGAACACAAGCATAAGTTATAACCGCGCTCGTAGATGCTGCGTTCCTGAGACTCCAAGCAGCTCAAATGCAGATTGCGAGGGCCGCTTTATTTAGTCTGGTTCACTTTGAAGTACGCCGAAGGCGTTTTTCAACTGAACCAGTACCTTTTATTTGCAGAATTCAGGGTGTCGTTTTTCGAACATAAAACGGTCTCACGGCTTTAATTACCTTAGACTCTAGACCTCCGCCCTCGTCGACAAAGATGTCGATGAATTCATTCTGCCCCAGTAAGGATCGACTAGCGTTCGCCAGGTCTTTGCGAATTGCTTCCAGTGTCGCTGCAGGCGTTTGATCAATTCGTAGGACCAGAGCTAGATGAGGCTTCTCGCCTTCCTTCACGTAATGCACTTGTGCCAGGTAGGCTTCACTTACCTCCGGATTCCGTTGCAATGTTTTTATCAGTGACTCAACCAATCTTGCCGGAATACTTGCTGGCACTCCGACGCGGACAGTTGTTCCTTTGGCGAGCTTTTCTTCTGTAGTTTTGGCTGCGTGTTCTTTCAACCATTTGATCTCATCGGAGACGAATATTTTTACGTGATCGGTTCCCACATTAAGTGCCCACGGAATATCTGCACTCATCATTTCGACGACCACATGACCACGAACGACTGCAAAGCCAACCTCACGTTTGGCCCAGGAACTTAAACGCTCCTTAGTATCAAAAAGCATTAGATACTTCTGGCCCTCCGACTCAACAATGATGGGCCTGATTGTTTCACCCTCACCGGCTCGGTGGCGACCTTCTTTTAAGGGCAAGTCAAGAGTTGGAATAAAGATCTCCGAATTAAGAAACAGATTGTAATAATCGGATTGTTTCTCTTGATTCTTAGTTGCGGCTTCGAGGGCCTTATCAAGGGCCGTCATTTGTGTCTGTGCATTTGCCATCAGGAGCGTTGCAGGAATTAGAGCGAGTATCGCGATGGTGATTTTCTTCATCTTAGAACGCACAACGTTCGCTCCTTTCTCAATGCCTGTCATGCTGCAAACGGAAGACGCTTTATCTTGCCAAGAACTGTGGGTATAGGTTGAATTGTGAGGTCTCCTTGTTTGAACCAATCAGGTCAGTGACGATTCGGTGTTACTGAGCTTCTGGGAAACCGTTGGAATCCTAGTTCTGAGATGAGCTGGAGTCAATGGTTGGAACGGAGTCCGCCCTTGTGCACAAGATAGCGTTACTTGAGCTCGATGCAAACGTGGATGAATTAGACATTGAAGGGCAACTGTCACCCTCTCAATGCCGTGCGATTCTGAATAGATGCTTATTGCCCGCCTCACAATCGATCAGCTAGATTAAGCACGAGTGCGTCGCATCCTTATAATAACTTCTCTTGTGAGCCTTCTCTCGCTGGGCTTACTTCCCACCCAGAGCAGCGCTCAATACCGGTTCGATAACTGGACCGCCGATGATGGGCTGCCGCAAAACTCTGTCTCGGCGATTCTGCAAACGCGCGATGGCTATCTTTGGTTGACGACGGCGGCGGGATTGGTGCGGTTTGATGGGTTGCGATTTACCGTTTTTGATAAGAGCAATACAAAGGGTCTTACCAGTGTCAGGTTCAGTTCGCTCTTTGAAGACGACGAGGGCAGCCTCTGGATCGGAACGGAAGATGGCGGTCTGACCCGCTACCACAACGGAGTCTTTGCTACCTACACGACGCAGGAGGGCTTGCCGCATAACCGAATTCTCGCGATTTGGGGAGACGAGCCGCGCGGGCTTCTGATTCTCACCGCCAGCGGCTTGGTGCGTTGGCAGCATGACCAGTTCCTGCCGTACCAGGCCGGCGCCGGAGTATCGATCAATCAACTCTGTTATCGCGTACGGTCAGGTGCGTTCTGGTGTCCCGATACCGCCGGACTGCACCGCATTAAAGATGACGAGATCACCACGTACGCGATTCGCGACGGCCTTTCGAGCCTCAACGTCAGTACGGTATATGAAGACCGACAAGGCAACGTGTGGATCGGAACAGCCAACGCCGGCTTGAACCGTTTGGAGCAGGGCCGGTTCACACATTACACGACGAAAGATGGCCTCCCTAAAGAGCCCATCAAATCGATCTATCAAGACCGGCAGGGCAATCTCTGGTTATTCTCGCAAGGCGGCGCCTTAGGTCAATTTCAAAATGGTCGCTTTGTTACTTATGCGACGACGGAACCCTTGATAGGCCACATCATTCCGCCGTTCTACGAAGACCGTGAAGGCAACCTCTGGCTTGGCTCAGCCGATCACGGGTTGCGTCGTCTCAGAAAAGATGTGATTGCCTTCTATTCTGTTGATGGCCGGCTTGCACAAACTAAACCCTACCCGCTGCTCGGGGATCACGCTGGCGACATGTGGATCGGAACACTGGGAGGTGGACTTTATCGTTACCAGGAAGGCGCCTTCACCCACTACGCAAACTCGAGCGGCAGTTACCGAACCGTTTCGGCTCTGTTCGAAGATCGCGAGGGGCGCCTTTGGATTGGCGGGACGGGAGCGCTGAGCTCGTTCGAAAACGGACGGTTCGTGGAGAATAAAAATCGCTTCGGCCTAACCTCGGAACTGGTGCGAGTGATTCTGCAAGATCGCGCGGGGCGCTATTGGGTAGGCACTGATCACGGGCTTATCAAATATGAGAACGAGCGCGCCGTCGTCTACACCGCGAAAGATGGCCTGGCCGGTGACGACGTGATCGCGCTGCTGGAGGATCATACCGGCCGACTTTGGATCGGCACACGTGGCGGCCTCTCGTATTTCCAGGGTGGCGGCTTCGTCTCTTTTACCGAGCAGAATGGTTTGCCGAGCAATCATGTCCGGGCACTCTACGAAGACGCTGAAGGCACTCTCTGGATTGGCACCTACGATGGTGGCCTGGGTCGGTTGCGCGACGGTAGATTTACCAGTTACACCGTGGCCCAGGGTCTCTTCAATAATGGCGTCTTCGCAATCCTTGAAGACAGGCGCGGAAATCTCTGGATGAGCTGCAACCGGGGTATCTACAGTGTCAGTAAGCAACAGCTCAACGATTTTGCGGTTGGGAAAATTCCTGCTATCACTGCGGTGGCTTATGGAAAATCGGACGGCTTGCTTAATACCGAATGCAACGGCAACCGGCAGCCAGCAGGTTGGCACGCCAGCGACGGACGGCTGTGGTTTCCGACGCAGGGCGGCGTGGCAGTAGTTGACCCGGCAGCGATCATCACTAATCCATATCCGCCGCCTGTTGTGATCGAGGAGGCGTTGCTGGATGGCAAAGCAATCAGTCCCCAAGCTACCGTGCAGATCAATCCGGGACAGGAGAATTTGGAAATAGGCTACGCCGCTCTTAGTTTTATCAAGCCGGAGAACGTGCGCTTCAAATATAAATTGGCGGGCGTGGACAAGGATTGGGTTGAAGCCGGCACACGGCGCAGAGCTTATTACGCGCATCTACCGCCGGGCGCTTACACATTCAAAGTCATCGCGGCAAACAGTGATGGCGTCTGGAACAACGACGGAGCAAGCTTGGGCCTCCTCGTTCGGCCGCCGTTCTGGCGCACCTGGTGGTTTATAACCCTGACGACACTGTTCGTTATCGGAACCGCGATCCTCGTGCATGAGCGTCGTCTCGTGCGGCTCAGGCGCGCACATGCAGCTCAGGAGTCGTTCTCTCGGCAATTAATCGAATCGCAGGAGCAACATCGAAAAAGAGTCGCCGGGGAGTTGCACGACAGCCTCGGGCAAAGCTTGGCCATCATCAAAAGCCGGGCAGCGTTAAGCCTGAGCCAGCCCGCGGATCATGAAAAGGCCATCGAACAAATGGAAGAGATTTCGGCAGCAGCAGTTCACGCCATAGAGGAAGTCAGGGAGATCGCATACAACCTGCGGCCATATCAACTGGATAGGCTTGGACTAACCAGGGCGCTCGAAACAATGCTCAAGAAGACCGTCGACTCGGATGTCATTAAGCTCAAATTAGAGATCGACGAGGTTGACGGCATCTTTGAGAAAGAGTCAGAGATCAATCTCTACCGCATCGTTCAGGAGAGCGTCAGCAACATCCTCAAGCACGCGGATGCAACTGAGGCCAGAGTCGCCATTAAAAAAACCGAAAGGGAAGTAGAGATTTCGATTCAGGATAACGGCAAGGGATTTAACGCGGAGGCCGCGTCCTTACGCGAACCTGGGCGAGGTGGTTTTGGCTTGTTCGGCATAGCAGAGCGTGTGCGTATGATGAAGGGGCACCACGTAGTAGACTCCGCGCCGGGCAGAGGAACAAACGTGACCATCAAATTCGACCGGAAGATCAAACCCGAAAGGACGAACGGTGGCGGAAACTGAAATCAGGATCCTTGTCGCGGATGATCACCCGATCGTGCGGCAGGGTTTGCGCCAAATACTGGAAGCGGAGTGCGGACTTAAGGTCGTCGCCGAGGCCACCGACGGGTTGACAGCCCTGGACCAGATCAGATCCCTCAAGCCGCGCCTCGCCATCCTGGACATCGACATGCCTGAACTGGACGGATTCGGTGTGGTGCGAGCGCTTCGCCACGAGAAGATCGAAGTCGAGGTCGTTTTTCTGACCATTCATCGCGATGAGGATTTTTTCAACGAGGCCATCAATCTGGGCGCCAAAGGTTACGTGCTCAAAGACAGCGCGCTGACGGATATAGTCAATTGCGTGAGATCAGTTGCATCCGGACAACACTATGTCAGCCCCGCGTTGACCAGTCTCCTGCTCAACCGCCATCGTCGGACCGCATCGCTCAGTCAACAAAGACCGGAGTTGAAAGACCTTTCGCCCACCGAGCGACGCGTCCTCAAATTGATCGCGGAATACAAAACGAGTCGCGAGATTGCCGAAGAGCTGTTCATCAGTCACCGCACAGTGGAGACTCACCGGACCAACATCGGCAAGAAGCTCGAGATTCACGGCAATCACGCCCTCATGAAATTCGCGCTCGACCACAAGTCTGAACTCTCCGACCTGTAGAGAACCGGCCAGAGAAACTTCCCTAAATTCACTCGGAACGTACTGTAGGGGCGGCCCTCCGTGGCCGCCCTTTGGTTTGGAATCGCGTTCGCCAAACTCGAGGTGATTGTTATTTGAATACTTGTAGGCTCAACAAAGGGCGGCCACGGAG
>DASWUM010000161.1:0-72008 GCA_036401595.1 Pyrinomonadaceae bacterium
GCAACGGCGCAACGGCGCAACGGAAAGAAGAGGTTTGGGAATGCGTTGCGCCGTCGCGCCGTTGCGGGAGGAAACTACCTCGCATTTCACGTCGTAATCAGATTCGAATGCGTGAGGGTCTCGAAATTCTATTCAAGGCACTGGCTGATAACACCCGGCTGCGGCTGATTCATCTGCTGGGGGACGATGAGCTCTGTGTCTGTTCGTGCGTCGAGGTTCTGAGGACCAATCAACCGAAGATTTCACGTCACCTTGCCTACCTTCGCCGTGCCGGTCTCGTCGCCGCGCGCCGCGACGGCAAGTGGACCCACTATCGCCTCACCCAACCGTCCGACACACACGTCGCCAGAATCTTCAGCGAGCTGCGCGCGAAACTCGCCAACGATCCGCAGATGCAAAGCGACAAAGCGCGGCTCGAAAGACTCACGTCGGTGCACGCCGTAAACGCAGCACAGCAATCTCCGGACGCACACCAAATCGTAGCGGCAAACCAATAACACCAGTCCCGGCTGACACGTAAAGCTGCGTGTCACCACGTCGAAACAGCCCACGCGCATACTTCAGATCGGGCGTTGCAAAACGCGCGGGCGCGCCGAGCAGCGGGAAAGTTAATTGTCCACCATGCGTGTGACCACTAACGATCAACGCCACGCTCTTCGTCTGTTCAAAATCGAGCACTGTCGGCTGGTGCGACAGCAAGATCGTCGGCGTGCTGGTCCTCAAACCTGAAAACGCTCGCGTCCAATCGGCGGCGTTCCAGGTCCAGTCGTCAATTCCCGACAATTGAAGCGCGTCAGAACTGCGCTGAAGAGTTGTGTGCGCATTGTTCAGCACCCCGATCTGATGGCGTTGCAGCGCGCGCGTGGTTAACTCCGGGTCGGTGTAGTGATCGTGATTTCCGAGCACAGCCCAAACGCCTTCAGGCGCACTCAACGCACCGAGAGATTCGGCACACGGTTCGATGTAACGGCGATACGTCGTACTGTAATCACCGGTGAGGACAAACATGTCGGGTTTGGTTTGCTGTGCAAGACTCACCACCCGTCGCACGACATCCAGACCAAGAATCCGGCTGTGATGAACGTCGGTCAGTTGCGTGATGCGAAAGCCTTCAAATGCGGCCGGCAAGTCGCGAATGAGGATGTCTGTTTCCGACACCAGATAATTGTAGGGCTCGATCAAACGCGAATAGGCCGCAGTTGCCGAAACCCCGACGAGCGGCGCCGCAACCAGACCCTTGAGAAACTGCCGGCGTGTTGAAGGACCATCAAGCATGAATGTGATTGTACAAATTTAGCCGCAGATTTTCGCGGATGAATGCAGATAGATGGATCCGCGTTCATCAGCGTCCGCCAATCCGTGAGATCTGTGGCTTGACAATCCGCGTCTCGCGACTAGAATTGGTCTTCGCCGATTGCGGCACGGAGATGTGGCCGAGTGGCTGAAGGCGGCGGTTTGCTAAACCGTTAAGGGTCAAAAGCCCTTCACAGGTTCGAATCCTGTCATCTCCGCCAGATTTCTAAAGCCACAAAGAAGCACAACGAGCTTTGTGCTTTTTTGTGGCTTCCAACTTTATGTCTGTTCGTGTTCGCTTCGCACCATCCCCGACCGGCTACCTGCACATCGGCGCCGCCCGCTCCGCACTTTTCAACTGGCTCTATGCGCGGAAGACGGGCGGCAAGTTCCTGCTGCGTATTGAAGACACCGATCTGCAGCGTTCAACTGACGAATCGACGCGCTCGATAATCGAAGGACTCGAGTGGCTCGGACTCGATTACGACGAAGACCTCGTTTTCCAGTCAGCGAACGCGCCCGCACATCGTGCTGCCGCCAACCGTCTGCTCGAAGAGGGCAAGGCGTACCGCGATTTCGCACCCAAGGAACAGCGCAGCGACAACAACGTGAAGGAAGACATCGCCGAGCGTGCGCGCACGCAGGGGCTCGAAGGTGTCGATCCGCGCAGTAATCCGTTCCGCGACTTGTCAAAGGCAGAATCCGATCGACGTGCCGCGTCGGGAGAGCCGTTCGCGGTGCGTTTGAAAGTACCAAGCGAAGGCCAGACGAAGTTCGAAGATATCGTTTACGGAACGCAGGAGCGTAGCTACACCGAGATCGAGGATCTTGTGCTGCTGCGTTCCGATGGTCATCCGCTTTACAACCTCTCAGTAGTGATCGACGACATCACGATGGGCATCACGCACGTGATTCGCGGTCAGGACCATCTGACAAACACACACAAGCAGATCCTCTTGTATCAGGCGCTCGGAGCCGAGGTGCCGCGGTTTGCGCACCTGCCGCTGATACTCGCGCCTAACAAAGGCAAGCTCTCCAAACGCAAACACGGCGAAGTTGTTTCGCTAACAACTTATCGCGATCGTGGTTTTGTGCCCGCGGCATTCCGTAACTTCCTTGCGCTTCTCGGTTGGGCGCCGCCCGAGGGAAAGGAAGTGTTGAGCAAGGAGGAGCTGGTCGAATACTTCTCACTCGAAGGTATCGGCCGAGCAAATGCGATCTTCAACTTCCAGGAGAACGATCCGCGACGCTGGACCGACGACAAAGCGCTGTGGATGAATGCCGAGTACATTCGCACGATGCCGCTCGACGAGTTGTTGCCGATGGTGAAAACTGAGTTGCGTGCGAATAAACTCTGGCGCGAGGAATATGATGACGATGCTCGGGAGTGGCTCCTGAAGACAGTGGATTTGATTCGGCAGCGTTACTTCACCTTGAAAGACTTCTCCGGGCAGGGACGCGCATACTTCTCTGACGACTTTGATTTCGATGAAACGGCAGTCAACAAGAATTTGCGCAAAGAGCCGCGTTTGCGAGAGCTGTTGAAAGGTCTCGCTGACAAGCTTGAAACTGTCGAACCGTTCAGTGGAGAGACTTCCGAAGCAGCGTTGCGTGAGTTTGCCGACGAGGCCGGTGTGAAAGCCGGATTGCTGATCAACGGTTCGCGTACAATGCTGACGGGACAAGCCGTTGGGCCATCAATGTTTGAGATTTTTGATGTTCTTGGTCGGGAGCGATCTGTGGTGCGACTGCGAAGCGGTGTGCCCTGGCAGAGCTAACCACAGATTACACAGATTTTCAGAGGAGTTTACTTATGTTTAGAGCAATGAGTTTAGTTTTTGTACTGGCGTTAACGTGCGGAGCTGTTGCGGCTCAGAATTCAAACTCCTCGACGACCACTGAGCGACCACGTTCAGCGAATACAAATCGCGCGAAACCGGCGCCTGCAAAGACGGAGCAAGCCGCGGCGCCCAAGAAACCAGCTCCTGCGGCACAAGCGCCAGGCACTGACGGTGTTAAGGCTGCGTTCGATGAGTTGATCGACGGAATCAAGAAGGCAGATGTCAATGCCGTCACCGGGGTTTATTGGAACGATCGCCGTCTCAGCCTGTTTAACTACAACGGCTCAGTCACAAAGGGCTGGGACCAGGTGAAGAAGAACCGCGAGAGTTCGTATCCGGAAATCAAGGACGTGAAACTGGATGTTCGCGACCTTTCGATCACGATGCTGGGACCAAACGGAGCCGTTGTGACTTGCTTGTGGTCGCAGTCACAAACCTACAAAGGCGTTCCGGAAACCGCGTCGGGCCGAATGACACTCGTGTTCAAGCGCATCGGCACAGCGTGGAAAGCGATTCACTTGCACTCGTCGCCTGACACTCCGAATCCGGCTGCTATTCCGCCGTCGGAGCAACGTCCGGCTGCGTCGCCGTCGCCGACGCCCTGAACGCTGCCAATCCTGCGCCGGCAAGAATCATAAGGAACGGGAAGAGCTCGACTGTGTAACGCGGTTCGGGGTTCTCAAGCGACGCGAAAAATCCGAGACGCAGAAACATCAACAGCACCGCGAGTAACAACCATCTTCGTCCGTTGTGACGCCAGAGAATCCACGCCCCAATCAAACCCAAGAGCGTGTAAATCCAGGTCAACGCAGTGAAAAGCGGCAACCAGTATTGCTGGTGAATGTCGTAATCGAGATCTTCGAGTGGCAGTAGTTCGCCGTTGAATGGGTAGTACTGCGAGTGCGTGTCGAACCAGAGCGTTGCCGCACGCTTGAGTGGTAGCACAACGTAGTAGCGCAGACGCGAATGCGCGACTCTCTCGTGTCCGATCTGCGCGAAGCCGGCATCGATCTCCGGTGTCATCTCGACATTGATTTCTTCCGGTTGCTGGGGCTGCTCGGGTTGCTCTTCTTCGTTCGAGCTTTCGTCGTCGCCCTGGTCGTCATCATCCGCGGAATCTTGTTCGTCCGTGCTTTCTTCATCATCGGGATGATTGTATTTACTGAGCAATGCAGCCACGCGGTCGCGCTCCTCGTCTGAGTCGAAGGCGCTATCAGGAAAATCGCTGGTCCGGATCTGTTTCATGTCCAACGCCCAGAGCGCTGGAGCAACGTAGCGCTCGTCGTCGAGCCACGTTCGCACCCACAGTAAATAGCCACGTGGAACAAACTCGCCGGGCATCTCAGCGTGCGCGGGCGCAAGCGGCTGAAAGACGTGAAAAACTCGCCGATTGCGAATCGTCCACGGCACGAGCACGAGACAGAACATGATTGAAAAGACAGCGGCGTAAAGAACCGCATCTCGAAACTGGCGCCAGGCTGAAAGCGCGGTGAGAATCAACGTAGTGCCGATCGCGGCGGCGAAGAGTCCGGAGTCCGGGCGAAACAAGACTGCGAGCCCGGCGAGTAAACCAGTCACGATCCACCAAACGAGTGCTCGTTTGCGTGCGGCGGCTTTAAAGGCGAATGTCGCAGTCAGCACCATCGACACTGCCAAAAAATTCGTCATTACTTCGGTGAGGATCGTGGCGACGTAAATCGCGGTGAAAGGACAAACGGCAGCGAGCGTAAGTGCAATGAGAGCGGCGCGATGCCGGCGCTCCTCGTCGATGACCCACTCGAAGGCGACCAGCGCAATCAAGATACAAGTCGTCGTGTCGATCAGAGCGTGGACCACACGCACGGCAGTGTTGTTGCCAAGGCCAAAAATTTTATAGATGGCTGCGATGAAGACCGGATAACCCGGAAGACGAATTAACGAAGGCGCGTACGGAGGTTGCGAGTCGTGAGAATAGACGTGCTGCTCGATCATATTGCGCGCGATTTGTGAGTAAACGCGGCCGTCATCAGGTTCATCATTCGGAAGCCGAAGCGCGATAAAAAGGCGAAACCCCAGCGCGAGGAGAAGCAAAAGAGCATAAGCAATGCAGATCCGCGCAAATCCGCGTTTATCCGCGGCTAAAATCATGGCCCGGCCTCAGCGGTCGCTTTACGCTCGAGTTTGCCCCAGCCAACAACCGGCCCGCGAATGGCCGCCGCCACCGACTTGATCATCACGTAGTACATCACCTGCCGGTAACAGAATCTTTGCAGGAACAACCACCACAACAAACTCCAACGTTCGCGTCGCTCGAGCAAAAACGCAAAGCACGCCGTGGCCCAATCGATCGCCAGAAACAACGCGTAGTAGAGCAGCACCTGCTGCAAATTTGTCGACGAGTAGCCCGTTGGTTGCTGCCACCAATCCACCGCACTCGACGCCAGCACGTAGAGCAACATCAGATCCATCACCGGCGAGATCAACGGAAACAGTATCTGGAAGATCCACACATTCGGCATCGCGATAAACCCGAGCGTTCCGTAGCGCGGACGAAACAGTGCATCGCGATGCTTCCACATGCATTGCAGCGTTCCATACGCCCAGCGAAATCGCTGTTTCGCTAACGAGCGTAGATCGTGTGGCGCTTCTGTCCATGCTATCGCCGTCTCTTCATAACCAATCGTGTAACCGTGCCGCCTGATCCGTAACGTCAGATCCTGATCTTCGGCGAGCGTGTCTGACGGAAAACCGCCGACTTTTACGAGCAGATCTTTGCGCCACGCGCCCACTGCCCCCGGCACGACCGTGATGCAATTGAGGCTCGCAAATGCGCGCCGGTCCATGTTCTGCGAAGTGATGTATTCGAGCGCCTGCCAGCGCGTGACGAGGTTCACGCGATTGCCAACCTTCGCGTTCCCGGCAATTGCGCCCAAATGCGGATCGTAAAAACGATGCGCGAGTGCGCCGACTGTTTGCGGATCAAACAACGTGTCGGCGTCGAGCGCGATAATGATCTCGCCACGCGCGTGTCGCAGACCGGTATTCAGTGCCTCCGCCTTTCCTGCATTCGAGACAGTGAACAGCCTGACGCGCCCCTCACCAGCAAACTGTTCGGCGACGACCTTACTCGTCGCGTCCTGCGAGCCATCGTCAACCACGATGATCTCGTAATCTGAATAATCTGAATTGAGCAGACTCAGGATCGTGTTCGCAATCACGAGTTGTTCGTTGTAAGCGGGAACGATGATCGAGACGAACGGCGTGTAATCACTGCCGGCGTGCGTCAGCCGACGGCGTTGCGATCGTAACCACTGACTGCGGGCCAGCGAGCCGATAAACAACAGTCGCAACACTCCGAGCATAATCCCGATCAGAAAAGTCCACTGCAACACCCAGCCGCCCGTCGATAGAAAGAAGAATGCGACCGCATCAGCGCGTGTAAACACGCGTTGATTGGGAGGAATCACCGGCATCGCCTGATCGCGCGAGATTCCCGCAAGATCTGAAACCGCGACAAACTGAAATCCGCGCGATTTGAGTTCGTGAATCAATCGTGGCAGTGCTTCGACTGTGGCGGCACGATCGCCGCCGGAGTCGTGTAAAAGCACGACTTGGCCACGTGTTTCCGGGTTCGTGTCAGACGCACGATCGATCGTGCGCTGAATGATTTGATCGGCGGTAACGGGCAGTTGCCAATCGTCAGGATCGATGCGAACACCGACCATCACATAGCCAAGACGCTGTGCCACGAGTGCGGGTTCGACTTCCTGCGGCTTGTCGGCTTCGGCGTCGCCAAAATACGGCGGACGAAACAGCACCGTTGAGCGTCCGACTAATGATTCGATCAGACGCTGTGTTGCGTTCAGCTCGAGCTCGGTCAACGACAACGGGATTTCACCGAGGTTCGGATGCGTGAAGGTATGATTGCCGATTTCGTGACCATCGCTGACGATGCGTCGCACGAGATCGGGATACGCCTGACCGTTCTTGCCGATGATGAAGAATGTTGCTGGAACGTTCTCTTTTTTCAGAATGTCGAGGATCGCCGGGGTCCAGTTTGGATCCGGGCCATCGTCAAAAGTCAGCGCGATCTGACCGGGACGATCGCCGGTTCGTTGCACCACATACGACGACGGCAGCGCCGTAAATTGTTCCGACTTGATGAAACCGTTCGCCGAGTCTAATTCCAGATCGCGCGCGCCTCTTTGCGGACGCGACATCACCTTCAGCAGTTCACCATTGCCTTCGAAGTCGACTTCGTAACCGTAGTCGATACTTCGCAGTGTGTCGGACGAGCTGTTTTGTGTGCCCAGTACGGACCAGACTGACGGATCTTCAGATCCGAGACGCCAGATGGCATAGCCTGCGGGCTTGAATCCACTCGCCGCGCGCATCTGGTTGTAAGCCGTTACCGCATCGAGAAACCAAACCTTGTGATGCGACTGATCTTCTTCGTCGTATTCGAAGTACGGATTGCGCGACGCCTGATCGAAAGCAGGAGTCGCGCTCGACTCGCGCGCGCTGATCAACGCTTCCTGGAACGTGACTTCGTCGGCGGTGTTGTTCGCATCGCTCCAGTTGTAGCCGTAGTTACCGAGCGCGATGATCGTCTTGTTCGCGTCCAATTCTCGCATGCGCTTGATGAGGTTTTGTTCGAACCAATCCTGCGCGGCGACTGGTCCGGCGTCGCTGCCGGTCCAGTGCTGGTCGTAGGCCATGATGATCAGGTAGTCGCTCGCAGCGGCGTAGGCTTTGTAGTTCCAATCCGGATCGTCAAAAGGAACTGCTTGAGCAACCAGCAAACCTTTCGCAGCGAAGGTTGTGTGCAGCTCCTGCATGAACGTAAGCAGATTGGCTTGCGCGGACGGCGGCGGCTCTTCGAAATCAACACAAATGCCGGCGAACTTGTTGTCCTGCACAAACGACGTCAACGCGTTAATGAGAGTCTGGCGGTGCGGTTCATCTGCGACACTGCGCGCGAGTAGATCGCCTTGCCATTTTTCGTCAATCACGTTCTGGACCATCGGAATAATCCGAACTTCGGGACGCGTCACGCGGATCCAGTTCAATGCGGGAATGTGAACGTCCGTAACGAGTGGATTCGATCCATCAGGAACGCTTTGGAGATGGGACCACTCGGCCACAACCCAATCGAGATGGTTCAGATTTCTTTTGAGAGACTCGTAGCTCGACTCGTCCCAGTTGATAAAGAAACCCACCGAAAGCGGGCGTGTTGTCGGAACTATCGGCGCGGGGACCGTCGGCGGCGGCGGAACAACTGGAATGTGCGCGCGGCGTTTGCCGGGAACGAGATAGCGCGTCGTAGCAAGCGCGTGTTGTAGTTCAACCTGCGCTTTTTTGGCTTTCCGTTCGGTTGGATTTGCAGGCAGATTCGGCGCTTTTGGCTTCAAATCTGCGGAATGCGGCAGGCTAGGAATCTGCCTGAGATTGAACGTCGGCAGCACCGGATTCGCGAGCACGCTCGCGATAAAAACAACCGCCAGACCCGTGATGACGATCGACAGGCCTAACCATATACGACGAACGCGGCGCCAACGTCGGCCGTGTGGATCATGGAAGACGGGGGAATCGGACGATGACAAGTCGGACCTCTTGGGTGGAGCTTGCCACAAAAGTTCGTGAGCCACAAAGCAAGAAAACCACAGGTCTCCAGCTTAATCTTTTATCTTTTTGCGCTTGATGTGGCTTTTTGTCCCGAAGTAATAAAGCCGTCCACGACTTGCGCCGTGGACGGCTTCGGTGAACTGTTGGGATTGGCCTGTGGCTGACTGCACTGTGCAGTAGACTACCGAACCAGAATCCTAACGGTTAGCTGGTTCAGAGGTTAGGCCGCAGCCACCTCACTGTGATAAAAACTCATATATTTTAGAATCACCTCCTTTCCAGTGTTGCAGCGATGATAACACGGATTTTACGGATTGCAATCCGGATTTTATCCGCATTATCCGTGGCTCAATTTACCTTGGACGTACACACTTTTTGGGTGTTGGATTCCAAAAAAATAGGCGAGCTCGCGGTGGTCTTCGCAATCATGAATAACGAAGTCGGCAATCTTTCCTGGCTCTAGCGATCCGATCTGATGGCCGCGATTTAAACTGTAAGCGGCGTTGATTGTTGTCGCTGTGATGGCTTCCGCCGGTGTCATCTTCATGTGTGTCGCCGCAAGCGAGAGAATCATTCGCATCGAAGGTGTTGGTGAAGAGCCGGGATTGAAATCGGTTGCCAGGACCACAGCCAGACCGGCGTCGATCATTTCGCGCGCGGCTGGATAATGCGTCGAGCCGAGCGCATACACTGAACCAGGTAACAGTACCGGTTGCACGCCGGCTTCTTTGAGCGCCGCAATTCCTTCCGCATCCGTGTGCTCGAGATGATCTGCGGTGACGGTCCCTAACTCAGCCGCGAGTTTTGCGCCACCGGAAAGCGAAAGCTGATCGGCATGCATCCGCAACCCGAGTCCATGGCAACGGGCCGCCGCGAGAATCTTCCACGACTCGTCAGTCGTAAAGACCTTCTCTTCGCAAAAAACGTCACAGTATTCAGCCAACTTCTGCTGCGCGACTTGCGGCAGCATCTCGTCGATCAAAAGTGAGACGTACTCATCGCGCCGCGCGCGAAACTCCGGCGGGACACTGTGCGCGCCGAGAAATGTCGGCACGTATCGGAGCGACGTCTCTTCGTCCAGCCGCCTGATCGCACGCAGCATCTTAATTTCATCTTCGAGCGATAATCCATAACCGGATTTCGCCTCGACGGTTGTCGTCCCACCACGGAGAAACCACTGCGCATAACGTCGTCCCGCCGCCACTAACTCATCAACACTCGCCGCGCGCGTTCGATTCACAGTCGACTGAATTCCACCGCCACGCGCCGCAATCTCCTGATACGTCGCACCCTTAATGCGTTCTTCGAATTCATCAACGCGCGTTCCCGCAAAAACCGGATGCGTATGTGCGTCAACAAAACCAGGCAATACAACCCGTCCGCCGGCATCGACAACTTCGGTTTCAGCCTCGACGAGAACTTCGATCTGAGCCCGCTTCCCAACCGTCTCAGTCATTTCATCGCGAACGAACAATCCTCCGTCCGCAATGATCGCAAGCTCGCGCAATTCAGCTCCGACACGCGGACGTGCCGGGCCGGCAAGTGTCACAACCTGCGAACAGTTGATAACAGCAAGAGTCTTACTGGCGTTTTCTGACGACATAAATCCCGAGGCCGACGGCATTCGCTATCACGACCGTGGCAATAATCTTCAACGCAAACGCTTTGAGATTTTCAACTTCCGTAATCGGAGCGATCGCGAAACGAATGTAGATCAACGTAACAATGAAGCCCGATGCACATGCGATCTTGAGCCACCATGGTGCTTTGACACCGAGCGCCTTCATTCCAAACAACGGAATCGCAAACAACGCCAGATATGTCAGCGCATAGAAAATTCCGCCCGCATTGTCGATCAATTGGAATGCTTCGTGAGCGTGTACGCCGGTTAAGCTCGCCAGGCCAATCACGAGTGTGACGACACCGACAAAGAGAATCGAATTGATCGGAGTTTTGTATTTTGGATGAAGGCGGCTAAACCATCCCGGCAGGAGTCGATCCCAACCCGCGACCATCGGCAGACGCGTGTTGCCGACGAAGTAGAGACTCATGAGCGCAATCGTCCGCACGGCGATGCCGAGAATCGCAATCGAGCCGATCGCGCCGACCCAGCCCAACGAACCAAAGCCTATCGAAAGCACTTGCGGAATCGGCCCAATCACATCGACGCGATCGCGCGGAATAAATGCAACCACCGAGCTTGTTCCAAGGATGAACATCGCGGCGATTATCGGCGCTGAAATCACCACCGAACGTCCGATGTTTCGCGCGGGCGAACGTGTCTCGCCCGCGGCGATAGCAATGTATTCAAAGCCGGTCAATGCGCCGAGCGCGAGTTTGCTCGCAACGTTGACGTTGTACTCGCTGAAAGTCGGAAACTTGATCGCAAAAGGTTCATAACCCGCTCCCATCGCCCTCGAGATTGCAAAGAGGGGCAGGAGAATCAGCGCGGCGAACGTGATCATGTGCACGACGCCGCCGACATTGTGAACCCACTTCCCAAGTCCGAGGCCACGCGTGGCAGCGAAGACCATCGCCGTGACAAGGAGAAAGCTGATGACCATGATCATCAGCCGGCTGTCTCTGATCCACGATGCGGCTGGTCCAATCGCGTAGGAGAGGTTTGTCGTCACTACGAGGCCCGTACCGGCCAGAATCGTGATCGCAAAGACCCAGAGATTCCAGCCCACCATGAACGCGACAAAATCGTTGAAAGCGAGTTTGGACCACTGATACAGACCGCCTTCGTACGGCATCAGTCGATTGAGAAAGATCACTGCCACCGCAAGCGGGATATAGAACGTGACGATCGCGAGAATCCAGAAAACGTTTTGCTCGTGGCCTAACTTCGCCGCCCAACCGACCCAGAACGTTCCCACCACGAACACGACCTGCGTCAGCACCAGATCAAAAAGCCCGAGCTCTTTTTTAAAGACAGCACTACGCGCTTCAACGTCACGCTCTACTGCGGCGACGGTTGGCGACGGATCGGAGTCTTCAGTGTTCATCGGCGGTTTGGGTCAGCCATTGGACCACATCTGGCCGCATTTCGGGAACAAAATCGTGTGGCGCGTCATAGCTCTTGAACTGAACGGATCGCGCCCGCATCTTGAGTTGGCGTTCGTAATCCTGTACGCGCTCCGGTGTATAAAACTCGTCGCGTGTTCCGGCGAGATGAAACACGTCGAGTTGCGTCTGGTGATACGCCGGGCTCGTTTCCCAATCGCCGGGAATGCCACCGCAAATTCCCACCACACCGCGCAGGTGATCGGGATGCGTGAATGCGAAACGATAGTTGAGCGCGCATGACTGTGAAAAGCCCAACAGGAAAATCCGCGCCGGATCGGCGATACCATCGCCAGTCAGTATCTCGATCAAATCGAGCAACGCGCGGTGATGAACCGCGACCGACTCATCACTCTTGAAGTTTGTTAACCAGCCAAAGCCGAATCGCAATGGACCACCAGCTTCGCGCGGCTCTTTGATGTGCTGGTGAAATCCCTGCACCGAGGCGATCGCGAAATGTTCGGGCGCCATCAATTGCGCTTCACGCATCATTTGTCGTTTGTTTGCGCCGTAGCCGTGCAGCGCAATCAGCAGCGGCGCCGGTGCGATCGTGCCGGGTCGCAGATCGTAGTAGAGGTTGATGCGCGCTTCTAAAATGCGGTCGATTTGAGTTTCCACAGAATACGCAGATTACACCGATTTCTGGAATCTGTGTATCGATGCTACGATGGCGCAAACTCTTCGCAGCGAGGTGTAATGATGAAATTTCCGGGCGGATTCAACATTCAACAGATGATGAAGCAGGCGCAGGTGATGCAGGAAAAAATGCAGAAAGAGATGGAAGAATTGCGCGTTGATGCTTCGGCTGGTGGCGGCGTCGTGACGGTGGAGATGAAAGGCAATCACGAAATCGTGGCGCTCAAGATCGATCCCGAAGCGGTGAAAGACGGCGACGTCGAAATGCTTCAGGACATGATCATGGCCGCGGCGAACGAAGCCAATCGGAAAGTTGATGAAGCGATGAAGGGCAAGCTGGGTGGTATGTTGCCGCCGGGTTTGGGAGGCTTGTTTGGTTAGTCGTTGATTCGCGATGCTTGAGTACGCCGAACCAGTCACCAAACTAATCGACGAGTTGAAACGCCTGCCGAGTATTGGCCACAAGTCGGCGCAGCGGCTCGCGTTTCACATCATGCGCGCGCCGGAAGCTGACCTCGAGCGGTTGATCGCTGCACTCAGAGAAGTTAAGCAACGGATCGTTCTCTGCTCGATCTGCAACAACCTCACTGAAGTCGATCCCTGCCGGTTCTGTGCTTCGCCGACGCGCGATCATTCCGTGATCTGTGTGGTGGAAGAGCCGCATAGTCTTGTGGCAGTGGAAAAGACGCGCAGCTTCAAAGGCGTTTACCACGTGCTGCACGGCAGTCTCTCGCCGATTCGTCACATTGGACCAAGTGAGCTGCAACTGGCGAATCTGCTGCCGCGTTTGAAACCGGAAAATAACGATGGGGTAGCAGTGACTGAAGTGATCCTCGCCACAAACCCAACCACTGAGGGCGAAGCGACTGCTAACTACATCAGCCGGTTATTGAAGCCACTGGGATTGCGAGTAACAAGAATCGCGATGGGAATGCCGGTGGGAAGCGACCTCGAGTATGTTGATGAGGTCACGATGGACAAAGCTCTCGCAAATCGACACGAGATCTAGCCACAGATGACACGGATTTAAATCCGGATTTTGTCCGTGTCATCCGTGGTTAAAATACCCTAGAACCGAACGTGCTCGGGGGCGACACCTTTCTTACATTCCGGACAATCAGCGTCGTCATACATCTTCACATCAAAATCGATTAACGATTTCACCGGTACGCCTTCCACTTCATCCGGCGCCAGATCGAAACACACAATCGCACCGCAACCGATGATCCTCGCGCCGAGTGACTTCACCAGGTCGACCGTCTCCGTGATCGCGTGTCCACTGCGAATGATATCGTCGACGATGATGCACGGATTAACTTCGCCCTGGTTCACATACTGCCGAAACATGCGTTGGCCATGTTCCTGTTCGGCCCAATAAATCTGTTCGGCACTGAGCGCATCACGGACGCCGAAAGCGACCGGAATTCCGCCTGAACTCGGACTGATAATTGAAATCTTTGGCAGTTGGCTGGAGATGTCCTTTTCAAGTCGAAACTTCCGGCTCAGCGCCACCGCAAGCACACGCGCCGTATCGTAATAGCGGAAAGCCAGCGGCATCTGAAAATAGTGTGGCGAGTGCTTTCCGTTCGGATAAACAAAGTGCCCCTCACGAAACGCTCCAGTGCGCGTCAAAATCTGCATTACAGCATCTTGGGAAGGAATAAGCTCGACCATGCGTTTCTCCTGATTTTTTTGGTGCGCAGCATACATCAAATCACTCCGTTTGCGCAGCACGCTCGACGTAACTTCGCTGATCGCGCGGTAAACCTTCCGGCAACGAATCGATCGCGAACCACTCCGCGCGCTCGACTTCCATCGTCAGCGGTTTGACGTTCGCGTTGGCGCGAGCACGAAACAACACCTCGACCTGCTTCGGTTTCGCAAACGATCGGGCCGCGAACAGTTCGACGTCGTCAACTTCCAATCCGATCTCTTCGCGCAACTCTCGTCGCAACGCATCGATCGGTTGTTCGCCGAGTTCGAGAAAGCCGCCCGGCAATCCCCAACCGCTACCGGCTCGAAAGCGATGTTTCAAAAGCAAAACCTGTTTCCGATCGTTGAAAATAACGGCGCCTGCCGTGACGGTGAAGCGTGTGTGCGTGAGACGCATACTCCAGCGCCGCATCCGTACCGGGAGTGAACGCCAGATTTTGCTGATCAGGTTTTGAAAACGGGCCACAGGTAAACACTAATAACACGGATCGTGTACAATGCGCGCCAACATGTCAGCGACTGAAACCATCGCCGTCCCCAAGCGGATTACAAACGCGCAGACCGTTTGTAATGAGAAGAACGAAAAGGGAAAACCCTGTTGGGGTCATCTGAAGCAGTTGCGTACCGCCGGCGAACCGGCTGAGATCCACCTGCGTGGTGACGATGTCCTTTTCAAATGCCAAACGTGCGGCACGCTTTACATGGGTCCGCCACTCGGGCACGTTCGCGATCCGTATAAGCAGAGCCGGTTTGTCGAAGCAGAGTTGCAGGCGTTGCTTCAGGCGGCTGGAGGAACGCTGCCGGTTATCAAGAAAGATGAACGCGGCGTTTTTGTGATGGTTGAAACCGTGGTTGGCGATCACGGCCATGCCGCGAAGCCTGCTCCGGCCGCGAAAGCCGCGGCGCCAGCAGCGGCGGCGAAACCTGCGGCCGCAGCACCAGCAGCCGCAAAACCCGCTGCTCCGAAACCTGCCGGTGGACACAAACTCGGCGAAAACCCGAATCGACAACTGTTCCGACGTTCGACTTACGCGGGCGTTACAGACACTGGACCAGTTGCGGGTGAGACATTTGAACAAAAAGTCGCAAGACTGAAAGCCGTTTCGGCTGGGGCGAAACAGCGCGCTGAAGAAGGCGGTGGCGAAGAAGCTGCTCCGGTTGTAGGCCCTGCTCCTGAAGTATCCGAGACACCCGCAGTCGCAGCGACACCGGCGCCCGCGCCTGCTGCATCATCCGCACCGGCACACAAACCAACCGGAAACGCCGACCGCTCACTCATGAAGCGATCGACATACTGCGGTGTAGTCGACACCGGCCCGGTTCCCGGCGAAACATTCCAACAAAAAGTCGCACGCCTCGCTGCCGTTTCCGCAGCCGCAAAACAACGCTCCGAAGGCGGTTAGGCCACAAAAAGGCACAAAGGCACATAAAGAAGAACTCTTCATAAGAATTCTTTTTTGTGCTTTTTGTGCCTTTTTGTGGCTAAACTTCGATCAATCCGTGGCTGAGATACTTTGCGAGGATGCGTTCGAGTTCGCCGAGCTTCACTGGTTTGGACATGTAATCGTCCATCCCCGCGTCGAGACACTTTTCACGATCGCCTTCAAGCGCGTTTGCCGTCATGGCAACAATTGGCGTGTGGCGAATTGCGCCTTCACGACGTCGAATCTCTCCAGTCGCTTCGTAACCATCCATCTCGGGCATCTGGCAATCCATCAGCACAAGGTCGTAAGGAATGCGCAGCAACAACTCAAGCACCTCATGCCCATTTGCGACAGCGTCAGCATGAGCGCCAAGCTTCGCCAACTGTCGAATAGCTACTTTCTGATTCACGATGTTGTCTTCAGCCAGTAGAATTCGTTTATTACTGAACGCGTTTTCTGTAACCGAAACGACGGCTACTGGCTCCCCTGCTTTTTCCGTGTGACACGGTTGAGATTTTTGCTTCTCAAAAACAGCGGTGAACCAGAATGTCGATCCTTTTCCGGGAACACTATCGACGGCGATCTCTCCTCCCATTAGTTCCACGAGTTGGCGGGAGATACAGAGACCCAATCCAGTGCCGCCATACTTCCGCGTCGTTGAACCATCGGCTTGCGTGAAAGCCTGAAACAGATTCTTTTGCGCGTCAGGATGGATGCCGATTCCGGTATCTTTCACAGAAAAGCGAAGTGTAATCGACTCATCTGTTTCAGACTGTTTCTCGGTCCGTACAACGACTTCGCCATGTTCCGTAAACTTCACGGCATTCCCAATCAGATTGGTCAACACCTGGCGTAATCGTCCCTGATCGCCGCGCAGGGCCGTTGGAAAGTTTCCATCGATATGCGATGCCAGCTTGATGTGCTTTGAGGCCGCAGTCTCAGCGAGCAGTTCGACCGAGTCGCCGATAGCAGTGCGCACATCAAAATCAAGAATTTCGAACGAAAGCTTACCCGCCTCGATCTTGGAGAAATCAAGAATATCGTTAATGATTGTTAGCAGCGAATCAGCACTCGACCGGATCGTCTCCGCAAAATCGCGCTGCTCGGACGTAAGATGTGTGTCGAGCAAAAGACCGGTCATGCCGATTACACCATTCATCGGCGTGCGAATCTCGTGACTCATGTTTGCCAGGAATTCTGATTTCAATCTGGTGGCAATTTTGAGATCGCGCGTAACTCTTCCCAGCCTGAAAATAATTAAACCAAGAACGGCGACTGACAACAGATAGAGAATGAAGCGGATGAAATTCGACGACTGGAGCGCAGCTTCGTAGTGCAAAGCATGCAGACTGTAGAGCTTCGCTGCATGCTGCGCTGTCGGCACATTGATTAAATCGGTCACGAGGCGGTCGACAGTTGGCTGGCGATCGAGAATAGTTTTACCGTGATTGAGGATTGTCAGCAGCTCGGCGTTATCTGCCGACTTTCGCGAATTGGCGATCTCGGTAAGTGAGTCAAGCTGGCTCCGAGTCTGCTGGCCCAGAGCGCTGCTGGGCGCGAGACTGTAACGCAGAACATCGCTGGTAAACTGGTCTAGTTGCGATGAAAGATCACTCTCTCTGCCGGGTTGACGAAGTCGCTTCGTGAAGTTTCTTGTCGCCAGCGGAAAATATCTGAGCGAATTGTTAAGAATCGCGTTCTGCGATTTGAACTCCTGGATTAACTGGCTTTCGTAAGCAAGCTCTTTACCAAATAGTTCCCACTCCGTACGCATTTTGAGTCGACCTTCTTGATCGATGTAACGCGGAGGATTCTCGACGTTGAAGTGGAGCTGGCGGATCCGGCTCAACTCAACATTTAGTGGATCGTATGAAGTAAAAAGACCTTGACGCGTGCGGAGCACAGCCTGATCCAGACTGGCGTCCGATTCTTTGAGCTGAAGCAGATCGGTTTGGTAACGATTATGCTCCTCACTGTCGAGCGACTGTGCCTTGACGATCAGAAACACGAAGATTCCAAGCAACGTTGCGACTGATAAGACTTTGGCAATTCGCGCTCTCGTCATAATGCCTGGCCTTTGTACTCTCCTGACAGACTCCTTAGAAATTTAACGATCGAGTTGGTTTCCTCCGGCGTAAGCGTACGACCAAGCTGGTAGAGACTCATGATTCGGACTGCCTCTTCCAAAGTGGCGGCAGAGCCGTCGTGAAAATACGGGCCTGTCAATGCGACGTTCCGCAGGCTGGGAACTTTGAACACATATTTGTCGGCTTCATTTTTCGTGACGTTGAAGCGTCCGAAATCGGCTTTAGTGCTGTTTCCGCGTTGCGTGAAGTAGTCGTTCATCACGCCAAACTTTTCAAACAAGTTGCCACCAACGCCGGCGCCTTGATGACAACTGACGCAGCCGTAGTCCTTGAATAAACGATACCCTTCAAGCGCTTCGGAATTGAGCGCATCTTCCTCACCTCGCAGGTATCGGTCGAAGCGAGAGTTTGGTGTGATCAGTGACCGTTCGAACGTGGCAATTGCGTCGCGCACGTTTGCGCTCTCGATCCCGTCGCTGTAGATCGCGGCAAAACCGTCGACATAGAACGCAGAGGAGCGCAGTTTCTGTAGAGCTTCCGGCCAACTCGAACCCATTTCGCTCGGATTCTGCACGGGTCCATCGATCTGCTCCTCTAAGGTTGCTGCGCGTCCGTCCCAAAATTGCACGAAGTTCAAACCGGCATTGAAGACCGTGGGTGCGTTGATTTCACCTTGCTTGCCGTCAATGCCAATGGAGTGGACCAGTTGATCGGTGCCACCGCCGCTGGTTAATGAATGACAAGAGGCACACGAGATTTTGCTGTTCTGCGAGAGGATCGGGTCGTTGAACAGCTGTTCGCCTAAAGCCACTTTTGCGGGGTCAAGTTTCAGACCAAGCGGAAGCGGTGTGATTGGTTCGTCACTGGCAGGCTGAGCAACAACCTGTTGGGACGCGATTGTCGATGATGAATGCGAGTTATGTTGCCACCACCCAATCGCAACAATGACAGGGACGGCAAGAAGTAAAAGTTGTAACGATTGTTTCATGCTGGGAGTTGGAACTAAGCGGAAAAATGGAATAGATGGGAATAACGGGGAGGATTAAAGTCACATCCCACGTGGCAGAGGCACCCGGCCAGGGTGGTATAGGCATTAGCCGTGCCGGAGCCACGGATGACACGGATCTATGAACGAATGAAGACTGATCCGTTCAAAAATCGGAATGATCCGTGGCTAATTAGGGTAATAATATACTTGACTCACCCGAGGATATTTGAGACAATGCCTTCACTATGACGAAGGCGAAACAGACCGAATTTCCGAAGACCTTACAGGAAGCGATCCTCTACTTCTCGGACGCTGAGAATTGTATCAATTTCCTATCGCAGATGCGCTGGCCTGATGGCGTGACTTGCCCGATCTGCGATGGCCGCGAAGTGTCCTATCTCTCAACCCGTCGCCTCTGGAAATGCAAAGCCTGTAAGAAGCAGTTCAGCGTTAAGGTCGGCACCGTGATGGAAGACTCGCCTATCGGTCTGGACAAGTGGATGGCTGCGATCTGGCTGATTGCGAATGCAAAGAACGGCATCAGTTCTTACGAGGTTCACCGGGCGCTTGGCATCACTCAAAAGTCAGCATGGTTCCTGCTACACAGAATCCGCCTTGCGATGCAGACGGGGACGTTCAAGAAGTTGAGCGGGACAATCGAATGCGACGAAACTTTTGTTGGCGGACTCTCGAAGAACATGCACCGGGCGGATCGTGCTCGCAAGATTTGGGGGACGGGTAACTGTGGCAAGACTATCGTAATGGGTATTCTGGAACGCGACGGCGACGTGGTAGCAAAGGTTATCTCAAATACGAATCGCGCTAGTCTGCATGGCGAGATTAAGAACCACGTCGAATCAGGATCGGAAGTGTTCACCGATGGTTTCAAGTACTACAAAGGTCTTGACCCTCAAGAATACGTTCACGAGTTTGTGAACCACTCTGACGAATACGTGCGCGGTCGCGTCCACACTAACGGAATTGAAAACTTTTGGAGTTTGTTAAAGCGCAGCATCAAAGGAACCTACATTAGCGTTGAGCCGTTCCATCTGTTTCGATACTTGGATGAACAATCATTCCGTTTCAACACGCGCAGAGGTAAAGACGCGGATCGTTTTGTTGAAGTCGCGGGTATGGTGACAGGTCGCAGACTCACCTACAAAGAACTCACTGGCAAGGATGACGAGTAGAACCGAAGGCCGACACTCAAGTCGGCCTTTTGGTTCAGGTGGGTGTCTGAGTGAGGGATGCCGCACATTAGATCGCCTCGCACTCGCAAGTCCTTAGAGCCTTCTCAAAGACTTCTCAAATAGTTATTAGTACGGTCTATCGAAGTCCACGCCGACCGGGTTGTGCTTGTCTCCGTCATAGCCCGGCATTTCCACAAACCCGATGATCTCCGCGCATCCCGCGCAAGTGGTCTTTAACTCATGGTTCTTATTCACTGAATGCACGAGCGCACGCTTGGCGCAAAAGAACGGGCGTTCGTAGTCGCGGCCTTTGCGTTTCGTGGCTCCGACTACTGCATCCTGTCCGTCATCGATCAGGCTCTCCACAGTCACGTAGCCCATTCTTGCCCAGTGTAAAAGCACTGGCAGGGGCGGTACTTCGCCTGATTCAAAACGCTCAATATCCGCGACCTTTAGATCTAAGTGACGCGCCATTACTTCAGGCGTGTGCGCGAGCGTTTCCCTGATACGTCTCAACTTTTCTGCGAGTCTTTTAGGTTGTTCTGAGGACATTTGCCGCACCTCGAAAATAAATCACTAATTCTTTTTGAGATCAGGCTGTCGAGTAATACATATATACAGGAACCTCGGCCATGCTTGAAGTAGACGACTCACTTCTCACTGAATCTGATCACTCATTCTTAAAAGACTGGGCAGCGCAATTGAGTGTGTCGGAGCCTGTCTTACTGGGCCGCGTGATCAAGGCCGCGCTCGACGGTGAAGGAAACTACGTCGAGGGGATTCCAAAGATTGACCTTGCCCCTGATACGCCCAGACAATAGGGGCAGAGGGACGCCGCCGGGGGCTCAAAAAAGGTGGCGTCCCTCTTTGTACAAAACACCTATGGGATACCCACGCCGAAGACCAAAGCGACTAGCAGAGAAGCTAAAGCAGATCCGTGAGAGTCGCGGATTGTCGCAGAGTGAACTGGTAGCGGAACTTGGCTTAGATTTCCCGTACAACAATGTGTCCAAATTTGAACTAGGAAGGAATGAGCCTGACCTGATCGTGCTACTTGCTTATGCGAGATTCGCGGATGTATCGCTCGCACAGATCGTAGATGATCAACTTGACTTGATGCTCTAGCACCTTGACCCCGCTAGTATGAACGGTTCAGAATGGCAACCATGAGCGAGGCTAAACCAAAGCCAGCCGCAGACGCGACCGAGTTTGACGCATTCCAGGATCTTGCCCGAAAGCTCGTGGCTGTACCGAAGAAAGAGATCGATAGGGAAGCGGCGAAGTACGAGCGGAAGAAAGCGAAGGCGAAGCAGAAATAAAAATTGGTGCGCCCGCAGAGCGTCGAACTCTGTGCCATGGGGTTTACGAAACCTTAGGCTATTCCACACGGGCGCACCGGAGGGAGGGCAGCGTTTGAGGCGCTGCCCTCTGCATTTCACCGCTAGGGTGAACAGTCAATCTGCTACTTGTGGTGGCCCGCGAATGGGGTTAAGATACGGCACGGCCAATAACTCCGCTGCTCTGCGCGTTATTTGGTTTCGGGACGGTCAGGGATTGTCCAGCAGACACCTCCCCTGACCGTTTCGGCTTTTACCGCTATTCTTTCTTGCCAGCCGCCTTTTCAACTGCCGCTTTCGCTGATAGCACGGCGGCGATTCCGCCAAAAAACGCAGTTACTAATTCAGGCTGCCAGTTTTCAAACTCTGCCATGTCAACCTTCACGCTGATGTTGAACTGGACCGCGCCCCCGGTCATTTGGGTGAAGGCGCTATTCACAGAACTACGCTGACCGTCGCGTTGACCATCGCGCGGCACTACTTCCTTTACCTCGTCAGGCGTAGCGGACGCCGCCCTATCCGAAACAGGCGCGACCACGGCGGCAGTAGCGGCGAGCATAGACCCCTTTTTCAAGAAGTCCCCTTCGCGTTCTGCTATTCCGGTTTCAACGAGAAAATCTATTAGGAGCTTGATACGGGGCTTGAACTCTGGACCAACAGCCGACGCCATTGCCAGATCGTCAAACAGTTCTTTTTCAGGAACCCTCCCCATGCTCAACTTGGGTATGACACGCTCCGCGAACCAAGTTGATCGTATAGTCGGCGCAAGCTTCTGCGCGGCGGTGTCCGGCCCCCACTCATAGGCTAACGCGAAGGCTCTAACACTTTCGGAAGGCATAAAACCAGCGTCAGTCTTTAAGAGTAACCCGGCCTCAACCAAGAATGCGTTAGCCAGTGAAATTGTAGTGTTCCCCAATTTGGAAACCTCTACAACCTCATCAATCTTCACGGGCTTCTTGCTCGGCCCGCTGACGGCAGCATACGCACGTAGCAGATTGAACTGATTTTCGCAGGTCAGCCTCTGTGTGGGTAAAGAGTAGTTAGGCTTAGCGCGAGTCCTTGCGGGCTTGTCTACTGCTGTGGGTTGGGTTGTGGTACTGGTGGCGGTTCCGTTGCCACCGGAGATAGGGTGAACCTTTGCGGGTTCTGACATTTGACACCTCCAAAAACTAACAATTGTCCAGCAGGCTGAATATAAAGCCAGAGGCAATTTCATGTCAAGGGGGTGTTGCTCTAATATTGCTTAAAGCAATCTTAAGCGAAATAGAGCATTGCTCTGAGCTACGGGGTAGGGACTGCGGCTACGTGCAGGAGTGCTTGCGGCTGATAGGTGAGTCAACTATATTATTACCCTAATTAGTTGTAGGTTTCTTTGACGACGAGTCCCTCGCGGGCGAGTTTCCATGAGAGGACTTCGGCGCCTTCCTCTGCGGCGAGCGCTGATTCGACGTCGGCGCGGCGTCCCGAGGCACAGAGAAAAGCGATGCAACCGCCGCCACCTGCGCCGCACACTTTCGCAGCTTCGGCGCCGTTGGCGAGTGCTTTCTCAACCAGCATATCCATTTGTGGCGTGGTGATCGTGGGAGCAAGCCGTTTGCGATTCGGATAACCCTGCTGCATCGTCGCCGCAACTTTGCCCCAGTCGTCCGCGAGCAAAGCTTCACGCATACTAATCGCGGAATCACGAATACCGTCGAACAGCTCAAACAGCTCCGTATCGCCGTCGATATGTCGTTTGTAAATTTCCCAGTTGTTAATTCCCGAGAGTCGTGGCTCGCCCGTGTAACAGATCGCAATCCGCTTTTCGAGCTCTTCGATATTAACGTCGAGCGCTTCACGTTCGATCCCATCCGGACGGAAGTGGACGCACGAAACAGATCCAAAAAGCGGTGGATAATAATCCTGAAAACCGGCCGGCACTTTGATCACGGTCGATTCAACGTTCGCCGCGATCGTCACAAACTTCTTCTCATCGTAACGATTGCCGACCAGGCGATTCAACGCACCGATACACGCGATGGCCAGGCATGACGAACCTCCAAGACCTGCTCCAGCAGGCACGCTACTCTCAGCGACAAGATGAAAACCGGTCGTGGGCTTGAAGAAGTGGACCAGCTTTGAAACCAGCTCAAGACGCTCTTCCTGTAACAAGTCTTCAATCGCTGACAGGTGCGTTTCAAACGACACCTTGCGATCGCGTGATTCAAGAATGATGCGGCCATCGTCGCGCGTTTCGATGCGGCAACGGGCATGAAGTGAAAGAGCAAAATTAACGGTGGTGGCGCCTGGATGAAAGAGATAAAGCGGCCAGATGTCGATGGTGCCGCCAGCAAGGTCGACACGAGGCGGTGCGGTTGATTCAATTATCATTGTCGCGAAATTAACAATTTCGAATCACCAATTGCAAATCCGTCTTTCATCCCTGTTCATCCGTGGCTGATTTCCCTTCCGGCTTCTTTTGCTCGCTACGACGCGGATGTTTGAATGGGATGTGTTCCTGAAATTCCTGTCGTAAATCCTGTAGTTTCTCTGTCGCGGCATGTTCGAGTTCCTGAAGTCGTTCCGGATCTGCTTCTTCCATTTTAGGCGACAGCCAAAATCTTTCGATCCAGTAAAACGCGACGACTCCTAACAGAACGATGATCAGTAATACTTTGCCGAGTCGCTGGAAGTCGCCGATCAGGCCCATCACCGCGCCGCTAAAGAAATAGCCCGCACCCGCGAGTACAAATACCCACATGAAACAACTCGCAAACGAAAGCACCAGAAACCGCAGATACGGCATTCGCCCGACGCCGTAAAACACACACGACGCCCAACGCAGTCCGTAAATATATTTGGAGAGGAATATCGAGAGGGCGCCAAATTTGGTCGTCAATTTTTCCAGTCGTGGTTGAGCAGCGCGGTAAAACCGAAACTGTCTCACACCCTCGCAGAACCCGCGTCCCGCAAAATACGCGAGGTTATCGCTCAGGCAGCCGCCAATCGTTCCCCACAGCAACACGCGAGCAAAACTGTAGTCGCCAAAAAACGCGCTGTGAGCGAGCACGCCCGCGAGAAGGAGTGTGATGTCTCCTTCCAACATGACGAGAATGAAAACCGCGTAAAGCCCGTACTGAAAGAGTAAATCGTTGACGAAGTCGAGGTGCATGAATAAACCGGGGCTTAAGTCCGAAACTATGAAAGCCAGAGATTATCAAGATCGTCAGCCGTTGGCGGCAGACAGCATAAACTGGAGGGCTTACTGTTGACTACTACTCTGTTTGTTCCTCTTGGGGAGGCTTCACAACCAAAACGGGACACGAAGCATGTCGCACCACTGATTCGGCGGTAGAACCAAAGAGGATTCGTCCCAAACCTGTCCGCCCGTGCGACGCAATTACTATCAGATCCACACCGCGTTCCTTGGCCACGCGCACAATCTCGGAGGCCGCTTCGCCGTGAACGACCACTTCCTCCACGTCGATTCCCGCGCATTCGTCGCATTCAGCCAGCTTTGGTAGTTCGCGCTCGGCTGAATCTTCGAGCTGCTCGGTAATGTCCGCGATTGGCAGGGGCTCGGTCATGCCTGAATAACCGACAGTCGGCACAATTGGCTCGATTACGTTGATGCAGATGATAGAGGCTCCAAACGTCCGTGCCAGCGATGCAGCGTAGGAGAGAGCATAGTTGCCGCATTCGCTGAAATCGGTGGGTAGAAGTATCGAGCGAATTTGCATAGAGAGCCTATTGGTTCACCAGGGACGAATGGATTCTACTCTGTGAACCGTCTGTTTGACAGCCCCTGAACCCTCGACTATTCTTCGTCCACGCAGCTCTTCCGCCCAGACCAGACTGTTGCCATGACCACTCCGACAGCAAATTTCATTGGGATCAACGTATCAGGCACTCAGGCGCGTGCCGCGCTTGTGAATGGTGAAGGAGCGCTGATCGAAGGCAAATTTGGTGAGATTGCTCCGAAAGACCTCGTAAAACAGCTCGTCGGGATGATCGAAGACCTTCGTTCTCGTGAGGCTGCGGTTAGCGCGATCGGCGTCGCGATCCCTGGCCTCGTTAACCGAAAAACAGATCGCGTGATCGCGGCGAGAGATCTTCCGTCAACGATTGTTGAAGATCTTCACGGTGAGTTGATGCGAGCCACCGGCTTGCGTGTCGAGCTCGAAAACGACGCCAACGCTGCAGCATACGGCGAATATAAAGTCGGCGCGGGCCGCGGCGCGCGCAACATGTTCTACATGATGATCGGAAACGGCATTGGCGGCGCGATCATCCTCGACGGAAAGCTTTGGACCGGCGCTTCAGGCTTCGCCGGTGAGGTTGGTCACATCACTATCGACACTGAAGGGTTCGAGTGTGTTTGTGGTAACACCGGTTGTCTGGAGACAGTTGCATCGGCGCCCAGCATCGTTAGGCGAGCACGCGAACGTCTCAATCGCGACTCGACGTCATCGCTTTCGCGACTCGCCCTCAACAAGTCATTTACAGCCGACGACGTCGCTCATCAGGCAAATGAAGGCGACGATTTCGCGCTCATGATGATCGAGCGCACCGGAAAATACATCGGCACGGGCGTCGCGAGTGTCATCAATCTATTAAATATTGAGCTCGTCGTGCTTGGAGGTGGAGTTATGGACGCCGGCTCACTCATCCTCAATCCAATCATTCAGGAAGTAAAACGCCGCGCATTTCAGCCGTGTTTCGAGGCAACGGAGATCGTCGCCGGAAAACTCGGCCTCGACGCCGCTCCCATCGGCGCCGCACTTCTCGCCCGCGACGCAGCCACAGATTAAACAGATCCCAAAAACATCGATTTACACGGGTGAGCGCTCACTATCTGTGTAGATCTGTGTCTTGAGATCCGTCTAATCTGTGGCTGTATTTGAATTTCCCTTTTCATTTGGTAAAGTACGACGTTATTCGCATTACAACATTGATCGAAAGGTTAGTGGGCAGAAAGAGCGCCCGAATCGCTTTTACCTGCGGCGATGCCACAGATCTTCCATCACAGCACAAACGCGCTGGCGAAAATCACGATTTATGGCGCCGTTTTCATCGCTGTTGCCTTGTTGTGGGTCGCGGTTGAGCTGAACCGCTCTTCGTGGAACACCGGTCAATGGGTTGAGAGGCAACAACCGGTTCAGTTCAGTCATAAACACCACGTCGGTGACGACGGTGTCGATTGTCGTTACTGTCACACCTCAGTCGAAACTGCAGCATCCGCCGGAATGCCTTCGACGACGACATGCATGAACTGTCACGCCCAGATCTGGTCTGACAGTCCATATCTTGAACCAGTCCGCGCCAGCTTCCGCGACAAAAAGCCAATCGAGTGGATTCGGGTTCACGATCTACCTGATTACGCCTACTTCAATCACAGCATTCACGTCAAAAAAGGAGTCGGTTGTTCGACCTGCCACGGTCGCATCGACGACATGCCTATCTTATACCAGGCCAAGACTTTACAGATGGAATGGTGTCTTGAGTGCCACCGTGCGCCGGAGCGGTTTGTGCGGCCCCACAAAGAGATTTTCAACATGACATGGCGACCAGAAAACAAGGGAGCTGAAGAACTGAAAGAGGGGTTGACGTGGAAAGCCGAGTATCGAATTCAAGGCAAGGAAATTTTGACAAGCTGTTCAACGTGCCACCGCTGAAGACGTTTTAAGATGAGCGATAGCGACCGTCATATAAATTTCACGCTGATGCGCGATCACATTCTTGCTTTGCAGGATGTTGAGACTGCGCGCGGCCAAAAGAAATACTGGCGCAGTCTTGAAGAACTCGCCGATACACCGCTGTTTCGTGAGTTTGTCGAGCGTGAGTTTCCGCAACAAGCGGAAGAGTGGCACGATCCAATCGAGCGTCGCACCTTCATCAAGCTGATGGGCGCGTCGCTGGCGCTCGCCGGGTTGAGTGGTTGTGTTTTTCAACCACCTGAAAAAATCGTTCCCAACGTAAAGCAACCGGAAGATCAGGTTCCAGGCAAAGCGCTTTTCTTCGCGACTGCGGCGCCGCTCTTTGGCGCAGCGATTCCAGTACTCGTCCGCAGTAACGAAGGAAGACCGACGAAGATTGAAGGCAATCCGGATCATCCCAACAATCGACCCACTGACTTTCCACCGGAAGATCCGATTCGCGATCCGCGCGGATCGAGCGCGACAGACATTTTCACACAAGCGTCGATTCTGAGTCTTTACGATCCGGATCGCTCGCCAACGCTGACATTTCGCGAAGATATCCAGACGTGGACGGCGTTCGTCGGTCAAATGCGTTCGATACTCGACGAGCAACGGCCGAAACAGGGCGCGGGTATTCGTTTTCTGACTGAGTCGATCATTTCGCCAACATTGGGCGCGATGATGAAAGAGTTGCAGACGACGCTGCCACAGTCGAAGTGGCATCAGTATGAGCCGGCCAATCGTGACAACGCACTCGAGGGCGCGAAGATGGCCTTCGGACAACCGGTCAACACCACCTATCGTTTCGATCTGGCCCAACGAGTTCTTTCGCTCGACTGTGATTTCCTGGCGCCGACTTTCCCGGGTTATTTGCGCTATTCGCGCGAGTTCATGGCGCGCCGCCGCATCACTGAAACCAACAAGGAGATGAATCGTCTCTACGTCGTGGAGACGACACTGTCGACCACCGGTGCGACTGCGGATCACACCTGGGAAGTTAAGCCGAGCGAGTTTGAAGCACTAGCCCAGGGGATCGCGTCTTTGGCGGGAGTTAGCACCGGAACTGCTCGACCATTGCTCGGACAAGAAGGTCCATTTGCGCCTGGCAGTTCGTCGGGGCCAATCAATTCAAATCACGCATGGATTGAGGCACTTGCGCGCGACCTTACACAACACAAAGGCGCAAGCATCGTATTAGCGGGCGAAAACCAGCCACCGTTTATCCACGCGCTTGCGCACGCGATGAACAACGCGCTCGGAAACGTCGGCAAAACTGTTTTCTACACTGATCCTCTCGAAGTTAATCCGGTAAATCATCGAGCGTCGCTCGAGATTCTTCTCAAAGATATCGATGCCGGCCTGGTTGAATTGCTCGTGATCATCGGCGGCAATCCGGTGCACAACACGCCTGCCGATCTGAAGCTTAGTCCCGAGCGTCTGCAAAAGATCGCAAACCAAAAGGACACTAACCGGATCGTCCACCTGAGCGAATTCCGGGACGAAACATCTGAATGGTCTCACTGGCATGTACCCGCGGCTCACTATCTCGAGTCGTGGGGCGACACGCGATCGTATGACGGTACCGTCTCGATTGTTCAGCCGTTGATCCAACCGCTCTATGACGGCAAGACAGCATTTGAACTGTTAGCCGTGTTCACCGAACAGTACGACCGCAAGCCGTACGACATGGTGAAGGCTTTCTGGCAAACGCAGCGCAGTGGTCCGGGACAGACTCAAGCCGCGAGTAATCAGACCGCGCGACCAACGGCCACCCCAGCCGCCGAAGCGACCCCAGCACCTGCTCCGTCTCCATCACAGGACTTCGAAACCTGGTGGCGGCAGTCGGTCCACGACGGCTTCATGGCTAACTCGGCGTTTCAACCAAAAACGTTTGCAATGAATTCCGGGTGGGCCAACCAACAAACTCCGCCGGCCCAACAAGCTGCCGCCGGTACATTTGAGCTGGTCTTCCGCACCGATCCGTCGATCTACGACGGTCGTTTCGCAAACAACGGCTGGCTGCAGGAACTTCCAAAAGCTCTAACGAAGGTTACTTGGGACAACGTCGCGATCGTCAGTCCGAACTCCGGGCAACAAATTGCTAACGCAACGAACAATGGCGGCGCGATAAAAGGACGCGAACACTACGTCCCGCTCGTTGAGATCACCAATCAGCAGGGACAGAAAATCACCGCGCCACTTTGGATCATGCCGGGTCAACCGGATGGTGTTGTCACGGTCCATCTCGGTTACGGTCGTCGCCTTGCGGGCAAGGTTGGAACCGGAAACGACGGCGAACTGGTGGGCTTCGATGCTTATCCGATTCGAACCTCATTCGAACCGTGGTTCACGACCGGCGCCAAAATCACGAACACGGGTCGCGATTATCAACTCGCCACTACCCAGCTACATTTCAACCTCGAAGATCCAAAGTTCAGCACTGAGGAGCGCGACATTGTCCGTTCGCAAACGCTCGAAGAGTTTCTCCACGGCACCGGCGAACACGCAGAGGAAGAGAAACACGGACACCCAACGCTCTATCCCGGCTACAACTACAAAGATCAAGCGGAGAACGCGCCCAACTACGCTTGGGGCATGGCGATCGATCTGAACAACTGCATCGGCTGCAACGCATGCACAGTCGCCTGCCAGTCAGAAAACAACATTCCAGTCGTCGGTAAGCACGAAGTAGTTCGCAGCCGCGAGATGCACTGGATTCGCCTCGACACCTACTTCAAAGGATTCGATCCGAATCATCCCGAGGGCGTCAACTTCATGCCGGTGCCTTGCATGCATTGCGAGAACGCGCCGTGCGAGCCTGTTTGCCCGGTTCACGCCACAGTGCACAGCGCGGAGGGCTTGAACGACATGGTTTACAACCGCTGCGTCGGCACCAAATACTGCTCGAACAACTGCCCGTACAAAGTGCGCCGGTTCAATTTCTTCCTTTATCAGAATTGGGAACAACCGACTTATCAGTTGATGCGCAATCCTGAAGTTTCAATTCGCAGCCGCGGTGTGATGGAGAAGTGCACTTACTGCGTGCAGCGCATTCAGAACGCGAAGATTCAGTCAGAGCTCGAGGATCGGAAAGTTCGTGACGGCGAGATCGTCACCGCATGCCAGGCGGTTTGCCCGACGGAAGCAATCGTGTTTGGAGATGTGAATGATCCGAACAGTCGCGTGTCGAAGCTCAAGGAAAGCGAACGTAACTACTCGTTGCTCGGCGAGCTAAACACGAAACCGCGCACGACGTATTTGTCGCAATTGAAGAACCCGAATCCAGAGATCAAAGCCTAGCCACAGATTACACAGATTTTTCAGATGCAGGACGAGCCGCAAAAACCATACACCGAAGGTCCGATGCATTCGACGTCGCCTGTGATCGATCCGGGGCTGACGTTTGCCTCAGTGACCGACAAGATCAGCTCGATCGTCTTGAAACGCAAGACGTCGCTGGCGTGGTTCTTCGGCTTCGCGGTCTCGTTCGCACTGTTTCAGCTAATGCTGCTGGCAATGACGAACCTTTTGTTCGTCGGTATCGGGTTGTGGGGCGTCAACGTGCCCGTCGCGTGGGGCATCGACATTCTCAACTTCGTCTGGTGGATCGGAATTGGTCACGCCGGCACACTCATCTCCGCGATCCTGCTTCTGCTAAGACAACGTTGGCGTACGTCAATCAACCGCTTCGCCGAAGCGATGACGCTTTTCGCAGTGGCCCAGGCGGGTATGTATCCGATCTTCCACCTCGGACGACCGTGGTTGATGTATTGGCTCTTCCCGTATCCCAACACGATGGGTATCTGGCCGCAGTTTCGCAGCCCGTTGATGTGGGACGTGTTCGCGGTCTCAACATACGCGACCGTGTCGGCGATGTTCTGGTTTGTCGGTCTGATTCCCGACTTCGCTACGCTTCGCGATCGCGCTCGCAGCAAACCATTCCAGATTCTGTATGGCATGCTGGCGATGGGCTGGCGCGGTTCCGCACGTCACTGGCATCGCTACGAGATGGCTTATCTGCTGCTCGCGGGACTCGCCACGCCGCTCGTGCTTTCAGTGCACACGATCGTCAGCTTCGACTTCGCGGTCGGCATCATTCCGGGCTGGCACGCCACGATCTTTCCGCCCTACTTCGTCGCCGGCGCTATTTACGCGGGTTTCGCGATGGTGCTGTTGCTGACGATTCCGCTGCGCAAGTTCTACGGCCTCGAAGGCTTCATCACCATGCGCCACATGCACAACATGGGCAAGGTGATGCTCGCCACCGGACTGATCGTCGGTTACGGCTACATCATGGAAGCGTTCTTCGGTTGGTATAGCGGCAACAAGTATGAACGGTTCATGATCTGGAACCGCATGCACGGTCCATATTCGCTTTACTACTGGGCGCTGATTCTTTGCAACATCATCACGCCGCAGTTTTTGTGGTTCAAGAAACTTCGTTCCAACTTGCTGGTGCTCTGGATCATTTCATTCATCGTGTCGATCGGCATGTGGCTGGAGCGATTCGTGATCGTCGTGACCAGTTTGCATCGCGACTTCCTGCCCTCGTCGTGGGGCATGTACCAGCCGACGCAATGGGACTGGGCCATGTTTATAGGCACGATTGGATTCTTCTTTACCCTTCTGTTTCTGTTTATTCGCTTCCTGCCGATGATTTCGATCTTCGAGATGCGGACGATTCTGCCGGAAGCTGAGATGGAGGAGTAGTTAGTTGGACGCGGACAACAAACAGATCCACGTCACGTCAGGCGGTACGCATCGTCGTCACGCGCCGCCGCTTTACGGTGTGATTGCGGAGTTTGAGAACCCATCGGATCTGGTGGCAGCAGCGCGGCGTGTTTATTCGCTCGGTTATCGACGCATCAACGGTTATTCGCCGTATCCGATTGAGGAGCTTTCGGAAGCGATCGGTTTCACGAAAACGAGTTTGCCGTTGATTGTTTTTATCGGCGGGCTCATCGGCGGCATCGGCGGATTTTTGATGCAGTACTACATCGAGGTGATCGATTACCCGATCAACGTGGGTGGCAAGCCGTACAACAGTTGGCCTGCGTTTATTCCGATTACGTTTGAGATGACGGTGTTGGTGGCGGCGTTTTCAGCAGTGTTGGGCATGCTGGTGCTCAACAAACTGCCGCAGCCCTATCACCCGGTTTTCAATCTGCCGAATTTTGCGCTCGCGACGCGCGACCGGTTCTTCCTGGCAGTGGAAGCAAATGATCAGAAGTTTGTCCACGCTGAAGTCGTGGATTTGTTGAAGAGTTTGAATGCGGTTGAAGTTACCGATGTCGAAGTCTGAAGCGATGGCCACAAAAATGCGCAAAAGATCTAAATTAATTATTTGTGCTTTGTGTGCCTGTTTGTGGCTAATCTTCACTGGTTGCCGTCGTGACATGCAGGACCAGCCGAAGATGAAACCCTATCGCGGTACATCTTTCTTCGGCGACGGCCTTTCCAGCCGCCAACCCATCGAAGGAACGATTGCACGAGGTTTTCTCCGTACTGACACCGAGTATTTCACCGGCAAGAAACCAAAAGCTCCCGGCGCAACCGCAACGCCGCAACCAACCGCGGGCACGCAGACAAACACATATCCTGACGACGTCGAGGCATTCCCGTTTCCAGTCACGAAAGAGATCGTCGACCGCGGTCAGCAACGCTACAACATCTTCTGCTCCGCCTGTCACGGACTGACCGGAAACGGCGACGGCATGATCGTGCGTCGTGGTTTCCGTCGCGCCGCATCGTTCAACGACGATCGCCTGCGCCAGGCGCCCGTCGGACATTTCTTCGACGCCATCACGAACGGCTGGGGCGCGATGCCGTCTTACGCATCACAAATTCCGGTGCAGGATCGTTGGGCCATCATTACTTACGTTCGGGCGTTGCAGCTCAGCCAACAAAACCCGGCAACGGCATCAGCGAGCCCGGCACCGTCGGCTTCGCCAACACCATCGCCCGGAGGACATCAATGATTACATCATTCAATCCTCCGAATATGTCTGATTTCCAGAAGCGTGCGCTGATCGTAGGCATCGTGTTTCTGGTGATACTCGTCGCCGGCGCGTTTCTCGACAGTAGACAGTTCTTTCAGTCGTATCTAATTGGCTGGACGTTCTGGATGGGAATCACGGTTGGATCGCTCGCGCTCTTGATGTTGCAGCATCTGACCGGCGGCGGCTGGGGACTGGTGATTCGTCGTTCGCTCGAAGCGGCAACGCGAGTGCTGCCTTTGATGGCGGTTCTGTTTGTACCGATTCTGATCGGTGCTCATTCAATCTATCACCGCTGGACCGATCACGAAGAGCTTGCGAAAGATCCGGTGGTGAACTTCAAGACGCCGTATCTGAACCTGAAGTTCTTTGCGATTCGCGCCGTGGTCTACTTTGCCATCTGGGGAACGCTCGCCTTTTTGCTGAACAAGTGGTCGCTCGAGCAGGATCGAACCGCAGACAATCGTTACACGAAGAACATGCGCCTTCTGGCCGGTCCGGGAATGGTCGCGCTGATCTTCACGGTCACGTTTGCTTCGATCGACTGGTACATGTCGCTCGAGCCGGAATGGTTTTCAACGATCTACGGGTTCATCTACGTCGCCGCCTGGGCTTTGAGCGCGCTCGCATTTGTGATCGCCGTGATGGCAAATCTTTCACGCGAAGAACCGATGAAGCGAATCGTCGCACCGTTGCATTTCCAGGATCTCGGAAAACTGCTGCTGGCCCTCGTCATGCTGTGGTCGTACTTCGCGTTTTCGCAGTTTCTGATCATTTGGTCCGGAAATCTTCCGGAAGAGATCGGTTACTACCTCGGGCGCATACACGGCGGCTGGGGGGCAACAATCATCACGATTGGAATACTCCATTTCGCGGCGCCGTTCCTGTTCCTGTTGTCGCGCAGTAACAAACGCAATCCGAACCGGCTGGTGGTGATTGCGACGCTGATTCTCGTGATGCGATTCGTGGATCTTCTGTGGATGCTGGTGCCCGCGTTTCCGGATCACAGATGGATCTGGCTCGACGTGATTTCGTTACTTGGTTTTGGTGGTTTGTGGCTGGCGTACTTTACCTGGCAGCTCGGCAAGCGGTCGTTGATTCCGATTAACGATCCGCAGTTTGAATCAACGCTCGAGCAGATGCATGCTGGTGGACACTAGGCCACGGGTTTACAGGGATTTAGTCCGATGAAAGAAAAGCAGAACGGGCATAAGACAGAAACGCCGGACGTCTCGCACATTCGCAACGTCGAAGTCACGCACGAGGCTAGCGACATCAGTGTGACTGGCGTGCTGACGTTCGTCGTCATACTGACGCTCGCAACGGGCGCGGTGTCCGTCGGCATGTGGGGGTTGTTCAAATACTTCAATGCCCAGGAAGCCAAAGAGCCACAACGTGGACCGATGGCTTTAACCGATAAGCAAAAGCGACTGCCGCCTGAGCCGCGACTTCAGTCGGCGCCCGGATTCGGGATCACTCTCGAAAACGGTCAAAAGGTAAGTCTCGAAAACGCCATCCCGCAGGCTGAGTATCGAGAGTTGCGCGCGCAGTGGGAAGAGAACTTGAAGACGGGATTGAAAGATCAGTCAGGGAAAGTTGTCGGTATGCCGATTGACGAGGCGATAGACAAAATCGCCTCGGGTGGTTTGCCATCGAGGGTTAAAGGGCCGGGCGGAAAATTGTCCGATTACGCGATCAGCATCCCGACCGCGTCGAGTTCCGGCAGAGAAGTGGAGAAGAGACTGCAATGAGGTCCACAGATTACGCAGAAAAAGGCAGAAGAAGAATAAGAGTTTGTATCCATCTGTGTAATCTGTGGATAGTTCTTCTTTTTCCGCTACTCGTCTCTGCTCAATCTCCTCCGGGTCCGAGTTCGCCTTTGTACGGAGCGCGTCCTGAAAACGGAAGTCCATCGACCGGACTGCCGACTGCTTTGCGCGATATTCGAATCGAACAGAAATTGGATCAGCAGTTACCGCTCGATCTCGTCTTTCGCGATGAAAGCGGTCAGTCCGTCAAGCTCGGCCAGTATTTCGGACAGAAGCCCGTCGTGCTCGCTTTCGTTTACTACGATTGCCCGATGCTCTGCACGCAAGTGCTCAACGGCATGGTGACGTCGTTTCGTGTTCTCCCGTTTCAGATGGGGAAAGAATACGAGGTCGTGACAGTCAGTTTTGATCCGCGCGAGACGAGCGCTCTGGCAACGGCAAAGAAGCAGGTTTATCTCAACTACCTGCCCGAGAAGATGCGTGCGGGAGCAAACAGCGGTTGGCACTTTCTGACTGGCGACCAGGCCAGCATCACGCAACTGACCGAAGCCGCCGGATTTCACTATCGCTACGACGAAGCGACGAAACAATTTGCGCACGCAAGCGGCATCATGATGACAACACCGCAGGGAAAACTTTCACGTTACTTCTACGGTGTTGACTATCCGGCGCGCGACCTGCGTTTGGGACTGATTGAATCGTCGGCAAATAAGATTGGATCGCCGGTCGATCAACTACTGCTTTATTGCTACCACTACGATCCGGCGAGCGGTAAATACGGCGCGTCAATCATGAAGGTAATGCGAATCGCCGGTGTGGCGACGCTGCTCGGAATCATCGCGATGATGTTGCTTCTTAGAAATCGTAAGCCGGGTCTAACGGAAGTAAGAACTGGAGGCGCCGCTCACTAATGCAGTCGTGGATTCCATTAGTGCCGGACAGCGCTTCGACCTTCTCCTGGAAGGTTGACGCCCTCTATTTCTATCTCTCGGGTGTCACACTGTTCTTTGCGCTGCTCATCTCGGCGGTCCTGATATTCTTCGTCATTCGCTATCGACGCCGTACGCCGTACGAGATTCCGCGTCCGATTGCCGGCTCGCATAAGCTCGAAACACTTTGGACGATCATTCCCTTCGTCATCGCGATGACGATGTTTGGCTGGGGTGCGCGAGTCTATTTCGAACAGTACAAACCACCGGCAAATGCGATCGAGGTTTACGTTGTCGGCAAGCAATGGATGTGGAAACTCCAGCACGCAACCGGACAGCGCGAGATTAATCAGTTACATGTGCCGGTCGGACGGAAAGTCAAGCTGATCATGACGTCGGAAGACGTGATTCACGACTTCTTCGTGCCTGCGTTTCGCACCAAGGCTGACGTCGTGCCGGGCAAGTACACGACGCTCTGGTTTGAAGCGACAACGCCGGGTACGTATCACCTGTTTTGCGCTGAATACTGCGGCATGAACCACTCGGGAATGATCGGCTCGATCATCGTGATGGAACCGAGAGAATTTGATAACTGGCTCAGCGGCAACACCGGCAACACGACGCCGGCCGCCGCCGGACAGCAGTTGTATCAAACGCTCGGATGCGCCTCTTGTCACGGAGCGAATGGTGAGGGCGGGCGCGGTCCAACGCTGGCCGGCGTGTTTGGGAAAACAACGCAGTTGCAAACGGGCGAATCGGTTCGTGTCGACGAAAAGTACCTCCGAGAGTCGATCCTGAATCCGCAGGCGCAGATTGTCGCCGGGTTTGGCCCGATCATGCCGACGTTCCAGGGCCAGGTCAGTGAGGATCAACTCCTGCAGATAGTCGCGTTTATCAAATCGTTACCGGCAGGCGGTCAAACACAGACACCTGCGCCGGCAACGTCTCCAACGCCGAAAGCGAAGTGAAGTCTTTTGTTTGTGTTTTATGTGCCCTTTTGTGGCCTAAATTAGTATGAGACCGATAGAGTATTTCGAACCACCAGTAGCATCGAAGGTCAACTACATCAATGCCCAATACGGCTTGAAGTCGTGGTTGCTGACCAAAGATCACAAGCGCATCGCGCTGCTGTATCTCGGGTCGATCACGTTCTTCTTCTTCATCGGCGGCCTGTATGCATTGATGATTCGCCTTGAGCTGCTCACGCCGCAAGGCGACTTTCTCCAGTCAGCCACGTACAACAAGGTCTTTACCCAACACGGCATCATAATGATCTTTTTCTTCCTCATTCCATCGATACCGGCGACGCTGGGGAACTTCCTCGTGCCGATGATGATTGGGGCTAAAGATCTCGCTTTTCCACGCATTAATCTTTTGAGTTGGTACATCTATCTGCTGGGCGGAGTTATAACGATCTACGCCTTGCTCGCAGGCGGCGTCGACACGGGCTGGACGTTCTACACACCCTACAGCACGACTTTCTCAAACTCGTACGTCGTCGCAGCCGGTCTCGGGATCTTCATCAACGGCTTCTCGTCGATTCTGACCGGTCTGAATTTCATCGTCACGATTCACACGATGCGTGCGCCGGGCATGACGTGGTTTCGCATGCCGCTGTTTATCTGGTCACACTATGCGACCAGCCTGATCATGATCCTCGGCACGCCCGTGATCGCAATCACGATTCTGCTGCTGGCGTTTGAGAGAGTCTCGCGGGTCGGCATTTTCGATCCGGCGTTGGGAGGGGATCCGATTCTCTTTCAGCACCTGTTCTGGTTCTATTCCCATCCGGCCGTCTACATCATGATCCTGCCGTCGATGGGCGTAGTCAGCGAGTTGATTGCAAACTTCTCGCGCAAGAATATTTTCGGCTACAGCTTCGTTGCGTTCTCGAGTCTGGCAATCGCGGTGTTTGGCTTCCTCGTGTGGGGTCACCACCTGTTTGTCACCAGCCAGTCAGTCTACGCGGGAATGATCTTCTCGTTCCTCAGCTTTGCGGTGGCGATTCCGTCGGCGATCAAAGTCTTCAACTGGACGGCAACGCTCTACAAGTCGTCGATCTCGTACGACACGCCGATGCTTTACGCGCTCGGATTTATCGGGTTGTTCACCGTCGGCGGTATGACCGGTTTATTCCTGGCTTCGCTCGCCGTCGACGTGCATTTGAGCGACACGTATTTCGTCGTGGCACACTTCCACTACATCATGGTCGGCGGTGCGTTGATGGGTTATCTCGGCGGCCTGCATTACTGGTGGCCAAAGATAACCGGCCGCATGTATCCGGAAGGCTGGGGACGATTCAGCGCGCTCGTAATCTTCGTCGGTTTCAACCTGACATTCCTGCCGCAGTTTGTTGCTGGTTACCTCGGAATGCCGCGCCGCTATCACGCATACCCGCCGGAGTTTCAAGTGTTCAATGTGCTTTCGACTGCGGGCGCGTCGATTCTCGGATTCGGAATGTTGATACCGGCAATCTACTTTGTGTGGTCCATGCGATACGGCAAGCGAGCCGAAGCGAATCCGTGGCACTTGCCCGGACTCGAGTGGCGCACGCAATCGCCGCCACCAACAGAGAATTTTGAAGTAACGCCGATCGTGACGTGGGAAGCTTACGAATTTGCACCCCCGGAAGAAACGCAGGTCGTTGGCAAATTCGGTCCTGAACTTGAGCAGATTTGAGATTCAACATGGCGGATGTAATGAATAGTCACGGGAGCACACAAGCGCACGGCCACCGTGCGTTGCAGCACCATTTCGAAAACATGGAGCAGCAACGCGAAGCGGGAACGCTGGGCATGTGGGTGTTTCTCGTGACCGAGATCATGTTCTTCGGCGGGATGTTTCTCGCCTACACGCTCTATCGCTCAAAGTTTCCGGCCGCATTTGCGTCAGCCAGTAACCACCTCGACATCAAGCTCGGAGCTATCAACACCGGCGTCCTGATCCTGAGTAGTTTCACGATGGCGATGGCGGTGTATTCCACTCAAGTGGGCAAGCGACGCCAGCAGATTTTGTGTTTGATTGCGACGCTCATCCTTGGTCTGACGTTTCTCGGTATCAAGGCTGTCGAGTATCACGATAAATACACCGACCATTTAATTCCGGGTCATTTGATTCCCGGCAATCCGTTTGGCCCAGCCGTGCAGGAACACGGTCAGCCGCTGGATCACCACAAGCTGCATCTGCTTGAAGGCGCAACTCTGCCTCAGGTGGAGATGTTCTACTGGATCTACTTCGCCATGACCGGCATGCACGCGTTGCACATGATCATCGGCGCCGGGCTGCTGACGTTTCTATTGATCTATTCAATCAAGGGGCGATTCGATCCTGAGTATCACAGTCCGGTCGAGGTGATCGGGCTTTACTGGCACTTTGTCGACATTGTTTGGATCTTTTTATTCCCGCTGCTCTACCTGCTGGGACGGCACCTCGAGCACGGATAGTTAATCGGAATGAGCGAACACATAGTTCCAGTCAGAGTTTACGTGACCATCTTCCTGGTGTTGCTGGTGGGTACTACCTTGACCGTGCTGGCGGCGTTTCAGGATTTTCCGTGGTACTTCAACACGATTGTCGCAATGACGATTGCCGTCACTAAGGCGACCTTTGTCGTGCTCTACTTCATGCACGTGCGGTACAGTGCACGCCTGATCTGGGTGATTATGGCGTCTGCCTTGTTTTGGCTGGTGATAATGTTCGCGCTTACGTTTAGCGACTACCAGACGCGCGGTTGGATTCCGGTTGACTACTAGTCTTTACTCGCCAGGTTGTAGCGTTGTTTCCCGCACCTCGATCACTCGCTTACACGAAGGGCAGTTCAAACGAATGGTGGCGTCCGAAGTTTTGATGGGTGCGCTACAGAATGGACAAGCGCCGTTGACTTCGTTGTGGTGGAAAAGGTCGCGCATCATGATCACCGGCAGGACGAGTCCGGCAATGAGTAGCGGGATGCCAAAGATGAGGCCGATGGTGGCTCCCTGACCGAGTGTCAGGCTGATTACGAGGCCGGCGATAAAGAGCACCAAGCCAATGCCAACGCTGAAGGAGAAGCTGTAAGCGCTATCAAACGTACGGCCTGACTTCGCAACTTCTGGTCGATCGGCGTCCATCTTAAGACCTCCTGGGTGCTGGAATGTTCTGGGGAGACGCTATAGAGCTTGGTAGAAGTGACTTTTACTCCCGTACACCAAGCATTGTCAAATGAATCCGTGTTATCAGTGATAATCTGTGGCTGGTTTTGTTATCGATATTATGACTTTTGAAGACTTTCTAAAACAGCAGGACGAAGAAGCGTGGTCGGCGACTCTGACCACTTTATTGCGTGCGATTCACGAAGTAGATCGCAACGCGACGCAGATCTGGTTTGCGTTTTATCCGTTAGGGCTCTTCCAGGCGCTCGAGCAGTCGGACGATCCGGAAACGCTCGCTCAGCGTTTGTTGATGCAGGGCAAGTATTACCTGAAAGATCAGATCGATTCGTCGCACACGTTTCTTTATGGACATCGTTACTGGCCCGAAGTGAAAGCCGCCGTGCAAAAGCATGCGCACGAAAGTGACAATAGATCGCTTGCGGATCAAATTCTGTCTGTCGCGCAGCAGGTCGCGAAAGCCGCAAAGGTCGATGAATCACTGGTTATCGGCATTACAGCGGTCGCTTTCATGACGATCAGGCAAGCGGGGTTGGCTGCGTTTGAGGCCGCTCCGGGCCAGGTGCTGATTGATAAGAAACATGCGCGCAAATCGCCGGGCGATGTGTTACGTGAACGAGCTGTGGACGACAGTCAGGGCTTCTTCAGTTTTCTCAAAACCATCGATAAGAAGTGGACGGTCACTTACGACGAGAACGATGACCGTGCGAAGTATCGTTTGAATCACGTGCAGGATCTGGCGTGGGGTGCGGCTGACGATCGCACGCGCAACTGGCGCGAGCTGGATCCGCGACGCGTCGAAGGGCCGATTCCAGTTGAGTGTCGCTCGGCATCGTGTGGCACGTGTTGGGTCGGAGTTCTTGGCGGCGCCGAAAAACTTACGGAGGTTGCGGCTCGTGAGGGCAAGAAGATTAAGGAGTTTGGTTACATTGACACGTCGGAATCGAAGCCGCTGATTCGTCTCGCTTGTCAGGCCCAGGCACTCGGCGCCGTCTCGATCGTGATTCCACCGTGGAACGGCGTCTTCGGGAAGTATTTGAATAAACAAAAGGATTGATGGCCACACCTTTACTCTACGTTCTGGCCGCTGCGCTGCTCTGGAGTACTGGCGGACTTTTCATCAAGTGGACCACGATCGGTGGGCTTGAACTTTCTTTCTGGCGCTCACTCTTCGCTATTTTTACGGTCGCATTCTTCACGCGACGCGAAGGCTTTGGCATCAATCGTGTAACTGCGTTCGCGTCATTTTTGTACGCCGTTCTGCTCATTCTCTTCGTTCTCGCAACCAAAACGACCACTGCAGCGAACGCGATTTTCCTGCAATACACTGCGCCTGTTTATCTACTGATCCTCGAGCCGATAGTCTATAAAGAGAAGTTTCGTTCGCGGGATTTGATTACGGTGCTGATCTGTCTCGGCGGTATGGCGCTGTTCTTTGTGGGCCAACTGCGACCGCAGGACGTCGCCGGAAATGTGATGGCGCTCGCTTCGGGGTTGTGTTTCGCGATGTATTTCTTACTGCTGCGGCATCCACGCGCGCGTGAAGTCAATCGCGCCTCATCCGTGATCTACGGCAACACCCTCGCAGTGATCATGACCGCGCCCTGGGGCCTCGCCACGCTCACCACCATCACTGGACACGACCTTGCCGGCGTCGCCTACCTCGGCATCGTTCAACTCGGCATTGCCTACACGCTTTTTACTTACGGAATGGCACGCGGTGTGAGGTCACTTGACGCTGGTATTATTTGCTACGTCGAGCCCGTCCTAAATCCCGTCTGGGTCTTTCTGGTCCTCGGCGAAAAGCCCTCCCAGTGGGCCCTCCTCGGCGGCTCAATCATCATCATCGCCGTCATCTCCCACATGATTCTGGATGCGCGAGGAAAACGGAAAGCGAACTCCCTGCCACTCGAAGCCGCCCACGGCTAAGTGCCAAACACACTTCCAACTCTCATTTCAAACCCGCTGAGAACAGTGGACCTAAGTTTGTCATCCTTCTCAAACACTATACTGGGTTCGTAACGGTTTCCTTTCAAAACGCGTACTTCAATGATCCCGGCGGGCTCATCTATCAGCCACAATTCCTTCACCCCGAGCGCTGCATAAGTGTCAGCCTTAGTGTTGCGATCATAGATTGCCGAACCAGGAGAAATCACCTCTATTGCCAGATCGGCCGTGCGCAGATACTTAGGATACTCAGGATCCGCATACAAGCTGGGGTCACCAGCTACATAATATAAGTCGGGCTCCAGCCAACTGTTTGGGCCTTTAATGATGCCAGCTCGAGGGAAATATAGAGTGCCCTGATCGTCGGTCTTTATCAGAAATTCATTGAGCAGACGATTCAATCTGCTCGCCGTATTGTTATGCAATTGCGTAGGAGCGGGTGTCATATAGAGGACTCCTGCGATTAATTCGAGTTTTGAGTGGTCGGGTGGCTCAGGCAGTTCCCAGAACTCCTCGAGCGTATATGTCTTCACGAGTGGTGATGTACTTACCCAGGCCATTCAGTTAACTCCGATGAGGATTTTTGTGAGCCGAGTATAACACGATCGAATCCGTAACCAATCCGCCGGAATCCGTGGCCTAAACCAGCCAATTGGGACGACTGTCGTAGTAGCTTGGCGTTCGATCAGGATATCGTTTTTTGTAGTGCCGGTATCTTGCCAGTAACTCTTCGTAACGCTTGTCGGATGAATGAACCGGTGTGTGCGGGATAGCGCGCAGGTGATCTTCAATCTTCGTCATCTTGCGTGGTGAGAAGCGCCAGTCATAGTTTCCCAGATCGTAAAGACTCGTCAGCCCGTACCCTTTCAACCGTCCAGTGAAATCGACAAATGGATCGGAATAGCTCAGCGCCAAATCGCGCACGGATCGATAAACTTGCTTACGACCGTGCAACCCCGCATCACGCGAGCGTGCGATCGATCCCCAACGTCCATTCTGCTTAAACGCAAAGACCACGTGGTCCAGCAGATCCTGCGATTCGAGATCGAGCAGCAGTGGTGGATATCCGTGCTGCTCCAGAATCACCGCCGCACTCACCGCCGCTTCGAGACAATGAACCTCCTTTCGCTTCACGACTTCGCGAAACGATCGCATCGTGCCGCCATCACGCTCCCAGTTGTAAGGCATCACTGTGAAGAACCGCTGCACCTTAGCCGGTGTGTTGAGCCGCTGCACCAATTTCCATTCGGCAGTCGTGAACGAGTTTTTCGTAGGTGTCATGCGTGAATCGGATGACTTTGTTCGCCTTGGAGACAAAAGCTGGTACCTGCACTTGCCTGAATCAATCGCAAATGTCAGACTTAACGAGCGCTTCTGATCCAGCAATGAAGAAGCTGGCGACCTTAGCGTAGATCATACTTTGTATTACTGTTCGACAATTATTTCCAGCAATGAACCAGCAGGCTACAGCTTCCCAAAAAACTCGCGCTGAACAAGAAACTGAAAATGAGGCAAATCGTCTCCGAGAGCAAGTGGACGCCGCTTTGGCAGCGGTCGTCGCTCGTTCACCAGACGAGGTTGAATCGTTGCAGACCGCGGCCGACCGCATCGAACGCGCCGCCCGCGACCTCGCCGACGCCTTGCGCCAACTCGCAGACCAGCGCAAGACCCCGGACATCTTGTAATCGACCACTGCCTCAATCTATCGCTCTATTGAACTTTTTTTGTTTTTGATTGGAGACTGCTTAATGGCATCAATTCGCACTGCCGCAACCACTGAACACCTGGGCCGAAAAAACACCTCGTACGAGTTGGATAACTACGGTATCAAAGAGCCGGCTCGTGTTTACTGGAACCTCAACGCGCCCGAACTTTACGAAGAAATCGCGCGCCGCGAAGAAGCCGTGCTGTCAAACCACGGCGCCATGATCGTCGATACAGGTGAACATACAGGCCGCGCTGCGAAAGACAAAGCCATCGTCCGCGAACCCGGCAGTGAAGATAAAGTTTTCTGGGGCGACGTCAACAAAGACTTTTCGCAAGAGAAGTTCAACGCACTGAAGGAACGCATGATGGCCCACGCAAAGGGCCGCGATCTTTTTGTGCAGGACACCTTTGTCGGAGCCGATTCAACCTATCGCTTGCCAATCCGAGTCGTGAACGAACTGGCCTGGCACTCGCTGTTTGCACGCACGATGTTCATTAGCGATCCGGCCGCGACTGCGCCACACCAACCCGAATTCACGATCATCAACTTTCCGAGTTTCCAGGCCGACCCGCAACGCGACGGCACTCGCTCGCCGACGTTTATCCTGATGGACTTCAGCCAGCGTTTAGTCTTGATCGGCGGAACGTCATACGCAGGCGAGACGAAGAAGAGCGCCTTCACGATCATGAACTACCTGTTGCCGCAACGCGACGTGATGAGCATGCACTGCTCGGCCAACGTCGGCGCCGCAGGCGATGTGGCAATCTTTTTCGGCCTCTCAGGCACTGGAAAGACGACGCTCTCCGCCGATCCCGAACGTCGATTGATTGGCGACGACGAGCATGGCTGGTCTGAAGATGGCGTTTTCAACTTCGAAGGCGGTTGTTATGCGAAGGTAATCAAGTTGTCAGAGGAAGCCGAGCCCGACATCTATCGCACGACGAAGATGTTTGGGACGATCCTCGAGAACGTTGTCTACGATGAGGTGACGCGCTCAATCGATCTCGACGATGCACGCAAAACTGAAAACACGCGCGCTTCCTACCCGCTCACCAGCATCAGCAATATCGTTCCTGAAGGACATGCCGGCAATCCGCGCAACATCATCATGCTGACGGCCGATGCTTTTGGCGTGTTGCCGCCTGTCGCGCGATTGTCTCCGGAGCAGGCGATGTACCACTTCCTCTCGGGTTACACGGCCAAGGTTGCAGGCACTGAAAGAGGTATCACAGAACCTCAAGCGACTTTTTCAACCTGCTTCGGCGCGCCGTTCATGGTGCTTCATCCGGGTGTTTATGCTGACTTGCTCGGCAAGCAGATGGCGCGTCACAACGCTGTGTGCTGGCTGGTTAACACCGGCTGGAGCGGTGGACCATACGGCATCGGCAAGCGAATGAAGATCAGCCACACGCGTGCGATGATTCGTGCGATCCTTAACGGCTCGCTCGCGCAGACTGAGACTGCTCCCGATTCGATCTTCGGCGTGAACGTCCCGGTTTCATGTCCGGATGTACCGAGCGAAGTGCTCCAACCACGGAACACGTGGGAAGACAAGGATGCTTACGATAAGCAGGCGAAAGATCTCGCACGTCGTTTCAACGAGAATTTTAAGAAATACGAAGCGGGCGTGTCGGAAGCTGTGAGGGCAGTTGCTCCGAAGATAGATTAGCCACGGATTACACGGATCGATTACCCGGGCGGCCAGCTCAGCGGACGTCCAGCCAAGACGTGCACGTGTAAATGAAACACTGACTGCCCCGCACCGGCACCGGTATTAATCACCGTCCGGTAGGCCTCATGCTCTAAATCATTCGCGACGCGCGCACCAACCCGCAGCAAGTGCCCAAGCAGTCCCTCATCCTTCTGAGAAGCATCGTCAAGTGATTCGAGGTGCTCGCGCGGAATCACGAGCACGTGCGTCGGCGCTTGCGGGTTGATGTCGCGAATCACCACGCAACGATCATCCTGGTGAACGAAGTCAGCTGGAATCTCTCCCGAAACGATCTTGCAGAACAAACAATCCTCGTTGGCCACTTACAGTTCCCTCCTTAAGCTCAAACCGGTTCGAGAATCGGCGCCGTCACCACCGGCGAGATGATACGTTCAATATCAGCGCCAACCGCACGTAATTTTGCTTCGATCTTTTCATAACCACGATCGATGTGGTAAACGCGATCAATCACCGTCTCACTCTGTGCGATGAGTCCGGCAAGCACGAGCGACGCCGAAGCACGCAGATCCGATGCGATCACGCGCGCGCCCGTCAACGCCGTGGGACCATCGACGAGCGCCGAGCGGCCATCGATGTGAATCTGCGCTCCCATACGCTGAAGCTCCGAAGCGTGCATGAACCGGTTTTCAAAAACAGTCTCGATAATCTCCGACCGTCCGCGGGCCTGCGTCATGAGCACCATGTACTGCGCCTGCATGTCGGTAGGAAAACTCGGATACGGTTCGGTCGTTACGTTCTTTGCCTTCAAGCCGTCCGGACAAGTAACTTCCAACGTCGTCGGATTCACTTCCTTGATGACGACGCCGACTTCACGCAGTTGTGAAATCACGCTCTCCAGATGATCGGGACGGCAGTCTTTGATCTCGAGTTGTCCCCGCGTGAGTGCGGCGGCGACGATAAACGTTCCGGTTTCGATTCGATCGGGAATGATCGTGTGTTCGGCGCCACCGAGTGATGCGACGCCTTCGATCTCTATCGTCTCAGAACCGGCGCCGTTAACGCGCGCGCCCATCTTGTTCAGCAGATCGGCGAGATCGACGATCTCCGGCTCGCAGGCGGAGTTGCGAAGTATCGTAGTACCGCGTGCGAGAGTCGCCGCCATCATCAGGTTTTCAGTGCCGGTAACGGTGACTTTGTTGAAGTGAATATCAGCCGCGTGGAGACGTCCGTCCTGCGGCGCGCGTGCGACGACGTTGCCCGCCTCGAGTTTTACTTCGGCGCCAAACTTCTCAAATCCCGCCAGGTGCAGATCGATCGGCCGCGTTCCAATCGCACAACCGCCCGGTAGCGAAACTTTCGCTTTGCCAAAGCGAGCCAGCAATGGTCCAAGCGCAAGCACCGATGCACGCATCGTCTTCACGAGCTTGTACGGCGCTTCAAACAGCTCGACGTGTGCGGCGCTGATCTTGTGAGTTCTGAGTTCGGGAGTCAGAACAGTTGCGCCGATATCTTCAAGCAGGCGTCGCTGCGTGATGATGTCGCGCACGTACGGAATGTTGTGCAGGGTGACGGTGTCAGGCGTGAGCAGGGCCGCTGCCATGCATGGCAACGCCGAGTTTTTGGCACCGCTGATAGAGACTCTGCCGTGAAGTGGGCGGCCACCCGAGATCCTAAACTTGTCCACGATGCCGGACAGAGTAATTGAAAATCATGTGAGAACGCTACTTGAGAGACACATCAGCCACAGATTACACGGATTAAATCCTGATTTCGTATCCGTGCAATCTGTGGCTTGTACCGCCCTCTCGCTCGCACACCTAGTCGTTGGCGGTGGCGCGTTTGAGATGAACACCGCCGTTTGTCGTCATTGCTTTGACCGTTGCTCCACCGGAGCCGAGATTTAATGCAATCTGCTTGTTCAATCGACCCTGAACAGTCACCGGAAAATCAACGCTCACGCTTCCGTTTACCGTTCCTGTTTGTAAGTTAGCCGAGTAATTCTCCGGCACTGACATGATCACGCCGCCGTTGGTTGTGCTGACGTCGAGACTGTCGCCGTCCCAACGATCGCCGGTCAACTCGATCACGAGTCCGCCATTTGTCGTCGAACCGCGAACTGCTCCACCAACGCGCTTGAGAACCACGCCGCCGTTCAATGCGCTGAAGTCGATGCGACCATTGACATCGGTGATGGCGATGCCGCCGTTGTGAGTTTCGATCGAGAGATCGGCACGGCGTGGAACGAACACTTCAAAACTTACGTTCCATTGATAGTCGCGACGCGTTTCCGGTCCAGTAGCATGAATCTTCGCACCGCTGGTTTCAATCTGAATCTGGCGACTAAGTGCTTCCGCTTCCGCCGCAGTCGGTGCACCGGTTTGCACGCGGGCCCGGACCAACACCTGATTCTGGTCCCAACCGTAGACGTGAACGCCGCCATTTTGCCTGCCGTCGATGGCAATTGTGCCGCCACTCAATGACAGTCTTTGTTCTCGAACTTCACAATTGCTGGCGAGCCTGTCGTTGTACCAGCTATCTTCACGACAAGTCAGCGAACGATCTTTGTCTTTGACTTTGTCTTTCTGCGCCAGCACTGCGATGCCAGTTGAGGTCAACAGCGCGGCGATTAGCACACTTCGGCCTAAAAACCTGTACATGACTTCGGTCTCCTTAGAATGTCTGGGGTTGTCTTAGTTTCGTCGCGCTTTCGCGGCTCTGAAGCATATACACCGCAGGTTGCGGGCTTGTGACACGAATTTGCTCAGGGCTTTTGCAGCAGCACGATACGCGGAATTCCCTGAAGATCCGGGCGGATTTCACGCAGTGACCAGGCACTACTTCCGATCAGCCTTTCCACAGCTTCACCCTGATCGAATCCAATCTCCATCAGCATGTACCCATGAGGCTTCATGAAGTCTGGTCCCTCAGCGATTAAACGACGAATCACGCCCAGACCATCTCCGCCGGGAGAGAGTGCGACGAGTGGTTCGTGATCTCTGACCTCGCGTTGCAGCCCCGCAAGCGCCGCGGCTGCGACGTATGGAGGATTCGAAACGATCAGGTCAAACTTGTGTTCACGTGAATCAAGTGCGTCGAAGCAATCAGAAACGAGGAAACGTGCTCGCTCCGTGACCGACAGGTTCTGCGCATTGATTTTCGCTACCTCGAGCGCCACCGGCGATTTGTCGATTAAGACCCCGCGGGCCGAGATAAGCTCACACAACAGCGTCACCGCAATACATCCCGATCCTGTTCCGACATCGCAAATAAACGGAGCCGCGCCAATGTCACCAACAATCTGCAGCGCCGCTTCGACGAGCAGTTCAGTTTCCGGCCGCGGAATCAGAACATCAGGCGTCACCCGAAACTCACGTCCATAAAAGTCCTGAACTCCAGTGATGTACTGCAACGGCTCACCTGCCGCACGCCGCTCAACGAATTCACGCAACCTGTCAAACGAATTCTCGTCGATCTCATCTCCCGCATGACTAATCAGAAACGTTCGATCCTTCCCCAGAATAAACTCCAACAACGACCCCGCCTCACGCCGCGACTCAGGCACACCCGAACTCTCTAATGCCAACGCCGCTTCTTGAATGCTCTCGCCGATCTTCATCAACTTTTCGGAACCAATCTTCCCTCTCAACCGAATACTAACCGACAGCTTTCAACAAAAATTTCTTTTTGTGCTTTTTGTGCCTCTTTGTGGCTAGTTCTCTTTGTGCACCCTGGTGGCTGGAACAAACTCGTGATTCAATCTTTCTAATTAACATAAGAACGAGTCTCGTTCCTCCCGTGACGTGGGAACCCCCGCTGCTAACAAGCTTCGGGGGTTCTGGCGTAATAGGGCAAGGTTTAACAACGTTGGCATCGAGAGGCGCCCGTGGGTACACTCACTAAAAGCTGTCTGTTGTTCGCTCTGAATGCACTTGATGCTCAGTTAACGTTGCTATGGATTCGTTTGAACGTAGCCTCCGAAGGCAATGCACTAATGGCTCGCGTCCTGGAACACGGCGAGTGGACCTTTCTCAGCGCAAAAATCGCCATCGGCGGATTTGCCGCTTACATTCTTTATCGCTGCGCTCATCTGCCCATCGCCAGACATGGTCTGACTGCCGTCCTCGGAATCTACGGCTTCCTGATGTTGATCCACGCTGCGACCGGTTGCGTCGCCCTCGGCTGGCAGGGACCAATGACCGTTCTGGCCTACTTCGAAAATCTTCCAAACGCTTTTCTGTCGCTCTTCGTCTAGACGAAAACGAAACTCGCCTCAACCGTCCTGCGTTGATACAATCACCTCGCAACGGCACCCGTCTTGCGAGCATCCTAAAACCGCGATGTTGGCCTTGTGCCAGAGTCACTAATTTAGAGGGGAAGAAGCTTTATGTATAGACTTTCCGCCCGCCAGATTCTTTTGATTGCACTTATCTCAGGATTATTCGCTGCCGGAGGAGTTGTAATTTTCGATCGCATCTCAAACCGGTTTCAGTCTTCGCAGGCCGCATTCACGGAGACGACGCCGGCTGGAATCAGCGATCCCGCAACCTCGACCGACGAACAGAATAATATCGAGGTTTATCGAACCTTGAGTCCCGGCGTGGTATTCATCCACTCCACTTCGTACGCACGCGACTTCTTTGGTTTTGTCGAGCCGCAGGAAGGCTCCGGTTCTGGTTCAATACTCGACCAGCAGGGTAATATTCTGACGAATTACCACGTCATCGAAGGCGCACAAAAACTTTCCGTCAGCATGGGCGGAAAGAAAGACTATTCGGCAATTGTCGTCGGAGGCGATCCTGACACCGACCTGGCAGTAATTCGGCTGACTGAGAAACCGGCCGGACCGCTTACGTTAGTTCCGTTGGGCGATTCGGATAAGCTCGTCGTTGGTCAGAAGGTGCTCGCGATTGGCAATCCGTTTGGTCTCGATCGAACATTGACGACCGGCGTCATCAGCGGCTTGCAGCGTCCGCTTCGCGCCAGAAACAACCGGCTGATCGAAGGCGCAATTCAAACTGATGCCTCGATTAACCCAGGTAATTCCGGTGGACCGTTGCTCGATTCGCATGGTCGTATGATTGGGATTAATTCTCAGATCCTTTCGCCGTCTGGCAGTTCTGCGGGTGTTGGTTTTGCAGTGCCGGTGAGTATTGCGAAACGCGTTGTGCCGCAGTTACTTCAGAATGGCCGTGTGCGTCGTCCGAAGCTTGGCATCAGCACTCGTGACGTGCAGTCGCTCAGAAATCAGATCGACCTGCCGGTTGACGACGGTGTTCTGATTTACCAGGTTGCTCGCGGCGGTGGTGCGGCCCAAGCCGGCTTGCGTGGTGTTCAGCAAACTGAGATGGGCGACGTTGAGCTGGGCGATATAATCGTGGGAATTGATAACGACAAGGTGGGAAATTCAGACGATCTGTTCCGAGTACTCGATAAACATCAGATTGGCGACACGGTTCAGGTTCAAATCTGGCGCGACGGCAAGCGCATGTCGGTGCCGGTGCGACTGACGGAATCACCTGAATCGCGACGCTGATCTTTATGTAAACTGAGGCCTATGCACCAGACGACCCACTTTTTCAATTTGGGTTATGGCTGGCTCTGTAAACACTGCAGCGCGGAGGCCGCAGAACGCAAACATCACGGACACCAGCAACACGGCGCCCAACACCAGGGTCCCGCCCTCGCACGCTGGGTCGATGAACAACACTGGCGGGGGCTCGTCTGCCCCCGCTGTGGCATTTCTGAACAGGTACACAAATAAGCCACAGATAACACGGATTTAAAATCCGGATGTCCGTGTTATCCGCGGCCAAATTCGGTCTCGTAGTCTCTGAGGCTGCGCGTGATGACGTCGCGGGCTTCGGTGCGATCGTAGACGTCAACGATTTCGACTTTCTTCTCTGTATCACTGGGGAGTTGTTTGTAACTCAGGAAGTAGTGTTTTAGTCGATCGATCAGTCCCGGTGGCACGTCACGGATTTCCTCAATACGCCCGTAGGCCAGATCCGATTCCAGCACCGCGATAATCTTGTCGTCAGCCTGATTGCCGTCGATCATGCGCAGTCCGCCTATCGGACGCGCGTGCAGGAAGAACCCGCCGTACGCGAAAGTCTTCTCCGTCAACACACAAATGTCCATCGGGTCCTTATCACCTTCAATACCGCTGCGTCCCGTGCGCAGCTCGCAGAGTTCGCCGACTTCGTTGCCACAATATGTTTGCGGGATGAAACCGTAGAGCGTGGGCGACATCGACGAGAAGCGCTGTGGCCGATCGACGCGCAAGTGCCCGGACCATTTATCGAGCTCATATTTCACGGCGTCGGTGGGAACGATCTCGATATAGGCGTTCACGAGTTCGGGCGTTCTCGGTCCTGAGGTTACGCCGTGCCACGGATGCGCCTGGAATAGTTGTTTGTTCATTGGCCGATGATAAAATGTCCGCAGTCCGAAACGAAAGCCCTCTTATGGCAGCTACCGCCGAAGTCATCACAAAGCCAGTCGCCGGCGCAATCTCTTTGCGCTGGATTATAAGCGGGCGCGACGACGCGATCTGGTTTATCGGTTCCGTCCTGTCGAGCTATTTACTCCTCGGGCTCTACGTGAGTGGACTCGTTCCGCTCGTGCCGATGGTCGCGGCGTGGGCCATCCTGATCGACGCACCGCACGTCTTTGGCACATTCTCACGCACCTACTTCGATCGCGCCGAACGAAAGAATCGCGCGCGTTTGCTCTGGGGCTCGCTGCTTTTCTTTGTGATTGGACCAGTGCTGGTGCTCGCCGGTGCTGGATTTGTCTTCTTCTTCGTGGCAGCGCTGTGGGCCTACTATCATCTCGTCAAGCAGCACTACGGATTCATGGTGCTCTACAAAAAGAAGAATGGCGATCTGGCGCGCGTCGACAATGCTCTCGATCGAATATTTCTACTCTTCGCATTCAACTATCCGTTTGTCGAGTTTATCGCCAGAGATCCGGAGGCGATGGCGCGCGTGCCGGCGGTGCTGCGTGGCGGCGTGAATGGCTTTTCGAAACTGCTGCTCGCGGGAACAGTTCTAACTTTTATCGTCTGGGTGGGACGTCAGGTGCAGCGTGGGATTGTTGGCGAGCCGTTGAACGTTCCGAAGTATCTCCTGCTGGCGGCGGCGATCCCGATGCACTGGATCGTTTTGCTTACGCCGATGCCGCACAAGCCGATTGCTATCGTTGCGATACTCACGATCTATCACAACTTCCAGTATCACCGGCTCATCTGGTTTCACAATCAGAAATACTCGAAGGCTCGCGAGAAGCATGGCGCCGCGGAGATCATCAGTCGCCGGGTGCTCTTTTACATCGCTTTCGGAATCTTGTTTGGGATTATCTATCAGGGGCCGCGGCAGCTACTCGGGTATTACGGCTTGCAGAATTCGACGCTCGCGATTCAACTCGGGATCTCATTCTTGTGGGGTTACGCGTTTATTCATTACTACCTGGATTCGAAGATCTGGCGCGTGAGAAGGGATCCATCGGTTAGTAAGGCATTGAATATTTAGCCACGGATAACGCGGATTGAAAACGGATTAATCTTCGGCGTGTTCGTCGCCGTTGAAGTGAAGGACGGTTGATTCGTCGTCCATGACGGTCTCGAGGTGAACGGGGCGGCCCCAAAGGGCGTGGACGTGTTCGAGCGCTTTGCGAGCGTAGCGCATGTCGAGTTCGGTGCCTTCGTAGCGATGTTTCATGTAGAGCTCGCGGTTGCCGTTGTAGTCGCCATCTTCGACTTGCAAATATGGGAAGCCGAAGTTCGTCATGTTTGAAACAAGCTGATCGCGCACTTTTTCCCAGCGCTTCTCAGTAATGGTCCACTCCTCTTCCTCGACCAGCTCAAATACAAACAGATCCAGCTCTTCGCACAACTCTTCGGTCAAATAATTGCGCAGGAACGAGACGTCGTTGTCGAGCTCACGGACTTCAAAGATCTTCTCGCGTCCCTGATTTCCAGTGCGGCCGAACTTCTCACGCTCATCGTTCGACGGCTCATTCCAGCGGCGCTCGATGTCTTCGTAGATCTTGTAACCAAGATAGTAGGGATTCAACTGGCCCTTCTGCGGCGAGACCACGCCGGAATGTAGATTGGCAAACTCGATATGCTCGTTATCGTCGAGGTCCAACTCGCGCATGATGCGCGCGTGCCAGATGCTGGCCCAGCCCTCATTCATGATCTTCGTCTGCATCTGCGGCACAAAATACTCCATCTCTTCGTGGACCATCGCGATCACGTCGCGCTGCCAACCTGAGAGTGACGGCGAGTTTTTCATGAGGTAGTAGAGCAGATCCTTTTCGGGTAACTGTTCGCGTGGTTTCTCATGGTCGCTGGGTGGCGGACGCCGCGCTTCGCGTTCCGTTTTGTCGAGTAGCCATAGATCGTCGTACGGACCATCTTTCGGTCCCTGTTCGGCGCGTCGCTTTTCTTCCGCTGCGGTAATCTCACGCTTGATGAAAAAATACGGATCGATGTGCTCTTCAATCGCAAGCACCGCATCGAGAAATCGCTCCACAGTTTTCCGGCCGTGCTTGAACTCGTAGTCCATGATTCGCTGCGAGTGCGTGGAAACACTCTCGACCATGCGACGATTCGTCTTCGAGAAGTACGTATTGTTCTTGAAGAAATCGACGTGACCGAGCACGTGCGCAATCACCATCTTGTTTTGAATCGGACTGTTTGTTTCCAGCAGGAAGCCGTAAGACGGATTCGTGTTGATGACGACTTCATAGATCTTCGAGAGGCCGAAGTCGTACATCGTTTTCATGCGATGGTAAGTTTTGCCGAAGGTCCAGTGTGAATAACGGCCGGGGAGGGCATACGAACCGACCTCGTACATCACGGTTGCAGGTACGATCTCAAAGTTGGTCGGGTACGGATCGAGACCAAAGCCGCGAGCAACGTCCCAAATCTGCTCGACGGCCTTTTCAAGTTCTTTGATCTCCTTGTCTTCCATAAAGCCACGGGTTACGCGGTTAAGTCTTTTTTGCCAAAAAATTGCTTCAACGCCGGATACACGTCTTCCTTGTCGTCGATCCGGACGCCGACAAAACGATCTTTGTTTTGCAGACGATCGCTGAAGATCGACAACAGCGCCCCTGAAGATCGCCGGTAACTCGACGAGCCTTCCTCGCCAATCTCACCGTAGCCAAACAGATTACACGTCGCGATCAACTCGTCGGCGAGACGCACGGCTTCTTCGTTATCGGAGTAGTAATTGTCGCCGTCAGAAAAATGAAACGGATAGATATTCCAATCCGATGGTCGATAGCGCTGGTGGATCACGTCGAGGGCTAGTTGGTACGCAGACGAAACAACCGTGCCGCCTGACTCGCCCTGCGTAAAAAACTGCTCCTCACTTACCTCTTTCGCTTCCGTGTGATGCGAGATGAAAACAATATCGACATTGTCGTACTTCGTTCGCAAAAAGCGGACCATCCAGAAATAAAAACTACGCGCGATGTATTTCTTAAACTCCCCCATCGAGCCGGAAACGTCGATCATCGCAATCACGACCGCATTCGACTCGTAGCGCATCACTTCTTCCCACGTCTTGAAACGCAGATCTTCTTTCTTGATGTCGCCGAAGCGTGCCTTGCCTTCGCGTGCGTTGCGACGAATGTTCTCGAGGATCATGCGGCGCTTGTCGAGATTTGCGATCACACCGGTGCGCCGGATCTCGTTGAACTGAGTCTTGCGCGACTGGACCGCCTTTTTGGCTTTTTCCTGGAGGTAAGGCAGTTGCAGATCTTCAAAGATCAGCGCGGCCAGCTCGTCGATGTTTACTTCAGCTTCGTAATAATCGACGCCGGCGTCCTGTCCGCCCTGTCCTGAGCCATGGCCGCTGCCGGGTCGTGGCTCGCGGGCAACAACGTCGCCGACGCGAGTCTTGCCGTCGCCCTGGCCCACGTGTTTCGCTTTCTGCTGGTTGAAGCGAAACTTGTATTCGTCCAGAGCTTTGATTGGAACTTTGACGGTGCGCTTGCCGTCGGAAAGTATGATGGCTTCGTTGGAGACGATCGAGCCGAGGTTTTTGCGGATGGCTTCTTTTACGCGGTCCTTGTGGCGTTCCTGATCGATAATGCCCTTGCGCTGCAGCGACCAGTCATTGCGTTGAATAGACATAAGACCCGTCCACAGATTACACCGATTGTGCCTTGCAAAAATCAGTCACGACCTTCGTAAAGGCTTCTGGGTATTCCTCGTGCGGCAAGTGACCGCAGCTCAAAAATACAATCAAACGCGATCCGGGAATCTGCCCGTGTAGTCGCTCGGCATCCGATATTGGTATCTCTCGATCATTTTCACCCCAGAGCAGGAGAGTGGGCTGACTGATTAGATGCGCGTCTCTCGAGATGCGTTCTGCGTCCCAACCGCGCACCGTCCGAATGATCGCGCGATGCGTACTAGCCGCACGCAACGGTAAATGCCGCGCGTCGACTCGTCTTTCGTCGAGCACCCATGAGTGTCGATCGTAAACGCCCTTCATACGCCGTCGCAGCAAGCGACGCGATCCGATCAGAAGCGGGGAAACAACATCGCCGAATACGGGCGACCCAAACAGTCGCATCAGCGCGAACTCAAGCGGCCGGTTATTGTTGACTGCGCCTACGAGGACCAGCTTCTCAACTCGCTCCGGATAATCGAGCGCGCAAGTCGCCGCGACTGCACCACCATAAGAACTGCCGACAACGATCGCTCGCGGGATACCGAGCGCATCAAGCAGCCGCATTAAGAGTTTCGCCTGGCCATCGATCGTGTACTCGCCGTTGCGTGGCTTCGCGGAATAGCCATAGCCGAGCATATCGAGTGCGATGACACGATAGCCGCAATTCGCGAGCGCCAAAAACACCTTGCTCCAAACGAGCGTCGACGAAGCAAACCCGTGAATCAACACCATCGCAGGCGCGTTTACATCACCCGCTTCCTGGTAGTGCACCCGAACACCATCGACATCCGCGAAGCACGAGTGCTCAGAATGGAAAACAACATCGCGACACTTCTGCCAGTCGGCGTCACGTGGCCTGAGCAAAAGCTTGCCCGCAATGGCGACCGTTGCTGCACCTGCGATCCAGTATCGTTTCTTCATCGTAATTTAGCCGCAGATGAACGCGGATTAACGCGGATTAGATCTGCGTTCATCTGCGTAAATCTGCGGCTAAAATTCTACCGCGACAACAGCGTGCCGACATAGGTCAGCAACTCATTCGCGCAAACCGGGCAATAGCTGTGCTCTTTAACAAGCCGATCGACAACCTCGTTGATGCGCCGCAACTGATCCGGATCGGGCGTCTTCGCCGACGTCGTAATCTTCACCACGTCCTTCAAGTCGGCAAAGATCTTCTTCTCGATCGCTTCCTTGAGACGCTCGTGTGAGTTGTACTCGAACGGCTTGCCTTTGCGAGCGTAGGACGAGATGCGGATCAGAATCTCCTGCCGGAAAGTGTTCTTAGCGTTTTCCGAGATCCCGATCTGTTCCTCGATCGAACGCATAAGCTGCTCGTCGGGCTCCATCTCCTCTTCGGTGATTGGATCCTTGATACGCTCCTTGTTGCAGAAGGCTTCGACGTTGTCGAGATAGTTGTTGCACATCGTGCGCGCCATCTCTTCAAACGAGTAGACAAAAGCTCTCTGCACTTCAATCTTCGCAAGCTCGTCGTACTCCTTACGCGCCTGCGAAATGTGATTCATGTACTTTTCACGCTGCTCGCTGCTGATGCCGGTGTGCTGCTCAAAACCGTCTTTAATGGCTCGCAGCGCATCAATCGGATTGATACAAGTGACGCCGTCGCGGACGAGCGCGCTCGAAAGCCGATTGATGATGTAGCGGGGCGAGATGCCGTCCATGCCTTCGCGAACGGTCTCTTCCTTTAGCTCGCGCACATCTTTCGACTTGTAACCCTCGACGTCCTCGCCGTCGTAAAGCTTCATCTTCTTCACAACGTCGACGTTCTGACGCTTCGGCTCTTCAAGACGAGTCATCACGGCAAACATCGCGGCCACTTTCAACGTGTGCGGCGCGAGGTGAACATTGCGCAGCGCCTCAGACTGGTGCAACAGCTTGTCGTAAATGCGCTCTTCCTGCGAAACGCGCAGGTTGTAAGGCACTTTCACGAGGATGATTCGATCCTGCAACGCTTCCGATTTGCGATTGCCGGCGAATGCGATGTACTCGTTCTCGTTTGTGTGCGACAGGATGACTTCGTCGGCGTAAATCATCGCGAAGCGCCCGGTCTTGATGCTCTGTTCCTGTGAGAGCGTCAACAGGCTGTAGAGAAACTTCTCGTCAACCTTCAGCATCTCGACGAATTCCATCAAGCCGCGGTTCGCGATGTTTAGCTCGCCGTCAAAACGATAAGCACGCGGGTCTGACTCCACACCGACCTCGCCGATCGTCGCGAGATCGATCGAGCCCGTCAGTTCAGTGATGTCCTGTGATTTCGGATCGCTTGGTGAGAACGTGCCGATTCCGACGCGTTCCTTTTCAGAAAAAGCTACACGATGCACTTTGACGTCCTCATGACGTCCACCATACGTGTGCTCGAGCGAGTAGCGACACTGCGGGCAAAGATCGCCCTCGATATAAATGCCGTAATGCTTCTCGACTTCGGCGCGTAATTGATGCGGTATGAGATGAAGCGGTTCCTCGTGCATCGGGCAGTCTTTAATGGCGTAAACTGCGCCGGCCTCGGCAATCCTGGTCCAATCCTCAAGGCCGCGCTTGAGCATGTTGACGATTGTCGACTTGCCGCCGCCAACCGGTCCCATGAGCAAAAGGATGCGCTTGCGCACTTCGAGACGCTGTGCGGCCGACTTGAAGTACTCGACAATTCTGGCGATGGGCTCTTCGATGCCAAACAATTCGTCGGCAAAGAAATTGTAGGAGAGAACTTCGTGCTGAGTGCCTTCGTTCAGCCGCTCGACTCCCGCGGCGTGAACCATGTCGTTTATGCGAGCGTGTGAAAGTTGAGCAATGCGTGGGTTCTGAGCGACTAATTCGAAGTAGTCTCGGAACGTTCCCTCCCAACGCAGCGCTTCGTGTTCACGGCGCAGATCTTCCAAACGTTCGCTGATATTGAATTGTTTCTTGCCATCCTGCTCTTGCATAGCCTTTGAAACCTCTTCGGCTTTCGCGCATTGGACAGCGTGTGGGGAGAGGGCCACGCTATATACACCGCTACATCGTCGGGAGCTGCGGCTCTTCTTTTATATGTGCTTCGCGATACGCCTCACGCGCGCGTAAGCGTGAGCTACGTCCTCGAGGCATCCCTTCTCAATGATCGAGTTCAAACGGAAGTCCGGTGGGAACTTTGGAAGCGAACTCGCACGCGCGCTTCCTTGGGCGCAAGTATAGCACGGTCAACCTAGACCTAAGTCAATGCTATTTTTGCAGCCACGTAAATTTATTCGGCAAGCACGACTCGTGGATGCAAGCTCTTCGTGTTGGCGTCGTAGCGACCAACGGCGACCAGTGCATTATCGCCGTCGCACATTCTTACGTTCTCTCCGTCACTCCAGTTAGATTCGGCAACTCTCACCTCTCTTCCATGATTGGCCCGACTCACGTCTTCGGCCGTTAGATGCATGAAAGGCAGTCGCGAGAGCGCCGCTCCGGGAGGGACGAGGATAGTGCCGATCGATTCTTCGCCAAAATGGATTTTCAAGTCGTCGAGGGTGATCGCCCGGTCGAGTGAAAAGTCGCCGACGCGTGTGCGTCTGAGCTCGGCTAAGTGAGCGCCAACGTACAAGCGTTTGCCGAAGTCTTCAGCCAACGTGCGTACATAAGTGCCTGACGAACACGACACTCGGGTGTGGAAATCGAAGGTGCCGTCGAGGTTGTCCTTGATGAGTTGACCGCCGGGCTTGATGGCGGCGAATTCATATATGCAAACGTGAATTGGTTGTCGCTCCACGGTCTCACCGCGACGTGCGAGCTCGTAGAGTTTTCTGCCTTCAATTTTCTTGGCCGAATACATTGGCGGCACCTGGTCTATTTCACCGCGAAGAGTTTGCAGCGCTGCTTCGAAAGTCTCCTCGGTCCAGGCTTCAGGTTTCGCGGCTGGTCCAGGAATCTGATTACCGGTGCGATCGCCCGTATCGGTTGAGTATCCGAGACGAATGATTGCTTCGTATTCTTTATCAACTCCACTTAAGAACTGTGCGAGGCGCGTGGCCTTGCCGACGAGAATCACGAGGACGCCGGTGGCAAAGGGATCGAGCGTGCCCGTGTGTCCGATTCGTCGCTCGTGAAGAATGCGGCGAGTCTGTGAGACCACGTCATGAGAAGTCATACCAGCAGGTTTGTCGATTATCAGCACGCCGTCCATGTTCAGTATTTTAGATCAGCCATCATCCGCGGTAATCTGTGTTTATTCAATCGTGACTGATTTGCGACGTAAAACATTTGAACGCGCCATAAAACTACTGGCTGCCAAGCCACGCTCTATCGCCGAGCTGCGCGAGCGGTTGTTGCGCGGAAAAAACACTGACGAAGCGACAGTGGAAATCGTCATCGCGCGGTTGCGCGAGTATGGGTATCTCAACGACGAGCAGTTTGCGTTCAGCTATGCGTCGTACAAAGTGAAGCAAAGACCGGTCGGCCGGCGGCGGTTGGAGCGCGACCTCAAGTTCAAAAAGGTCGACAGCGAGGTCGCCAGTGAAGCGCTGGAGATGGTTTATGCCGAAACGTCGGAAGAACAGTTGATCGACAAGGCCATTGAAAAGCGGTTGCGCATTCGTGGCCGGCCGAAGAACCGTGCCCAGGCGAAAAGCCTGTTCGATCACCTGCTGCGACAGGGGTTTGGATTTGAGCTGGTAGTTGAAAAAGTTCGATCTTTGGCCACGGATTACGCGGATGAAGAGTGATTTGCTACACTCGAATCGATGATGACTGGTAACGAAATTCGCGAAGCTTTTTTGAAGTATTTTGAGGAGCACGGCCACGCTCGGGTGCGGTCGTCGCCGCTCCTGCCCGCCAATGATCCGACGTTGTTGTTCACCAACGCGGGCATGAATCAGTTTAAAGACACGTTTTTGGGTCGAGAGAAGCGCGACTACGTGCGCGCCACGTCGTCGCAGAAGTGTATTCGTGCGGGCGGTAAGCACAACGATCTCGACGAGGTCGGGAAAACCGCGCGGCATCACACGTTCTTCGAGATGCTCGGCAATTTCTCGTTCGGCGATTACTTCAAAGAAGACGCAATCAAGTTTGCCTGGGAACTGCTCGTTGATGTTTTGAAACTCGATCCCGCGCGGTTGTGGTTCACGGTTTACGAGGGCGATGAGGATGTTCCGGCCGACGAAGATGCCGAGAGGTTCTGGCATCAGGTAGGCGCGCCGCGCGAACGTATTCTGCGTTTTGGCAGCAAAGACAACTTCTGGCAGATGGGCGAGACCGGTCCATGTGGTCCATGCAGCGAGATTCATTACTACATGGGTCCGAGCCCTGACGATCCGGAGAATTCTGCTGAGAACGTCAACGGTCCTGGCGATACGATCATGGAGATCTGGAATTTGGTCTTCATGCAGTTCGATCGCAGTGAGACTGCGCCGGGCAAGTACAAGCTCGATCCTTTGCCGGCGCCGTCAGTTGATACCGGTGCTGGTCTTGAGCGTCTCGCGGTCGTGTTGCAGGACGTGAAGTCAAACTACGACACGGATCTGATCCGTCCGATCATCGACTTCACGGCAAAGCTCGCCGATCGACATTACGAACCGGAATCTAAAGAAGGCTTCGCAATGCGTGTCATTGCAGACCACGCACGGGCCGCAGCTTTTGCGATTGCAGACGGAATCCTGCCGGGTAACGAAGGGCGCAACTATGTCCTCCGAAAGATCATGCGCCGGGCACTCTACCAGGGTCATCACACGCTCGGTTTCGAAGGCGCGTTTTTCAAGGATGTAACAAACTTCGTGGTGGACCTGATGAACGATGCGTATCCGGAATTGGAAACGCACCGCGAATTCATCGAAAAGATGGTCGGGCTCGAGGAAGAGCGTTTTCGGTCGACGTTGACCGTTGGGCTGAACAAGCTCGACGAGGTATTTACGGCCACGAAGGGTGCGATGCCTGAGTACAAAACTCTGGCGCGGCTCTACGACACATTTGGAACGCCTCGCGACCTGATTCGCGTTGGGCTGGAGGAGCGTGGGTTTGCGATCGACGAGGAGGAATTCAATCACTCGTTCGACGTCGCTCTACAGGAGCTTCAGCAAACCGCCGGCATCGAAAAAGGCGAAGCAAAAGCGAAGACCAATCCGGTCTACGCGAATGTCGCCGCGCGTGTAGCGAAGTCGACATTCAAAGGCTATGAAACAACGCGGGTGGATGATGCAAAGGTCGTCGCGGTTATCAAGGGCGATGAAGTCGAATCATTGAACGAAGGCGAAGAGGGCGAGATCGTGCTCGACCGTACGCCGTTCTACTCCGAGAGCGGTGGTCAGGTCGGCGACGTTGGGGTGATGGCTGGTCCGACAAATGAATTGGCCACAGTTCTTGATACCTATTCGCCGGCGCAGGGATTGATCGTGCACAAGATCAAGGTCGAGAAAGGAAGATTTAAGGTTGGCGATCTCGTCTCCGCTCAGGTTGACGTCGAGAAGCGCGATGCGACGAGACGCAATCACACCGCGACTCACCTGATGCACGCCGCGCTGCGTGAAGTTTTGGGAACGCACGTGAAGCAAGCTGGTTCGGTGGTCGCGCCGTCCTACCTGCGCTTCGACTTTACGCACTACCAACCGTTGACTGCCGCCGAGAAAGAAGAGATCGAGCGTCTCGTCAACTATCACATTCTCCGCAACGAGCCGGTGCAGACTGATGAGATGGCGATTGAAGAAGCGATGCGCTCGGGTGCGATGGCGCTCTTCGGTGAGAAGTACGGCGATAAGGTGCGCGTGCTTTCAATCAAAGGTGTAGACGACATTTTCTCGAAAGAACTCTGCGGAGGCACGCACGTGCGCGCGACCGGCGACATCGGCCTGTTCAAGATCACCAGCGACGAGTCGATCGCATCCGGCGTGCGACGTATTCGCGCGATTACCGGAATGGACTCGTACGAGCGTTTCCGTGAGGACGAAGTTCTCGTCGACGGACTCAGCAGCGGATTGAGAACTTCGCGCAATGATCTGTCGACGACTGTTTCGCGCTTGCAGGACGAGTTGAAAAAGGTGCGACGCGAAGCTGACGATCTGCGTTTGAAAATTGCGAGTGGCGCGACGTCGGCTTCGGCGAATGGCGACGAGTCGCGTGAAGTTGCCGGAATTAAAGTGCTGGCTCGTGAAGCGAGCGGTCTCGACGCCGCGGCGATGCGACAACTTTCCGACACCCTCCTCGCGCGAATCAAGTCGGGCGTGGTGGTGCTGGGACGAAGCAGTGATGGGAAAGTCTCACTCATCGTGCGCACGTCCGCCGACCTGACCGGCAAAGTTCCCGCCGGACAAGTTATCAAAGAGCTCGCGCCGATCATCGGCGGTCGTGGCGGCGGTAAGGCCGACATGGCCGAAGGTGGTGGTAACCAGCCCGAGAACTTATCCGCAGCACTACAAAAAAGCTACGAAGTCGTGGAGAAGTTGCTCACTTAGTCCGCGGATAACGCGGATTGGATCCGGATTTGATCCGTCACCAACCCGCGTTCATCCGTGGCTCACATTGTCTTTTGTTTTTCGGTTAGGGTGATGTTCATCTTCTCAAGTGTGATTTTGTTGAGTGTTCCTGTCACCTTGAGTCCCTCCGCCTGTTGATACTTCCGCAGTCCATCCCGCGTTGCATCGTCAAGCTTGCCGATTTGTTCGCCGCCGTAAAAGCCGCGCTGCTTGAGAAGCGCCTGCGCCTGATTGATCTGATCCTTGGTAGCGCGGAAAACCGGACCTCGTTTTGTGGTCTGTTTGGTTCCGGCCGTGGTTGAGGTTGAGTTCTGGGCCATTGCTCCTGAGCTGAAGACGCAGAGCAGTAGCAGAGTGAGAGTGAGAATATTCTTCATTTTCTTTCTTCCTTTGTGAGGCGCGCAGAAGCGCGCGGTTAATGGTTGATTGTGAGGTTACTTCCGAAAAACGCGTTTATCTTACAACGCCTGTCAATAGCACGGATCTACACGGAAAAAATCCGGATTTTAGATCCGTGTTCATCTGTGGTCAACATTGTTTGGCAAATGCGGACCTCATGTGTTAGGATTCTTCCCGGCCTCACCGAGCCCCAACCGAGAAATGCGAAAACTCCTATTAATTCTGACTTTATTAATGGCCACTGCGCCTTCTGTTCTGGCGCAAAGCTACCAGATCGATAACTTCGATTTGCCCAACGCCGTCCAGGTTCAGACCCCCAAAGTCGAACCCAAACCCGCTCCGCAGGCCAAACAGCTCACGAAGCTCCGCAATTACACTTATTCACCCGCGCCCGGCGCGCTCGTCCATCTCACGAGCCAGCCGCTCAATCCCTCGCTCGGCAATTTCACTACCGGCAACACCGACGTCGACAACTTCATCGTCGAATCCGGTAAACGCAATTCTGTCGACCCGCTGCTCCTCTACTCCATCATGCATCAGGAGTCGAGCTTCAAACCCCGCGCTATGTCGTACAAAGGCGCGCGCGGACTGATGCAGCTAATGCCCGGCACCGCAAGCCGTTTTGGCGTTTCAAACATCTGGGATCCAAAGCAGAACATCGAGGGCGGCGCCCGTTACATGCGATTCCTGCTCAACCTGTTTTCAGACGATGTACGGCTGGCACTCGCGGGCTATAACGCCGGCGAAGGCGCAGTGATGAAGTACGGCTACCAGGTTCCTCCATACAGCGAGACCCGTGAATACGTGCGTCGTATCGGCAATCGCTACAGCATGATTCGCGACCCGAATGCGCTCGCGAACGCAGGCAGCCTGAACAGCACCCAGCTAGCACAACAGAAAGACCCCACCCCGCTGAACGTCTACGAGCGTAGCGTCTTCATGACGCGGCTGCCGGACGGCCGCTTACAGCTCGTAAGCCAGTAAAAAATTAAGCACAGGCAAACGTGGATGAACGCAGAACTGATCTGCGTCCATCTGCGTTTATTGCTATAGTGTTTGAGCGAGGACCAATATCGATGACGTGTTCCTGCGGTGCCTACGTACCCCCGAGCGTCCGCTTCTGCTCGAATTGCGGCGCGCCGGCTTCAGATCCGGAAGCAACCAGAATCGCGCGTTTGCAGTCTCGTGCGCTCGAGTACGGCGGCGATCAGGATCTGGAGCACACCGTCTTCACGGTTAAGCCGACGATGATCTTCGTCAAGGCTGGTTACGCACTCGCCGTGATCGGCGGTATTGCTCTGGTTTTCCTGCTGGCGTCGCTCGGCGTGCCAGCTTCGATTTCGATTCCACTCGCACTCGCCCTGCTGCTGATTCCGGCTTACTACCACATCAGGCGAAACATGGTCCGTTACACGGTCACTGATTCGAAGCTCCAGATCGACACCGGATTGGTCGCTCGCACCACCAAGAACATTCCGCTAAGCAAAGTTCAGGACGTCACCGTGTCGGCCAGCATTCCTCAGCGACTGATGGGATTTGGCGATATCATCATCGACAACGCCAGCGAGCTCGGCGGCTCGATCGTGATGCACAACATCAGCAGCCCACGCCATTACGCCGACCTTCTTTTGCGTGAATTACGACGCTGGCATTAAACTTAAGTCGTGCTGCCGAATCGCCGTCGGGAACATCAAAGCCAGGGCGGTTTCTAATCAACCCTGAACTCGACCACACGAGGAGTTGTTGTATTGCGTTTATCCAGAGTCGTTATTTTGATGGTACTTTTGTTGGGATCAGTGGTTTCGGCGTTTGCAGACCCGAACCTCATCGCACCAGCGCCCGCGAAAGTTGGCAAATTTCGGTTAAATTCTCAGGCGGGGACTCTGGTGACAAGCGTCTTCACCCGCGTCTCAACCGAAGAAACAATGCATTTGGAATACACGGGAACCAACGGCGTAAAGGCGTCAGTAGAAATACATCGTTTTCAGCAGGAAACATATGCCTACCAGTTACTGAGTTTGTTCGCCGCCGAAGCCCGCATCTCGAACTCAAATGTGGAAATAGTCAACGGGATCGGCACTGCCGGTTTTGCGACGGACCAGGAGATTGCATTCGTCAAAGGCGTCAGCTTTGTCGCGGTGAAAAACCTGAATGGTCGACCTGCAGACCTCAATGAGCTGGCCCACGTCTGGATCGAAGCATTGGATAAAGGCGAAGGTGACATTCCTCCGCTCGTCAAGCACCTGCCGAATCCGGAACAGGCGCAAAAGAACGCGGTATATCTAAACAGTTTTGCTGATCTACGTCAGCTTCCTTTTCAGCACACCATATTCGACGCCGTGCAATCGGGAGGCAATGCCGACGCGGTTCTGGCCACGTATGGTCCAAGCAAAGTCGTAATCATCGAATTCAATACACCGCAACTCGCAACAGAGAATGACAAGCGCATCATCGCGCGCATTCAGGAACTCTGGAAACTCGGACAACAGGCGCCAACCGCGTATCGCCGCGTCGGAAACTATTCCGTGCTTGTGTTCGACGCGCCCGACGAACAAACAGCCAAGCAGCTAATCGATCAGGTTAAATACGAACAGGTCGTGCAGTGGCTGGGCGACAATCCAAACATCCTCAGGGACGCTGAGAAGCGCTATGTCAACACGACCCTGGGTGTCCTTGTCACAGTCGTGAAAGCATCGGGGTACGCGCTGGTCACCTGCCTCGGCTTGGGCGGACTCATCGGTGGCCTGCTGTTTAGCTACAGACGCTCGCAACAGAAAGCCGCGACCGCTTATTCGGATGCCGGTGGAATGCTGCGACTCAATCTCGATGAGTTATCGGCTGAAACTGATCCTGCCAGATTGTTAAGAGAACGAAACTAAAAACAGGATTTTACCCACGGAGTCCGCGGATAAAATCCTGTCTAAGAAGACCGGGTCAAAAAAATTGCGGGCTGCTGATTTTTCTTGGGAGGCTCCCCCAAGCCCCGTCAAGACGTCAATCAGCAGCTCCGCTATTATTGCTCATCATCTGCGTCACAAGCGCCACTCCGTTCCCCCAAAAGAGTCAACGCCTGCTTCAAATTCTGTGAGAGGATGCCTCCCCCAAAGCCTCCACTCACCGCAGTTTTCAGAGCCTGACCCGATTTACCCTTATCTACCCTTCTTGTTCTGTTTTCCTCTTTGGCAATGAACGTGCCATTTCCATCGCCGAACCCGTTAAGCCGCAAAGTTTTCGGTTTTGCTAAGGATTCTGATGTTGGACCGTTGAGGAGTTTGTGCGCAACCGAACACAAGTGTCACGGAGTTGTACACGTTCCGTACAAACCGAACAGTACAAACGAACGATAATCGCTCGGTCTAGGGGAGTGCCGTGATGAACTCGTCGACTTCAGCCGCCGTGTTGTAGAAATGAGGGGCGATCCGGAGGCGATCACCTCGTGGCGCAGTGACGATTTTCTTGGCGTTGAGCTGGTGATAGAGGGACATAGCCGAAAAACCCGCTGGAGGACGAATACAGACAATCTGAGACTTCTCTCCCGGCGCTCGAGAGCTCACCACCTCGTAGGGTTTCCCGTTCAGGCCCTCACACAAATGATCTGTTAGCTCTTCGAGGTAATTCGCGATTCTTTGCACGCCGTGACTGGTGAGAAGCTCAAGGCTCGCTTTGAATCCATACAGCAATGAGGCTGGACCGGTTCCCGTCTCCCAAGCGAGTGTGCCGCGATTCCAGCCCTGCTCGAAGTTGAAGTAGTCGTCAGGATTCGGAACACTGATCCAACCCACCAATGTCGGTTGAATCCGTTCACGGGCGCGATCCGAGAGATAAAGGTAACCGACGCCTTCCGGGGCCATCAGCCACTTGTGACCGGCGCCGGCGGCCACGTCGATGAACTCGGCTTCGACATCCGTAGGAACGACTCCGAGGGCTTGAATCACGTCGACGACAAACAACGCGTCGCGTTGCCGCACTAGTCGTCCCAGTCGTTGCAGATCAATTCGGAAGCCGGACGCGTATTGAACGTGACTGACCGCCACGACGCGTGTGTTGCCGTCGATCATGCTTTCCAACTCGTCGAGATCGACGCGGCCGTCGCGTTCTTCGCACATACGCAGTTCGACGCCGAAGACGTCGCGTATTCGCAGCCACGGATAGATGTTTGAGGGAAACTCACGACTGAAGGTGACGATGTTGTCGCCCGTGCGCCAGGTCAGGCCGTTTGCGACGCTTGAAAGCGCGTCGGACGTGTTGCGCATGAAAGCGACTTGCTCCGGCCGCGCGCCAAGAAGATTTGCGAGCAGTTCGCGGGCTTGTTCTTTCGTTGCCAGCCAGTCGCGAAAGTTCGCAGAGCCGTTTTCGTGCACGTCTCTCAATTGCGACTCGACTGCGTGCAGAGTTGTTAGCGGGAGTGGGGAGACAGCAGCGTGATTGAGGTAGATCGAGTGTTGCGTGATCGGGAAGAGAGCGCGAAGTTCAGGAGTCATGCCACAGATTACACAGATTCGATAACGGATTTATCAAACTCTATTAAGGCGCGTAGGGGTGACCGTAGAATTCTTTGTAGAGCCAGCCGAGGACGCGTGCTTCGGCGGTGCACAGTGTTTCGATCCAGCAGTTGAGTAAAAACTCCTGCCGGCCGCGTTGAAATGGAATTTTTTCAGCTTGCTCGACGATCGATCCGCCGCTGCGTAAGTCGAGTTTGTAAGCTTCGGCTGTTGATTCGTTCGCCTTCGAAGCCGTATCGAGCGCGCCCAGGAGTTGTCCAATCCAATCGTGCAGACCGCGTTCGGTGGAGTTGTCAGCAAGCGCCTGGATGATTCCGATTGCGAGCCGATCTTCAGCGCGTTTGAATTCGAAAATCTCTTCGCCCTGCATCTTTGTGTGCTGCTGCTTCCACTGAAACACTTCTTCAACTGTCGGATGCCTGATGACCGCGACACGCTGATCGTAATTCAGAAACCACTCGATCACATCAGGTATCGAATCGACGTCGACCTGTCCTGACGCGTCTCGTTGCAGTGGCGGCAGCTTGAGTTCAGTTTCGCTGGTCATGCTGAGATAATTTCACCGGTTGGATTCTTCAAAGCGAACGACGCCGTGATCTCGCCGACAAGATCTCCGCGCCGGTTGCGTATGGGAAAGAATGCGTATTTCGCCAACGCTTCGAGCGACTCATCGCGCAAAACGCCCAGTTGTCGCAACGACTCGATTACGACCGGCGGACGCGCGAGCTTATCGTCGCCGTCTTCAATCTTGAGCGCGAGTCCGAGACCGTTCGGCCACTCTTTACAAGGATTAATACCGGCAGTGTAGACGCCGTCGGCACCGACCTTTGAAACGATGCGACGCGGCGCTGCACGCATGATCTCAGTGTCGAGCCGATTCGATGTGCCACCAATCAACTCCGGATACGCGCTCATCACACGAACGATTCGTTCACAGGCATCGCGCGTGGTCTTGTCGAACGTCTCAGGCGGCGAAACCAGTCTCGCGTATGCGAGGGCCATTGCCTTAACGGTGATTCCAAAGATCGGCGCGGCGCAACCGTCGATGCCAACCGCCATGTCAGTTACAGCCACACCGGAAAATTTCGAGACCGTCTCGGCGATAGCTTTCTGTACTGGATTTTCCGGCTTCTCGTAATTATCGATCGGAGCGCCGAGGTGAAGCGCGACAGCCAGCATGCCGACATGTTTGCCGGAACAGTTGTTGTGCAACACGTTCGGCTGTTCGCTACGTTCGCGGAGTTCGCGTGCAGCTTCCTCGCCGTATGGCTCGTGCACACCGCAGTGAAGCGCTTCAGGACCGAGACCGATCTTGTGCAACATCGAAATGGCGAGTTCGGTGTGAATCGGTTCACCATTGTGAGACGCGCAAGCGAGTGCTACTTCGCGATCGGTGAAGCCAAACCGGTCTGCGGCTCCGGACACGAGCAGCGGCATTGCCTGGAAAGGTTTTGCGGACGAACGAAGAAACGTGACCGTCTCAAACGCACCTGCGGAAGCGACGATATTTCCGTCGGGTTCGACTACAACGATATGTCCGCGATGACGTGATTCTGTGATTGCGCCTCGTTTGACTTCAACGAGTGGTTCTGCGAGCGGGATCTCTTGCGACATTAAAACGGATCTTGCCACAAAGAAGCACAAAAAGCATAAAACGATTGAATGAAGACTGTTCCTCATTCAATCGTTTGTTACTCTTGTGCTTGTTTTGTGGCTACTTCTTTTTGCCGGGGAGGCTGAGAACAGTGAGCTTTACTGTTCTTCGACCGAAGCGCATTGCTTCGCGCGACGTTGGTGTCCAGATGTCGATACGACGACCACGCACGAGGCTGCCCGTGTCAGCTACCAGATACTCACCACTGTAAGCACCGGCTTCAAGCCGTACGCGTGAACCCAGAGGCAAGTGCCTCGGGTCGGCAGCAATCAATCCCTTGGCGACTTGTCGCCCACTCGCCGTCCGTCCGCGCAAACTATACGCGGTGGCGACATACGCTGCGGGAGCCACAACATACGCTTCTTCAGTAGCGATCTTTTCGCCGAGGTTACCCTTTGAAGAAACTTCCGTAGTGGCCGGAGTCACATTTTCTGCGACTGTTTGCGTTGATTTGATTGTTTGTTGTTGAGTTTGAGACGAAAGAGTTTCCGCCGAGAGAGTTCTGGCAGAAAGAATCAAGGAACTACTAAGAAGTGCGGTAGCAACTAACGCACCTCCGCTGAAGATTGAATAGACTTTCAAATCGGGTCTCCTGTCCGAGTTTATTTCCTGCTCTTCAGCGTCCTGCGTGAGTCCGTTCTTTCCTATGACTCATCCCCTGGCTCTAGGAGTCTGAAACAAAGTCAGCCGAGGTTGGGGGCTTGCATCCTTGATGCGGTGCGCCGAAAAGTTATGTATTAGATAAAGCGAAAAGCGGCTCTTACTTCCAGTAATTGTGCGCGATTCAGATTGAAACTAGCACACGGTTCAGAGGCTCTTCAACCGTGAGATGGGCGTGATTTTTGTGAGAAAAATAACACCGCTAGGCGTAATTGGTGAAATATTGAAACTTAAGAAAAATCGATACAGTCACATCGACTTAAGAATTTTGGGCCTGAAATCAGAGTTTTAGGAAGTTTTCGACGACCTGCTGACCTTCGGGGTTTTGATCGTCAAAGAGTTCTGGATGGAACTGGACGCCGTAGAGTCGCCGGCCCTTCTGCTGCATCGCCTGGATCTGGCAGGTCTCATTCGAAGCGGTCGCACGAAAACCATCTGGCAGCTCTTTCACTTCGTCGCAGTGGTTGTGCCAGACAGTGATTTCTGAAGGCATTCCTTTGAACAGACCTTCGCCTGTGTTTTGAATCGGCAGGAAACCTCGTTCGCGTTTCGCTCCGTTGTAGCCTTCGCCCGGCTCGAGTCGTCCCATGAGTCCAACCTTCGCGCCGTAAGCGATCGCGATCTGCTGGTGACCGCCACACACTCCGAGAATCGGTTGGCTCGCTTGCTTGATGACTGAGAAGACACCGGCCAGCGACTCAGGCGTGTACATCTCCCACGGATGACTCTGACCGCTCAGGATTATGTGTGATGGACGAAGACTGCGAACGCGCTCGAGCGAGACGTTTTGGAATGGCTCGATGAGGATTTCGAGACCGGGAATCAAACGGCCAAGCACCGCGCGAATCTCGCGTGGGCTTGCGCCTTGTCCGTCAATGGTGTTGTCGACCAGGTAAACCAGCAATGCGATTTAAGCCACAAAAAAGCACATAAGGTGCTTTTACTTCAAGCAGTAAAGCTTCCCGTTGAAAGCGCCGATGTAAATGTGACCGCCGAGTATCGCGGGCGTCGCGTTTATATTATCACCGATCTTCAAAGTGCTGATCTCCTTGCCGTCTTCGGCCGAGATCGAATGCATCCAGCCTGATTTATCGCCGAACACGATGCGGCCTTCGACTAACGGCGACGTGCCCCAGATCGCGGCCTTCGCTTTATAGCGCCAAACGACTTCGCCTTTGTCCGCCGTGAGGCAATAGAGATAACCGTTGCTCGAACCGATGTGCACTCTGTCATTCACGACGATCGGGCTGGCCCAGATACCGCTCTTGCCGAGTCCACCTTCGGCTTTGTATTTCCAAATGAGTTGGCCGTCGGTCTGGTTGAAGCAGTAGACATAACCATTCTCGGCGGCTGTATAGACCTTGCCTTCGTAAACTGCGGGCGTCGAATCGGAGTCGGCGCCGATGAGCGCTTTCCAAATGGTCGTGCCGTCCGCCATATTCAGGCAAAACAGATTTCCTTGCTCGGTGCCGATGTAGATGCGTCCATCGACGGCCGAGAAGCTGCCTTCCATCGAACCGAGTCGTTCGGTTTTGTAGATCAGCGCGCCGTCTTCGAGATTGAGGCTGTAGAAAAAGCCGTCTTCGCCGCCGAAGTAAACGCGGTTGTCGATCACGGCGGCAGAGCAGTCGACTTCAAAACCGGTTTTGTATTTCCAGAGCAGCGTGCCGGTGTTTTTGTCGATGCAGTAGATATAGTGATCGAGACCGCTGGCGATTAATCGATCGCCGGCGATCGATGGCGTGGCTTTGAGACTGTCTTCAGTCTTGTAACTCCAAACGAGACTGCCGTCTTTGGCATCGAGACAGTAGAGATGCCCGTCGGCAGAGCCGAAGTAAACGTGTTTCTCGTCGACGGATGGCTGACCGGGCCAGCTCGAACCGCCCCACGGATCTTTGTGCAAGCGGCCGCTGATTCCTGATGTTTCAAAGGACCAGACGATCTCCAAAGGTTTATCCGACCAAGGACCGGTGCCGTAAAAATTGCGCGACACGTTACCAAGCCAAAATGGAACTGATGATGGCGGTTTCGGTGGTGGTGGTTGTGGTTTCGCTTCGGTCGGAGTAACAACCCTACCGCCGCAAGCGGAGAGTAATAACAGGGCTAACAGAACGTACTGTAGGGGCGGCCCTCCGTGGCCGCCC
>DASWUM010000162.1:0-35948 GCA_036401595.1 Pyrinomonadaceae bacterium
CCACGGAGGGCCGCCCCTACAGTACGTTCCGAGGATTTTTAAGCGACTCATCGAGCGTAGTGAGGAGTTGGTCGGCGTCTGTGGATGAAAATGGCATGGGTGGTCTGATCTTAAGGACGTTGTGGTATGGGCCATCAGTGCCGATCAGAATTCCGTGCTCGCGCATTCGGTTTACAATCGCGTTGGCTTCCTGAGCAGCAGGTTTGTCATCGCGCACAAACTCAACACCGAGATGTAATCCTGATCCACGCACATCGCAAATCAGCGAGTAGCGTTGCTGCATCGCACGTAAACCTCCGAGTAAACGCTCGCCAACCGAAAGTGCATGCCGTTGTAAATTCTCTTCCTGCACGACTTCGAGCACCGCGAGGCCAATCGCACACGACACGTTGTTTCCACCAAACGTGCTGAAAAACTCCATCCCATTATCAAACGAATCGGCAATCGCCCGCGTCGTGATCACCGCTCCGATCGGATGTCCGTTGCCAATCGGTTTCCCGAGCACAACGATGTCGGGCACCACCTCGTACTTCTCGAATCCATAAAAGTGCGTGCCGATCCGTCCATACCCGGTTTGGACCTCATCCGCGATACAAACTCCTCCCGCACCGCGTACCGCCTCGTAAACTCTTCCCAGATAGCCTTCGGGAAGAACGATCTGTCCGGCCACGCTGGGAAACGACTCAGCGATAAAGCCACAGAAGCTCGATCCTAATTTCGCGATTAGGTTGCCAACAGCAGTTGCATTCAGCTCCGAAGCAGGAAGCGCCACCGCGTGTACCCACGGCGGCGCACCCTCGCCACCCGGACCGTTATGCTTGTAAGGACTCAAGTCGATCAGCGTCGAAGTGTTTCCATGATACGCATGGTCCAATACGATCATCTCGCGCGCCTTCGTGTGCGCTCGCGCCAGTCGAACCGCGAGTTCGTTCGCTTCGCTACCAGAATTGACGAAGTAACAAACACTCAACGACTCCGGCAGTGTCGCTGTAAGTCTCTTTGCATACTCGAGTATCAATTCACTCAAGTACCGCGTGTTTGTATTCAGCAGCTCCATCTGCCGCTGGCCCGCCGCAACCACTTTCGGATGGCAATGCCCGACATGCGCGACGTTGTTGTACGCATCGAGATAACGACGTCCATCAGCATCAAAAAGATACTGCATCGAACCGTGCACAATATTCAGCGGCTTCTCATACGCAATACTGAGATTGCGTCCAAGCAGCCGCTGCCGCTCTTTAACTAAATCCGTTTTCATCCGCGCAAATCCGTGGCAAAGTTTCCTCTATCGCCTTCTGACTGATCGATAGATATTTATTCTCCGGCTGCTGTCGCAATTGATGCGCAGCCAGACAAACACTCATCGCAAGTCGCAAGCGCACCAACGGCCACAAGGCCTCCAGTTCCTCGTCAAGCAAAGCAAACTCGCTCCGGTAACCCCTGACTATCTCCGCGGGATCGCTCTTATCGAGTATCACATAAGCAATCGCAATCGCGAGATCTCCAACGGTATAGCTGTAAACCATGTCGCCAAAATCGATCAGTCCACTGATCGTCAGGCTCTGCGGATCGACGAGCAAGTTGTAGTCGTTCGCATCACCATGAATCACGCTTCTTCGCAGTCTTGCCGGCGGCTCGTAACGGCACTTCAAGACCAGCTCGCGCAAGCTCGTGTTTTCGATTAGTCCGGCAAACTCGTTCACCACACGGTTGCCATTCGCGAGGTCCCAATGGAAGTCGCGATGAACAGCCGGGTGATCGAAATCGGCGAGAGCTCCGGCCAGTTGCCCGAGTTTGCGACCGAGATCGTGCAACAACCCAAGCGGGTGCGCCCTGATTTCCGCCAGCGGTACTCCCGGAAGATAGTGGACCATCCGAACGAAATGCTGAACTCCGTTTGCCGCATTCACGGCGACGACGTCATCGCCTGACTCTGCCCGCAGTAGCTTCTGACAAAACGCCACGTGGCGCTCGAGATGCCTGAGAACCGAGTTTTGCGCTTCGAGAAACTCGCGCGACTCGAGCGCGTTCGCGATTTTCAGTACAAACTTTTCCCCGGCCTGATTCGTTAAGAGAAAGTTCTGGTCGCGTTCACTCGGCAACGCCTGAGCGCGCACACGAAGACCGAAGTGTTCGGCGGCAATCGCTGCGGCCGCGTCCACATCAAATGCGGGTGTGTACTCGAGTAGCTGCATGCGGTCGAGTTAACTTAATAGAAACGGTATTGATTAGAAAACCCTTTTTCTGCTTTTGAGCTTTTTTGTGGCTATAATCCAACGCCGATGACTCAACTGATCTCGACAATCGCAATCGCGATGGGCGCCTCGTGGGTTTCGGGAATCAATCTCTACGCGGCGGTGGCCACCCTCGGGCTGCTCGGTCGCTTTTCGCATTTGCGACTGCCCGGTGAGCTCGAAGCACTGACAAGCTGGTGGGTGATCGGCATCGCTGTCGCGTTGTATGTGATCGAGTTTGTCGCAGACAAGGTGCCGTACGTCGACAGCACCTGGGACGTCATTCATACCTTTATCAGAGTTCCCGCTGGCGCCGTGCTGGCGGCGAGTGCGTTTGGCGACTTCGACCGCAGCATTCAGGTGATCGCGCTCTTGCTTGGCGGCGGTCTGGCACTCAGTTCTCACGGAACGAAAGCCGCGACACGCGCCATGTTGAATGCGAGCCCGGAACCGGTGTCGAACTGGATCGCCAGCATCGCGGAAGATATCGTTGCAGTTCTTTCCGTCGTTGCGTCAGTCTTCGTACCGGTTTTGATCTTCGTCATAGTCGGTGCAGGCCTGTTAATATCCTTCCTGGTCTTTAGACGTATTCTTCGATTCTTCAGGCAGGTTGCGAAAAGCATTCGCAGTTGGTTCGCGCCTGCTACATAGTAGGTTCCACAACTCAATTCTGCGTCACCGGAGGACGATCAATGTTTCGGGCCGGTTCTGTGTTGCTCTCTCTGCTGCTGCTCGCTATTTCGGTTCAGTCACAAACAGTCGACTCATCATTCTTCAACGGCTTGCGCTACCGGCTCGTTGGGCCAGCACGCGGCGGACGCGTGACGACGGTGACTGGCGTTCCTTCGCAGCCGAAGACTTTCTACATGGGCGTCGCGAGCGGCGGCGTGTTTCGCACCACGGACAGCGGCGCAACCTGGACTCCGATTACTGACGGCAAAATTCCGCTTGGCTCAACCGGATCGATTGCTGTAGCGGATTCGGATCCCAACATCATTTACCTCGGCACCGGATCCGACGGCGTGCGCAGCAACGTTTCGACCGGCCGCGGTGTGTACAAGTCAATCGACGGTGGCCAGACGTGGAAATTCACCGGGCTCTACAACGCCGGACAGATCGGCGCCGTCCGCATTCATCCGACAAATCCGGACGTCGCTTGGGTTGCAGCCGGCGGCGACATCTTCAAGTCAAACGACGAGCGCGGCATTTTCAAAACCACCGACGGCGGACAGACGTGGCGCAAGGTGCTGTTCATCTCGGATGGCATCGGAGCGATGGACGTCGAGCTGCAACCGGGCAATCCAAATGTCGTCTACGCGTGGATGTCGCGGCTTGAACGTAAGCCATGGACCATCATCAGCGGCTCGCGCGAAGGCGGTTTTTACAAGAGCACCGACGGCGGCGAACACTTCACGAAGATCTCGACGGGCTTGCCGAACGAGTTGATCGGCAAAGCCAATCTCGCCGTCACCAACGCGAATCCCGATCGAATCTACGCTCTCGTCGAAGCAAAGCCCGGTGGTGGTTTTTATCGTTCTGACGACGCCGGCAAAACATGGGCGCTCGTCAATTCACAGGGCTCGCTGACTCAACGACCGTTTTACTACACGACACTCGGCGCCGATCCGTCGAATGCTGACGTGGTCTACGCCGGCGCCGAAGGCTTCTTCAAATCGACTGACGCGGGCAAAACCTTCACGCCGCTGCGCACGCCGCATGGCGACAATCACGATATCTGGATCAATCCAAAAGACAGCCAGATCATGATCCAGTCAAACGACGGCGGCGCGAATGTCTCGACTGACGGCGGGCGCACGTGGTCGTCGCAAATGAACCAACCGACCGCGGAGATCTACGGCATCTGGGTCGACGATCAGTTCCCATACAAACTCTACGGCGCTCAGCAGGACAACACGACGCTGATTATCTCGAGCCAGGCCGAGCCGTTTTCCACTGTTGATTGGCGTCCTGGTCCGGGTTGTGAAACTGGTCCAATCATGCCGCATCCGTCGAATCCCGACATCGTTTACGGGTCGTGCAAAGGACAGTACGGCGTGATGAATCTCAAGACGGGTCAGGAAAAGAGCTACTGGATCGGAGGTCAATCACTGTACGGGAATCCCGCCAGCGATCTCATCTACCGCATGCAGCGTGTTTCGCCGATGGCGACGTCGCCGCACGATCCGGATGTGCTTTATTACGGCTCGCAATACGTTCATCGCACGCGTGATAAAGGTGTGACGTGGGAAAAAATTTCGCCGGATCTGACCGCACATCCTGACTGTTGCCAGGGCGCGAGTGGCGAACCGATCACACGCGACGTTACCGGCGAAGAGTTTTACAGCACGCTGTATGCAATCACCGAGTCGCCGCTGGAGAAGGGTGTGATCTGGACCGGATCCAATGACGGTCCTTTCTACGTCACACGCGACAACGGTAAGAAGTGGACGAACGTGACGCCGAAAGATCTGCAGAGCGGTGGGCGCGTGCAGTACATCGAGGCGTCGCCACATCGCAAGGGCTCGGCATACTTCGCGGTTTATCGCTGGCTGCTGGGCGACTATCAGCCTTACATCTATCGCACGGACGATTACGGCAATACCTGGACGAAGTTGACTGACGGGAAGAACGGCATTCCCGCTGATTGGCCCACGCGCGTCGTGCGCGAGGATCCGGATCGTGAAGGACTGCTTTACGCGGGCACGGAGTTTGGGATGTTCGTTTCGTTTGACAACGGCGTGCACTGGCAACCGTTTCAGTTGAACCTGCCGAACGTGCCCATCTCAGACATCAAGGTGCATCACAAAGATCTCGTCGTCTCGACACAGGGGCGAGCGATCTGGATTCTCGACAATCTGACACCGCTGCATCAGCTCTCGTCGCAAATGAAAGCTACGGATGCCACGCTCTTCAAACCGCGCGACGGATATCGCACGCGCGTTGGTCCAACCACGCTCGTACCAGTTATCGATTACTACCTGCCGGCGGCGCCAACTAGCGCAGTCGTGATTGAGATCCTCGACTCAAAAGGAACGGTGCTTAATTCTTACAACAGCGAAACCCCGGCGTTCCGTCCTGGGCGAGGCGGCGGAGCAAACATGCCGGGCGTTGGAGCCGCTGGTCCGGAGTCACAACCTGATCCTGACGCTGCGCCAACGCGTCGTTTTTCGCCCCCGCCAAGAGTGACGAAGACCGCCGGGATCAACCGGTTCGCGTGGGATGTTCGCAACCAGGCGGGTGTCACGCTTCCGCCGGGTCAATATCAGGTGCGGCTAAAGACCGGCAACACCAACCTGACGCAACCTTTTAAGGTGCTGATCGATCCAAGAATCGCGGCCGATGGCGTGACGTTGGCGGATCTGCAGGAGCAGTTTGAGCACAACATGCGCATGCGCGACCTTGTCACGAGCGTTAATCAACTCGTGACTAAAGTCAGGGAAGCAATCGGCAAGTCACCCAACGACCAGCGCTTAATTGCGCTCGCCGGAAAGCTCTTGAATGAACCGGTGCGTTACGGAAAGCCGGGTCTCCAGGCGCACATCACGTATCTCGCCAGTATGACCTCGAACGTGGACCAGAAGATTGGACGCGACGCCATCGAGCGCTATCAGGTGTTGAAGAAGGAGCTCGACGCGCTCCGCGCCGAGGCCGACCGCATGTTTGGAACAAATTCATCGACAGTTACCGACGCCCCAAGGTAGTCTTGTTCAGGTGGTCTTAGTCGCCTGTTAGGTAGTCCCCCGACGATGAAACGCAGAACGTTCCTCCAGATGTCGATTCCCCTTGCGGCAGCGAGTATTGCTCTGCCCGCGTGCAAGCGAATCGAAGGTTCCGTTGAAAAGCCGTTGTTCCCGTTGGTCCTTCAGGGCGGGCGTGCATTTATAGACGGCCAATGGCGCACGACCGATATCGGCATTGATGAAAACAATAAACTTCGTTTCGGTATCGACCTGCGCGCTAAAGAAAAGCTGAACGTCACGGGTCGCATAATCTCGCCCGGCTTTATCGACATTCTTGCCGACAACTCAACCTCGCCGGAATCGACGTATCAAATCTTTGAGAAGTACAAAGTTTCAGACGGCGTTACGACAGCACTGCAAATGCACGGTGGCAGTCCTGATTGCGGTTCCTACTATCGTTACTTTTCAAACCGTCCGCACTCAATCAACTTCGGTGTTTCGACATTCGTGATGGCCCTTCGCGCGCGTTCCGGTGCGCGGCGACAGATCGAGAAGAATCTGGACGAGGGCGCGCTCGGGGTTTCACATAGTCTCGAATATCAGCCAGCGCCTTACGCCGAGATGTTGGAGTACGCGAAGCTCGCAAAGAAATACGACCGGCCCATGTTTCTGCACCTGCGTTATTCGTCGAGTGAAAAAGAGTTGGACGGCGTCGACGAAGCGATTCGACTCGCACGCGAAAGCGGCGCACGCTTCCACATCGATCATCTTCACTCGACCGGAGGCACGTTCCACATGGAGCAGGCGTTGGAGAAGATTCGCAACGCGAACGCTCAGGGCATGACGATTACAACTTGCGTCTACCCGTACTCATACTGGGCCACGTATCTGTCGAACAATCGCTTTGGACCTGGCTGGCAGGAGCGTTACGGAATTACTTATGAGGATTTGAGAATCGTCGGCAGCTCCGAGCGACTGAATGCGCGCAGCTTTGCACACTATCGCAAGACTTCGGCGCTCGCGGCTGTTCCGGAAGGCACGATGCCACTCGAAAAAACCGTGAACCTCGCACTGAAAGAAGATTTCTGCATGATCGGTTCTGATGGCGGCATCCAGTTTGAGCCTCGCGCAAACTCTCATCCGCGTGGCGCCGGTTGCTTCGCCACCGCTATTCGACACGGGTTGGACATCGGCATGCCGCTCGAGAAAATTATCCACAAGATGACTGCGCTACCTCGCAGCGTCGTCGCGCCTGCGCTGAAAGATCGTGGTGTGCTTGAGGACGGCGCTGTCGCAGATCTAACCGTGTTCGATCCAACCACCATTCGCGGCAACGCAACGATCGAGAACCCAAACCAATTTTCCTCGGGAATCGACCTCGTGATCGTCAACGGACGTGTCGCCTACAAAGACGGCAAGCTAGTAGACAAACCCGGCCTCGCCGTCAAAGCCTAACGGACAATGCCGCACCCACGCACTAAATCAGTCTTTTTCCGTCTAAATCCGTGGCTCATCTTCCTGTTACTCAATCCTACCTTCGCCCAACAATCACAAATTCGCGAGCTGGTCCATCGAGAAGTAGGAAGTAAAGTAATCGTCGACGACCAGTCTGGCCGGGAACATCTATACGGTGACTTCAACGGCGATGGTTTTGCCGACATGGCCATCAATGTCCTTGTCGACGATGCAAGGGACGAGCTTAAACAACACAGACTTAAGTATGTCGATACAAACCCTTGGGGAAAAACAAATGGCCGGCAGGTTGAGCTTCCCGAGTTTCACCATTGTGCAGCCGTAGTCTTTCTGCACGGCTCGGCGAAGAAATGGGATCCGAGTTCAATATCGGAGAAGTTTCTGATCTACGAATGCTTCAGTGGTTTTCGACTTATTCCGCACGGACAGCGTATCCGTCGTGGCAGCGGCTCAGTTGGACCAACTCCCAAACCCAAAGGCGATTCAGTTCTCCTGGAATTAGAGAGCGGCGCTACATTGCTTGTCTACTGGAATGGCCGCACCTATCGCGGGTTCGGCATTCGCGGTGGAGATTGATCCGCGTCTAAAGCAACTTTCCTAACGCGTAAGGCAACATCTTGCGCCACCACGGCCAGTCGTGGTCCACGTCGGGTCCCCAAAGGTCCAACGTGTGCGGAATGCCTTTAGCGTTGAGAATGTCTGACAACGCGCGACTGCGTTCTGGTGCCTCGTAATTCCCTTGCCCGGACATGATCAGGATCTTGTCGGCCTTCTGAAGCAATGGCAGGAAGTGGTCGTCGTTGAGGTTTGAAAGATAATCTACCGGATTGTTGAAGTAGACGTTGTCGTCGTAATAATCCTTCAGATAAGAGCGCACATCGTAGCTGCCGCTCATCGCGATCACACCACGAAACAGATCGGGATGTTTGAAGTACGCATTCGCCGAGAGAAACGCACCGAGACTCGCGCCCGTAGTTAATGGGCGGTTTTCGCCCTCACCGCAATCCTTACGAATCAGCGGCAACACTTCGTCAATTATGTATCGATCGTAGCGTGTGAGCAGCTCCGCTTTGAGATTCGGCGGCATCTTGTCGTTCAAGAGACTGTAACGATTGACGCTGTTGATGGAATACGCGCGCAGTTTGCCGGCCTCGATGAACGACTTGATCGAATCGACGAGATAGAAGCGTTCATACTCGAGATAGTCGGCGGCTGCAGTGGGAAACATGAGCAGCGGTGGTCCAGCATGCCCGTACGAGACGAGCGGCATTTCGGTGTTCAGGTTTGGGCTATACCAGGCAGTGGTGCGACGTTCCATTCGCGGGACCTTTCTCAAGGGAATCAGGGCTGGAGATATTCTCGCAGATTGTGGCGAAGCGCAAGTTTGGAAGCGGTTTGGGTGGTTGACGCTCCCGGACCCTTCTGCTATAAAAATCCCTTCGCGCCCTGCACATAGTCTTTTAAGAATATGTGAGGGCGCTTATTCCGCAGTAGCTCAATGGCAGAGCATTCGGCTGTTAACCGAAGGGTTGTAGGTTCGAGTCCTACCTGCGGAGCCAGATAGGACGAAGGTCGCTGGAATCGGCTCCGGCGGCCTTTTTTCTTTGCCAAGTCATGTTCGTAATTGCAAGTAGATCAAATGGTTGGCGAAACGTTGCGTGAGAGTTTGATCTTTCCATATCGAGTTCGAACACACGAAACTGAGCAACTTTCGCTTTTCGCTTGAATCTTGCTGTTTATAGAGAAAATAGGCCTTTTTTGAGAGTTCTAGTAGGCGAATACCATCTTTCACATAATCATTCGCGGCCTCTTGGTATTCGGTAATTTGATCAGCAAGTCGCTTCTGTGTCTCTCGCCACTCTCGCGACTTCCGTTCAAAGAAGTCCGGTTCGATAAAACCGTCAAGCCGATCATCGTATAAGCGATCAAGTCGGTTCTGAATCTTCGTTTGTTCTTCCTGGAAGCGCGTGATCGCATCTCTGAAACGCTTTTCGTCTGCGTGGCTCTGATGCAAAGCCTCAACGATCCAATCCATAACTTGATCGTCAAAGACCAGACGTTTGAGTAAGTCGGCAAAGCACTCGTCCAGCACTTCTTCTCGCGTGTAAGGTTCGGGGCATTTTCCTTTGTTCAGGGTCGGAGAAATTACCGAACAAAGGAATGCTAACTTCGATACCCTCAGACGACTGCGACCACGATTGGTCTTTATGCTCAGCATGTCAATTTTCTTTCTGGGCGGCGGACTAATTCAACCGTTAGACATCTTAGGGATTACAGGCTGGATTGCGAAAAGAATTAGAGGGTTGGACTGGCTCCGTCAGCGAATGAGCACAACAGGTTGGCTCTTAACCGAATTTATCGCAGGCGCAGCAACGTCGGGTGTGATTGGAAACGCGACTTACGACATACTAAAATTCATTCTTAAAGGCTCGCCTCAAAACGAAGATAGCTCCAAAAAAGAATATCCTTGGCCAACACTTAGGAATCCTGTTCCGCGTCGGCCTTTGCAGATGTATGTCGGTGTAGTACTCTGCTGACCGCATTTGTCAGTTCTGCGTCGTCTCGGAGAGCCGCACTAATCCGTTCGGCAAGGTCAGTCAGAATAACTCGTATGCTACTCGCAATTTCTAGACATTCTTCATCTGTTTGCGCGTGAATGCCCTCGCTGAGCGCTGTATGAAGAAGGGTGAGAGGATTGTGACCACGGATCAGTAGGCTTTGCGGAATACTTTCCTTTATGTCATCTATTGCTCTACTGAATTGAGTTTCAGATGCAGCTTTTTGGAAGGCTCTTAGAATGTCCTCTTTCGCCCCCAAGCGCCTCGCCACATTCTCAATCTGATTAATGATGCGTCCCTTCTGGTTTTCAACAACTCGGCGGTAGTAAGCAAACGCTCCGATACCTAGTCCTTGAGTTTCGGAACGACGTCCCTTCAAGAAAATGTCCTTGTCAGGCCCCATCATGGAGACAACCCGCGCGGGCGTTTGCGGCCCGAACGGCGGAAACTCGCCTATTTTCACGATCACCGGTTTAGCAATGCTGTCTATAACAGCCCTGAGCGCATAATGCTTCGTGATGTTGATACAATTGGAGCATCTGTAATCAAGGAAAAATTCCGATGTGCCGATTCCTGGGCAAAACTTCTCTGTTAGACAATCAAAGAACCTCAAACCATCACACGATTCGCCGGCGCAGTATAATTGCAATCTCGGTGTCGTGATATGCCAACTCACTTGGTTTGGCCGTGTAATCAGGTTACGCACGTCGTAGAAAGTTCCCGGCGGCTTGGACTGAAGGAATTCCGCCCACTCGACACTTTCGTATTTAGGTTTGTCCTCTGTTTGTTCCGACATTCTAGCTCCGCTTGGTTCGTTCTTAGCGCTCTGGTTAAGTGTTCGAGAAGAAAGTTTCCAATCTGGTGAATAACTCGCCTAAATTGATCCGTATAAAACTAAACGCAACGCATTCGGTATCGTTGGGCGAGGGTGCGTGTCATGCACGGCCTGATTAGAGGTGACAAGTTCCGAAGTTACTCTTTCTCGTCTTCGGTGATCTGGATCACGCGGTCGCCTCTTTTTACGTAACTCTCCTCCTCTGAAAGTGGCGGAGGTAGATCGCGCTGATCAGCTCTCAAAGTATCGACGACTTTTCGCTCCGGCTGCGCTTCTGTAATGGATGTTCCTAGCTTATTAAGAGTGTCTAGAAGACCACTGTAGCCACTGTAGCCACTGTAGCCTGATCGACCAGGAATCGTGCGCACGACGTAAGTTTTGCAGATCGTGATTTTGGGTCGAACCTCAGTAGCTCTAACTCGCACTTTCTCGCGATCTACGGTGTCGAGCACCGCATTAGTGTCTGGATCGATTATTTCTGTAGGCGAGCGTGACATGACCGCGAACTTCATTCCTTCGGTGACACCGCTATCAGCGCCAATGTTGATAACTAGCTCTCTCGCATTCAGGATTTGCGCTACAAGGCCTGTAAGTGGCTCAAGCCTCATCTTAGCTATCGGTCTTTCGGGACTACTCATTCTCTTTTAGCTCCTTCTCAATGAGGATTGCCGCTGAATTGGGCGGCGCTGATGATTCGGCGCCAGCTTGATGAAGGTAGCCAGACCAAACCGGATTCAGATCTCCAAGTGCTTTCGCGCGATAGGGTGCGATTTGTGTAATCTCAAATGTTCCCATGAGTTTGCCATCGGTGAAGTCAATCACGCGGACTTTGTGTCCGATGTGCAATGTCATTCTCTTTTTAGGTCTCAGGGTTAAAAAGACGACGCCTCCATACACCTGTACTAGCTCAATCTCAATTTTTGCAAAGGCCACAAGTAAATCGCCCACGACCGCTTCAGATACTGCTAATTGCTGCCTCGATTCGATCAGCGCGTATCTAGCTCGTTGAATCACCTCAAGCAAATTCTCGTATTGTGCGAATCGGCGATAAATGGTCGCCGCGCATCTGGCAACGTGCTCGAATACGATAGCTACGAGCGGCAGCAAGAGTGCTACGATCAGGGCACGAAAAGGATGATGCTGAGCCGTGAAAAAGGCGTAAAAAAAGCCGACAACAGTAAACGCTATACTGTATGCACCAGCCCACCAACCAAACTTAGGCACGCTCCAAACAGGCCATTCCGCTCTTGTCAGTAACGTCGGTTCCACTGGGACAGCTGCTCCGGCATTCGGAGCCACTACGGCTACGCGATTCGGTTCAGTAACCGCAAAGCTTGGACTGTTCGCTTGTGTTTGGCCGCTCGTGATTAGCTTTTTGTTGTCGACCGACATTAGGACGTATAAAGGTGGTCCAAGCTTGTGACGTATTTGGTGACATAACATACCAAAGCTGCCTGGAATAGCACAGCGTAAAGACTAGTGCGATATGAATGTTTCGTCAGATTTGCCGGACTAGAACGCTCCTAGAGGGTGTTCAAGAACCTGAGCATTTTTGTCGTTTGTGCCAAAAAAGCAAGGTTGCGAAGATTGTCCACTCTGGGCTGCTACGATTATACGCTGCCCTCGTAGGCGCTTACGCGCCGATGCTCGCGACTCGGAGTGACTGGCAGATTTAGGGCACTTCTCGCAACTCCTGGAAGAAATTGAGCACTTCTGTGCTTGTGGTCAACAAAAAGTTGCGAAGATTGTCCAGTGTGGGGAGCCACGATCTAACTAAAGCCGCTGGAATCGATCCGGCGGCCTTTCTCTGTTGGAGAGACGTTGATTGCCGCCGAGTGATGAGACTAGTAGGAAAATAGGGCCAACTACTTCTTCGCCAGGCCTGCTAAAGAATTTCACGAGAGACTTCTTCGACCTCTTTCTCAACTGCCCTCAACCCGTTGAGCAGAACGTTGCGATGTGCCGGATGGGTGGCGCGCTCGAGTTGTTGAAGCAATCTCGACCTGGACAGCTTCAGCGAGTCGAGTCGCTCCCTGAGCACTCGTTGTTCCGGTGTGATCTCAACTTTGAAACCTTGCTGCTGGCGTGATTCCCCCTCTTCGATCTGATCGGCAATAGACTTGCTTTCCCAACCACGAGCCATAACTTAATTCGTCCACGTCGCAGAGGTTCTTTTAGCTTACCGCAAATTATCACTATTCGCGCTGCACACGAAATCAGGATTGCTCGAGCGGATGTCGCTTTCGCTTCGACAAGAATTCTTTTACTCTTGACGCGCAATATTGCATCTCGAAGTTTTATCAGCAAACAAACGTCTCTGCATGGAATCCTTTTGATGAACACATCCAGATCGGACGCATTCGTTTTCTTCGGCGCCACCGGTGACCTGGCGTATAAAAAGATCTTTCCGGCATTGCAGGCGCTGATCAAGCGCGGCAACCTTAACGTTCCGATCATCGGAGTAGCGCGCGCGGGCTGGACTTTGGACCAACTGCGAGAGCGAGCCCGCCAGAGTTTGGAACAATTCGGCGGTCTCGACAGGGACGCGTTTGCGAAGCTTTCCAGCTTGCTGAATTACATCGACGGCGACTACCAGGATCCCGCAACCTTTGAATCCCTGAGAAAGATGCTGGACGGCGCCCAACTCCCGCTTCACTACCTGGCGGTCCCACCCAGCATGTTTGGCTCGGTCGTGCAGGGGTTGGACCATGCCAGTTGCGCACACAATGCGAGAGTGGTCGTGGAGAAACCGTTTGGTCGTGACCTTGCTTCAGCCCAGGCACTGAACAATGTCCTTCATGAAGTCTTCCCCGAATCATCGATATTTCGCATCGATCACTATCTTGGTAAAGAAGCAGTACAGAACCTTTTGTACTTCCGCTTTGCCAACGCCTTTCTGGAACCAATCTGGAATCGCAACTTCGTGGACAACGTACAGATCACTCAGGCAGAAAACTTTGGCGTACAAGGTCGCGGCGCATTTTACGAGGAAGTGGGCGTCATCCGCGATGTGGTCCAAAACCACCTGTTGCAGGTGATTGCGTTGTTGGCGATGGATGCGCCGGCAGGACGTCACCAGGATGCATTGCGCAGCGAAAAAGTTCAGTTGTTCAATGCGATGAGGCCGCTCGATCCAAACGATGTGATACGCGGCCAGTTCCGCGGCTACCGATCTGAAAAAGGTGTGGCTTCAGACTCAGAGGTCGAGACGTTCGCGGCTGTCCGTCTTTACATTGACACATGGCGTTGGGCCGACGTGCCCTTTTACATCAGGGCCGGCAAGTGCCTTCCGGTAACTACCACCGAGGTAGTGGTGACACTGAAACGACCGCCGATCGAGTTATTCGATGAGATCGACGCCTCTGAGAGAAATTATTTTCGGTTCCAGTTGAGTCCGGAAGTAATAATCTCCGCCGGCACGCAGGTAAAGCAGGCTGGTGATGAAATGTGTGGCGAAACCGTCGAGCTGGTTGCACGCCACACAGGCGCGCGCGAACAATCACCTTATGAACGACTGCTGGGAGACGCGCTACGCGGTGACAACTCGCTATTTACTACCGATGCCAGTGTGGAAGCCGCATGGCGCGTGGTAGACCCAATTCTCGGCCATAGTGGCTCCTTAGTAGAGTATGAATGTGGCACTTGGCCGACCGCAGCCGATTCGCTGGTCGCGGGTGAGTCGGGCTGGCACGAAATAAAGACCGACGAGCATTAACATTGAGTTTGCGCTGAGGCCACTGCACGGTTGGGGACCACACCCGCTTCGTCCACAGTTCTTCATTCCAGGTTGAAATGCTATTAATAGTGATGGCATGTTCGTTGCCACCGATTATTAGTATGCAAAAGTTAATCCTCTTACTATTCGTCTTTGTCGTCTCTAATCCTCACGTAACGTTGGCCCAGAAAAACTCCGCTGAACACGCCGAAGAGTGGCGCGCTGAACAGGTTGCTGACCGTTTCGTTAATCGCTTTCGAGCGACCCTTGATTTTGGAATGACCTGGAAAGCATTTCGCATGTCGGATCCCTCCTGCACCCATCGGGCCAACGGAATTCTCGATGAATCGGATTATGAGCGGTTGAAGTTGAGTAGCCGAACAATCGAAAAGCTGTATATCGCAACGATGAACTTATACTATCTAAGGTCCATTTACGAGCTCAGTCTTTCCCGTATTGATTCACACTCCGATTACGATGACTCTTTAACGCCGAACGAAGTAAAAGTTATTGAGAAGAGATCGAAGTTCTTCCAGAATGATGATCATAAGATACAGAATGCCGAGGAAGTTGATGAATTGATCAGTACCTTGGATCAGTTGTCGGCGGCCTACCGCAAGGACATGCCTGCCGGAGCAATGAAATCGCCAGCATGGCGAGCAAATCAAAAATATCTCATCGCTAGCAACGGTACGGATGACGAAAGTGTTCTAAATGGGGATGAAACGTTTTGCATTCCGCAGAAGACCAAAGTCTATATCGTTGACCGAGGCTTGTTCTATTTTTACGTGGCGGAAGAGGGACGTAAGATGAAAGTAGCTGGTCTCGGCATTGATTAGTCAAGAACCATTCCTGTCAGAGTGGTAGAAGAAACCCGCCTTCGGTTCTGAATATCAGCGTTGACACTCAACCCGGCTGACCGTATTCTTCGAATCGCACGATTCCCCCGTCTCACTCAACTCTCAATCAAAGCTATTACATAGCTACTCAAAGGAGACTCACCATGCGCTATACGCTAATTCTGTCATTAGCAATTGCACTCGTCGCTCTCGCATTTCCGACACCTGTGAGGCACAGTGCGACCGCTAGTACAACTTCAGTGCACGTCGCGAAGAAACGCACCTTGGGCGTCGGCGTTTACTGTCTTTTCCTGGGACGGAACCGAGATGAATGTCATGCCGACGTGGATGGGGGCACCGGTCCTTATACCTTTCAATGGAGTCCAACGCCGCTAGCAGGCGGAGGCAGCAGCGGCATTGCAATCATCGGATGTCCTGGCACAGCAATACAAACTATTTCCGTGACTGTGACCGATGCCAACGGTGACACCGGCAGTTTTTCTGATCAATTTCAGTGTTGCGGAAGCTGTGCCCCTCAATAAGGACACAGTCGACTGCCAATAAAAAGTTAAGAAGAGTGTCCACTGTGGGAAGCCACGATTCTTAATCCATCGAAAGAGGCCACCTGCGAAGGTGGCCTCAGTTTTTTGTGACGCGATTGACGGACGGTTCGTTTGTGAGCTTGTCACCGACGTCTCAGCGCCGCAGCAGGATTAGCAAACCGGCTGCGATCGCAAGCACCGCTAATACCGTACTAACTGTCGTTGAAACTCGCACATTCAGTAACGGTAAGAGCCCGGTGAGAATTAACCAGACAGCAAGTACGATCATCCCGAGATTTCTACCCGCTAGAGTGTTGGTTATAGCCAATTTTACTTCCTCCCCTCTCCAGATCTGCTTTGCTGCAATTTGTGACATCATAAGCCTACACTGACCACTCGAGAAACGAGAGGAAGCGAATACTACTCGTCCTCTTGACATTAATTGCGAACGCTTATAGCTTTTTCCACCAGTCCCCTTTCAAATCGATCAGCTTGAGCCGCGCGGTCCTGACCTGCGCCTAACATCCCCCTGACGACTTTCATTGCGTCTTGTCGGCGTTCGCGTACGTCGCCGAGTTGTCGTACCTAGTTTAATCATGAATTACCTCAGAAGGGAGCGAAAATATGACGGATAGATCGAAACGCGTCGTGACGATTCTTAGTGTGATAGCTACAGTGTGCGCGATCATATATGGCGCTCAAAAAGCACTCGTAACTGCTTCGTCCAGAACTGTAATCACCACTACTGGTCCATCGCAATTCTACGCACAGCACAACATTGTTTCTGACGGCTTTGTGCCGGCCGACCATATTAATTCGGATGTTGTTAACGCATGGGGCTTAGTGGCTGGTCCAACAACACCCTGGTGGATCGTCGACAATGGAACCGGAAAGTCTACGCTCTACAATGTTGCGACCGGCACCTTTCCGTTGACGGTTACCGTTCCGGGCGTTGGTGGCGAGCAGGGTAATCCGACTGGCATTGTTTTTAATGGCGGCAGCGGCTTCGTAGTTAACAACGGTGCGGGCACGAGTGCCGCACGTTTCATCTTCGCCAGTGAGGATGGCACGCTCTCAGCATTCCGCGGCGTCCCGGTAGTTACTGTCGTGCCCAATGCGCAGGCCCCGGCTCATGGCGCGATCTATAAAGGCCTGGCCATCGATAGTGAAACCAACGGACAGTTTTTGTATGCGACTGATTTTCACAATGGCGCCGTTGATATCTTCGATGCCTCCTTTCACGCTGTTACAATTCCTGGGGCTTTCACAGATCCGACGCTTCCTGCAGGGTTCGCGCCGTTCGGTATCCAGAACATCAATGGCACGATTTATGTGACGTATGCGCTTCAGGACGAAGACAAAGAAGATGACGTTGCCGGCCCGGGAAATGGGTTCGTGGATGCCTTTACCACATCGGGTGCGTTTATCGGTCGCGTCGCTTCGGGGGGAGAACTAAATTCTCCGTGGGGGCTGGCTCTGGCGCCTGCTGATTTTGGAAGGTTCAGCGGCGACTTACTGGTTGGCAACTTTGGAGACGGTCGTATCCATGCATTTCGTCCGCAGGATGGTGAATTCGAAGCTGTCGGATTGCTTCATTCAGCTGCGGGAAAACCGATCCAGATTGAGGGTCTATGGGCGCTTCAATTTGGTCATGGCACCAGCGCAACCAGTGCAAATGGACTGACGAATACGCTGTTCTTTACTGCTGGACCTGCTGAAGAAGAGCACGGCTTATTTGGATCGATAGTTAACGTTCAACCGCCTGGCCGACAATGAACCGCATGCTATGCTCCCGAACCGTCCTTAACCTCAACAGGGACGGTTCGGAGAGTTCGTCATTCTCTTTCAGGTGAATTGCAAAGATTGTCCACTGTGGGCAGCAAGTTTACTTTAGCGATCCATAGCCGACCTATGTACTTCCTTTTCGCTATCCTCTCCACTAGGTGTCAGGATCGAAGGCAAATCATGCTCGGGATGAGCCCGCAGCAATTGGTAAGCAATCCCTCCCAGTCCAGGCAACAGGCCGGGGTTGAAAGCGTTTCGGCCCATGCCGACGGATGGTCCATGTTGCTCCAGACTGGTCAGGATTACGTCGAGCAGGTGCGTGGCACTTAGTCCATTCGGCGCTTCTCCGATGGCGATCGCATGATCCAGCAATTCCCAAGCGCCGAGATCGCCATGACACGCGCAATGATTCCAGCCCATTCCCAGCCGCCAGGTTGCTGCGGCGGCCCGACGCACCACTTGCCGTGTCGATGCGTGTGTAATCTTTGGATCCAGATTTAGATGCGCCAAACCAATTCCAACGGCGCCGTGACACCACCATGCTGCAGTCTTGAAGCCTTCGAGCAGGCGCAGGTCACGCCAGTTCTGCTCCTGCTCGTCAAAGAGGGCATCTTCGAAGGCGAACGCCTGTTGTGCCAGTTGCTCGTGCCGGTCACTCCCAGTTGCGCGTGCGAGCCGGGTCAAGGCCCAGCCGATACCGGTTACGCCATGTGCGAAACCGCCCATCCCCTCCGGCGAGAGGATATTGGTCCAGTAGGCATATCCGTCCCGATGTTTAGCGCGCTCGTGCAACAGATCGCCAAGTTGCGAAGCGATGCGGACGTAAGTCTTATCTCCTGTCTTGCCAGCCAACATCAGCAAGGGAACGATGGCGCCTGCGCTTCCGGAAAGTAAATCGTAGCTGTCGTCCACTGCAGCCGCTGCGGGAATCTGGTCCGCTAATTTGCGGGCGCGCTGCAAACCATCGCCGCCGTCCAACTCCCAATGCGCCAACACCATGTAGGTCCAGATTTGCGACCCAAGTCCGAGATACGCGCCGGGTGGAAGGGGTCTGATCTTCAGCCCTTCGTCGCGCAGATGTTCACGCTTGGCTTCGTCCAAGTGCAACGTATGCAACGCCACTGCAAACAACCGGTCAAGTCCATCGATGGAATCGGCGCGCCCGGCCGCTGTTTCGTGCAGATAAGCGCCAAGCAACAACGTGAGCCCCGAGATTCCGTTGTAGAAATCCTGCTGCAAGGGCTGCACTGTCCAGCCTGTTGCAGTAAGCACTGGTGCAATCCAAGCCACGCTGCCGTCGTCGGCATGAATCGCATTTGTCACTATGGATTGGATGATTTGCGCGACTTGCCGGCGACAACGCGCTTCCAGATCGCCGCTGCGTTCATGCGTTCGCAGTACCGATGTTCCATCAGACTTCCAGCCGTCGTTGATGTAAGCACTAACCAGCGACGCCTGGATGACTTTTCGCTCGAGAGCGAAATCTGCACTGCGCCAATCGGCCAAGGCAGCTTCAACCAAATGACAGGGCGGAAGCCAATATGTGCCACCCGGACCGGACAAGCGACCTTCATGCACCATGGCGGAGAAGTAGGGGATATCGCCCTCCAACAATTCATCGATCTCGGCATTGATGACCGCCGGATCGCTCGGCGCCATGGAGACGTTCGCGGCCATCTTCTCCAACAGTCCGAAGGCGCGCTGCCGTGCCGGTTCGGGGTTATGCAGCGATACCGGATGCCAGAGCATCCGACCGATCTCGGCATAGGCCTCCGTCGCACGCACCACCACGCGGATGCGGCAATCCTCAAACACTCGCAGCCGCAGCCGTAAGCTGCCGGTCGCATCCAGGCGCTGCAGCGTAGCCGTTAATTCATCAAACCCGAGCAGTACTGTTGGCCAGTATTGGGCGAGCGCCGGCCGGGGACTGGGATGATTCTGCGCCACCGGCGCTTCAACAAGGATGGGACCAACATGCGCTTTGTCCGAACCCGCGCCAAGGATTCCCTGCTGCTGCTGCATCGGCTGCTGTCCAGGAAGCATACCCACAGCGGAAAGGTCAACACCGCGCCAACCAAGACCCATTCCGCGACCCGGCAACAAGCCTACGCTAAGTACCGTTTGAGCTGTCAGTTCAGCGGCACGGTCGAACGCCCCTCCGTAACCCGATGGCGACGGAGGAATTTTGGGCGTGAAAAGGGTTTCACAGTCGACTACCACGGGGCTCCCGCCCTGGGCGATCACATTTTCAGCGTGCAGATCGCTGCCGCTGAGCAACCGCATTAATGCCAGCAAGTGGCCGATGCCGCGATAGAAGCTAAGCAGTTCCTCGTTTCCCGCCGCGAAGCGGTGGGTCACAAATTCGACCCACCCGTAATCGCCACAGTCCATGACTTCGGGGACGCAGATACTTACCGCGCTACCATGATCGCCGGCGAGCTCCGCCACGAAGCCGCGCAGTGCGTTGTCGATTGTCAGTGAACGCGGCTTGTAAACAACACGCCAGCCCTCACCACGCACAATTGCCACGGTCGACCCACCGCGATGGCTGTCGCCGGCTCCGAAGCTGAGCTCGTTAAGCTCTCCTGGGTCACCGGCACACAGACCTTTCAGTCGGTGCCGGTCGCTGGTCCAACGTTGCGAGAAGCGCAGCGTTGCCATGCACCGATTCTGCACGATCGCGTCTACTCGAGATAATAAGGAGGGATACTGAGTGGCTAAGTCGTCCCAGAACGACCGCTGGGACGAGAGTTCCAGGAATTGTTGCCAACGCTGTTCCGAGTTCTCGCCGCTTAGTCGACCGGTTACACGTGCGGCGTTGAGTTCGAGAACGAGCAACCGGCTGACTTTACTGTGCAGGACTGTATAAAGCGATTCCCGCGTTGTATCGGTGATTACATCGCGCTCTCTTGCGCTCAATCCTCGGACGAAAGAAAGCTGGGTTGCCAGTTCGTCCAGAGCGGGCGAGACCAGACAACCCAGCGACCTATCGAAATGACGCCACGTCATGTCATTTAGCAGCAAGGATGTCCGGCCGAGCCGGAGCAACCAGAGCACCGAGTAATAAACTCGCCAGTTGCGTTAACGATATCTGCTTCTGCGAATTCCCCAGCAGCAAATAGCGGACCGGCGGGATTATCCTGTCCTCCGTCATTGCGCCACTGCTCAACCAGCCCTGCGCCATCTAATATGTCAGTCATGATTTTTCTCCTTCGTTCAAAGTAGAGAGGTTACTGGACTGAAGGGAGGTGTGCGTTTTGCTTAGTGAGGATAGCAGACCGGATTATATCACCCAAAGCAACCGATCACTTATAGCTCACGCCTTTGGGTATTGCCCTCTTGAATGCCTCGATGCCATGCGCCGAAGGCTTGCACGGTATAATGAACCACTCGGCATAGTCGAACTACCATTTCAGCAACATGCGCATACCGATATTTCATATTGATGCCTTCAGCTCGCGTCCGTTCGCAGGTAACCCCGCTGCGGTGATGCTATTGAATACATTTCTCGAAGATACTTTGCTTCAGGAGATTGCTGCCGAAAACAACCTTAGTGAGACAGCTTTTCTCGTTCCCAAAGGTGGTGATTATCGGCTGCGTTGGTTCACGCCCACCACCGAGGTGCCGCTTTGCGGGCATGCAACACTGGCCAGTGCAGCAGTGGTCATGCAGCGGCTAGAGCCAGGACGTGACACAGTGGTCTTCCACTCCGCGAGTGGCCCACTGACTGTGAACCGGACCGAAGCGGGTTACGTCATGGACTTCCCCGTCCGAACGTCCGAGCAGATCTCCATTCCGCCCGCGCTTGCTGAAGCGCTGCGCATCGATCCAATCGAGGTTTTCAAAAACGAGTTCAACTATCTGGCCTTGCTTGAGAGCGGCCAAGTCTTACGTTCGTTGGCTCCAGATATGGCTGCGCTCGCGCGCCTGGACCGACCCGGAGTAATCGTGACCGCGCCTGGAGAGGAAACCTACGACTTCATCAGCCGCTACTTCGCACCAGCCAAGGGCATCCCGGAAGATCCCGTGACCGGCGCTGCGCACTGCATGCTTGCACCCCATTGGGCGAAGCGACTGGGCAAGACTACGTTTCACGCGTTCCAGGCTTCGCGGCGTGGTGGAGAGATCGTTTGTCGGCTGGAGGGTGATCGCGTCAAGCTGGAAGGCGCGTGCGTTTTCTATCTCGAGGGCGAAGTTGAAATTTGAAAACGCGGGCACTTCAAATTGGTTTTAAGGAGTTCTGAATATGAGCATCACGAGTGAGCTAGGATTTCTCTTCGATCGCGATCTGGCGAAGTTGAGTCAACAGATCGAGGCCTTTCCGACTGATGAAGCACTTTGGCAAACGCTTCCGGGTGTGACGAATGCGGCAGGCAATCTGGCGCTTCATATTGAAGGCAATCTCAGGGAATACGTGGGACGCCAGCTCGGTAACCTGCCTTACGAAAGAAAGCGGGAGCTTGAATTCAGCTCAAAGGGAGCGTCGAGAGCTGAACTCAGCACGCGCCTGGCGGAGTTAAGACGATCTATCCCGTCTGTCATCAAAGAGCTTTCCGCGGAGCAGTTGGAGATGGAATATCCAGAGGTTGTTCTTGGGGCTCCGATTTCAACACGACAATTCCTAATTCACCTTTATGGACACCTGAACTGGCATCTCGGCCAGGTAGACTATCTGCGTCGCATACTTTTAGCCTCAAGTTCATGACCTGCTGTGTTGTTTGATCTGTTGGTAGGGTGGTATGTCAATCCGAAGAGTGTCCTCACCGCGCTCCTATCGTGAACTGTAATTGTTAGATTTTTCGGACAACTACGCTTCGCGAAAGGACCATACCTATGCGCGCTCACGTCCATTGCTCCTTAATTCTCGTCTCGCTGTCTTGCTTAGTTGGCTACATGTCTGTTGTTACCTTTGCCCAGACGACTGTAAACGCGGGTTCTGACCTCTGGGATGCGGTGCAAGCAACACCTTCTCGAACCGAACTGGAAATTCAACTCGATGACGGCACGCAGTTGAAAGGCAGATTACTCAATGCGACGGCAGGAATGTTGAGATTGTCTCGCGCCAATGAGATTGCAGAGATCCAACGCGGTCGTGTAGCTAAAATCTATCAACTTTCTCCGAAGCCGGACGAACTACGCCGACTGCTGCGCAACGGAGGCACGATAACCGGCGCCGCTGCAGGTCTCGACATCGCAAAAAATAAGCCAGCTGGTTTCTTTCTAATTCCGGCTGTCGGTGGAACGTTTGGCGCCTTTGGGGGTTATGCAATTGGGAATCGCATGAGGTCACGGATACTAATTTACGACGCCAATCCTCGCCAGGTAGCAGAGAGTCCGAGCTCTAAACCTGACAAGCCGCAGGCACTCACCCGACCCCGAACAATTAATCAGCAACGCAGAATTTGACGGAAGCCCAAGTCGCGCCCTGGTTTGTGGCTCCTATCCACAGATTACACAGATTGATCAATAGAATCTGTTGTAATCTGTGGATAAGAACGTCAAGAATAAACTATCCGTTTGAGGAGATCACCTATGACTCTTCGCAAGACCTTCTGCATAGCACTACTCATCTTCTGTGCTGCGTGCGGAGGAGGGTCGTCCGAGCCGCCGACCCCCGGTGAGATGAAAGACTTCGCGTCGTTATGCGACAAGGCTAACGAAGGCAAGCGGGTCGCGGTCGTCGGCTTCCTTCGCTTCCCCGAGAAGTTCACAGGCACGACCAGCGTCGTGCTCCGGCTTTACGGGAGTGGCGACTATACCGGCGCGCCTATCGGCGTGCAGACCCGGATCGGCAACCAGGCCAACCAGGCTGAGCTGGCGCCAAAGGAGTTCACGGACAAGGACCTCAAAGTGCACACGTCGGATGGACAAGTTGCAGGGTACGGAACCAGGGTCAAGATCTCGGGCAAGGTTTACTACCCTTTGGTCGGTCAGGATTTTAAGTGTGGGTTAGAAAATCCTCTGATCGAGTCGGCGCGCTAGGCAGCCTAATAATCGGAACGGAAACTGATCGCTCGGCGCACACCTTGCACTTCTACACGTATTGCTATTTAATATGTAGAAGACGGAGGTAACAGCAGTGAAGCCGAAATCAGATCTTCCTCAAGGCACATTGGATTTGCTGATCTTGAAAGTTGTGGCGCTCGGTCCGATTCACGGGTATGCGATCGCCCAACGCCTGGAACAGGTCTCGCGCGGTGTGGTCCAGGTTCCGCAAGGCTCGCTTTATCCGGCATTGCACCGACTCGAAAACCGCGGTCTTTTGGTGGCCGACTGGAAGGTGACCGAGACCGGGCGCGAGGCCAAGTTCTATCGCGTGACGCGAAAAGGACAGACGCAACTGGAAACCGAAGCTGCGGGCTGGCAGCGTCTCACTCAAGCCGTCAGTCTGATCCTCAAAATGTCGGAAGGAGGTGCAGGATGACCTGGTGGCATCGCCTGTTTCACCGACGACAGCATGAAGAACAACTCGAAAAGGAACTCCGCCACCACCTGGACCAACATACCAGTGACCTGATCGCACAAGGCTACAGTCCAGAGGAAGCAAAACGACAAGCCCATATTGCTCTCGGCGGTTCTGAGCAGGTGAAGGAGAAGTGCCGCGATGCACGCGGGACGCGGTGGCTGGAGGAATTTCTTCAGGACCTCCGTTTCGGCGTGCGCATGTTGCTGAAGAATCCCGGCTTCACGCTTGTAGTTGTCGCCACATTGGCGCTAGGTATAGGAGCCAACACAGCGATCTTCGGCCTCGTCGATGCCTTGCTTTTGCGACCCTTGCCCGCGGTCAAAGCGCCGGGCGAACTCGTCCTGCTAATGCGCGGTGACGGAGGAGGACCGACAGTCTCTTATCCTGACTTCACGGTTTTGCGTGAACGCAACGAAGTGTTGTCGGACCTCGCGCTCTATACGCAGTCGCCCATCAGTTTCGGCAATAACGTGCGCAGTGAAGTCGTGCTCGGCGGAATGGTTTCCGCAAACTACTTCGACGTGCTCGGAATCACGCCTACTCTTGGGCGAATGTTTCTGCCCGAGGAAGACCGTACACCCGGCGCACATCCAGTCGTGGTCCTTAGTCACAGCTTTTGGCAGACCCGTTTCAACAGCGATCGTGCGCTGGTCGGTCGAACGATCGTTTTGAACAACCGGCAATTCACTGTCGTCGGTATTGCTCCTGCGGGCTTCGACGGTGAGACCCCGCCGATGAAAGTCAGCATGTGGGTTCCGGTGATGATGATGTCGACGATGCGGTGGGAACCGCAGTCAGCGACTCACGATCCTCTGAGTGATCGGCACAATGAAAACTTTGGCGCCATCGGACGGCTCAAACAAGGTATTTCAGTTATTGAAGCGCAGACTGCGCTCGAAATGATCAATCGCCAACTGGAACAGTCCGATCCTCTTCCGCCCGAGCAACGCTTCAGTCCTAATGATGATCGCTCGCTACGGCTGATCAGTCCGCAAGGCATCATGATCGGTTCGATCCGGGAGATGGCCGTTACATCCTCCAGACTGGCCGGCGCAACAGTGCTCACGGTGCTGCTGATTGCGTGTGCCAACGTCGCGAATCTGCTGATGGCGCGCGCCGCAAGGCGACGCAAAGAAGTTGCGGTTCGATTAGCGATGGGCGCAACGCGATGGCGATTGATTCGTCAATTGCTGACAGAGAGTGTGCTGCTGGCGCTTGCCGGCGCAACTGCCGGATTGTTCCTCGCTTACTTGATCAATCAACTGTTGATGGCTTTCAAGCCACCGTTCCCACCGCCATTTACCTTTACTCTCGATCTGTCCTTTGACGTCCGCACATTTGCCTTTACGTTCCTGCTGGCCGTCGCGACGGGAGTGATCTTTGGTCTGGTTCCGGCGCTGCAGGCCTCGAGGCCCGATGTCCTCCCGGCTTTGAAGGATGAAAGCAACGCTGAGAGTCCGCGCGTGCGCCGGTTGAATTTGCGCAATGCGCTGGTTGTCACACAAGTCGCACTCTCGCTGGCGCTGCTCATCAGCACAGGTTTGTTCCTGCGCACTTTGCGTTACGCGCGACAAGTCGATCTGGGCTTCAAACCGGATCAGGTGCTGGCGGCTTCGTTCAACTTGCGGCTTCAAGGTTACGACGAAGCTAAGGGCCGAGAGTTTTACCGGCAGATACTTGAACGACTTGAAAAGCAGCCCGGTGTGCAAACCGTGAGTGTGAGCAATCTGTTGCCGCTCGGTTTTATGTGGCTCTCCACACCGGTTGTTCCAGAAAACCGTGAGGTTCCGCCAAATGAAAGAGTCTTCGCCGGAGATGTTTCCGTTGGCTCTAAATATTTCGAGACCGTCGGTACGCCAATTCTTCGTGGGCGAGACTTCACTACACAGGACACGATCAAGTCTGCTCCGGTTGCGATCGTCAGCGAGAAATTGGCGCACAGTTTATGGCCGGAGATCAACGACCCGGGCGAGGCGTTGGGCAAACGTTTGCGCGTCGGTAGATCGAATCCGATTTCATGTGAAGTAATTGGCGTCACCAAAGACTCGAGAAATAACATCTTCAATCGTCTCGACCGGGAACCCGAGCCCACCATCTACCGCCCGTTCGCGCAGAACTACTCTCCTATTGCGTCACTGATCGTACGCGGCGATGGTGATCCCCGCAGCTTAACCGCCGCTGTGCGACGCGAAGTCGCCGCGCTCGATGAAAACCTGCCGCCACAAAACCTGCAACCGCTCTCCGAAACCGTCAGTCTCGCATCGTGGTCGGCACGCACTGGCGCGGCAGTGCTGGGAATTTTCGGTTTGCTCGGGCTGGTGCTTGCGGCGATCGGAATTTATGGCGTGATGTCGTATTCAGTGTCACGACGCACGCGTGAGATCGGTTTGCGGATGGCCCTCGGAGCAGAGACTCGCGACGTCATAAAGCTGATTGTCAAACAAGGCATGGGTCTGACCTTAATTGGAGCTTTAATTGGGCTGATGCTGGCGGTTGCAGTAACGCGCCTCCTGGCGAGTCTGCTGTACGGTGTCACCGCAACTGATCCCACGACCTTCGCTGGAGTAGTGCTCTTCGTGATAGCCGTTGCGGTGCTCGCTTGCTATCTGCCTGCTCGTCGGGCAACGAAAGTGGATCCGATGAAGGCACTCAGATGTGAGTAAGGAGTTTCGATTTTGGCTGAAGAATGGCTATCTATTAAGCCCGGCAACACTGGTAGAAATCAGCAAGTTGCAAAGATTGTCTACTGTGGGAGAAATTATTCTTCTTAAAACTGTCGCAGCCACAGTTAAGCATCTTTAGTACTGCGTTTGCCCTCCGCCATCAATAGCTCAGTCGTGTGCTCTGTTATGCTCAACACTGATGCCACTTGAGACGTTGGGAGCAACTTCATTTCTTCTTCCGGCGAACCTATCCCTGTCGATCTTAAGGGTTCGTGCTTATTTAACGACTTGCGTAAATATGAAGCGTAGCACTTGAGTGCCGACCCGAGCGTAATTCCGGTGAGAATCATCAGCAAAGCGAGTCCAGCCAGGGCTTGGCCACCACCAATGATGACTTGATCGATAATTATCCAGCAGATTGCCAGATAGAGGAGCCCCAAACTTCCCAGCAGCAAGTTGGAACCCCACTTCTCTATCATCTGTCCTTTCCCTTGGAGTTCGCGTGGTGACGCTAAGAGTGGCGCGGCGAGAATTCGAGAAACCTGCTCCAAGTCAAAACCACAAGCGCGGCAGAATTGCTGCGCCCCGGAGATTTTTGATCCACAGCCAGGACAATGCATAATGCGCCTCCTCCAATATCGTTAATCACTCTACGACTATGACTCAAGCCTGGTTCAATTCATAATTTTGATTGCCGGTTCCACGATTACGATACAGCTACGAGTGAAAGTATGGAGCTCATATTATTGCGCAGTTGTCGGACCACAAGATTTCCACAGCAGCATTCAAATGACTAACAGAACTGCCGCAGATTGCGTATTCTTGGCAGTCGTCGTTGAACAAACATTCTGCCATTAGATAATTGCGAACATCGATCCAACAAGTAATAGCCGGTGCGTCCATTGGTATGGGACTCGCAATGGTCATCGGCTTCGTAAAGTTTCTGCTCGCTGATAAGTTCTATCTCAGCAACGACCTCTTGCCATTACGGTTCGGTGTAACCGCCATAATTATGGCTATTCTGATGGGTATCGTGGGCGGCATCATCGGTCTGATTGTCGGCGCGTTTGGCTTACGAACCTACCAGGGCGCGATGGTTGGACTTTTGTTCGCCGCACTCGGGTGGCCTTTGGTATATGCCTCTATTTGTAATCTCGCAAGAACGATCCTACTTGGTCGCGTCAACCCAAGGCCAATCTGGGACCACATACTAATACTATCGATGTTCCTCGACTTTGTGATCGTCGGAGCATTGGTATCCGTATTCGTACGTCGTTTGTTTGCGCGATAAGTTTCTTTGCGGCGGAGAATAGTTGCTGGCGGCCAGCGGTGGTCCTTTAGTACCTCCTTTTCGCTTTGCCAAGCGTCCTTACAGTAAGATATCGTGCTGTAGCAAAGGCCACGGATCAAAGTGAACGTCCGTTCTAACTCGATAAACTCCGTCCGGCGCAGGAGCACTCACTCGGCGCTCGCGTATCTGTTACTGCTTGCGATCGGTTATGGCGCAATCGTGGAGGCGGCACATAGCCACGGATTTTCTTCGTCGAGCCCGTCACAGACTACTGTCTCCGGCGCCACTGATTCACAATCTTCATACCTGGGTCATTCCGATCGTAACGAATGCTCGCTTTGCCAATTTCAGCGGCAGTTGTTCGGTGGTTTAGCCCCTGTAATCCTCGTCGCACAAACAGCGCAGCATTTCGCGTTTCTTCCCCAGGAAACCATTTCCTATCTCTCTACTTCAGCTTTACCTACGTTAGGTCGTGCACCACCTCTCTTCTGAGCTCAGTTCAGTGAATTGCAGATCATCAGCTTGACTGGTCTGTCGTAATACCGATTTCAAAAGACTCAGATTCGGGTGAGCCTGCTTGCCAGCCATCGATCTAATTAGCTGGCCGGCTTATCACCACGCATTTTTGAAAACCTGGTCCGTAGATAACTGAGAGGTGAGGAATGTATCAGTGGCGCACGCTTTTTCTGCCTGTAGTGACTTTAGTTGCAGCAGCCGTTTCCGGCATCCACGCACAGGAGAAGCCGGCTGTGTTCTTGAATCAAAACAACCTCGCCACCAGGGGGCAAACGCAAGCGCCGGCAAAACGATCAATTACGCTGCCCGAAGCGATTGAGATCTTCATGCGACAAAATCTCGAGTTGGTGGCGGCTCGTTACGATATCGAAACCGCCGACGCCGAGAAACTGACAGCGCGCTTGCGTCCGAATCCCTCAATTACGGTGGGCCTATCCGACCTCCCGGTAAATCTCAGTGGACCATTGATCAAAGAACAAACTTACGACTACGGCATCTCGCGCACGTTCGAGCTCGGCGGAAAGAGAAGCAAAAGAATCGGTGTCGCTGACGCAAACTCCGAGTTGGCTCGAGGCCAGTTCCAAATGGCCGTCTGGCAAATGACCAATGACTTGAAACGCAAGTTCTACACTGTGGTCCTGAACCAATCGTTACTCAATCTCGCCAAAGAAAACGAAGCGACCTTTGCGGAAATAGTTAAACGCACCACTGACCTGGTGAATGCCGGCGAGATCTCAGGTCTGGATCTCGAGCGTGTCGAAGTTGAGAAACTCAAGTTCGACACCGATCTCGCCAACTCAGAACGAGATTATGAAGTCGCCTTACGCGATCTGCGGTTCGCGCTCGGTGGCGACTATCGAGCGATGGACATCGAAGTCAGTGGCACGATTGACTACGAACCGCATCAATTCTCACATGACGAACTGCTTGATATGGCGCTTGCGGCGCGGCCTGACTTAAAGGCAGCCAAGCTAAGCGAACATGCCGCGGATGCGAACATCCGTTTGCAGGACGCTCAACGCATTCCCGATCTCACGTTAGGCGGCGGCATATCGCAGGTTCCTTCCGGCACCAGCAGCTACACCTTTGGCGTTGGCATTGAGCTTCCCATTTCAAATCGCAATCAGGGTGAACGTGCCAAAGCTCTTATCGAAAAAAGAAAAGCCCAAAACCAAGAACAGCTTCTAACTAATCAAGTGCTGAGCGACGTGGACAAATCGTTGGTTGCGTTCCAGATGCAAAAACGCCGGGTCGACCTTTACCGAACCGGCGTCATTACTAAAGTCGACGACATTCAGAACAAGACGCAGATCGCTTTGAAGGCGGGTGAGAGCTCGACACTTGATTTGCTGGATGCGATTCGCACGCGACGAGACACGCTCTCCGGCTTTTACCAAACGCTCTTTGATTACCAGATGTCGTTGCTTGATCTCGAACTCGCAACCGCAACGCCGCTGCACAAGTGAGCAAGATCGCGAAAGGAGCAAAATGATTCCTCAGAAATTACTGCAAACAATACTCGTGACAACGCTTCTCGGCGCGATCGTGCAGACGGGCTGCAAGCAAACGCCGCCCGCAAATGTTTCAGCCAACAGTTCGCCGTCGCCTGCGTCCATCCAGAGCAGCGCGATCGAAACCGAGATAGTTGCGCCACAAACGATCGCTGGCGTGATTCCCGCGACTGGAAAAATTCTCGTTCCGGAGAATCGTGTGGCAGTGATCGGTCCAGTTAATCAAGGAAGAATCGTGCGTCTCTATGCGGGCCAGGGCACCAGAGTGAGAAAAGGACAGAAGCTTGCCGATCTCGAATCAGCCGATATCGATCAAGCCGAGGCTGACTATCTCAAAGCGCTCGCGGATTATGAGAATGCTCTTCGATCGTCGGCTGCCGAAATCAAGCTTGCTCAGGAAAGTTACGATCGCAATAAGCTTCTCTACGAACAAAAAATTACTGCCGGTAAGAATCTCCAGTCCGCCGAACACGATCTCGAAGTGGCTAAAGCTGCAGGCGAGAACTCAGTAAATGGAACGAAAGCCGCGCTCACCGCCGCGCGCCGTCATTTGCTGATACTCGGTCTCAACGACGCGACGATTGACGCGCTCGCAAAGAAAACGGATCTGGCCGCAACTTTTTCACTCAACTCTCCGATTGATGGGATTGTCGTCGAACGCAATGCCACCATCGGCGCCAGCGTCGGCACTGATGCCAACGTGTTCAAGATAATCGACCTGTCGCAAGTCTGGATCGATGCCAACGTTTTTGAAAAAGATCTTCAGCGAGTAAAACCCGGACAGGAAGTAAGGCTGACAGTCCCCGCATTTCCCCAAGTGACCTTCAAAGGAAAAGTAATTTTTGTTGACAACGTCGTCGATCCCGACACGCGTACTGTGAAGGTTCGGACGGAGGTTGCTAATCCGGACGGCAGACTCAAGCCTGACATGTTTGCGAACGTGCAGATCGTTACCGATTTGAATCGAGCAGCTATTTCGATTCCTCAAGCAGCGGTTCTCAATGATGAGGGAAAAACAGTTGTCTTCGTCGCCGATGGCAATGGTTACAAGAAGCGTCAGGTGCAAGCTGGAATTCAAAACAACGACCGCGTGGAAATCGTCGACGGTCTCAGTGCAGGCGACAAGGTTGTCGTAAAGGGAAACTATTTGCTGCTTGAACAAAGCAAGCCTGGTCAGTAACCACAGATGACGCGGATTTAAAATCCGGATCTATTTCCGTGTCATCCGTGGCTAAAAAAATTTGAGGCAACACACGATGACCGATAACTTTATCGCTTTCTTCTATCGCGAACGATTGCTCGTAGCCGTTGTCTCGATGCTGATCGTGGCGGGTGGGATTCTCGCGTTGCGCAGATTGAACGTCGATGCGTTTCCCGACGTCACACCGGTGCAGGTTGAAATCGATACCGAAGCCGAAGGGTTGGCGCCGGAGGAAATCGAACAGCAGATCACGTTTCCGATCGAAAACGAGATGAATGGGATCGCGGGTGTTACTCGCGTGCTATCAGAATCCAAGTTTGGGTTATCCGTAGTCACCGTCTATTTCACTGACGATACCGACATCTATTTCGCACGCCAACAAGTTTTCGAACGCTTGTCAGCAGCGAAAGACAGTATTCCCGCCGGCATTGAGCCGCAGATGGGACCAATCACCACCGGAACCGGTCAAATCTATCTTTATCAAATCGTCGGCCACGGACAGAGCAACCAGGAATTGCGCACGATTCAGGATTGGATCGTAAAGCTGCAACTGCGCACTGTGCCGGGCGTCGCTGATGTGCTCAGCTTTGGCGGTGACGTCAAGCAGTATCAGGTCATCGTCGATCAGCAGGCGCTGGTTAGCTACAACATCTCACTCAAGTCTCTCTTTGAAGCCATCCAGAACAATAATCAAAACACGGGCGCCAACTTCATCGAACATGGTGACGAACAATACGTCGTTCGCGGCCTCGGTCTGGTTAAAGACGTCGCAGACATTGGGAACATCGTGCTCGACTCGCGCAACGGCACGCCGATCCGAGTCAGTGACGTTGCTCGCGTGGAGATCGGCAACGAGATCCGCCAGGGTGCGGTTACGAAGGACGGTCAGGGAGAAGTCGTTACCGGAATCGTTCTCAAGCGCATCAACGAAAACACCAAGCAAGTAATCGAGCGCGTCAAAGAAAAAGTAGCGGAGATCAATAAGGCACTGCCGGCAGGAGTAACAATCGTTGACTACTACGATCAAGCCGAGCTGGTAGATAACAGTGTGCACACAGTCGTCGAATCGCTAATTGAAGGCGAGGTACTGGTGCTGATTATCCTGGTGTTGCTGCTGGGTAACTTTCGCAGCTCGTTTATTACCGCTGCCGCAATTCCCTTTTGCATGCTCGTGGCTTTCATCCTGATGTGGTACGACGGATTGTCAGCAAACCTCATGTCGCTGGGTGGCCTGGCAATCAGCATTGGAATGATGGTCGATGCCACGGTAGTGATGGTCGAAAATATCTACCGCCACCTGGAGGAACATCGGGAACACTCCACGCGCGAAGCTATCCTCGTTGCTGCGCAGGAAATTGGCCGGCCGATGTTCTTCGCGATCTTAATAATCATCGCCGTATTTCTTCCGGTGTTCACGCTGCAAGGTATCGAAGGCAAGCTGTTCAAACCGCTGGCTTACGCCGTCACGTTCTCGATGATCGGTTCGATGTTGATGGCTCTCTGCATTGCGCCGATGCTATGCGCGCTGTGGCTGCGGCTGAAGAAAGGAGCCGTTCGCACCAATCCGATCATTCGGTTCTTCAAAGGGATTTACGTTCCCGTACTTGAATGGGCGATTCGGCATCGCTACCTGGCACTGACGATCGCAGGCTTGTTACTCCTTTCGAGTGTGGTGGACGTTTTTATCCTTGGCAGCGAGTTCCTGCCGACGATCGATGAAGGAAACATGCTAGTCCGCGCCACCATGCCGGCAAGCATTTCGTTGCCGCGGGCGATAGAAGTGTCTTCGCAAATCGAAAAGACCTTACGACAGTTTCCGGAAGTCGAAACCGTCGTCGCAAAAATCGGACGCGCCGAACTGGGAGGCGATCCAGAGAGTGTCAGCAATGATGAGTTATACGTAAGACTCAAACCGAAGAATCAATGGACCACCGCGAGAACCAAAGATGAGTTAGTCGATGCAATGCGGAGTAAGGTCGAAAGTATGCCCGGTGTGAAGTTCAATTTTTCGCAAGTTATTCAAACGCGAAACGACGAGCTCATCTCGGGAATCAATGCACAAATTGCCGTAAAGATTTTTGGTGAAGATCAGGAAACGTTGCGCAAGCTGGGCGATAATATTCGTGATGCGATGTCACACGTTCGCGGCGTCGAAGATCTGGCAGTTGAGCAAGTGGCTGGCGAAGCGCACCTGGAGGTCGATGTCGACCGAGACAAAATCGCGCGTTACGGATTGAACATTGCCGATGTGCTGGAAGTCACCAAGATTGCCGTGGGAGGAGACTCGGCGACTGATGTCCTCGAGGGTCAGCGACGGTTTGCGATCTTTGTGCGACTAAACGAAGACTACCGGAATCAGGTGAGTAAGCTGGCCGACATCCTGGTTGCCGCACCCGTGGGTGGACGCATACCGCTCGGACAATTGGCGACCTTCAAGCTATCAAGTGGCGATTCGGTGATCGGCCGTGAGAACTCGCTCCGGCGAGTGGTGGTGATGTGCAACGTCAAAGGCCGCGACATCGGCAGCTTCGTGCGCGACGCGCAACAGGCGGTTGCGTCGCAGGTCACAACGCCACCCGGCTATTTCATCACCTGGGGAGGTCAATTCGAAAACGCCCAACAGGCCGAGCGCCGGCTGCTGATTGCTATACCCATCTCGCTCCTCCTGGTGTTTGTGCTGATCTATTCCTGCTTTGGTTCATTGCGCAACACGTTGACCATTATCTTCAACATACCGATCGCACTGGTCGGCAGTACGACATTTCTTTTGATTTCCGGATTTCCGCTGAGTGTTCCCGCAATAGTTGGATTCATTGCTGTGTTCGGTGTTGCAGTGCAAAACGGAATGGTGATGGTTTCTTACATAAACAAGCTGCGCGCTCGCGGGATGGAACTGCGCGAAGCTGTCATTACCGGGGCGAGTGTACGTCTGCGCGCTGAGTTATTGAGCGCCTTGATCGGGAGCATAAGTTTGATCCCCTTCATCATCTCCTCCGGCACCGGTGCGGAGATCGAGAAGCCACTGGCGATCGTGGTGGTCGGAGGATTGGTAACACGACCCATCAAGATAGTGATCCTGCCAATGGTTTATGAGTGGGTCGAACGCCGCGCCGCCCGAACCGAAGAGGCAGTAGAGTCAGCGCCAATTGCCGAAGAATCATAACTGCTGGTGAACGAACGAAAGAGACTGCGAATTGAAGAAGGCCGCTCAAGATAGCCTCAGCGGCCTTCCTGCTTTACTCAAAAGGTCCATGCGTACATGCAGCAGAAATCGTCTGTACCTCCATTCGCCATGCACGTGTTGTAACGAGTATTGTGCGCGCCTGACAGTCGGCAACTTCTAACTTTCAGCTCGATGAAACTTGGCTGTTCTGCATTAGGATCAGGTTGAGGCTGGGTCACAGGCTGAAGCATCGTGGCGCCAATCGGGCCGTTTTGTAAGACGCAGAGGGCGTAAGGATCTACGTATGTGTTAAAGCAACACTCATATTGCCCCGGATACGTGTTGCAGTCATGTTGAGGAGCTCCCTCTCGAAGCGGCAGGCCATCCATACATGCAAGAACATCATAGGAAAAGTTCAAGTCACATGTTGAAGCCATGACCACAGGTATGTGGTCAGAGTATAAGAAGCCCAAACACCCGGTAAGAATGGCGAGTGTGAGAAACTTCGAACAGAGCTTGAGTAAATTGCGATTTAACATGGAATTTCTCCTTGGTTAGGTTAATGCTAATAGGTCGGCTTACAGCTCAACTAAAGGCGGCGGGCTGTTCTCCTCCTATTACAGTGCGTTGTTTTGGGGGTTGGTTATGCCCCTGACGGAGCGTTAGGCTGTTTGAGTTTTTTGAGGACCTCGATCTCCTTGTCTGGAGTCAATTTCCCCGTCCATGAATCAATTACTTGACCAGTATTGTTGACCAGGATCAGAGTTGGAGTTCCGCTTACACCGAGAAAACCAGGATCTATTTTTTTTACTTCACTGATCGGCACTTTCAAATCAGCAAGGTATTGCTGACTCTCATTTACCTCTTGCGGCAAGACCGCAATCAATCTCGTGCTTTTAGTATTCTCCATCTCGCGCGTAAGACCTTGATAAAAAGGGGCGCTCTCAGCACAGAAGTGACAGCCCTTCTGAAGAACCAGCAAAAGAGTTTGGCCATTCTTCGCCCAATCCACGTCTTGTAACGTGACTTTTGTTCCGGCAGCTATTTTGAGTGGTGGTTGAGAGCGATTATCGAAGAAGTACTTTTTAAGAAATGCTCCCCCTATTAAGAAAGCAATAACGATGATAGCTACATTGGCAACGACTTCTATTTTTTTGTAGAGGTGTGACATCTGACTTAACCCTGAGATTGGAAGGTTTGTACGTGGGGGAAATGACGGTTCAATCTAGTCTCGAGGCTATGCATCCCGCATTAGAAATGTGATTTCCGGTGAGTTTATGGGATGACATTCCGTCTGGTGGGATGACCGCAGGTGTACGGGTAACGTGAGTGACTAGAATGGGTCGAGCGCCGCGCTACACTGCTTTGCCCTAAAGTCAGGACGTCGTGCTTGGGCGGGGTCAGTACCGTCCGCGGTAGCGGATGGGTAAGACCATGAGAATCAAAAAGGTTAGGAATATTGCATGCTGATCGTTT
>DASWUM010000163.1:0-35404 GCA_036401595.1 Pyrinomonadaceae bacterium
CCCCCCCCCCCCCCCCGCCCCTGTGTGGAATCAATTTACGCTGAGCTAAACGCCAGCCACGCTCTCAGTGCTTCTTCCGAACTCAACGCCGGCTTCGCGGCGAGATCGAGGTGCCTGCAATCCCCATCACCACGCACACGCATCAACCTCACATTCGGATTCTGCATCCGGCTGGTCACAAAGCGCACGATGAACCCGATCCGCGCTTCACCGGAACTGTTCGGCGTCGATCCGTGCACGAGAGTGCTCTCGTGCAACGAGATCTCACCCGGCTTCAGAACAACATCAACCGCTTCCGACTCGTCGACGTCCATCTTTATTCGTTCACCACGTCGATTCAACATGTGCGGATCGTCAGCCACATTCTCATGGTCCAAGGCGCCGAGCTTGTGCGAACCGGGAATCACGCGCATGCAACCGTTCTGCTGATGACTTGGCGTGAGGGCAATCCATGCGGTTGTCGACGGCGTCAAATGCAAACCGGAATAAAAACTGTCCTGGTGCCACGACGCGTAGCGCAGATCGTGCGGTTGCTTCGCAAACACGAGCGTCCCGTAAACCAAAATGTCATCACCAAGAATGCTTTCGACCACGTCCAGCAGCGTCTTGTGGGTCACAATCCGATAAGCCCAGTTAAAATACATGTGCAACCGGTCGAAACGCTTGATCGAAGTATCCCGGCTACTTTCGATCAGCGATTCGAAAGCCGTGCGAAATCCGTTAACCTCCGGAGCCGAAAATATCTCGACCGGAAAAAGAAAGCCATCGCGCCGGTAATCCTCGATCTGACGTGTAGACAAGGTTGTCATTGGACACAGATTAACGCGGATCGGGAACGGATTAGTATGGAGGTTCGAAGAGGAATGAGTACTTCTCGAGGAAGGAGCGGTTCTTTTCGATTGTTTGCCCCATTCTCGAAACGACGCCGGACTTGTAACCTTTGCCTGTCAGCTTCTCTTCCATCTTTTGCTTCCAGCGTTTGTTCGCGGACTTTTCGCCGTTCAGCGACAGGTAGCCGCTCACGAACATATCCCAGTCGAGATATCGCTCGAGAAAGCGCTTGTGATAAAGACGCCGCAGGCGTTCGTTGGTTTGCACGGCGCTGCGCGTCTTAACGTAAGCGTCTTTGAGAGTTCGCCGCGCGAGTTCGTCGCCTTTCTGGTCGATCGCTTTGTCGATCTGGTAGATGCGTTGCAAATAACCCAGTTCGCTGCCCGGAAAGTGTCGCGGATTGCGGCTCCAGATGTAACTCTCGTCGAGGGCGATTGTCGGTATCGCGCTGTCGGCGTAGAAGAAGTGTTCGTCGTGTCCATGCAACGTCACGGCATCGTGATCCATGAAGATGATCTTCACTTTCCACTCGCCTCGATCCCAGTGTGATTTCAGCCCAACGTTGCGCGCGACAAACGATTCGCCACGCGTATGAATTCTCAGACCAAATAACGTTCCCCAAAACTTCGCGATCTGGTCCACGATCGACAGGTACACTTCATCGGCCCGGGCGCGGTTCGCACTCAGCGCAGCCCCGACGTACTGTTCGTAACTGCGATAACCAACATCAGGCGGCCGGTAAACTCCGAGAATCTCCTCGAGGATCGTGTCGGCAAACTGCTTCGCTTCCTCAGCGGCGTAACCAACACGCAGACCTGTTTTGAAATACTGCTCGGCGCCATTTTTTGACAGGTAGCTATCGAGCTTATCGAGACGATACGCCGTCGTGCCGCTGAGAATCGCCTGGCCCGGCGTCACCTGCGCGATGAACTGAGCCGCCAGACTCAGCGCGTCGGGAAGTGCAGGCAATTTACCGTGACCTTCGCTCGCAAAAGCTTCGACTGAATGACGCATCGCCGCGCGCATCTGATTGAAGCCACCGCCAAACCAGCGACGGTCGGTGAAGTATTCCATCGTCCGCGCCGGACCATTGTGCGTCGGCACGGAGTAAACAAACGAACGCGCGGTGTACGAGGGTATCGGGGCGTCAACTCCATGCACCAAACGATATGCGCGGTTGAGCCTAATCGCCGCGTCTGCTTCGTAACGCAATAGCCACTGCATGCTGCCGCCGTTCAATCGATGTGACGGCGGCACGGTGTAGCCCTTGCGAGCAAAAATGATGCTGAGCGAATTCTCACCTCTTAAACCTGCCCGCTTGATTTCAAACTCGATATCGCTGCCGGGAGGTTTTATTACCAGGACTACTGTCGTCAGCGGATATTCAATCAGCGAGTTGAGCCGTGAGCTGGTCCGTTCTGAAACCCAATAGATGCGCGCGGTTTGACTCAGACGCCGAAAGATCTCAGCTTCGAAATCGGGCAGCAATTCGATCGAGCGTTTGATTTCGTCTTTGATGGTTTTGACTTCCGTAAGATCGATGTCACGGACGCCGTCGCTTTCGTCGATCTGCCGGAGGATCTCTGCGACGACTTCCTGCGGCGTGCAGAGATAACGTGCGAGTGTGAGCTTGCAGTGTTGACGTGAGACGCTGAAGAAGTCGCGCAAAACGGCGTGAGACGTTTGTTTTCCCTCGATGCGATCGTGTAGCCAGACGAGACGTTCGAGACGGCGACGAAACTCGGGAACAAAGCGACGGATATCGTTGGAGGTGTATCCCTCTCTCAGCACCAGTTTGTTTACAGGATTCTTCAGACCACGCTGCTTGAGATTGAGTTGAACGAGGACGGAGTCGAACGTATCGAGATCTTCCGGATCGATCTTGAGCACCTGGTTTTCAAGCACGAGGGTGGCTATGCGACGAAGGTTCCAGGGAATGCCCGTTCGCTGCTTCGCAACGGAGATTAACTTCTTGCAGAAGTTCTGGTCGTAAGACTCGTTACTGAGCAGTCCATCAATCAGGGGAAGAATTTGCGACGGGTTGTGAAACTCTGAAGCGAGAAGATTGGAAAGGCTTGTTCGATCCGGCTTGCGCGCCGCCCTTGTTGCTGATGCCATGACGAGATTAACGGGATTGACAAGATAAAACGAACCTCCGCGTCCACTGGGTCGCGGCGGTAAGATTATCACCGCTTTGACCCAGAGTTAACGCAGAGACCGCGTAGAGTAAGAACTAGAGAAGCTTAACGCTTCTTGCCTTTAGAGCCGCCCTTTTTTACGGCCTTTCCGCCTCCCACAGGTTTACCACCCACGGGTCGTCCGCCACCCACCGGCTTCGGTTTTGGTTTTGGCTTCGGCTGCGGTTTTGGCCTCGGCTTCGGCTTGGGCTTCGGCTTGGGCTTGGGCTTTGGCTTCGGCTTAGGCTTCGGCTTGGGCTTTGGCTTCGGCTTGGGCTTTGGCTTCGGCTTAGGCTTAGGCTTTGATTTGTGTTTCTTCCAGTGCTTCTTGTACTTCTTGCCTTTCTTCTTACCGCCACCCTTCTTGTCTTTCTTATCCTTCATCAACGATCCGCTAAGACCGAGGGCGAGAGCTGCTGCCTGGAATAAGTCAGGAGTACACGCATAGAAAGAAGGCAAAATATTGTAGAGCGTCTGCGCACAGGCTCTGCGGACTATCAGTGCGACCGGATCTTGTGCACCACCGCCACCCTTGCCCTTGCCTTTTCCTTTGCCCTTTCCTTTTCCCTTTTTCTTCTTCTTACCGCCCATAACTTTCCTCCTCAAAGAACCGTTCGTGGTTAAGGTTTTTTCATGTCTGGTAATGGCGGTCTGGTGAAGCGTTCAGTGCCATCATTAAGCTTGACTGGGGGTTGATACCCTGGTGACGTTTTCGCCGGACAGGCTGCATTCTGTGTCGTTGGATTGTTCACAGTACCTACGCGGAAGATACCCCACGCACCATCTCTGGCCTGAGTTGGAACGTACACGGTGTACAGGTAGTCGCCAGCCCGTCCACCTTCTCCACCAGCCTTGTCTATCAGCATATCGAAATGATCTGACGATCCATGGTTGTCCCGCGATCCGATCCATTGCGACAGGATGTTGTTACCGAGTTGCGTGCCATTATTGATGTACGGGTTGCGCTGCCACACGTGACCGTGCAGCGAGAACACCTGCGAAGTACCCGTTCCGAACGGGTGCGTCATGCGGAAACGAACTTTATCGCCTATCGCTGCCGTCAATATTGGTGTCTTCGGATCGCCAACCTGCCCTCCCGGACCTGCCAGCTGATCCGACAACATACACGAGAAGTCGCCGGTAATGTTGTTTTGATAACGGTAACTCCATGGCTCAGTCGAATAGTTCGCTGCACCGCTGTTGGTGCCATTGCCGTTGACAGCGACCGAGTCACCAATCATCAACGCAAACTCACGGAACTTCGTACCGTCCGAGAGAGTGACGGTTGCGGATCTGCGACTGGTTGCATCAGTCGTCCACGTCGCTTTGGCCGGCTCAATGACCATCGATCCGTACAAGCCTTGCGGATTCTGAAAGAACACATCGGACGGGAACAGATTCAGGGCGCCAAACTCCACGGGCGTGTAATTCAACGTGCCATTGGCAGCGCGATCGATCTTGCCCGCGTACCACGTGTACGTCTTGGTCTTTCCAGATGGAATTGTTTGATTTGCACTCGCCAAACCTTCCCGATTCCAACCGACATTAAGACCACTACTGCTCGCACCGTCGTACGCGAGAAGCTGCGGATGCAGTCCGACATAACTTGACGCGTTGTGCGGGTAAACGGTACCTGTGAACGGCTGCGGTAACGAGAAGTTTGTATTGAGAACTGCCGAGTTCTGCGCGATACCGTTCTTCAAATTGATCTGAATGCAATCACCAGCGTTGGCTCGCAGGACAAGCGGTTCGACCGGAACTCCTGCATTGAGCTTTCCGTTAGTCAGATCGCTACTCATGACGTACATGATCCCCAACGGGTTTTTCAGTTGTGACCCACGGCTATTGAAAACAATCGCGCCACCAGGCAGCGCTGCCTGTGCCGCCACTGCCGTGATATTGAAGACCTTCGGCTGCTGACCTGCCGGACAAGGCGCATACGAAACGGGGCTACCTGTTTGAATCGGATTGTTCGGCAGCGGCACTACCTTCTTCAGTATCGGATCGGTTGACGCTGCATCCGAATCGTATGAACGGAAGAGTCCCCACAGACCGTTACTGATTCCGCTTTCATCAAAGCTCGGGCTGTAGAGATAGTCGACGCAGTTCACATTCGCCATTCCATCCGGACATTTGCGATTAATGCTTGGCCCCGAAGACGAGGGCACAGTGAACATGAGTTCGAAGTGCTCCGAGAGGCCGGTCGGCTGCGAACTGCGATAACCGGAGTTCTTCCAGGACGGTTCAGAGAACCACACCGGACCTTGCAGGTTGAACTGATGCTGGAACACGTGGGCTCCGACCAGCATGCGAAGCTGAACCTTGTCGCCCTGGTACGCTCGCATCAAAGGCGTCATTGGATCTGGCGCCCATTGTTGATCGGGCGGCAGAATCGAGTTGATCTGCTTCACCACTGTGTTATCAAACATGTATGAAAGGTCAACGCGTGGGTCAGCGGGCTGGCCCGGCGGCACCGGGAACGCCGACGTCGGACCGAGACGCATCGCAACCGGCTCATTCGTATAGTTCACTGACTGTGTGCCGGCCGGCAGCAGGTTCACGCCGGTCGTGATGAGTGAAGGAGTCGATACGCACGGACTCGTGTAGCACGGCGGATTGATCGCGTTTGCATTGTCAATCCAGCCAACCTTCGGATCGTCACTCGGATTAGCCTTGGACGTCGAGCGATACGCGAGTTGCAAATCCTGAAACTCGAGCATGAACTCACGGTAACTGTCGCTCGCATTTGACGTGATGATGCGCGCCTGCCAGCTTGTTGGGCCACCGTCCGAGCGCGTGCCGAATGGGGTGCCGTCATTTCCCGTCCACGTTGAACCTTGCGGTTCTACGAGCAGACCGGCATACAGACCTGCCTGTTGGTGTGTGGATGGTCCAAAGTGATCGTGTGTGAACACGGTTCGCAGCGTGCGATCCACGTTGCTGTTATCGACGAGTGGATCGACATACCAGCGCTGAATCGTAGTTTGCGCACCGAGCCAGCTCATGCAGATCGGACGGCTGGTCGTCGAAGTCCATTCCGCACAGGGCTGACAACGAATCGAACTCGGATTCAACGTGCAGTCCCAGATGTCTTTCGGCGGCGCATACTTCGCCTTGTATTGCGCGCTGGAGGGATCGAGTAAAGGTTGATTCGGGAAGTTGACGAAGCCGTGCGTCGGGCTGTGATTGATGCCCCGGATGATCTCCTGCACTTCGCCCGGCGAGAACGTGCCGTCTTCGTAGTTGAAACCATTACCGGCGCCGTCAGACGAAGTAACGTCAAACTTCACGAGGTGGATGTGCTGACCAAGGATGTCAGTCGGCGTGCGCACCTGAAAATCGTCAACGTTGTAGTAGTTGGGAACGAGGTTCGTGTGCCAGAACTCGATGATGTCTCCCGTGTTGCCGCGGAAGAATAACGGTTCGGGCACGCGTCCCTGAGTTCCGTTCGTGGTCGTGTACTGGATCGTCGGCGAGGCGTCCTGCCATAACGCCAACATGCGCTGTTGCGGGTAGTGCCAACCGAGTTTCTTCTTATTGAGCGTGACGTTGGCCTGAATGGCAGCGGCTTTGTAAACACGCAAGGTGCCGACAGGATTGCCATTGTCGTCAACCGCAGGGTCGGCAAATGGCGCACCTGAAACGGGACCACGCGGCAAGCCGTTGACGATGTAGCCGGTCGGCGGGGTCGCCAGCGTGCTTTGCGGTGGCGTGCTGTTTGACGAAGGACAACTTCCGGCAGCGCCGCTCGGGAAGAACGACGGATAGCAGCGTTGGCTGAAAAACTTCATAGCGACGAGCTCAACCGGAGTTCCCGTTTCGGGCAGCTTGATGGCGTTGATCGTCGCGAGATCCTTGCTCCAGTCCTTCGTGTCGTGACTCTCGTAAGAGACCGTGCCGCCTGTCACCACGTGACGCGGCAAACCACCGTCGAGAAAACCACCGGCTCCGTCGGGTGCAAAATCGAGTGGCGGGTGCGGTGCGCGTGCGCCGGCAACGCCCGGGATGAAGAACGGATAGCCGGGATTCACGGTAACGCTGGTGCCCTGTGGATCAGGTGTACCGGGGGTCCCAAAAACGATCTGTCCGTTGTCGATGAAGACCGGCGATGGCATCGGCGCCATCGCAATGGTTGGCATCGGAACGAGGGCCGGGTTCGGCGAACCGGCAGCGATCTCACCGTCAGGTAATGCGCGCGTGCCCTTGATCGGAATGCCGTCTTTTAACTCCGAACCGGCTTCGAAAGTATCGTGTACGCGCCACATGGCCCACATGCCCGCCGCGAAGTGCGGATAAAAGTGACAGTGGAAAATCGAGTCGCCTACGGTCTTGTTTCGATTACCGCTGCCGTTGTAGACCATCTCGAGCGTGTAGCTGGCGCCGGGGCTGATCATCTGGCTGTCGAGATACGAGCCCTGATCGCTGTTTGGCGATTGCAGCCACTGGTGCGCATGCTGGTGATGAATGTGCGAAACGTCGCGGCCGCCGTGAAGGATTCTGAACTTCACGTGATCGTTCATGTAAGTGTGATAGACGTTCGACGGATCGTCTGGGTAATAGACTCGAGTTGCTTTCGCGAGTTCGGCCAGTGAGTAAGGTGTTGCGGGTGGTGGCGGAACTTTCGCGTTTGCGCAATTCGGATCGGGAGCGGCTCCGTCGCCGAGCTGTGCAGTAGTGCAAAGCGGTGGCGGCGGTGGCACAGTCGGCACTGCCGGAGTCGTCGGCAACGGCGGTTTCTGGTTAAGGATGCTGACGTTTGCAGGGCGGTCGACGATCATCGCCGGATCGCCAACAGACCACGCACTCAGGAAAAATTCTTCAAACTTGCAGTCAGCGCAATTACCCATCGGCCCGACGCCGACGCGGTTCGCATAAATCTCTGCGCCGATTCCTCCCGTGCCGTAGTTGATCGCAAATGCATCCTGACCGGCGATGGTGGTCGTTCGCACCGAAGAATTAGTTGCCAGGACTGGAAACGCCTGCGTCGCCACGCCTGGAGATGAACCATCCAGAGATCCGCCGAGCGCACCGTGATAGATAATCGTGACCTCACGATACGGTTGGCGTCGATCGGGTGATGCAGGATTTTTGCAGAACAGCGGATCGACTCCCGCCGGTGGAACAGGCGCACCGGCATCGCAGTTAACTTCCGGTTGCGTAAATCTGCCCGCGTTGGGACCGGTGATCAAGGCCGTCAGATCCGTGTGCACGATGTTGAGATTGCCATCCAACATCTTCAGGATCGGCGTGTTCGCGGGAATCGGACTTCCGTCAGGATAAGTTGAGCCCGCGGGATAGACCGCGTTGTAGTTGACGATCGGATGACCATCGGGCGTCGAACCCGTCGATGCCAATTTCAGATCTTGTTGTGTGACCTGACTGCGATACCACTCGGCGCCAGCCGGTTGCACGTTGAGAGCGCCAAACAAGCCGTTCGTGATCTGGCTGCCGATCGAGGTCGTGTCGCCCATGCTGTAGACGAGAAACGTGCCTTCTGCTTTTGCGAAAAGCGTGTACGTTTGTATTTGCGGTGGCCACGTTGTTCCCGGCGACGGCGCCGGAACTGGTGCCGGACTGGCAAGGCTCGAATCATTTTTACCCACGAACGAACCGTCGTCCTTTGGACCGGTGACCCATTCCATGCCCTGAACGTGAAGTGAAACTTCGGGTGTCTTGTAGGGCTCGCCAGGAGGCGCCGGAGTCGGAGCAGCAATCGCGAAGTTTGCCGGCGGGATGTTGTTGGTTAACGTGATCTGAATACAGTCGCCGACATTTGCACGCAGCACGATTGGTCGCGGTCGCTTATCGGCACGCAGTTGCTTGCCGAGTCCGCCGACGGTGTCACTCTTGAGTGCGAAGACCATTCCGCCCGGTATGATCGCGCCGAGACGGTTCAGGAAGATCGGTTGCGCCACCGCAACGACGTCTGCCTTCACAGTTCGCTTGCACTGAGCCTGCATCGGCGCAGGAGCGGCAGTAAAGGTTACTTCTTTCTCAGTTTTTGTTTCGACAACGCTGGCAGACTCAACGGAAGTTTTGGTCGCATTGGTTTCATCCGGAGTCACAACCGTCGCTGGAGCGACGGGCGTCGCATCAACTGTCACTCGCGCGGGTGCTGCCGTCTCTTCAGCCGGCTTTTCCGATGGTGTTCGCGGAGTCTGCGCTATCGACGAGTTAGCGCTGAACAGAAACAAAGTTAGCAAAGCAAGATAGCTGACGGGTGTTACCGTACCCTTTTGACGGAGCATGTCGCTTCTCCTTATTCATTTGCGGAACACACACAAGCAAGTTGAGGTTTCATGGCCGGACGATAGCCGGGAATCAGGACAAACTAACTATTGTGAAACGAAGCGTGAAACTACCGGAACGTGTGAAGTAGGGTTTCCGCCTTGATCATTTTTTATGACACAAGCAGCCTAATTCGCCTCTGTTGCTGTGTCAAGCAAAATTCCTTGCAGCCAACAAGATATGGCTACTAAAAGCGATGAAAATTATTTTCGATTTGCGGCTTCGGTAATCAACTTCACGAGCGAGGTGGGTGAAGAAAGACCATAAGCACGAGTCCAGTATCCAACTTCGTCGTTTCCGATCAGGATCATGGGGGTGTGATCGTTTTTGTTAGTGATGGCGACGCCGAGTTCCTGCAAGAGTGAATTGATGTCAGAAGTGTTGCCAGTAACAAACGCCCAACCGGGTTCAGTTTTGAACTTCGCAGCAAACTCGCGCAGTCTTTCCGACGTGTCGATGGCAGGATCGACACTCACCGAGATCAATTGCACCGGAGACTTCTGTTGCGCTAGCTCCTGTTGCACGCGGCGAAACGTCGCCGTTAAGGGAGGACAGATCGTTGTGCAGGTCGTGAAGATGAAATTAATCGCAACAACCTTGCCCTTCACGAGATCGGTGTAGAAATTGAGTGACTTTCCGTTCTGATCCTGAACCGCGATGTCGGGAATGTTCAGCGATGACACTGCTCCGGCCTCACTCTTCGCGGAAACAGCGGGAGCCTCAGCCGGTTTATCCGGCGTGAATCGCAGCACCATCTGACACTTCGGACACCGCCCCGGCTTCTTGCTCTTAACGTCCGGGTGCATCGGACACTCGTAATGCCCGGCAGCTTTTCGAGTTTGTGCGACCGCTTCGTGCGACACGTGCGCTGCCGGCACAAACAACATCAAGATCACCAAGAATCTAATCAACATGGAGTCAATCCGTAAAAAAATCCGTGTTATCCGTGGTTAACCCTTGTCGTTAAGCACACTCTCGACAACTTTCATCAACTCATCATCCTTCGCCAGTCCAAACGCCTTCTTCCACAAACCAGTGCGCTCATTTCCGATGATGAAGATGTTGAGATGATCGTTTTTGTCGTCGACAAACTGCCCGATCTTCTTGAGCGCGAAATCGACGTTCTCCTTGTTACCGGTGAGGAAATACCAGCCGGGTCCGGCGTTCAGTTTCTTCGCATACGCATTCAAATTGGCCGGCGTATCAACCGTCGGGTCGACGCTGATGGAAACGAAATAAACTTCCTTACCCATATGTGCGCCGAGCGCCTTCTGAAGCTTTTCGAGATTTCGATTCAACGGCAGACAGCTTCCCGTGCAAGTTGCAAAGAAAGAGTTGATCACAACCACCTTGCCTTGCAGCAGATCACTGTAGAAGCGCATCTTCTCGCCGTTCTGATTCACCAGCAGCACGTCAGTAAAATATTTCTGTGCGCTCGACTCAGCGTTTTTATTCGCTGGGGTCGGTTCCTGCGCCATCAGCGAACTGCATCCGAGGATCAAAGCCACAGCCGACAAAGCGAAGGTCTTGAGCATTGCTTTCATCATGACTTCTTTGTTTCCAAAACGAGCGGCGTTATCTGGCTGAAAGGTACATCCAATGAAGGAATCCGGAAGTGCACATAATATACGCCTGCTTGCGGAGGTGTGAAACTCATTTCATAAACTCCGTCGCCGATTGGCTTGGCAGCCATGCGATCCTGCCAAATTCCTGGCGCCAGGAAAACCAGCACGCCAAGATCATTCAGATTTGATTTAGCTTCGCCGGTATTGGTGTCGATCAATTTGAATCGCAACGTGTACGACTTCCCGACTAACGGACTCTCACTCGTCAGTTGTTGCACTCTTAGTCCGGTTGAAATGTGTTTCGGAAGCGCCGGGTTCTCGTCGACAGCAAAACTGAAACAGTGAATCGCACGCGGCGAATCGAGCAGGAAGACTGCGTCGTAGTAGCCCGGCGCATCGAGTCGAATCGTCGTCGAATACACACCACGTTTCGTTTCGCGCAAAGCGTTATCGAGTACGAGGAGCGCTTTCGGAACGCGTCGATAGTTCTGAAAACTACCCATCGGAGCGGCCATGCCTTCCGAGTAGTAGTAGATCATCTTGTCTGCGGGATTCGCGACGAGCACTGCGCCCTCTTCCGGCGCCGGAACAATCGCTTCAGCAAGCGCGCTCACGGCAGCTTCTTTGGGCGCTTTTTGACCGGCGGGAAAACGCGAGAGCGCGGCTTCCTTCTCGAGATCAGTGAGCTTGATCATCGTGACAAACTCGCTGGCGCTCGAACGCACGTATGCAAACTGTTTTGTGAAGGTGATTTGATCCGAATCGGGTCCGACGGTGATTTTGTGCATCAGCTTGTTTGACGGCAGATCGAATACAAACACCGAGTTCAACGCCGGATTCAAAGCGAAACCATAACGACCATCGGGTTGTAAGCGCAGCACCTTGAGACCGGGACTCGTTTTCAAGCGGGTCAAAATCTCGAGTCGCGCTGGGTCAACCACCGCGATCGAGCCATCTTCTTCGTTGGCAACGTACAGCGCATTGCTTAAAGACGAGACAGCAACCGTGATGGGCTGCGGGCCAACTTTGAGATCCTTAACGCGCGTCAACTTTCGTGTATCGACGATCGTGAGTGTTCCGTCCTGCTTGTTCGTGACAAATGCAAACCGATCGTCGTCACTGAAAGCAATCTCGTGATGTCCGGCGCCGGTTGTTATCTGTGCGGCGACTTTCAACGTCGAGGTGTCAATTACTGTTACGCCACTCCGTTCAGCATCATCGTTTCCGACCCACAGATACTTGCCATCGTGTTGCAAAGCGACGCGACTCGGTTTCACGCCTGCATCGATATTCGCCAGCATTTTCCACGTTGTGGTGTCGATTACAACGATCTGATTGACCGAAGGGATCGAGACGTAAAGTCGATTCTGATCGGTATGCAGCACCCAGTCTTCACCGGCATCGGGAAGCGCGATGAGGTTGTAGAGTTTGCTGCCGCCAAAACCGGAAAGCGGATCGATGACCGAGATGCTCGCTTCCTGATTGAGTGTCAGAACGTAATACGAGTTGAGATCTAACGTCGGTCGCCTCGCCAAACTGCTTTGCAGAAATGTCTGAATCTTGTCGCGACATTCCTTTGGGTCAGAAAGATCCTTGCCCGGGCGCTGATCGATCCAGACGGCCGGACGAAGATTACTGAGCGGCACCGATCCGTTTGTGCCGGTGATATTGAAGCTGACCGATGCTTCCTCGCCGGCCATGAGTCCGGACGACGCACTCGTCACCTTTCGCTTGATCGGCGAGACTTTGAATTCAATCGATACGCCCTGGTCGTTGACGGCTTCCGGAGTTGGAGACGGTTTCGGAGGTGTGGCAGTTTTGCCAGTGTTCTGTGCTGCAATTTGAACAACGAAGAGCGTGAGTAACAGAAGTAAGGGATTGAAGAATCTCGACATCATATTTAAAAGGATTTGATTCACCCGGGCTGTAAGGGTGAGATTTTGCGAAAAGGCGCGACAGTTTTGGGCCGTCGCGCCTAATCTATTGTGGTCATCGTCCTCACCCCGACAACCACCTTGGATGGAAGGATTCACCAACCATCTGATTGGTGGGAACTATAGACTTCTTCGCCTCGAATTGCAAGTAGCACAGATTACGCAGATTCTTATTGATTACGCAGATTATTTTAACAGTAAATCTGCGTAATCTGTGGATACGTTTTTATTTCATGACCAGACTCCATAACCACATCGTCAGGAATAATCCATAAAACAACGCGAGGGCGACGAGTGCGAGTCGTCGCCACATCGGCGGCCGCAAAGCGACGGGCAACAAAGTCGTATTTACATACAACAAGTGAATTGAACTAATGATAAAGACTATCCCAGCCATGTTCGCACTCAGCGCCAACAGGATGATCGGCTGCGTCAAGCCGAGTGCGATGATTCCCCACACCGAGATCACTGCCAGGACCGAATAATAAACAACGCGAACGTCGCCGCCACGCCACGCACGAATCCGCGCGCTGCCGGTCCAGAGAATATCGGTGACGGCGCGTGTCATTCCTTCGAGAATGTCGAGCTGCGCCTTGAAGAGTATCCAGACTCCGAGTATCGCGATCGCGCCGCCAAAGATCGCGCCTTTCTGCGTGGAAACAGCCTGGGCCAATGCTGCTGCAATACCCAAACCACGAATGTCGCTGCCCGCCGGTATAAACGTGACGTAAAGCAACGCCGGCAATCCCATGCCGAGGATCGCGCCGACAAAGAAAACGCCCCACTGGTCCACACGAATGATGCGCCACCAGCCGCGCCAGCGTTCAAGCGATTCTGCATTCGGTTCGAAAACACTGCCCGAATGAGCGAGGGCAACTTTCTTCCCACCCACCGCCGCAGGGATAAAGCCGACGCTGGCACTCATACCGTAGCCTTTGTCGCGCGCCCAGTTGCTCAACGTCAGGTTCGCAACTCCGCCGCCGCCCGCATACGCTGCGAAAGCGCCAAGCAGGAAGTAATCGGCGCCGGGGGGTACAAGTTGAAACGAACCGGTGCGCATGTCGAAACCGGCGAAACCGGCAAGGGCGGCTCCCCATGTCGCTAAAGGCACAAACATGATGGCCAGAATGGCGAATCCGCCAATGATGCACGACACCATGATCCAGTTGAGGACTTCGAGAGTACGTTCGATACGACGTCCAACCATCAGGATGAGGCCACACAACAGGAACAAGCCCACACCAATCCCATAGACGAGCCACGACTCACTCGCTCCCGGCAGTCTCTTCGTAAACAGAAAGAAGACTGCGCCTGCAGCTGCGCCGGCCCAGCCGGGCCAGCCCATTTGTAGAAAGTAGAAGGCCGCGTAAAACCATGCCCAGAAAGTCGAATGCGGGCGCGTGCGCATGAAGCCCGTCATGATCGGCTCGCCGGTGGCCATTGTGTAACGCATCAGCTCGACGTTGAGTAGCGTCTGGAGTAGCGCCGCCACGCCGACGACCCAGAGGAGCGAAAGACCGTATTTGACGAACGCCGCTGGTCCAAGCAGGAATTCGCCGCTGCCGATCGAAACTCCCAGCACGATCACACCTGGGCCAATCGCGCTGAACCATTGCAGTCCTTTCGGTCTTGGTGCTGGTGGCAATTCACCTACGCGCCATGGATCCAGTCCGGAGCGTGCCTCGGGTGCCGTTTGAGTTACAGTTTGTGTGCCCATATCTGTGTAATCTGTGGAAGGAAGACGTGCAGCATAATGCACTTGTGGTTTTCTTTGAACTCTTAGTATGGTTTTATCTGAATTTATTTATGACCAGTCCAAACAGCGCCGTCCCCATTCGACTCGCCACGCCGGCTGATGCGGCACGTATAACCGCCGTAATCAATGCTGCGTTTCACATTGCCGAAGGTTTCTTTATCGACGGCAACCGCATTAAGCAGGAAGAGGTGGAAGACTACCTCAGGAAGGGCGCTTTCATCCTCGCTGAGAATGGCGAGATGCTGAGCGGATGTGTTTACGTTGAACTGCGCGGCGATCGTTCGTATCTGGGTTTGCTCTCGGTCGATCCGGCTATTCAGCAAAGTGGACTCGGATCGCTGTTGATGCGTGAAGGGGAAAAGTATTGTCGCGAACGAGGCTCGCAGGCGATGGACATTCTCATCGTGAATCTGCGTGAGGACTTGCCGGCGTTCTACCAGAAGCGCGGCTACGTCTACACGGGAACCACTCCATTTCCACCCGACCTCGAGACAAAAATTCCCTGTCACTTTATCAACATGTCGAAGTCTCTCGTGTGATCTTTCATGGCTGAGCCGCAGGCAGAAGTGTTGACGATTGAAGGGCGCGAAGTTCGCGTCACGAACCCCGACAAGCCTTATTTCACTTTACAGACCAAACTCTCAAAACTGGATCTCGTGCGCTATTACCTCTCGGTCGCGCCCGGCGCACTCGCGGGCATTCGCGATCGGCCCATCGTGTTGAAGCGTTTCGTCGACGGAGCCGAAGGGCAGGCGTTTTATCAAAAACGTGCGCCTAACAATCACCCGGTCTGGTTGCGCACTGTGACATTGTCGTTTCCGTCTGGTCGAAAAGCGGAAGAAGTCGTGGTTGACGACGCGGCGGGCTTGGCGTGGATCGTCAATCTCGGTTGTATCGAGTTGCATCCGCATCCCGTGCGTTCGGCTGACCTCGATCATCCGGATGAACTGCGTGTCGATCTCGATCCTGGTCCGGGTGTGGAATGGGAGAGTGTGCGGCTGGTGGCGCTCGAGGTTAAGGCGCTTCTGGAAGAGATGGGATTGCGAGGTTGGCCCAAGACGAGCGGTTCGCGTGGTATGCACATCAACGTGAGAATCCAGCCACGCTGGACCTTTAGTGAAGTGCGACGCGCGGCGGTGGCGTTGTCGCGCGAGATCGAGCGTCGTGTGCCGAAGCTCGCGAGTTCGAAATGGTGGAAAGAGGAACGACACGGAGTGTTTCTCGACTACAACCAGAACGCGAAGGATCGGACGACTTGTTCTGCGTACTCGGTGCGTCCGCTTCCGGATGCGCGTGTGTCGACGCCGCTCGAGTGGGATGAGGTTCCTGAGTGTGAACCAGCCGATTTTACTGTGCTGACAGTGCCACAGCGGTTGAAGGAGGTTGGTGATCCGCACGCTGAGATCGATGCGAGTGCTGGATCGTTGGAGAAACTTTTAGATCTTGCGGAAAAGGACGAGGCGTCTGGATTAGGCGACGCGCCGTGGCCGCCACACTTTCAAAAGATGGAAGGTGAGGCGCCGCGCGTCGCACCTTCACGCGCGCGTTCGGCGACTAAGAAGCTGGTGACGAAGAAGAAGCGTGAACGCATGCCGTTGCTGGTCATCGCAAACTCACCTGATAAGAAAGCGGCGCTTGAGGGGTTGGAGCGTTGGAAAGCAAAGTATCCGAAAGTCGCGAAGCTACTGGCGGTTGACGATGTACTGGTTGATTCGATGCGTGGTCGTTCGTCGACGTGGACGCGCGTCCGAGTTAACTTGCGGAATGTGCCGGAGAAGATTCGACCGGAACAGGAGACGCCGGATCCTGACGACGACCCCACCCGCGAATGGCGTGAAGCCCATCGCAAACGTGGACAGGATTAATCATGTCCCAAAGATCAACTCGATCTCATGCGGCGCGACTACTTCGAGCTGTTCATACGTACAGTCTGACGGCTTCTTGTCAGTGCGCCAACGCCGGAAGTGCGCAGTGTGCCTGAACCGATCACCCTGCATGTGCTCGTAAGCAACTTCAACCACGAGCTCCGGGCGCAACGGCTCCCACGATAAATCCTTTCCATGACTCCAGCGACTCTGCGCGCCCGGCATGCGCTGTCCGAGATCATCGCCGGCCCAAGCTTTCCACGGATGTGACTCGAGCGCGTTCTTCCGATAAGGTTTGAGAAAATCTACCAGCTCGATCCGCTTCTTATCAGTAAAGCTCGCGCACACACCGACGTGCTGTAGCTTCCCTTCATCGTTAAAGAGCCCGAGCAGCAGCGAGCCAATTCGATCTTTGTCACCTTTCTTGTGCCAACGAAACCCGGCCACTACGCAATCACATTCACGCTCGTGCTTGATCTTGAGCATCACGCGTTTGTTTGATTCGTAAGTTCCGCCAACCGGCTTGGCAATCACGCCGTCGAGCCCCGCGCCTTCAAAACGACGAAACCAGTCAGAAGCGAGATCAGTGTCGGTGGTCATAGGCGTCACGTGGAGCGGTGGCTTGACCTTCGAAAGCATCGACTCAAGCCGTCGTCGTCGTTCCTCAAAATGCTCGCCGCGTAAATCCTTTTTGCCCTCACAAAGCAAGTCAAAGAAGACAATTGACGCCGGAATCTGTTCGGACAGCATCTTCACGCGTGAAGCCGCGGGATGAATGCGCAACTGCAACGCATCGAAATCAAGCGCGCCGTTTTGCGCAATCACCACCTCACCGTCAAGCACACAACGCGCCGGCAGTTGCTTCAACAGCGGCTCAATCAATTCAGGGAAATATCTATTGAGCGATTTCTCATCGCGACTCTGAATCATCACCTCATCGCCGTCGCGAAAAACCAACGCCCGAAATCCATCCCACTTCGGCTCAAAAATCCATTCGCCCACACGGGGCAACTCACTCACGCGCTTCGCGAGCATCGGAAGAATCGGCGGGTTCACAGGAAGCTGCATGAGAACAGCTTATCACTCTCCCGCTGCGAATCTCCCGCTCTTCCCATTCATTAATATTTTTTGTGCTTTTTGTGCCTTTTTGTGGCTAGCTTTCTTCTGTGCTTTTTTGTGGCTAAGAACAAGTCCGCGGAGGCGTTCTGGGCGGTTCGCCTCCGCGGACTCTCTGTGGCCCCCTCACCAAGGCCACTCTCTGAGATTCAAGATCACACGATCTCAAATCTCAGATCCTGATGCACTCAGCAACATTTTCCCTTTTCGAGAACCCCCGAGTCCGCAGAAGCCCCCAAGGCGTCGCGCACTTCTGCGGACTCAACCTGGCCCCCCACCAGGCTGCCCAACCTCAGTTGTCTATTTACGATTTGGCTGAACGCCTTCGATGCATTCGTCATCGACGAATGATGAGCATCGCTGGCAGTCTTGACAGGTGAGTCAACCGCAGCGGCAATCGAAAGCGTGAGCATCCTACTCTCATCAGAGCGTAAATACAAGTAGAAATTCTTCAGCTTCAAAGAGGCCCAAAGTGCTGTGCATTTTCGGTCTCGTTGTGGCATCTTTCTTTCATGTCGGATGAGTTCATGGAGACGGCGGCGGAGCTCGCGGCGGTTGCGAAGGGGTTCCACGCGCGTGGGTGGTTGCTGGGGACGAGTGGAAATTTGAGTGCGGTGGTCCAGCGCGAGCCGCTCAGGTTGGCGATGAGTCCCAGCGGTGTCGATAAGGGTGAATTAAGACCCGAGCAACTTTTAGCGATCGATGAGAACGCGCGCATCGTGAGCGCGCACGGCGGTAAGCCTTCGGACGAGAGCCTGCTGCACCTGCGCATCGTGAAGGAGCGAGACGCCGGGGCGGTGCTGCACACTCATTCCATTTGGAATACGATCCTCTCGGATCTCTTTGCAGCCGAGGGAGGCGTTACGATTAACGGCTATGAAATGTTGAAGGGTTTGCAGGGTGTGCGAACGCACGAGCACACGGAGTTCTTGCCAATCGTCGAGAATTCGCAGGACATGCCCGCACTGGCCGAGCTCGTTGGCAAGACCCTGAATGAGCACAAGTCTGCGCACGGTTTTCTCGTGCTACGTCACGGCCTTTACTCATGGGGACAGACGCTGGCGGAGGCGAAGCGGCATATCGAGATTCTCGAGTTTCTGCTCGAAACCATGGGACTAACCATGCGCATCTGGGGGAACAGGATTTAGGAGGTCGGACTGATGGCTGTCGTTACGATTTGCAACGAAAACAAGACGCTTACAAACATTGACGAGATCACCAGCAGCCTCGCCGGCTTGGGCATCGACTACGAACGCTGGACACCCTCGCATCCGATTGCGGACAACGCTACTGCCGAAGAAATCCTGGAAGCGTATGCGCCGGAGATTGAAGATTTGAAACGTCGTGGTGGCTACGTCACCGCAGACGTCATCGACGTCAGCCCAGCGACACCCGGTCTCGATGCAATGCTCGCGAAGTTCAATCGCGAACACTGGCATGACGAAGACGAAGTGAGATTCATCATCGCGGGCCGCGGCTTGTTTCACATTCACTCCGCGACTGGAAGTGTCATCGCAATCGAAGTCGAAGCCGGCGATCTGATTCGCGTCCCGCGCGACACTTACCACTGGTTCAACCTCTGCGACGATCGACGCATCCGGGCCATCCGTCTGTTTCAGGACACAGCCGGATGGACGCCGCACTACACTGACAGCCGCGTCGATGAAAACTTTCTGCCGGTTTGTTTCGGGCTTTCCCATCTATCAATGACAACATGAGTCTGTTAGACGACGTTCGCGGCATTCTGCTCGACATCGAAGGAACGACGACGCCGATAGCGTTTGTTCATGACGTGTTGTTTTCCTACGCACGCGAGCATGTCAGTGAGTTTTTGAGCGCGAATGCGGAAATGGAAGAAGTGCGTGCGGACATCGCACTGTTGAGCGCCGAACATGCGGATGACGTGAGTAAGGGACTTAATCCGCCGCCGCTCGTTGCGGACTATGTTGAGTGGCTGATAGCGCTCGATCGCAAGTCGACAGCGTTGAAGTCATTGCAGGGAAAGATCTGGCGGCAGGGTTATCAACAAGGCTCCCTGAAGTCGCAGGTATTTGCAGATGTCGCGCCGGCGTTCGAGCGCTGGCACGCGCGCGCTTTGAGTATCAACATCTTTTCGTCAGGCAGTGTGCTGGCGCAGAAACTACTCTTCGCACACACCGAAGCCGGAGATCTGACAAAGTTTATCGACGAATACTTCGATACAAACGTCGGCAAGAAAGCTGAAGCGGAAAGCTATCGACGTATCTCAAAGCAGATGAAGCTGCCACCCCATAACATCCTCTTCATCTCAGACGTGACTGCAGAACTTAACGCAGCGCACGATGCAGGTATGAAGGCGTGGTTGTCCATCCGCCCAGGCAACACACCGCAAGACAACCTCAATAGTTACCCCGTCATTCTCAACTTCGATCAGCTCTAGTCTTTCTGTGCCTTCTTGTGGCTAACGCCATTCGCCCTGAAGCGTAAATGCAGCCCAGTAATGTGGCGAGTGCCAGCGCTTATCCTGTGACATCGAGATCTGTGCAGCACGAAGTGCGGCGGCGGGACGAAGGCCGTCCTTCAACATCGCCTCGTAAAAGCGTTTCATAATATCTGCCGTGGCGCGATCGTCGATGCGCCAGAGACTCGCGACCACGCGTGGCGCGCCCGCATACATGAAACCGCGCGTCAAACCAATCAGCCCTTCACCTTTGATCTCTTTCCCGAGCGCCGTCTGGCACGCACTCAACACAACTAGATCTGCATCGAGCTTTAAGTTGTAGATGTCATACAAACGCAAGAACCCATTCTGCGGTCTGCCCTGTTCATCGACGAGCGACAGGACGACGCCCGACAAATTCGGATTCTGGTTATTGATCAATCCGTGCGTGGCAAAGTGAACTATCCGGTAGTCGGCGAGGTTCGCCTTCGTAACAAGCGCACGATTCGCAGAAAAATCCAACGCTTTGAGATTTCGCTTGTCACCGGCAAGACGCGCAATCTCTTCGGCCTCCTGCCGGCTAAATCGCAATCGCACCAGGCCGTTCAAACCCGATTCAGCCGCAGACCGCTGCACTTCACTTCCCGACGAATGATTCGCAGGCTCGGCAACCTTTGTGGCCTGGGCCAACCGCGAGTCGTTCGCAGAAAAGACTGGATCCGCCAGCACCGCGACGAGCTTGCTCGCCGGTTTTCGATTCTCAAATTCCTCTCTCAACACAGCCAGCACCGACGCCGAAGGCAGCGACACGATCTCATGATCGACAATCAGCGGTCGCGCATCCGCGCTCACCGACAGCGCCGAAAACGGCAAGTACTGCAAAACACCATCGGCAACAATCACGAGTCGCTTCTGCTTCAGCTCTGCAGCCAGCGGTTGCAATAACATTCGACTCAGATTCGCCACCGCTTGTGAGTAAGCTGCTTCGGCGCAGTCGAGTCGTTGTTTTCTCTGCGCGAGCGTCTCATTGGGAACACTCACTCCCTGTTCGGTGAGTTGCTGATAGAAGAGCCGGGCTTCCTTTTCGAGCGTCTCGCGTCCCGGCAGCTCAAATGCTTTAACCGAGTCCGGCGTTACCGCCCACACAAAACTCTTCTTCTCGCCGAGCGCAAACTCGAGCAGCAACGTATTCTCGTCCAAGAACTGTTTTTGAATTGCGGCGACACTCAACGGCGAGGGCTGAACCAATGCCGCATAGCGTGGACTCGTTTGTCGTATGCGCGCCTGAACCTGATCGTACTCGGCGGTGAGCGCCTCAATCTCTTTCGACACCGCGAGTGCCTTCTCTTCGCTGTATTTTCCACTTAACAAGCGCGTCTGCTGATCGGCGGTGTCGGCAATCGACTGTCGCAAAACACTCTCGCGATCGATCAGCGACGGATCGACACCCTCTCGCAGCTCAGCACGCGCTTCACGCAACAACTCTAGCAACGACCTCGCGCGACTCTTTTCACTGACCTGAAGCGCCGCCGCCGCAAAGCCTTCGGTCGGTCGTTGCTGGTGCAGTCGCATCAGCACTTCCGTTTCAAATTCGTAAAACTGCCGCACCGACGCGAGAAACGACGCGCGTAGTTGATAGCTCTTCAGATTAACGCGCACAGACTCCGTGGCGGCGATTGCCTGCTCGATCAGCTTCAGCGCTCCTTCAAGGTTTCCACCAGCGAACTCGAGCCGGGCAAGCTCCGACAATGCAATCGCTTCGTTGGCCTGGTCGCCGGACGTGGCGCTGATGGTGCGGGCCTCGTTGAGGTTTTCGAGCGCCTTGTCGAGCTGTCCTTCGTTGCGATAGAAGACTCCCAGATTCTTCAAAGCACCCGTCAACTGCCGTTGATATTTGGCCGCGCGAAGCAGTCTCACTGCTTCAATGTAATTCTCGAGCGCCTTCTGCTTTTCGCCGAGACGTTCGTAACAATTGGCGATGTTATTGAGTGTTACGCCTTTGCCGCTTGGGTCGTCTTTTTCGGAACGAAGTCCGAGCGATTGCAAATGAAAGTCGAGCGCTTTGCGATCGTCACCCAGCTTGGACCAACTGACACCCATGTTGCCGAGCACCTGGGCCATTCCGTATTTGTTATCTGCTTTTCGAAGCGGTTCTATAGCCTGGTTGTAAAACTCTATTGCTTTCTCATACTCTCCGAGCTGTCCGTATGCCCAACCGATATTTCCGGTCGTCATCGCCTCCGACTCAGCATCACCGAGCTTTTTACGAATAGCCCGTGCCTCCTGATATTTATCCAGCGCTTTCTGGTAGTCACCAAGACTGCCGTAAACACTACCGAGCGCATCCGACACCGACGCAAGGCCAGTTTGATCATCGATGTCGCGTTTGATTGCTACTGCCGCGGTACACAATTCAAGCGCCTTCTTTAAGTGACCCAATGTTCTACGCATCACGCACATGTTCCCTAAATTCGTCGACTCTTTCATGCGCTCGTGCATTTCGTGATTTATGGAATGAACTCGCTCCAGATATTCCAGGGCCTTGATGGAATCGCCGGTCCACGAATAAGCAATCGCGAGATGGTTCAGCGTGCTTGCTAATGCAACGGGTTCAGCTTCGGAGCGCAAAGGAAGAGACTGCAGGAAAATGTCGAGCGCTTTTTTTCTGTCACCGCGATTGCTGTAGGAGGCTCCGAGTTCGTCGAGTAGATACGCCTGCCAGCGTTTACTGCCCGCCGCCTGCGCGATTGCAATTCCCTGTTCCGCAACTTCGGCGGCCTTTGGATACTGCGACGTAGCATTCAAAGTGAGAGCCACGTAATAGAGGGAGCGAGCTTCGTTCGACTGATCTTTTGCGAGACGCCAGAAGTTGACTGATTGCTGGAACCGATCCAACGCCTTGAGTTTTGCGTCACTTGCTTGTGTCAGAAACAACTGCAGGGCATTTTCCGTCAGCGTCTCTGCTTCGACACGTGCTCTATCCTGATCTGTCGCGCTGCGAGTCTCTTTAAGCGTGATTGAATAACTACCAGGATAGTCAAATTTTAGTGGACCCTGGACGACGAGCTGATAATCAGTAGCCGTCGAGGCTACGAGCGACAATTCCTCTGTCAATCCAATCGCGCCGGCGAGATCCACGAACCTGAGTTGTTTTCCATCCGGAGCAAAGACGGTAACTGCCATCATGACAGTTTTCTGATGCACTTCAACGCACCCGTACATTCCGCTTGCAAGCGAAAGCGTGTACGTGTGCTTCTCGCCTGCGCGGATGTTTTGTTCGATCGTCTTTCCGAGTTCGAGAGGAGTTGGTTGTGTTTGCGAGTGAGTTGCAGTTGAAGCAGTCAGGAGTAACAAAAAAGCCAGGTAAGGTAGGGCTAAATTGTTTGTGTATTTCATCGCTTCCTCACATTGAAGTAATAGAAACCGACGTCTTCTGCATTACCGCTCTCCGAAACACCACGTAATCTCAGTTCATATTCACCCGATTTCAAAGCGGTTGCCGGAAGCGTTAATCCGACGGCGCGTGCTCCACGTCGATTCCTCGCGTTTAAGTTTTCTCGCGTCCAAACCTGGCGCCCCGCCAGAGTGCGCAGCTCCACCGCAAAATTCTTGTACGGTTCTTCCGCATCGATTCCGATCTGAAGCCGGACTAGACGCGCATCTTCCGGCAGGACCATACTCGGCTTGTTGTCGCCTCCGCGTGAAAGACCCGGCAAAAGGGTTAATGAGGCGATCACTGGACGCGGCGCCGGATTCGCCGCATCTCCTGTTTCACTCAGCTCGCGCAAAGACTCATCAGTTTGCTCTCGTTGTTGCTTTTCCTGATTGAGTTGCGCATTTAACTCCTGGTTACGATGGCGCTCGAGTTCCAACGCCTGCTGCTGTGAATTCTGTTGCGACTGACTCTCCGCCCTTAGCTCCGTGAGTTGGCGGCGCAGACGCAACGTTTCGATTGATAAATATCCTGCTCCGATAATCAGCAGTGGCATCGCCGAAACAAATGCGATCCGCGCCGTCGGAGTAAGCCCATTAATAAACGCGTAAATTGAGTCCCGCCAGGACCACGGCTGAGACGCATGAACGACAGTCTTTTGCGGAACCGCTTCCTCTGTCACGACACTCGCGAGCGCTCGTGCAAACTCGACACGCTTGCGACGGTCGGCCGAGGTCAGAAATCGGCTCTCAAACCGCTGCCGGTCGACGGCTGACAGCTCGTTGCGGACGTATTCGTCGATCAGATCGTTTTCGACGGCCGTGATGGCGGCGAGATACTTCTTGTCGGAGAAAGCGAGATCCTCAATCTCGATCTGCTGCTCTTCAGACAATTCTCCCAGTAAATACTGGGCGATAAGCGTTTCGTTGTTCAGGTCGACTGCCATAGGATTCACGGAAATTCACTCCCAGAGCGCTGGGTCGTTCTACCAAACCACAGTTGCACAGTTGCAATCCAGAATCTGACAAAGCGGGGAACTTCCACTTATGAGTGGCCGGGAAATCGTTTTCATCACAAAATTTTTTTCACGCCTCGCCGACGCACTCTTCGACGCACGACTGAAGCCTCTCGCGCACACGCAAAGCACGCATTCTTAAGGTGTTAACCGGGATCCCGAGGCTGTCCATCAGCTTTTTCCGGTTCTGAATCTTCTCGCCTTTCTCACCCTGGTAGTACTGAAGAATCAGGTCACGATTATCCGTCGAGAGGGTTTGCAGACAGCTTCGCAGACAGGTGAGACGACTTTCGGTGTCATCCGGCTCTTCGTAGACCTCGCTTTTCGGGGCGATTTCCGCCAGGGCTAGCTGTTCGCGCTGGCGGCCTTTGTTGATTTCGAGCAGGAGTAGTCGCGCAACGCCCATCGCGTAACCTGAATAGTTGAGGATTTCCTCGCCGTCGCCGACTCGCTTGGCGATGCGGTTGATGGTTTCGTCGGCGTGATCTTCGGGGAACGAGCAGCCGCGCCATTCGAAGAAGCGCACCAGGTTGCCCCGGATCTCGAGATACTTCTGGGCGGCACTCTCGCGGTCACCGCCGAGAGCGACGAGCAGTTTGTCGAAAGCCTCCTGGGTGAGGGTCCATTTTTGACGATGGTCCATGTCCACAGATTACACAGATTACACAGATTCAAAAAACGAATCTGTGTAATCTGTGGCTAAAAAACCGGTGGCTTAGTGTTTGATCGAGTCGTAGAGCTGTTGGGCCATTTCGGCGTCAATGCCCTTGAGAGTTTGATACTGGGCCATCGCCTGTGTCTTGTCGTTGATCGCGTAGTAAGCGAGCCCAAGATTGAAATAAGCCTGGGCCAGGTTTGGTCGCAACTTGATCACTTCCTTGTACGACTCAATCGCTTCCGAATAACGACCCGCATTGTAAAGCGTGAGCCCGAGATTGAAATGCGCCGATGCGTTCTTTGGCTCGATCTCTGACGACTTCTTCAACGCATTAGCAGCCTCGTCGTACTTCTTCAACCCGTTGTAAGCATTCCCGAGGTTCTTGTACGCGTAAGAACGGATCTCGTTTCTTTCCTGAAATCCAAGCTTGTAAGCCTCGCCTGTCTCACCGAGCAGCTTGATCGCCTTTAGACTTGCCTCCACCGCATCCTGATAGCGCTCGTTATGGTTGTACGCAAAACTCAGATTGTTATAGACCTCAGGACTGGTCGGATCGCGTTTCAGCGTCTCGTTGTAAACCTCGATTGCTTCCGGATAGCGGTCCAGTCGGGCGAGCGAAAAGGCCAGCGGCAAATACGCTCCGCTGTAATCCGGCTTCAACTTGATCGCCTTCTGATAATTATCGACTGCCGCAGCAAACTTGCCCTGGTCCACATAGACATTTCCCAGGCCGGCGAACGCACGCGCATCGTCAGGAGCAATCTCTGCCGCCAGTTGATACTGCTGCTCCGCTTCTTCATAGCGAGGTTTGGGAGCACTGCGGGCCGCATTGGCGCGAGCGATGATCGCATCCTGCTTACGGACAGGCGGTTTCTGCGTCGGCTTCACTTTTCCGCCGCCGGTAGCTCCCTGGCCACTGCTCGACAAATGGACCGTGGGATTCTGGGGCGCGCGAAAGATCAGGGCAGCGCCGCCACTGATGTCTCGAAGCAGGCTACCACCGCCCGTGATGTCCTGGGCGGTAGCGCCAAACCATCCGGCTTGCGAAACGGCGATGGCCAAACCCAAACAAAATAAGGGGAAAAGACGGTTTCTCATGCGGAAGTCGGTCTCCTTCGGGGCTGATTACAACTCATTCCGGCGACAGACACAAGGTCGGAGCCTAGGGTGCCGGTCGCAGAAAAAGCGTTGCACGAGATTATTCAGAAGGAGACTCTAGAACTCACGCACGCCCTGCACGAGTGGACCACCCAAGTTGAGCGCTTTATGCACTGCTACGGAATCGTACTGGATCGTCGACGTACCGCCACCGTTCGTGTTGAAAACCGGCCCCAGGAAACCGCCGGTGCCGTTCACATCAAACTTCGCCACCGTAATCGCGCCGTAAATGTTGCCGTTACCACCGCCGTCGCGATTGACGGAACCACCACCAAGGACCAGGATTAGACCATCGAAACTCGGATTGCCATTCAGCTCTAGATTGCCGGTAACGATCAACAACCCGGCGCCACCATCGAGAACACAATCGCCATCGACAAAGGTAAACGTAGGCGATGAACTACTGCCGGAATTACCATCGAAACTACTGAAATATCTGCCCTGGCTGATGGCATTTGCTTTTTGTGTGGTAAGGAAAGCACGTGCTTCGCTTGCAGTCTGCAGCCATGACGGCAGCGCTGAAGTGCCGATGTTGGCCGCGATCGGATCGGTGACGGTGTTCTTGTTTGCAGCGTCAACCTCGATCCCCATATCGATAGTTGTATTTGAGCCAAACGCCGGCAGGATACTCGTGCCGTCGCCACGATCGTGGCCGGAATACTCTTTCGCCGCACTGTCCCCGGTTGTGAATGTGACTGGCGTTCCGTCATCCGAAGACCGCATCATGATCGTCGCCACGGGAGTGTAATCAAAGTTGGTCCGCTTAACGACCAGCTCGAGCTTCTTGACTGCGCCTTTTGGTCCATAACCAGTGACACGCAATCGCAGACGCGTAGGTTCACCACTCGCAACTGGCGTATTGTCAGGATCGCTTACGACGACGCTGAATGCGATTCCATTCTGAGCCGAATAGCTCGACGTCAAACTCACCCGATCGGCAACTGAAGCGCCCGCGGGTGTGTAGTCATAATTCAACCAGCCCGACAAACGAGCGCTTGAGGATGAATCAGTCGGCAAGTTTGAATTGCTTAAAGTGACCGCGTTACGAAAACTGATCTTTGAATCACTCGGCATGCCTGCGACCGGCGAAACGTTGCCGCGCAACACATTCAACGTCGCTTGCAGACCACCCTCGGCGCCGTAGTAAGCCTGCATCTCCGCGGTCGAATCAACCGCGGTTCTGCCCGACATCGTTGAAACCAAAATCAATGCGCCGCCCGCTGCCAACAACAACGTCGACAACAACAACACAGTTAACAGCGCCGCACCTGACTCGCCTGACGTCATTCGCTCCATCAATTCATTCCTCAATAAGCCGGTAAATTCGCATTTCGCAAGGTCACGTCTGATACAAGTAAAACGCTCTGAGCGGGTTGGTAACCTGCCGTGCCGAATCTCCCTACGGCGTTGAGTTGCACGCACACCGCAATCACAACGTACTGCGCCGCGCTCGGATTCACTTCCGCAGCGGAAGCGCCGGTCACATCGCAGCCTGACGTGGTGTAAGAAACTTTTCCGCCGTAGTAATGCAAGTGAAGACTATCGAGCCGGTTCGCCAGCACAGTCACACTGCCGCCGTCTTCGCCGTATTCGTCAAAACGCGCCAACAGATTAGTATTCGCAGCCTCATGAATGAAATATTTGATGTCCTCGCCTGCATCTTCACCTGTGACGCCGATTCCGTTGCGCGCTGTGGCGCCGGCATTCTCGTCGAACCGATTCAGATTTGAACGGATGCGAATCATGCTGTTGCCATTCGCATCATTCCCGGTATCACCGGCGACGATGCCGTTACCGCTCAGGTTGAAACCCGCCTCGGAGATCTCACGCGACATGATATTGAGAGCACGCTGTGTATCCGCGAGTGCGTCGTTGTTTGCATTAGTTCGTGTACGCACATTCAGAGCCTGGGCCAGCAGCACGGTGGCAATGCTCATAACCGTGAGCGTCAGTGTCATGGCGATCAGAAGTTCGATCAGCGAGAACCCGGCACTCGATTTCTTTGGTGAATGTTTCGACATCTCTCCCTCAGTACGAACGATTAGATCCCAACTGCTGCGTACCGCGGGTGCTGACCAGAGTCACCGATCCAAAGATCGTGTTGACGTTCGATGGCGACTTTGCACTCGACACCACCGGAGTGACTTTGATCGTGATTGTTTTGAGCGTTGCGCTCGAATCCACTGCGATGTTCGTATTCACGTAATACTGGCGGCCAAGGCGTGTAACTGTCGTTGTCGCGCCTGTAGAAACGGTGGCATTCAGCGTCGCATCCGTGAACGCCACACTCTTGAGCTGTTCCATCCGTTGTTGGGCCACTGCCGTCGCGATTTCGCGATCTGCGGCGCTGGCCGTACAGCTCGCGGCATAAGCAAACAGACTTGCAATGCCAAGTCCGACAATTGCCATTAACACCATCGAGATCACTGTTTCGATGAGCGTGAAACCAGCTTCAGACTGACGGTTGATCCGGACCATTCTTATTTCTTTCCTAAGGCACATCGATGTTGACTGTTTGCGAGCCACAACTGGAATTAAAGGTCACGCTGCCGCTCTGTTTCTTGACCGTAACCGTGAAGGTTGCGACGTCGATACCAGTTAAAACCTTCGAGACTGGCGAGACTTGAATCTGACCGCTATTGCTGGACGTTGCGGTGACGGTCATGCTGCCTCCCATGCTGGTCTTCGACACGACAATTGAACCGGAACCGTTTTGCACGACTGTCAACGAACTCGGTGTCACCGTTAAAGCGCACGGCGTCGGAGTCGGAGTCGGAGATGGTGTCGGCGTGGGCGTCGGCGTTGGTGTGGGAGTAGGCGTTGGAGTTGGTGAATGATCGTGTTTCGGAGTGGGCGTCGGAGTTGGTGTGGGCGTCGGTGTTGGAGTTGGTGTCGAAGTAGGCGTTGGGGTTGGTGTGGGCGAAGCGCCTGGACTTGGTGATACCGACGGGCTTCCAGATGGTGTGGGCGTTGGATCCGCAATCACATCTCCGGAAACATTGCTGTTATAGGTCACATGTGGGACTGAAGTATCGTGGAAGATCTCAGAGTCGATCGTTACGTCTCCAGAGCCAGTAATGTTGACGTTAGCAGTGCCACTCTCATTGCTAAAGCCAACGGATATTTCATTGGAGATTCGTCCGCGCCAGTCGAAGGTGATCGTCTGCAGAGAAGTTATGAAAGTAACGTTTGACTCGAGCGGAAAAGTTTAAGTCGTAGCGCTGCCCCCGTCGCCAAAATCCATTGTCACGCTGTAGGTCGAGTTGGTAAGCATTTGCACCGTCGTTTGTCCGTGACGGCGAACAGCATCGGCGCGCGCTCGTTCGACATAAGCGCCAAACTGGCGAGTCGAGTTTGACAATCTCATCGACGCACGCGCCCGTGTGATGCCCATAACGGCGAACGTAGACACGACGGAGATGATCGCAAGCGTCACCAGCAATTGCAGCAAAGTAAACCCAGACTCTTTTAATTGTCTTTTCATCACTTGATCGTGAGTAATTCGGGATGGTCGGGAGAAACGCCCAGGACTTTGGACACTTCGCGCGGCGTATCTCCCTGGCGGGAGAGCACTGAAGGAACTTGAAATCTATCAAATTGTCTAAGTCTGGCCCGCAAAACGCAGAACGGACCAGCAAGACATTCCTGCCCTCAGCATCTGGTGTACCACGAGTTGTAGAGACAACTTACTACTTGAGATCGTCGAGTTGCAGGCCAATGGGATCGGCACCAGTGCCTTTCAGGCCGTCGAGCACGCGCGCGACTTCACCGTACGGAATACTGCGTGGAGCCTTGATGAAGATAGTTTTCTCGACACGCTGGAACTCCGGCAGATCCACACGCGCTACCAGATCGGAGCGGTACGCTCGATTGCGCAATCGTTCCTCAAAAACTAACTTGAGCTTTGCACTGAGCGGTGAAAGATCATCCACCGTTCCCATGTCTGGCAAACCATTCAGCTTTAAGGTTCGATCCTCTTCGATCGTGACCACGAGAGTGTTGATATTGGCTTTAATGCGGGGATCGTCATGAGGAATTGCCGGCAGCTTTGTCAGGAAGCGATGAGGCTTCATTGGCGCCGCAACCATGAAGATGATCAGCAAAACAAGGAGGACGTCGATTAGCGGAGTTACGTTAATAGTCGGAGCAGTCATCTCGATACCTCCCGTTAGCCACAAAGAAGCACAGAAAGCACAAACGGTTAGACACTGAGATACCTGAAATGTTCCTTGAGAAATGTCAGCGGGCGGTGTCGCGTGGGAAGAGGACGCGATCGGGTTCGGCGTTCAATCTGTTGAGCAGTTCCAGTATCAGCCTCGACTTCACGCGGCCGGCTTCTTTCGGATGGACCAGGTAACGAACGATCGCTTCGAGCCACGTGTTATCACTGACCCGAAACAGCACCACCGGTCGCTCCTGTACTTCGAGATGATTGACCGGAGTTTGCGCGAGGATCTCGCGAAACACGGCGACCTGCTTCATCATCGCTTCGCCAACTTCCTGCTCCGCCACTTCCTTCATCGTCGCCGCAATGAATTCTAGGTCGGCATTGTAGGCAACCTGAAACTTGATCTCGTTCCAGATGTATGGAAACAGCGGCCAGGTGTAGTTGTAAACCGGAGAGCTCAGCACGGTCGAGTTGGGAAACTTGATGATGCGGCCACTTGGATGTTCGGTCGAAAGATAATCGCCGCCAAATTCCCACAGCGTCGTATCGAGATAACTGACGTCGAGCACGTCGCCCGTGGCCGCGCCGATCTTGATCCGGTCGCCGACACGATAGGGTTCGCGTACGAGGATGTAAATCCAGCCAATGAAACTCGTGATCGGCGTCTGCAAAGCGAAACCGAGAATCAGCGAGATCAGGCCAAACGAAACAACTGCGGTGTACCAGTTCTGAAAAAAGATTGTGAGTACAAAGAACGCAATCGCCAGCCACAGCACCAGCCTCGAAACGCGTTTCAAGTTGTACTGGTAAACAGCATTTCGCACGCGCCCGATCAGATAAACGTCGATCAGGCGCAATCCCATCATGCAAGCAACGACGACTGCGATCGCGAGAACGAGCTTGGGGACGAGTGGATACTTGTCGACAAAACCAGGAAACTGAGACTTCAGCACCTGGTACAACGCGCCGAGAACAATAAACAGCACAAGATGCGTGCCGATCAGAAACTTGTCGCGCGTTCGGACCTGCGCCTCGCTCTTCTCAGCGGGCGTGGCTTGCTTCAAGGCACGCTGCACGTCAGCGTCCTGCTTCACTTCCTCGACTTGTCGCTGTAGCTCTTCCTTCGTTGGTGGCGATGAACTCACTTCACGTCCTTCAGCCCGTCGATGACAACTCGGGCCACAGTGGGAATGATGTCGCGTTCATTTGCGTGTCCGGTAGTAAACGTCGCGAGGACAAACTTTCCGCCGTCAGGCATTTCGACGTAAGCCACGTCGTGGCGCGTAGTGCTGGTCCAGCCGGCTTTGGACCACAAACGAAAGCCTTCGCGACCTTTCAGTGCGATGCCTGTGAAGCCGACTCCCTGATTGTCCGGATCGCTGCTTTGTCCTGCGTATTCGCGTTTCAGCAATTCCATCATTGCAGCAGTGCGCGCCGCGTTCGCGACTTTTCCGGTCACGATTTCCATCAGCAAACGTGCAGTTGCGTCGGTGGTCAGCTTGTTCCGGTTCTCGCCGTTTGGACCGCGAGAGACGCGTTCGCGTCCGTAGGCATCTTCGCAAAATGTTTTTTGATTGACGTTGATGTTGGTGTAGCCGAGCGAGGAGAAATAACGATTCACCGCGTTGCGCTGGTACTGCCACTCTTCCATCTCTTTCGGCGGCAGCTCGTAGCCGGCGGTCGTGTGCGTGATCACGTCGACGACGTACTGCGTCGCTTCATTGGAAGAATCGACGATCATGTCACGCAACGCGCGCGTCAGCTCGGGTGTTTGTTCGATCTTCTTGTCTTCGAGCCAGCGGTGCGCGGCGACGAGATAAAAGAGCTTGACGACGCTGGCTGGATAAATTCGTTCGTTACCGCGAAAGCTCGCCGTAACCGGGCGCTTCGCATCGCGCAGATCGATCAGCGTTATCGAAAGCTCGCTCTCCTGAAGCTTCCGGTCAGCAAATTGCGCCAGTGTCGTCTTCGCTGCCCGATCAACAAGATCGTGCAAAGAAATTTGCTGTGCTCGAGCGGAACCTGCAACCATCACGAGCACAAAAAGAATAATCAGAGTTCTCATCGCGTTAATCCGTCTTCATCTGTGTAATCTGTGCCTCACTTTTTAACACAAATTACACAGATTACACGGATTTTGTTATAAGCTTTGCGTGCAGAACCAATCCGAGGCGGACCTGGTCCGCGGCATTCGTCGCTGGGACCTCGTCGCGATCACGATCAACGGCATCATCGGCGCCGGAATCTTTGGTCTTCCCTCAAAAGTTTACTCGTTAATTGGCACGTACAGTTTGATCGCGTTCGTGGTGTGTGCCCTCGTCGTGGCGCTCATCATTCTTTGCTTTGCGGAGGTCAGCAGTCGCTTTGACGAGACGGGTGGTCCATATCTCTACGCGCGCGAGGCGTACGCGCCGGCGGTGGCGTTCGAGATCGGATGGCTGATCTGGCTGGCACGCGTCACTGCTTTCGCTGCCAACTGTAATCTGCTGATCAACTACCTGAGTTATTTCTGGTTGCAGGCTACGACGCCGTTCTGGCGCGCTTCAGTAATCGTGTTCGTGGTCACGGTGCTGGCAGTTATCAATCTACTCGGAATCAGACAGACCGCAATCGTTAGCAACGCTTTTACGATCGGCAAACTCGTCCCGATAATCATCTTTATCGCCGCCGGACTTTTCTTTCTCAATCCCGAAGCTTACAAATTTGAAGCACTGCCGGAGACCGGCAAGTTTTCGCAATCGGTGCTGCTGCTCATTTATGCATTTACCGGCTTCGAGATGGCGACGATTCCGGCCGGCGAAGTGCGCGATCCACAGCGGAACCTGCCGCGTGCGCTATTAATTGCGATCCTCGTCGTGGCGATTCTTTACATCATGATTCAGGTCGTTTGTGTGGGGACGTTGCCGGGGCTGAAGGACTCGACTAAGCCGCTTGCAGATGCGGGCTCGCAGTTTCTGGGCGCAGCCGGCGGCGCGATCATCGCCGCAGGCGCGATGATCTCGATAAGCGGAAACCTGAATATTCTCCTGCTATCAGGTTCGCGACTTACGTTCGCGATGGCCGAACAAAAACAACTGCCGGCGTTCATCGGCACGGTTCATCGGAAGTTCTTTACACCGTATGCATCAATCTTGATCACGGCGGCGCTAATGTTGTTTTTGACTCTGAAGAGTTCGTTTCTGGAAGCGCTGACGATCAGTACGATAGCGCGACTCATTACATACGGAGCGACTTGTCTTTCGTTGCCCATTTTTCGTGCGCGACGCGAGGGGCCTGAGGCGGCGTTTCGCTTGCCCGGTGGAACGCTGATCGCGATTCTCTCGCTGCTGCTGATTGTCTGGTTGCTGTCCAATGCCTCGCTGGGTGACGCAAAAGCAGCGACGATCGCAGCGGCTGCAGGACTCGTGATTTATCTTGCTTATTGGATCTACTCAAAAAAGTGATTACCCACACCGAGACAATCTGCGTAATCTGCGGATAAACTATCGCCAGTCGCCGCGTGCAAAATATAATCGACAATCTGAGCGCAATTGTAGGGCCTGAGCACGTTCTCTCCAGACCTGACGAGCTACTCGTTTACGAGTGCGATGGTCTGCCGCAACACAAACATCGCCCGCGCGCTGTCGTCTTCCCTTCTTCCACTGAAGAAACGTCTGCCGTCATGCGCGAGCTCGCGCGTGCGAAGGTGCCGTTCACTCCACGCGGCGCAGGCACAGGACTCTCGGGCGGCGCGCTCGCATTGAATTCAGGCGTCGTGATCGAGATGGCGCGCATGCGCAAGATTCTCAAGATCGATCTCGACAACCAGGTCGCCGTGGTCCAACCGGGCGTCGTCAACCTCAACGTCTCGAAGGCCGTGGCTCCGTATGGTCTGTATTACGTTCCGGATCCGTCGAGCCAGCCGAGCTGCACGATCGGTGGCAACATCGCCGAGAGCGCGGGCGGCATTCATTGTCTGAAATACGGAACGACGACCGACCACGTGCTCGGATTGCGTGTCGTACTCGCGGGTGGAGAAATCGTCGATCTCGGCGGCGCGGAATCCGGCGGTTACGATCTGCTTGGTACTTTTATCGGATCTGAAGGAACGTTTGGCATCGCCACCGAAGCAACTCTTAGATTGTCACAATCACCACCTGCGGTACGAACGCTGCTCGGCGATTTTCTTGAGGTCAACGACGCGAGTTATGCGGTCTCCGCAATCATCGCTGCGGGCGTGATGCCGGCGGCACTCGAGATGATGGACGGCGAAATTATTCGCGCTGTTGAGGCAAGCATCTTTACTGCCGGTTTGCCGACCGATGCCGGAGCGGCGTTGCTGATCGAGTTGGACGGCATCGAAGTGGGTCTCGACGACGAAGCGGAAAAAGTCAGAAGCATCTGCATGGAATATGGCGCGCGCAGTTGTCGCTACGCGCGCGATGAAGCGGAGCGAAAGAAACTCTGGGCCGCACGCAAAGGTGCGTTCGGAGCGATCGGTCGCATCTCGCCGGATTCGATGATTCAGGATGCAGTGGTACCGCGTTCGCGTCTGCCGCAGGTGCTCAGTGCTGCTTACGATATTGCGGCGCGATACGATCTCAAGATCGCGAATGTCTTTCATGCCGGCGACGGAAATCTGCACCCGTTAATTTGTTTTGACTCGCGCTCTCCCGTGGAAGTGTCGAACGTCAAAGAAGCGGGTCGCGAGTTGATGGAGGTTTGCGTTGCGGCGGGCGGAACGATTACCGGTGAACATGGTGTCGGACTCGACAAGCGTGAGTTGTTGCCGCTTGTGTTCTCCGACGCAGACATGGATGCGATGTTGAGTGTGCGGGCGGCGTTCGATCCGCTGGGACTTTGTAATCCTGGAAAGATCGTGCCGATGCTGCGTGGCTGTGGCGAGGCGAAGGCCGTTGAATTCCACGCAGGGGCGGCCACGGAGGGCCGCCCCTACAGTACGTTCGACAGCGCCCAGGTAGACGACCTGTACGCACGCCATGGCACGTACCGTAGGGGCGGCCCGCCCTGGCCGCCCCTGC